>JAJDZU010000005.1 GCA_022824495.1 Chloroflexota bacterium | reverse complement strand
CGTCCAGGTGGCGTCAGGGTCCGTGGCGCTGCCCGCGCCCGGCCCCTCGTCCATCGACGGCCGCCGGGCCTGCGCGGCCACCAGCGTCGCGTCCATGAGCGTGCCGGCTTTGACCAGCCAGCCCGCCGCGTCCAACTGCCGTGTCACCTCCGCGAACAACTGCTCGCCCAGGCCCCGCGCCGCCAGCGCGGCCCGAAAGCGACTGATGGTCGAATGGTCCGGCACCGGGTCCGGCAGCCCGAGCCCCACGAAGCGCCGGAACGAGAGGCGATCCCAGAGCGCCGCCTCGATCTCGGGGTCGGAGGCGGTGTACCACTGCTGCAACAACAGCACCTTGACCATGAGCAGTGGCGGATAGCTGGGCCGGCCCTCGGGAGCCGCGTAGATGTCCGCGACCACCGCCGCCAGCCGGTCCCAGTCCAGGACCGTGTCCACCTGCTCCAACTGCGCGTTGCGGCCCACCTTGTCCGGCAGCAGCGCGTCCATCAACGAGGCGTTCCCCATGGGCCGATGCATGCGTCACCTCCACCACCATCCCGTCCGCCCCATGGTGGCCTGACGGCCCAGTTATGCAAAGGTCTCCCGTGGGAGAGGGTTAGGGAGAGGGTCTTCCGGTCGCAGCCCCACGGGCCACTCCGGCCGTCATCACGCCTCGGGCCTCGGGGCCGCCTTTTTCTCCCTCTCCCCGTGGGAGAGGGTCGGGGTGAGGGTCTTCCGGTCGAAGCCCCACGGACCACTCCGGCCATCATCACGCCTCCGGCCGCGGGGTCGCTGTCCACCCTTTTTCCCGTGGAAAAGGCTTCGGACGAGGGTCTTCCGAGCAATCCATCCCAGGTTTGCAAGCACCAAACGCATCAAGCTTCCTATTGGTCCACCTACTTGCAAGGGCTTTTTGGCCGAAGGTGTATCCGCGCACACCCCGCCAGATCATGAAAGCACCCCCATCCCTCCAAATCCGAACCCTCGCCGAGTTCCTCGGTACCGCCTGGCTCCTCATCGCCATCGTCGGCTCCGGAATCATGGCCCAGCGCCTCACCGACGACCCCGGCCTCCAACTCCTCCAGAACGCCCTCGTCACCGGCTTCGCCCTCGCCGCAATCATCGCCGCCCTGCGACCCGTTTCGGGCGCCCACATCAACCCCGCCGTCACCCTCACCGCCGCCGCCGTCGGACAACTCCCTTGGCGTGAAGCCGCCAGCTACCTCCCGGCCCAAATCGCGGGCGGCATCGCCGGCACAGTGCTAAGCAACGTCATGTTCGGCCTGCCGCCGGCCGAAATCTCAACCACCGTCCGCGACGCCCCCATCACCTGGCTCGGCGACCTCGTCGCCACCGTCGGTCTGCTCAGCCTCATATTCACCCTCGTCGCCACCCGGTCCTACAACTTCCTGCCCGGCGCCGTCGGCGCCTACGTCGCCGGCGCCTACTACTTCACCTCATCCACCGGCGTCGCCAACCCCGCCGTCGCCATCGGCCGCATCTTCACCGACACCTTCGGCGGCATCGCCCCCCAATCCGCCGCAATCTTCATCCTCACCCACCTAACCGCCGCCACCCTCGTCACCCTCGCCTGGCGGTTATTGGCAGCCTCCAACCGCTCAGCGTAAGCTTCGCCTTCCCAGCGCTTTGGGATCGCCGCTCCTCGCACTGGGCAATAGCCGAATCCTCAGCAGCCATACCTGACACGCGAAAAAAAGCCGAATGAGCGCCGAACCCCAACTCTTCAGAATCAACCCCGAAAACCGCGAATCCGAGAAAATCGCCGAGGTCGAATTCGCCAGCCTCGGCTTTCAGGAGCGACGCGACATCCAGGAGTGGGTCGCCGCCAACCCCGGCATCCTCGGCGAAGACCTGCTCATCATCGGCAAGGAGTTCAGCGGCTTCGACCGGACTGACGAGCGCCTGGACCTCCTCGCCGTGGATGCAGACGGAAAGCTGGTCGTCATCGAACTCAAGCGCGACGACTCCGGCGCCGACGCCCACTGGCAAGCCATCAAATACGCCAGCTACCTCCAACGCGCCAGCGCTGACGACATCATTCGCATGCTCGCCGAGTACAGCGGGAAATCGGAGGAAGACGCGACCAATAGCCTGCTCCAGCACCTCAACGCCGACGACCTGAATGCACTAAATAACGACGAGCGCATCATCTTGGCCAGTCACCGGTTCGCTCCGGAAGTAACCTCGGCCGCCCTCTGGCTAAACGAAAAGGCCCCTGTCGAAGATCTGATTTCGTGCGTCCAACTCACGCCGTATCAGGATGGCAACGACGGGCCGCTCTATGTGCAGGCCAGCAGGATCATCCCTGTCCCTGGAGTTGACGAATACATCATTAGCATTGGCGAGTCATCCAACGATAAGATTCCGGTTAGACCGGGAACCAGCAAATTGGCTCAGACGATCGCAAGGAACAGGCACGATGAAATCACCCGTTTTCTTCGTGGAGTGTCCAATCGTTCAATTGCCAGCTTGCCGTTTCACCTAAGGCCGGACAAGACGAGCCGATGGGCTGGCGGTAACCCGTCATGGCGATATTGGCACATGTGGTATTCGCGTCCATTCTGGGGAAATTGGAAGATGTCCTACTTCATCCATCTTGTCCGAGAAGAGGAGGACCAGAGCGAATGGCAAGCCTGGCTGGGACTTGGATACTGGGACACCGATATCGATGGTCTTGAGCAGAGACTTAAAGGCCTTAGTGTCTTCGACGATCAGCGTTTCCACAGCAATGAATTGCACGTGTCGCGTGTAGGGAAGATATCGGACGACTCATTCGCCAGCGAGCTATGCAAGACAATCGGCCGCTTCATTAAACTTGTCACGCCGAAGATCGATGCGATCGCGGACGATAGCAACGAGTGAAGTGAGTGACGCTTGACTCCTGGATTGAAGAATACTTAGTCGTGTGAAGTCCGCTGTTTTAGCGTAGTCGCAGATTAGCTATCGCCCGCCGCACTGGGTGAGTTCGAGGGTGTTGGCTTGCTGCTGCAGGCAGCAAATGCGTGAATCAGAATCCTGCGGAAGCACTGTCCGCCTCTTCACTCATATATCTTCGCTCCGTTTGTGGCAGGGGTTGACCGGGCCGGATGCTGTTGATTCGCGAGAGTCTCAATGTGCTGGTGCAGACAGGCTTTCAACCTCGACGGTGGGTGGTTGTGCGGAGACCTGAACGAGGTGCCGCCACCTAGACCGGAGGTCTGGAATCGACTTCGTTCCAGCCCATGCACAGAGAGACTTGCCAAGCTCGGTGTATCCAACTCGCTAGGCACATCTTGCGTACCGTGGGTGTCTCTCCAAAAGTCGCTATTGAGTTCGCGAGCGTCGTGTGTCTGGTTGTGCCTACTCCCTATTCCGCTGACCGATCCGAACCCCCAGATACACCGCCGCACCCAGCACCAGCACCCCCGCGACCCCGGCAACAATGCCCACGACAAGCGTGCCAACAGACAAGGAGTCTTCACCGGCTTCAGCCCCCGCCTCCTCGTCGCTCGCTGCGAACACCGATTCGCCAATGGATTGAAGCCGACCAACCGGAGAGTTGGCTCGAGCTTCACGCTCGCATGCATACAGCCCGGACATCCCGCGCAGATCCCGAACGTTCGAAACGTCGTTCAGACTCGGGTCGTAGTCAAAGATCGGATCCACGGTCATTTCCTCGGGCGAGATAACGGTGTTCAGACGGGTCACGTAGGAGAATCGGTCAGACAATTGCCGCAGAAGCGGATGCGTGACTTGCAGTTCGCTCGTCGGAGCGGCGTACTCCGTGATAAAGGCCTTACCGTCATGCTCGTCGGCCTTTTGGCCCATGAGCTGTCGATAGTCGTGAGATCCCCAGTCCGAAAAGGTCAACTCATCATTCTCAATGGTCATCTTCGCGTAGTTTATCGGCACGGCTTGGTGTTCGCCGTAGATCCAGACCATCACTGCCATGTCCGGATTCGCCGCAACGGCTGTGAGACGCAGTGGAATCATTGGACGTTCCGAGGGATACGTCACTTTGACTGGCTCGACGTCCTGCGCCCCTTTGTCCGGACGCAGCTTCATGGCCAGGAAGACAAACTCCTCGTCCACGTACAAGTCGATCAGCGGCTCCATTTCTACGGTGACCCTGTAGCTGTTATCGCGCAGCCAGGTAACCAGGGCATCCGGATCTTCGGATCCCACCACGTCAAAGCCGTACGGACCCACCTCGCCGCTTGCAAAGACCTCAACAGCTGCTGCTGGGGCAGCACTCATGAACTCCGGCGGCGGCGGAACGCAGGAAGGACGGGCCGGGGCCATGATTACCAGGTCGGTAGCTACTTCAAGCTCCGTGAACGCCGCCATTGCGTCCTCCGGCACCTGGACGGACTCGGCGTCGATAGCTTCCGGCAGTGGCAAAATCCACGAGAAGTCCGGCGCCGAGCCCGTGTACTCGATCTGCACGTAGGCCGACACCGTCCCGTCCCCGTTCTGCGTAAAGATGATCCGCTCCGCGTTCTGATCCACCGGCGTCGTCGTACAAAAGAACCCGCCGCACGCAAACACGGACGGAGTCGAAGCCAGCACGGCCACCATCGCCGCAACCACGACCAGCAACCCAATGGCCCATCGCCCCGTCGGCAACGGCAGGCCTAGCGACCCTGGCGCCAATGGCCGACGAGATACTCCACCGTCGCGCCCACTCCGGTCGCCCGAATCAGGCACTCGATTCGACATGTGACCAAAGTCTCCTCGCCGTTCCGACAGATAGTACGCGTATTCACATCAAATCGTTCCATTCAAATGCCGGATTGACGATTCCGAACGCCACCTGATACAAACAACCAACGAGCCGTGGGTGGTCGGTTCGCGAACCTTCCAAGCCACGGCTGCCAGCGGCGAACTGGCGGTCCGCATACGCGGAACGTGGCTGCCCGATAAGGAGAACCGCCACGGACACCACACCCATCATCATCGCCATGGTCACGGTCGGAGCAACGATCGTCTTTGCCGTCAGCGGCGCGGCCTGGCGCCTAGGCAGTCGGCTGGGAGCCGTCGAGAAAGGCCTGGCAGTCTGCGAGTCCGACATCCGTGACTTGAACCGGAAAGTCGACCGCATCCTGGAGCGTCTCCCTCCGCCACCCGCGTAGCCGATTCGCACGTTGCCCGGTGGTGCGTGTACCACTGGATTGACGAGCCCGAACGTCGCCTGATACAAGCAACCAACGAGCCGTGGGCGGTCGGTTCGCAAACCTCCCAAGCCACGGGCGCCCCAGGATTCCCGGCAAGCCTTTTCGTCGGCGCGTGGCTACTTCGAAAAGGAGAACCGCCACGGACGCCACAGCCGTCATCATTACCATGATCACCGTCGGGGGCACGCTGATCCTCGCCATTGGCGGCGCAGCTTGGCGCATCGGCATGCGTCTCGGCATGGTCGAGCAAGGCTTGACCGGCTGCGAGGACAACATCCGCGAACTGTGGATTGACGTTCGCGAATCTCGCGCCGAGAACCGCGCCAATACCCGCGAGCTGCGGACCGAAATCCGCGAAGTCAACCGCAAGGTCGACCGAATCATCGAACGGCTCCCGCCGCCCGTCTCGTAGCGGACTCTGCCGCTACTGCGAATCGAGGCACGCTGGCGGCTGACCTGAGGTCGGACTGCCGGAGGCTTGACGTAAACGCTGCCCGTCCTGCGGCTCACGGCTGACTTGACCGCCGATCCGGCACTCAACGCGACACGGCCTTCCCCCGAACGCCAACCGACTCCAATCCCAGCGAACCGGCGCCAAACCGGCCCAGCCGTCGGCTAATTCAGCGCATCGACCGCTTCCCTTGGTCGAGTGCTGGGTTGTCGTCTGTGCTCGTGCAGTGTACACTGGGCCTGACGTTTTCGCAAGCCCTCTCGGAGACCCCTCGTGTCCGCCGCGCCAGCCTGCTTCCCCGGATTCCGTCCGGTGCTCCCCAGCACGCCCCGCTTCGGGATCTCGCAGGCCCCACGCCGCCTCAAGAGTTTTTTGGAAAAAACTCTTACCCGCGCGAGGGGCGCCTTTTCCGCCCGTTCCGCCGACGCTCCCAACTCGCATCCCGCCGCTCGAGTTGAGTCTCCCGCCCCCAGGCGGTACTGTCAGGCGCTGCCTGCCGACGGGACACGCCGCATGAGCCAGGATCAGAGCCGCCCCAACGTGCTGCTCATCATCACCGACCAGCAGCGCGGCGACTGTCTGGGCATCGACGGCCATCCCGTCCTGCAAACGCCCGCCATGGACTGGCTCGGCGCCTCCGGCACCTTCTTCCGCCGCGGCTACTCCGAGTCCCCCTCCTGCATCCCCGCCCGCCGCGTCCTCATGTCCGGCCGCCCGCCCGACGAGGACGGCATGGTCGGCTTCATGAGCGCCCCCTGGGACCCGCCCGCCACCCTGGCGGGCGAGCTCCGCGCCGCCGGCTACGAAACCCGCATGGTCGGCAAGCTCCACCTCCACCCAAAACGTCACCGCTTCGGCTTCGACGTCCTCGAGCTCGCCGACTCCACCCGCTCCGACGACAACGAGTACCTCGACTGGCTCCACGGCGAGTTCCCCCTCGACCGCTCGGCCATGTCCCACGGCGCAACGCCCAACGGTTGGATCGGTCGCCCCAACCACCTCCCCGAGGAGAAGACCCACACCTTCTGGTGCGTCTCTCGCGCCATTGATTACCTCGAAAAGCGTGACCCCTCCTGCCCCTTCTTCCTCAATGTCTCCTTCATCGATCCGCACCCCCCGATGACCCCGCCCGACTGGTTCTACGACCGCTACGCGGCGATGGACCTGCCCGAACCTGCCATGGGTGACTGGATGGAGCCGTGGGACGGCCCGCCTCGCGGCATCCCCGCCGAAAAGGGGCCCTATGGCCAGCGCGGCCCCATCGACCCGGGTGCCATGCACAACCTGCGGGCCGCCTACTACGGCATGATCAACCACATCGACATGCAGCTCAGCCGGCTCTTCCAGTACATGCGCGACAACGGCCTGCTGGAAGAGACCTTCATCGTCTTTGTCAGCGACCACGGCGAGATGCTGGGCGACCACCAGATGTACTCCAAGTGCCGGGCCTTCGACGCCTCAGCCCGTGTCCCCTTCCTGGCCCGAGCGCCCCAACGCATGGGCTTGCCCCGCGAGGTCGTCTGCGATCAGCCCGTCGGCCTTCAGGACGTCATGCCCACCATCCTCGAAGCCGTTGGCGCGCCTATCCCCGAGTCCGTCAGCGGCCGCAGCTTGCTGCCCTTAATGCGCGGCGACGACGCCGGCTGGCGGCGCTACCTGCACGGCGAACACTCCGGCATGTACCGCTACGTCGACGGCAATCACTGGCTGGTCGATACGCGCTACAAGTACATCTGGATGAGCCAGACCGGCCGCGAGCTCTTCTTCGACCTCCACGAGGACCCGCTCGAGGAGCGCGATCTGTCAGCCCAGACCGACCTCACCCCCTGGCGCGAGCACCTGATCGAGAAGCTGCGTGACCGGCCCGAGGGCTTTACCGACGGCCAGCGGCTGATCCCAGGCCAACCCCACGAGCACATGGTCCCCACCAAGGTCCCGCCCGGCATCACCGTGCAACGACCGGCGCTCTAGCGGGGCGCGTGATGGCCGACAAGCAACCCCACATCCTGCTGATCATGACCGATCAGCAGCGCAACGACGCGCTCGGCATCGCCGATCATCCGGTCCTGCAGACGCCCAGCATGGACTGGATCGGCGCAACCGGCACCCGCTTCCGCCGCGGTTACACCGAGGCTCCGGCCTGCATCCCCGCACGCCGCGTCCTCATGTCCGGTCAGGCGCCCTGCGTCAACGGCATGGTCGGTATGACCGGCGGCATGCCCTGGGAGCCGGAAGCCACCCTGGCTGGCGAATTGGGCAACGCGGGCTACGAAACCCGCATGATCGGCAAGATCCACCTCTACCCACACCGCCGCCGCTTCGGATTCGATGCCATGGAGTTGGCGGACAGCACTCGCGGCAAGGACAACGACTACCTCGACTGGCTGCACGGCGAGATCCCGCTCGACCGCTGGGCCATGGCCCACGGCGCCACCCCCAACGGCTGGATCGGCCGTCCCAACCACCTGCCCGAGGAATTGACTCACACCTTCTGGTGCGTCTCTCGTGCCATCAATTTCCTGGAACGCCGAGACCCCAGCCAGCCCTTCTTCCTCAACCTCTCCTTCATCGATCCCCATCCGCCGTTCACACCTCCGAAATTCTTCTTTGACCGCTACGCGGAGATGGACCTGCCGCAACCGGCTATCGGGGACTGGGTGGAGCCGTGGAAGGGCCCCGATCGCGGTATCGACCCCGAAGTCCGCTCCGAGCGGCGCTTCTATCGCCGCGGCATGAACCTTGACCCGTTGCCCATGCACTACATGCGAGCCGCCTACTTCGGCATGATCAACCACATCGACATGCAGTTGAGCCGCCTCTTCCAGTACATGCGCGACAAGCGCCTGCTGGAGGACACGCTGATTGTCTTCGTCAGCGACCACGGCGAAATGCTCGGCGACCACTACCACATCGCCAAGGGCTACCCCTTCGAAGCCTCGGCCGGCATCCCCTTCCTCATCAACCCGCCCGAGGCCTGGGGCGCCCCGCGCGCCCAGGTTCTCGATCAGCCCGTGGGCTTGCAGGACGTCATGCCCACCCTGATCGACGCTGCTGGAGCTGAAATCCCGTCTTCGGTCACTGGCAGCAGCCTCGTGCCGCTGGTCCGCGGCGAGTCACCCGCTTGGCGCGACGCGCTACACCTCGAATACGCCAGCGGCGCCGCGTCCGAGTTGCCGCCTGGAGGTTCGCCGGACGAGCCGCCGCCCGCCGAACAGCAATGGGCCCGCGGCTGGCACTCCCTCGTCAGTGAGAGCCACAAGTACATCTGGGAAAGCCAGACCGGCAAGGAGCTCGTTTTCGACGTCCGCAACGACCCGTTTGAGGAGCGTGATCTCTCCTCCCAGACCGATCTCGGCCCCTGGCGTCAGCGCCTGATTGAGCAGCTCCGCGACCGCCCCGAAGGCTTCACCGACGGATCACGGCTCATCACCGGCCGCCCCCACGAACACATGGTCCCCGGCCTCGCCCCGCCCAACTACAACCCCGGCCCACCCGTCTACTAGCGGCGTCCTCCGGCCATCTGCACCGCCTCCGGCCGCCGTCGCAACGCCAGCATCGAAACAACCCCAAACACCGGCCCCAGCGCCAGCACCCCAAACGCCGCCGCCCAATGCGGCCCGCCATCCACCAGCAGCCCAACCAGGTGAATGCTCACAAACGTCAACAGAAACCCAATACAGATCTGCATCGTCAGCGTGGTGCCCACGTACTGGGACGGGCTCAATTCCGAGATCGCCGCTGAAAACTGCGCCGAATCCGCAATCACGCTGAATCCCCAAACCAACATAATCGGCAGCAACACCCACAGCGGCCCATCCACCAGCAGCGCAACCGCCAGCGCCGCGCTCCCGCTCACCGCCATCGCCCCAGCCGCCGTCACCGACCGCCCCATGCGGTCGGCAATCCAGCCTCCGGCCACTGCTCCACCCCCGCCAACCGCAATCACCGCGAACGCCAATCCGGCTGCCAACTCCGGCTGCCCGCCCTCCTTTGCTACAACTTGCGCCAGAAACAGCGGTATCCAGGCCCACATCGCATAGAGCTCCCACTGATGCCCCAGGTATCCCAGCGTCGCCAGCCGCAGCCCCGGCGCACGCACGATCTCCAGCGCGAATCGAGGATTGAATCGAGCCGCCGGCGCCGCAAAAGGCCCCTGCCGAACCCCACCCAGCACTAACACTCCGGCGGCTAACGCCAACCCCGCGGTCACCAGCACCACCGGCCGCCACGATGCATCCAGCAACGCCCGAACCAAATGTGGACTCGCCGATCCGACGGTCAGCGCACCCACGATCAAGCTCAGCGCCAGCCCCCGGTGGCGCCGGGTCCAAGTAGCCGCCAGCTTCAACCCCGGCGGATACACGCCAGCCATGCATGCGCCGGTCAGGAAACGCAGCACAGCCCCGTCCACCGGGCCATTGGCGACCAACGCAAGCCCGGTAGTTGTCAGCGCGACGCCAGCGGCGCTAACGGCAAACAGCCGCGACGCGTCGAAGCGATCGGGCAGATTGAGAACGCCGCTCACCAGCGTTCCAGCCACAAACCCCAGTTGAACGGCCAGCGTCAGCCAGGCCGCCGTCCCCGCCGTCAGTCCCCACTCACTTTGAATCAGCGGCGCCACCGCGGCGGCACTAAACCACGGCGCCAGCGCCAGCAGCTCGGCCAGCGTCAGCAGGCCCAGGCTGCGCCACTTCCGAGCGCCATCCCCCGCAGCTGGCTGAAGCGTCATCATTCGCTGACCGTACGCCGCGAAACCTGTGGCGTGCGATTAATGCCAACGAGGCCCCCGCGAAAGCGGGGGCCTCGTTCAACAGGCGAGTCCGACGCTAGCGCGAGACGTCGCCCATCGACAGGCCGTCCTGGAACTTCTTGAGAAGCGCGTTGACCTGACCGCTTGCCTTCTCCAGCGATTCCTGCGCGGACGCCTCGCCTACCAGCGCGAGGTCCATTTGTGGTCGCCAGAGGGCGCGAATCTCGGAGTAGAAGCCGCCAGGAACGTACCACTGCATTGCCCGCAGATTCGGGTTGGCGATGTACTCGTACAGGTGGTGCATGCCATCCGGCGGCGCGGCGTTTGCCACGGGCAGGTCCGCAACTTCCTTCCACAGCGGCAGATGACCGCGGTCGATGGAGACTCGGCCCTGCACGTCCGGCCCGGCCAGGAAGTAGACCCAGTCCACGGCCTGCTCTTCCACGCCGGTCACAGTGGCTGTCCCGGCCACGATGTGCGGCTGGTCATTCCACTCAAAGTTGGCGTGGTTGGTGTTCTCGCCCCAGGGCATCGGCCCCAGTGACCACTCAAAGCGGTCGGAGATTCGTGGCGCACGGAAACCGGTGCTGTAAACGACTCCACCAATCTCAACGGCCTGCTTGCCCGCCGAGAAGGGGTCGCCAAACTCGGCCGACAGGTCGCCGCGCTGTTCAGGCGTGTAGGACACGTTGTCCTTGTGGATGTAATCCACAATGTCCTGCCAGCCCTGCCAGCCGTCGTCCAGCGGCGGACCCCAGAGCTGGGCACCGTCGGGTCCGTCGACGCGTGCCTGGCCGTTGTTGTATCCGTACATCTGCGGGAAGACCTGGAACTGCTCAGAGCGCGTGGCGCGAATCCCGAACACGTCGTTCTCCGGGTCCCGCAGCTTCAGCATCTCTTCCAGCAGGTCGCTGTAGCGCATGCCCTCGGTCGGCTGGTTGGCGCCCGCCGCCTCAAACAACGTGACGTTGTAGGCGAGACCGCCGATCGCGCCCTGATAGGGCATCCCGTAGAGCGGACCCTGCAGACGGGTGGAGTCGTACGGGTAGCTCTGGTCCATGTTGTCCGAGTAAATGTCAGGTTGGAACCAGTAATTCGACGGGTCGTAGCCGTCCTTCTTGGCCAGGATGTCGTCGATGTTCAGCCACACGCCCGCACCCTGGAACTGCTGGAAGGAAACGCCGTTGAGCAGGTTTGACTCGGAGAGCGTGCCGGCCACCGCTTCCACGGCGATCTTTTCGTAGTAGATGTGGTCCTGTGGAATGAATTTGACCTTGATGTCCGGGCGCTCAATGGCGAAGCGCTCGATCGCCCACTGCATGGCCGCTCCGCGCGGACCAGAAGTGTGGTCGGTCGCGTGCTCGATCTTGACGGTGCGAGCCTCCGGCGGAGCCTCCACCATCACTTCGACGACCTTCTCGACCTCGACGACCTTCTCGACCTCGACGACCTTCTCGACCTCGACCGTCTTCGTTACAACTCGGTCGACCTGTTGGGTCACGATCTTCTCGACTGGGACTTCCCTGACCTCGGTCTCGCGGACGATCTTCTCGACCGGGACTTCCTTAATCACGGTCGTCTCGACCGGGACTTCCTTCGTGACGACCTGGGTTTCACCACAGGCTGCCAGCGCAGCCAAGCCGGCTAGTCCAGTTGCGCCCGCGGCGGCGCCTCGCAACATGTGCCTACGTGAAATCAGTCGACGCATCGGTCCCTCCCTGGCTCCAGCACGAGCGTCTTCCGACGCCCAACGATCCACCAGACGCCGACTTTATCGCAGCCACTCGTTAGGCGTCGAACCGCTAGCGCGGCGGCTCTGTCCCGCCGCCTACACAATCGGTCGGGCCAGCGTGGCGGGTCGCGGCGGGGGCTGTACGACCTCTGGCCACGCATCGCCCGTGGCATCGCACCAACGCCGTAATGCGTCTCGCGAGCGCTTGAGTTGGGTCGCGTAGTCAGGGTTCGCAACCTGGTTTTGCAATTCGAGCGGATCCCGGCGCAGGTCATATAGCTCGTCGCTGCCGTCTTGCGCTTCCACGTACTTCCAGCGCTCGTCCACCCACATCCGTAGCGGATGCAGCGGATCGGTCCAGTTGACCGAATGAAACTCCGCGACCACGCCCTCGTTGACCTGGTCGTCGCCGCCGCGAACGAGATCGCCGAAGTCCACGCCCTGCAGCACGTCCGCCGGTTCACTGCCACACATAGCGACGATGGTGGGAACGAGGTCGACAAGCGAAACGACCCGAGCCGAGCGATGTGCGAATCCAAGCCCGCCGGGTGGTCGAATTACAAGCGGGATCCGCACCAAGTCCTCGTACATCACCGCGCCTTTCGCTGCCAGCCCGTGATGCCCGAGCATCTCCCCGTGGTCCGAGAAGAAGATAAAGAGTGTGTTGTCCCACTTGTTGGCATCCAGCAACGCCGTAACCAGTCGGCCAACCAGGTGGTCCACATACGAAACGGCACCCCAGTAGGCCGCCCGCATCGATCGGACCTCGTCATCAGTCCAGTCCGATATGACCTTTAGCTGCTCGGCGTCGCGGTGTGCGACCAGCGCCGGGCCGCCCGAGTCGTGCAGGGTCGCCGGAACGTCCATGTCGTCCGGGTCGTACATGGAGTGAAACGGCTCAGGTGACGTATATGGCGGATGCGGTTCGTGGCAGGAGTAGACCAGGCAGAACGGCTGATCGTCGCCCTTCCGGCTTCGCACCCAGTCGGACGCATGGTCCATGTGAAAGAAGGCGGGATGCTGAGCAAGCGAAAGTAACGATGGCCCCACACTGGTCTTCCGGTTATAGACGGCGGGATCCGGCTCGAACCCATGCTCCTTGCCGCCGATTTCCACGCCGATCTGCTGTGTCAGCCGCAGGACCTCATTCTGCGCACGCCGGTCCACGTCGATATCTCCCGAACGAGAGCAGAAGTCGGGAAATCCCGGCCGCGCCGCCCCGCTGCCCAGGTGCCACTTGCCCGCATAGCCGCGCAAGTACCCAAGGTCTCCCAGGTAGTCGCCCAGGTTGCGCACGCCTTCCGGGTACCGCATGAGATCGCAGCCCGGACGCATCTGGTGATTGGCCACCATGCCGTTGGTGTGCGGATAGAGGCCCGAAAGCGTGGCCATGCGCGACGGTGAACAGATCGGATAGGGGCAGTAGGCTCGACTGAAAAGCGCTCCATCGCTGGCGATCCAGTCCAGGTGCGGCGTATGAATGCCCTCCACGCCGCCAGCCCTGATAGTGTCGGCGTGCTGCTGATCGCTAATGAACATGACGACGTTCGGTCGCTCGGCGGCCATCGCTGGGTTCCTTCCCTTACGGCCCCCGGAGTGGCGTCGGCGAGGGGCTCCACCTTGACCTTATGTCATCGCCAACCACCGCTCGTGCCTGACACGAGGCTTGCCGTCGGCGAAACGGCGTTTCGCGACGTGCTGCTATGGCTCGGCTTGCCTGGCTATCCAGGCCGATGTGACGCGTGCGGCCTCGGCCAGCACCTCACCTGTCGTTCGGCCCGAGCGCTTCAACACCTTGAAGCCGTGGTCCGCACCCTCCAAGGCATGCAATTGCGCTTCGGTTGGCAGGTCGCTTGCCACGACGCGAAGCAGATCCAGCCGAGCCATGCGGTCGCGGTCACCTGACACAAACAGCAGAGGCAGATCGACTTCGGCCAAGTGTTGGGCTCGTCTGGTGTCCGGCTTTCCGGGCTGGTGCAGCGGAAACGCGTAGGCAACGATTCCGGAAAGACAGTCGATAAGCTCCTGTGCGGCGGCCAGCGTAGTCATCCGGCCGCTCATCGAATGTCCGCCGGCAAAGGTGGGCAAATCGGGTGCGGTCGTTTCGGCAGCGTCCACTGCCGCTCGAACCGTGGCCAGGCGCACGCGTTCTCCATCCATACCGCCGCGACCGGACTCGGAGTAGGGATAGTTGTAGCGAAAGGTCGCGACGCCGGTGTCGGCCAGCGCAGCGGCCAGCTGCTCCATAAAGGTGTGCCGAGCGTTGGTTCCGGCGCCATGACCAAGAACCAATAGCGCCTGTGCCTTGGGTGGGCGTAGCAGCACGGACGACACACTGCCGCGCTCGGCCGACACTTGGAACGAACCGACGACTACCGGGACGTTCAAGTGGCTAACTGCCGGCGAGTTCGGCAGCTACTCGCGCTCCGTGGCACCTGAGTGCATCGGCCACCTCGTCCTGTCCTATTGCCAGGGCCCGATCCAGATGTGTTTGACCATCATCCCCGAGCCGATTGAGGTTGGGCTCGGCAGCTGCCAGCAGGTCAACGGTCCTCGCATAGTCGCCCAGGGGGTCGCGAAAGTTGCCGGCGCCCCAGATCGCGCCGCCCAACGGCGTGCCTCCAAAGTCGTTTGTGACATCTAGCGAAGGGTTGTGCCCAAGCAGCACTTCCGCAATGTCGGCATAGCCCCGCACCGCTGCGCGGTCCAGCGGCGTGCCGTTGTCGTCGCCTCGGGCATCGACAGGAAAGCCAATCTCGAGCATGAGTGCGACGCCGTCGCGATAGTTATTCCAGGTGGCGTCGCTAATGGCACGCGACTCGTCGGCAGCAAGCGAAGCGACGAGGCCAGGATGCGCATCAACCAGCGCCAGTGCACGAGAACGATCACCGGTCCAGGCCGCATGAATCAGTTGCTCCGCCGGATTGGCCCGCGTGAGCAACTGCTCAACGAATTCGTCATTGCCTCTGGTGCTGGCAAACGGTAGCGGCCGCATCCCTACGCCCATTCGGTAGATGTACATGTGCCCCCCGGGAGGCCGGTATGCCATGTGCGGGCCGTGGTTGCTGCGAGATCCGAGGGCATCTGGGTTTGCCGCCAGCACGCGATCCGCTACGGCAATGTCGCCAAGCGCGCATGCTACGAAGATGTCCGGCGTCGCTCCGCGTTCGACGAGTCGCTGGCAGACAGCCGGCTCGTCGATGGCCCACTGCGCCGGCGTCGCCCCGTGATCAATATCCCGCATATCAACGTCGGCGCCGCGATCAACCAGCAGATCCACGATTGCCGGCGTCCGCGCCAGGTGCAGCGGCGATGCCCCGTCGCGTCCGCGCTCGTTCACGCAGGCAGGCCGCTCTTCGACCAGCTGTCGAAGTGCGGCCACATCGCCGAGATTCGCGGCAGCATGCGAGTCAACCCGCAGGCCGCGGCTGCGAAAGTCGGCGAACAGCCTGGTCATCACCGGCGTACCGTCGGCGCGCCGCTCCTTCACCCACAGTTCGATGTGCTCTCCGTCCAGCACGCCCGAACCGCCCGGCTCCCAGCCCGACCGCGCGTTCACGTCGGCGCCAGCCTCCATCAGTACCCGCATCATCTCGGCATCCCCGCGCGAGCTAGCCTCAACCAGCGCCGGCGCGTCGAAGTACCCCCACGGCTCGTCAATGTGCTCCCGCAGCCACGAATCCGAGGACAACAGCGCCCGCATCTCGGCTGCGTCCTCACTTCGCAACGTCGCAAGAAAGCGACGAGCGGACGGGGTTTCTTCGGTCAAATTCAACTTCCTAGTTGGGTGCTCCTGGCTTTAGTACGGTCGCCGCCCCCAGGGCTGGGGATTCGGTCTCCCGAACCTGGTCGTCGCTTCTTCATAGTCACTGCCGTGCAGGTCGTCGCCGTCGAGTGCCGCGTGACCGCCATGCGATCGGACGATTTGAACCAGGGCGGCGCGCATCCGCCCAAGCTCGTCATCATAGGCCGGATCGCCGGCCAGGTTGGTGAGTTCGGTCGGGTCGCTCTCACGATCGAATAGCTGCTCAAAGCGGCCGTTCGCCCACCAGATGTACTTGTAGCGCTCCTCGATCAGCGCTAACTGACGGTTGTCCTGGCCGCCGAATACGCCATGTACCGGATCGCCGCCATGACGTCCAGCAATCACGTCGGCCAGCGGCGGTGCTGTCCCTACCTCCGACGGGATCTCGGCGCCGGCGGCGCTGAGCATGAAGGGCATCAACTGCTCCTGGCTGGTCAGAGAGTCGATGTGACGGGAAGGCCCCAGGTCCAACTCCCGGCGCACCGACTCCGGCGCCCACACGATGAGTGGGACGTGCGTGGACTCCTCGTAGAAGTTGCTCTTGAAGAAGAGGTTGTGATCGCCCATCAGGTCCCCGTGATCGGAGTTGAAGACGATGACCGTGTTCTCGCGCAGTCCGAGTCCATCCAGCACGCCCAACAGGCGCCCGATGCAGTGATCCAGGTGGGTGATGTTGCCGTAGTAAAAGGCGCGTGCCAGAGCGATTTGCTCGGACCCCAGGGAGTGCCACGTGTATTGGAAGTTCGCGCGGCGGAGCTGCGGCGGGCTCTCCGTCATGTCCTTGCCGTTCCGCCACGGCTCCGGAACGTCGCCAGGCGAGTAGAGCTGGTCGTATGGACGCGGCGGGTCGTAAGCCGAGTGCGGCTTGGTGAAGCTGCAATGCAGGTAGAAGGGGCGCTCAGGCTCGGTTGCCTGGTGCTGGTTAAGAAAGCGGATCGACTCGTTGGCGGTCCAGGTGGATACGTAGTGGGATTCCGGGACCGGCGAGGGCGCGGCAAAGATGTCGTTGTTACCGACGCCGTGGGCGCGTTCCAGGCCGGCCCAGGGTGTCGTCTGCAACCAGTGGTGGTAGTCGTCGCCCTCCGACATGCGCCCTTCTTCGCAGATCACGGTGCTCTCGAAGCCGTTCAAGGCGCGCTGATCGGGCGTGAAGTGAAACTTGCCGGCGCCATGCGTTCGGTAGCCGTGCCGGGTCAGCACGCCCGGCAGCGTGTTTTCCGGATTCATGGGATTTCGCGAGTTGCCAAACACCCCGTGCGCCCAGGGGTGTTGGCCGGTCATCCAGGTGGTGCGCGCGGCAACACACACGGGAGTCTCGCTGTAGCAGCGGGTCAGGTAATAGCCGTCGCGTGCTAGCGCATCCAATGTCGGCGTCTGCAACCAAGGCTGCCCCGCCACGCCTAGCGCGTCTCCGCGCTGCTGGTCGGTCGTAATGAACAGGATGTTTGGTCGGTGGGTGGCCATGCCGGGACTCCGTGAAACTGGCTCAGGCTGCATTTTCGTGGATTGGCGGCAGAGTTGCGAGCGTCGCGAACCCTGGCGTTGGGTCAGTCAGGAACTGCGGTGCTGGCCCGACTGCATTCCGGTTCGGCGATGCGCATCCGCCAAAACTCTCGGATTGCCTATCCTCGGCGCACGGAATATCGCCCGTGCTGGTTCAGGGACTCCTGGGAGGAGTCGGCCATGACGAACAGGACCGGACGTGGTCCCGGTAGATTCCGAAGGCACTGATTTCGGTCGCTATGCCCGAATGCATCTTTCTCACTGCCGAATGGCGCGATCTGGCTCTTCTGAACTACGAGATTGAGTCTGACGTGCTCTTGCCGTACGTGCCTGCGGGCACCGAGCTCGACCTGTGGGACGGCCGCTGCTTCGTCAGCGTTGTCGGGTTTCGATTTCTCAATACGCGGCTCCTGGGCGTGCCCATTCCGTTCCACGCAAACTTCCTGGAAGTGAATCTCCGGTTCTATGTGCGACGCGAGGTCGAAGGCGAGGTGCGGCGCGGGGTGGTGTTCATCAAGGAGATCGTTCCGCGGCGCGCCGTCGCCTGGGTGGCGCGGGTGGTCTACAACGAGAACTACGTTGCGCTGCCGATGCGGCATTCGGTGGACGGCGTCTCGGCGCGGTACGAGTGGCGATTCGAGGGCGCGTGGAACCGCCTGGCGCTCGCGGGACTTGGCGACTGGCGGATTAAAGACCCGGCATCCGAGGCCGCATTCATCACCGAGCACTACTGGGGCTACGCGGTTCAGCGGGACGGTTCGACGCTCGAATACCAGGTCGAGCACCCGCGCTGGCGGGTTGCACTGGCGGACGAGGTCGAGTTGGCCTGCGACGTCGGGCGACTGTACGGCGACGAATTTGCCGAAGCTCTGAGCCGCGAGCCGGCATCGGCCTTCCTGGCGGATGGATCGGAGATCGTCGTGCGGCGCGGTCAGCGGCTGACCGAACGCGACGTCTGACGAGCGGAGCACTCGAGGCGACCGACGTCTACTTGAGGGGCCGCGCTACGCTGAGCCGTCCTCACATTCCCCCGGGCACGACCTATGCCGCCGAGCTTCCTGTTCCTGATTGCCGACGATCACCGGCATGACGCCATCGGGTCGCTGGGCAATCCGGCGGTGCACACGCCCACTCTCGACGCGCTGGCCGCCGCCGGCACCGCGCTGACCAGCACCTACATCATGGGATCGACGTCGAACGCGGTCTGCATGCCCAGCCGGGCCATGCTGATGACGGGAAGGTCGCTGTTTCGGGCATTTGCACCGAACCCAGGGGATGTCTCGCCTTATCCAATGGATCCAGCCATCCCCACCTTCCCGCAACTGCTTCGCGGCGCCGGGTACCGAACCTACGGCGTGGGCAAGTGGCACAACGAGCCGGAACTCTTTGCCCGCAGTTTCGACGGCGGCGGCAGCATCTTCTTCGGCGGAATGTCCGACCACGAGGCCGTGCCGCTGCACGAGTTCGACCCGGACGGCGTATATCCGCCTGAATCGATGAAAGTCGGCGACGGCTTCTCAACCGAGATGTTCGTCGACACGGCGATTCGGCTGCTGCGCGAGCATCCCGCCGACCAGCCGTTCTGCATGTACACGGCGTTTACCTCGCCCCACGACCCGCGCACGCCGCCCGCCGAGTTCGCTGAGATGTACCCGCCCGATGAGATCGAGCTCCCGCCCAACTTCGCCCGCGTGCATCCCTATGACAACGGACACCTGCACGGGCGCGACGAGTCCCTGGCGGCGCATCCCCGCGATCCCGACGAGATCCGGCGACACATTGCCGACTACTACGGGATGATCAGCCACCTGGATGCGCAGATTGGCCGCCTGCTTGACGCACTAGCGGCGACTGGCCTTGCCGAGGACACGATCGTGGTCTATACGGCCGACCACGGACTGGCCGTCGGCCAGCACGGCCTGCTGGGCAAGCAGAACGTGTACGACCACAGCCTGCGCGTCCCGTTGATTATGCGCGGGCCGGGCATTCCAGCCGGACAGCGTCGTGAGGGGCTCTGCTACCTGCACGACGTCTTCCCGACCATCCTCGACCTGGCAGGCGTCCCGGTGCCGGACGGATGCGAAGGAATCAGCCTGCTTTCGGCGCTGACCGGGCGGGACGAGTGCCTGCGGGACTGCGTCTTTTCGGCATTCCAGCGCAGCCAGGATCTCGATCCCCAAGATTCCACGCAGCGCATGGTTCGCCAGGGCAGCCTGAAGCTGATCGAGACGCGCATGGCCGGCGAAACGCATCGCCAGCTATTCAACGTGGCGGAGGAACCCTGGGAAATGCGCAATCTGGCAGACGATCCGGCGTACGCAGACCCGCTGGTCGACTTACAGCGTCTGCTCGCGCAGGAGCGCATGCGAGTTGGCGATCCGGCGACGTCCAAGACTGACGAGGTCTAGCGGTGCGGGAGCGCGCAGTCACGGGTCAGCTGGAGACCTGCCGCCGACCTAGAGGCCCAGCACGCCTCGAATGTTCTCGCTGAAGATCTTGCGCTTTTCTTCGTGGGTCAGGTCGGCGTGCGCCACGTTTCCCATCTGCCAGGTCTGTCCAAGCACCGGGTAATCGGATCCGAAAACGGCGCTCTCGACCCCGGCCACGCGCACGAACGCCTCGATCTGTCCCCGGCGGTTGCCGGAGCCGGACATTTCGCAAAAGACGTTCGGTAGGTCGCGCACCGTCAGGGCCAGGTCCGGCGTGCGGATGTGCTGCCAGATGGCATGCGCCCAGATGAATCGCGCGTTGGGATACGTGGTGGCCAGCTGGCGGATGCGCGCCGGCGAGTCGTAGGTGTGGCTGAGGATTGGCAGCCGGTGATCGTCGGCGAACTCGTACACGGGGATGTAGTTGGGGCCGTGAATCGGGTACTCGTGGCTGGTGGAGTGGATCTTGATGCCGCGAAACCCCTGCTCATCCACGCGTCGAATCAGCTCTTCCTTCGCCAACTCCGGATAGTTGGGATTGGGAACCGCGAACCCGATCACCCGTGTCGGATGATCTCGCACCGCCCCGGCGACCAGCTCGTTACCGCGCACGAAGTCCGGCCCGATGGCCGTGTACGCGCTGAAGCAGCAGTAGTCGACACCGGTCCGGTCCATGACCCGCAGCAGGTCGTCCACTCCGCCGCCCTGGTAGAAGAAGTTGGTGCCCGGCCCCGGGTGGCTGTGGACGTCGATGACAAAATCGTTCAGCGGTTCGCCCGTCAGTGCATCAGCGGCAAACGGATCCGGCCGGTGGTGATGCGGGTGCGGCGCGTTGTGGCGCCAGACGTGACCAAACACGGCGCTACCAGGCCGCCATGGCCAACAGCCGTTCCAGGTTCGACGAGCCGATGGCCCGGCGGGCGTCGTCGTCGATATCCGCGTACATAAGCTCGGCGTGCGGTGGTCCGACCGCCTGCCAGGGTAGCTTGGTGCCAAACACCATGCGGTCGGCGCCGACGGCGTTGGACAGGTATTCGATTCCCCGGTGCGTGCGGTACCCACCGGTCTCCAGCCAGATGTTCGGCGCTTCGCGCATCAGCGGCGTGATCGTGCGGTTGATCATCTTGTCCACGTCGCAGATCACGATCTGCAGATCGTGATGAGTGGTGGAGACGCGGTACAACTCGCGGGCTGTCGGCGTGTCCAGACTGTCAATGTGCCAGAACAGGGGTACCTGGCCGGCCAGCGCCTCGAATAGTTCGCCCGACACCCAATCGTCAGTCAGAAACCGCTGCTGGTCAGGAAAGATCCGTACGGCCCGCACGCCGGCCGAGCGCAACTCTTCGATGAATCGCTCGGGTTTCGGGAATTCGCCTGTGTGATGCGGGAGTGCGAGCCACGAAGGAATCAGGTTGTCGTGGCTCTCGATGGCCTGCATCAATAACTCGTTCCCGGCTGTCGGGTGCTCCTCCACCGCCAGCGAGTGGTACACCAAGGCCTTGCCAATTCCGAAGCGCGCCTGGTGCGCTTCCAGGTCGTCGGCACTCAGAAATGCCCCAGCCGGACCGGGCCGGGACACCATGCCCAGCGCGCAGTTGGAGTCAATGAGTTCAATCACGAGGGCGATGGTACGGAACCGAAGCGGCGCGGCCAAACACTGGGCCAGGATTTGAACGCTGTGGGTGACCAGCGAGCCGTGGTGCCTACTTCCCCGTGGCCGATTGCGTTGCGCGACCGCGCCGCTTGTCGATTACATACGTCCCGGCCATCTTGTCGTGGACGCCCTGCCGGTGCTCGTCGAACGAGGCCCAAATGAACCCAAGGCAAAGTGGAATCTGGACGGTTCGCACGAGGGCCCGCTCGAGACCGATGGGGCCGCCGGTGTGGTCGACCACACGCAGGCCGAAAATCAGCTTGCCCGGTGTCGCACCCCACATCCACCAGAACACGGCGAAATAGATGATGGCGTAGTAGAGGTAGTAAGGAACGATGTATACGGCGAACTCGGATTCCAGAAGGCTTGAGTGATCGAGGCTGAACGCCAGACTGGCCAGCATCATCACCAGGAGCAGGACGCACAGGTCAAGTAGGTTCGCGTCGAAGCGAGTTCGGAATCGGGCCAGCGGATAGCCGCCAAGCGAGGGCTCGTGGGGCACGCCGGCTTCGCCGCCTCCCGATTCTGCTGACGGCCGGTCTGCTTGCGTAGCCACGGGTCGCCTCCGGTCAGGGTGCGCGCCGCTACTGCGGGGTCGAATTATACCGCTAGCCGACCGAGGTGGCAGCCGTACCGAGTCCGGCCGACCCGCGCTCAATCAGGTTGCGCGAGCCAGGGTGAATCTGCTGCGGCTGGAATCGGGTCGGCCTGGGACAGGAGCGCAGCTGGCCTTTGGGATGGGAGGCCGGTCTTCAAGACGCAGCCGTGCGGATGCCTTCAGCCCAGGGGCCGCAATCGGCCTCGTTCCGGCCGGTCGCTACTCAGTCGGCCAATCGCTTCGGCGCCGTCCTTTGCCCGTTGTGCTCGGGCGCCGCGCCTTGCGCTGGTCGCTGACTCGGCCATCGCCGGTGTAGGTGACGTACGTGCCGGCAATCTTGTCGTGCCAGCCCTGGGAGGAGTCGTCGAATAAGACTGAGATGAAACCCATCAGCAATACCGGGGCGGACACGAGGTAGCAGGCGTGCCGGACGAGTAGCTTTGATAGACCCACGTTTTGGCCGCCGACATCGACGACTTGTAGATTCATTAATCGCTTTCCGACCGTGGACTTGAACATCCAGTTCGAAATCACGGGATAGACGAGATAGCCAAAGATCAGGGCGACGATTATGGAAAGCCTGATGGCGTCCTGTCTGGCAGTGTCTTCACCTACGACGCCATCGGGCGTTGGCGGAATCCAGATCGACAAGACCAACAGTGCTGCGAGCGAGGCAATAAGTGATGCGAAGACATCCAGTCCGAATGCTATTGACCGACGCGAGAAGTCCGCTACCGGATAGTCCCCAACGGCGGGTCGATCCGCGCTGGGTTGCTTGGCATCGTCCACATCCACGACTCGCACACGCCCCGTATCCTGGTCCTGGCCGCCAGCCCCCGAGTCCCCCTGTGCGGTATTGGCGGAGACTGGATCTGCGAAATCTCGCTTGATCGGTGGGCCACCCATGAGGTCCTTATAGAGGTCGCCGGCCATGTCACGGGACCTAGACTTCTTGGGGCCCAGGTAGACGACGTACGTCCCAGCGATCTGGTCGTGCCATCCGCGTCCGAATCGATTCACGAAGATCCAGACGAAACCTAGACCGACGAACAGCGTCGATATCCCGTAACCGATGAGACGCCCAATGGATTGCACAATTCCAATCCGCCACCCGTTGCGATCAACGATCTGCAACTTCAGCATCATCTTGCCCGGCGTTGCGCTGAATGCGGTCCACATAAGAACGTGATAAAAGACCAGAAAAGCGACGGTCAACAAGCCAGCCGACTCCGGCGGAACCCCTGAGTCATTCCCCATGACCGCGCCCACGAACAGCATCAAGACGATCAGACCGATGATTGCAACGTCGATCGCCAATGCCCCTAATCGACGACTGCGACTCGCGAGTTCCTGGCCGTGGAGGGCATACACAGTCTTTTCAGGACCCTGCGATCCTTCGGGCGTTTCGGAGGCGTTCAGTTCTGGCGTAGCGGCGGCTTTCTGGTTGCCTCTTGCGGGAACGCAAGTGCAAGTCGCCTGATTCTACGACCGCGGCCCACTTGATGCCGGGGCCGGGGTTGTTCACACTGCGGCCACCCCGTGCCGCAACGAGTCCCGCGAACCCGCACCACGTCGTGAAGACGCGGGATCCGAGCCAAAGGAGGCCCGCATGGCGTCAATGAAGGGCCCTGCCATCCTGCTGGCGCAGTTTCTGCGCGACGAGCCCCCGTACGACAACCTGGAGAACATCGGTCGCTGGGTGGCCGGCCTTGGCTACAAGGGCGTGCAAATCCCGACCTGGGATCCGCGCGTGATCGACCTGGACAAGGTCGCCGAGTCCAAGACCTACGCCGACGAGTACCTGGGCGGCCTCGCCGATCTTGGCCTTGAGGTCACCGAACTTGCCTCCCACCTGCAGGGCCAGGTGCTGGCCATGCATCCTGCCTATGCTGATGGATTCTCGGTGTTTCATCCTCCCGGGCTCTCGGGCTCCGAGGTCACCGAGTGGGCGACGGATCAGCTTGGGAAGTCGATCAAGGCCTCCGCCAACTTGGGCGTCAGCGCGCTGCCCGTCATGTCCGGCGGCTTCGCCTGGCACATGATCTACCCGTGGCCGCAGCGCCCGCCGGGCGTGATCGAGACGGCCTTTGAGGAACTGGCCCGCCGCTGGCGTCCGATCCTGGACATGGCCAGCGATCACGGGGTGACGATTGCGTACGAGCTTCATCCCGGTTCCGACCTCTACGACGGCGCGACCTTCGAGATGTTCCTGGACGCCACCGACAACCACGAGGCCGCCTGCATCAACTACGACCCCAGCCACTTCGTGCTGCAGCAACTGGACTACCTGGACTTCATTCGGCGCTATGCCGACCGGATTACCGCCTTCCACGTCAAGGACGCGGAATTCCGGCCCGACGGCCGCGTGGGCGCGTACGGCGGGTACCAGGAGTGGGCCGGTCGCGCCGGACGCTTTCGGTCGCTGGGCGACGGCCAGGTGGACTTCACCCAGGTCTTTACCCTGCTGACCGAGGCTGGCTACCGCAGCTGGGCGGTGCTGGAGTGGGAATGCTGCGTCAAGAGCCCCGAGCAAGGCGCGGCCGAGGGCGCGCCATTCATCGCGCAGCACCTGATCGACGCGGCCGACGTGGCCTTTGACGACTTTGCCGGCGGCGACATGGACGCCGACGCCAACCGCCGACTTCTGGGCCTGGACTAGCCGCCAAGGCCCGACCGAAAGGACGTCACTCATGGACTCGTGGAACCGCAAGCTGCGGATGGGCATGGTCGGCGGCGGCCCGGGATCCTTCATCGGCCCGGTGCATCGCATGGTTGTCGCCATGGAGCAACAAGCCGAGATCGTCGCCGGCGTGTTTTCGCGCGACTCCGACCTCAACCGGGAAACGGGCGCCGAGCTATACCTGGACCCGGGCCGGGTCTACGACTCGTACAGCGAGATGGCTGCCGCCGAAGCGGCGCTGTCCGCCGACGAGCGTATCGACTTCGTCAGCATCGTCACGCCCAACGTCTCGCATTTCGACATCTGCCGCGCTTTCCTGGAAGCCGGAATTCACGTCGTCTGCGACAAGCCGATGACCTACACGCTGGAGCAGTCCGAGCAGCTCGTACAGATCGTCGAGGAGTCAGGCCTGGTCTTTGCCTTGACCCACAACTACACCGGTCACCCCATGGTTCGGCAGGCTCGCGCGCTGTTCCGCTCAGGCCAGATGGGCCCGGTGCGCAAGGTCATCGTCGAATACCTGCAGGACTTCCTGGCCACTCCGCACGAAAAACTGGGCATGCGACAGGCCGAGTGGCGGCTGGACCCGGCTCGCTCCGGCATCGGCGCCACCATCGGCGACATCGGCACCCACGCGTTCAACCTGCTCGAGTACGTCACCGGCGAGAAGGTCAGCGAAATGTGCGTCGACCTCAGCACCTTCCTTCCCGACCGGACGCTGGACGAAGACGTGAACGCCCTGCTGCGGCTGGAAGGCGGCGGCAAGGGCCTGTTGACGGCCAGCCAGATCGCCACCGGCGAGGAAAACGGCATCACCCTGCGCGTCTACGCCGAGCACGGCGCGATCCGCTGGGGACAGGAAAACCCGAACTACCTGGACGTCTGGCGACTGGGCGAACCGCGCCAGACCTTCAGTCGCGCCCAGGGCTACCTGGACGCCCACGCCTCGGCCGCCGGCCGCATCCCGCCCGGCCATCCCGAGGGGTACCTGGAAGCCTTCGCCCAGATCTACGTCGGCGCCCTCACCGCCATCCGCCGCCACCTCGACGGCAATCCCATGTCCACCGACGAGTACGACTTCCCGACCGCCTACGACGGCCTCCGCGGCATGCAATTCATCTACCGCGCGGTGGAGTCGTCGCAGAACGGCGCGGCGTGGGTATCGCTCTAGAGGGTTCTGGGTAGACGCCGGCTATCGCCGTCTAGAGATTCATAAGGATGTCGCCCTCAATCCGCTGAAACCGCTGTCCTAGAGTCGCCTCGTCCAGTTCGATCCCCAGTCCTGGGCGTTCGGGTACGTCTACATAGCCGTCGACTGGTAGTACGGGATTCATGAGCAGGTCGTCCATGAGGCGGTTGTTGATGGTCTGGTGTTCCAGGGTGTAGCGGTTGGGGATGGCGGCGACGAAGTGGGCGGTGGCGGCGAAGGAGATGCCGGTGGTCCAGCTGTGGGGAATGCAAAGCTTGCCGCGCGCTTCCAGCCAGCGGGCGAAGCGGCGGGCCTGGTCCAGGCCGGTCCAGGTCACGTCCAGGTTCACGATGTCCAGCGCGTCGCTGTCGATCAGGCGACGCACGACGCGGGGATCGAAGGTTGTTTCGCCGCCGGAAATCGGCACGCCGGACTCTTCCCGTAGCCGCCGGTAGACGGTAACGCTGTCGGCATCCGTGGCTTCGGCGGTGATCCCTCGGTACGAGGCGTCGTCTTCCGCGCGCATGATCGGGTCTTCGAACCAGCGGAAGTCCAGTTCACGGAGCCCGCGGGCCAGTTCCAGCACCTCGTCCGCCTCGTCGGCGCTGAAGCGCATGTTGGCGTCGAGCATCAACTCGAAGTCGGGACCGACGGCGTGGCGCAGACGTCCCAGAAGGTCCAGGAAGAGGACCGGCGTGACGTGGGAACGGGCCCATGAGGTCCCGATTCGCAGCTTCATGGCCGTGTAGCCGTTGGCCTGATGTTGTAGCGCTTCTTCGATCAACTGCTCCGGGCGGTCGAACCACGCCCAGCCCACGCCGCCGCTGGCATAGCAGCGCAGGCGCGGCTGGGCCAGGCCCTCGGTGTCGAGGAGGCGGTAAACGGGGGTGCCGGTGGCCTTGCCCACGATGTCCCAGCAGGCCACGTTGACGGCGGCCAGCGCCAGGTTCGTGTCCAGGTCAGGTCCAAACACCGTCAGCTTGTCGGCGTCGAAGGGGCTGCGGCCCAGTAGCCGAGGGCGCACGACCTGGCGTACCGCGCGGATTCGGGTGTCGATGTCGGACCAGGGCATGACTTCGCCCAGGCCGGTGATCCCCTCGTCGGTCTGCACGCGCAGCACGATGGCGTTGAAGTGCATGGCCAGCGGCTCGCGCTCTCCGCGCCCGCCCGCGTACCAGCGGTCGGCTTCGGGGAAGGCATAGCTGCAGACGAAGGTCTCGATGTCGGTGATACGCATGTCGGCCGTCGCCTTCCTAGAGTCGAAACTCGCGTTCGAGCGGGTCGCGACCTTGCGCTCGCAGCCATTCCTGGAACTCGGCCAGGACCTGGGCGTTGGGCGGATAGTGGGTGTGCAGGCTGCCGCGGCCGGCACTGATCTCCTCCCGGATCCAGACTTCCAGTTCCTCGTGCGTCGAGGCTTCCGCGATGACCTCGTCAACGGCGTGCGGCGGTATCACGACCACGCCGTCGCCGTCGCCCAGGACGATGTCGCCGGGCATGACGGCGACCTCGGCGATCTGCACCGGCTCCTGGCTGCCCACGGACATCAGGCGGCGGTCGATGCCCTGGCCGTGCACTCCGCGGGCGTAGAGCGGCAGGCCGACTTCTCGTATGGCCGTGATGTCGCGGCAGACCCCGTCAATCACGATGCCGAGTCCACCGCGAGCCTGGACGCGCCGGGTGAAGATGTCGCCAACCACGGCGGCTTCCAGGCAGCCGCGGGCGTCGATCACCATGATTTCGCCGGGCTCGATCGACTCCAGGGCGCTGCGGTGGGGTGAGCTTTCCAGGTCGGCGTACTGGGCCTTCACCAGGTCCTCGCGCTTCTGGATAAACCGCAGCGTGCGCGCCCGTCCCACCATGCGGCCGCCCTCCTGTGGCGCCAGCGGGTTGATGCCGGTTGCGTAGGCGAAGTCGAACCCCAGCTTGCCCAGGGCTGCGGTGACGGTGGGCGTCGCCAGTTCGGCCAGGGCGTCCAGGGCGGCCTGATCAACGGATACATCGTTCGAGGGCGTGAAGTCAGCCATGCGCGGAAAGTCCCAAGCGCGTGCGGCCCCGATTGTGCGACTTCGGAGGTCCTAACGCACGAACGAAGTTCCACGCGCAATCGGAGTTGGGCGCGTAGGATGCCAGTGGCACGGTGGCCATCCGATCTCCCAAGGAGCGCCCCATGGCGGACCCGATCCGCGTCACGGTCTGGAACGAATTCCGACACGAGAAACGCAACCCTGAAATCGCCGCGATCTATCCCGACGGTATCCACGGCGCTATCGCGGGCGCCCTGGCGACGCACGACGACGTTGAGGTCCGCACCGCCACGCTGGATGAGCCGGAGCACGGGCTCACGGACGAGGTGCTGGCGGCTACCGACGTGCTGACCTGGTGGGGGCACACGGCCCACGGCGAGGTGGACGACGCCATCGTCGAGCGCGTCCGCAAACGCGTCTGGGAAGGCATGGGCCTGGTGGTGTTGCACTCCGGCCATCTCTCAAAGATCTTCTCGTCCCTCATGGGTACTAGTTGCTGGCTGAAGTGGCGCGAAGCCGACGAGCGTGAGCGCATCTGGGTGGTGGACCCGTCGCACCCCATCGCCGCTGGCCTGGGCGAGTACTTCGAGATTCCGCAGTGCGAGATGTACGGGGAGCACTTCGACATTCCGCCGCCGGACGAACTGGTGTTCATCAGCTGGTTCCAGGGCGGCGAGGTCTTCCGCAGCGGCTGCACCTTCCGGCGTGGCAACGGCAAGATCTTCTACTTCCGGCCGGGGCACGAAACGCTGCCCATTTACCACCAGGCCGAAGTCCAGCACGTCATCGCCAACGCCGTGCACTGGTGCGCGCAGCCCCGCGGGGTCTACCACGGATACGGCAACTACCTGCCGCGTGAGGAACTGGAGGGCTACACCGGCCCGGACTTCAGCGGGCACCCCGACGACGTGGCCGCCAGGGGCTAGCCTCACCGAGGCATGGCTTGTCGCCCGCGGGACCGTGAGTTTCGCAGGGACCCAAGGCGCGCTCCTGTGCGGTAGGCGTAGGATGCGGGGTGGCTGACGCGGGGGAGGTAAATCCGATGGTACAGGGCTATCCGGGACAGGCGGGCATCTGGTTTCAGGGCGATCCGGAGGTCATCAAGGACTATCTCGAATTCAACCCGGTGGGCATCGTCACCAACACCCTGGTGCTGGACGGTCTGGTCGATACCTACGGTCCGATGCTGGGCGTGATCGAACGCTACCTCGAACTCGACAACGACGGCCCGGTGGTCGTTGAGGTGGACGGCGACACCACCGAGGACATCGTGGCCGCGTCGGCGCCATTCCAGGCACTCTCACCGCGGGTCGTGATGAAGATCCCCAGCGCCACCAAGGGCTTTCGCGCCATCGCCCGCATGAAGGCCGAGGGTCGGGAGTCAATGGTCACCACCCTGTTCTCGGCCAGCCAGGCCGTGGCGGCGGTGCAGGTCGGGGCGACGTACATCGCGCCGTTCGTCGGCCCGTTGATCGATTCGGGCGCCGACGCCGGCGCCATAGTCAGCGACATCGTGCAGGTCGTACGCGGGCGCGCCAATCAGCCGTACGTGCTGGGCGGCATCATCCGCAACTGGATCGCCGCCGACGTGGCGCTGCGGGCCGGTTGCGACGGCGTCGTGGTGTTCCCGCACCACTTCGAGGAGATGATGCTGCACGCGGGCACCTCGGAATGGAACGCCACGTTCCGCGGGCACTGGGACAGCATGGTCGAGAAGGGCGCGCTGGCCGGCGTGGTCAACGACTAAGTCGCGCGTCGCTCGCCGGGGCGTGGCGGCGCGACGTCCAAGGGCGCCAAAGCTGACTGGCTCAGAAATAATTGCCCCAGGCACCGGCTTCGGGCACACTCACAAACTGTGTGCCGATGGCAGTAGCACGGCTGTGTAGGAGGAACATATGGGGCGGCTCCGAAAGTATCTGAGGCCAGGGCTGATTGTTGTGGCCCTTGCGCTAGCGATAGCCGCAATTGCGGCCTGCGGAGAAGAAGAGCAAGAGGCGACGACCGTCGTCAACCGTCTCGCCGCCGTCAAGGAGCGCGGGACCCTCATTTGTGCCAGCCGTAACGATGTGCCGGGCTATGGTTCGCTGGACGCCGCCGGCCGCAACGTCGGCTTCGACATCGACCTCTGCCGCGCCGTCGCCACGGCCGTGCTGGGCGACCCCGAAGCGATCCAGATCAACTACATCACCGCGGCCGAGCGTGGCCCGACCATCCAGTCCGGTGAAGTGGACCTCCTGGTTCGCACCGTCACATGGACGACCTCCCGCGACGCACAGTGGGGCAACTACGTCCACACGACCTTCTATGACGGTCAGGGCTTCATGGTTCCGAGGAACCTGGGAGTCTCTTCGGCCCTCGAGTTGGGCGGCGCCGCAGTCTGCGTGACCAGTGGTACGACCACCGAGTTGAACATGGCCGACTTCTTCCGTCAGAACAACCTGGAGTACAACCCGCAGGTGTTCGAGGACACGGACGTGGTGCTTGAGGCCTACCAGGAAGGCCAGTGCGACGTCTTCACGAACGACCGCTCGCAGTTGGCTGCGCTCCGCAGCGCCCTGCCGAACCCGCAGGACCACGTGATCCTTCCGGAGACCATCTCCGAGGAACCGCTGGGTCCGGTGGTTCCGCACGGTGACGAGCAGTGGTTCGACATCGTCAAGACGGTTGTTTCCGGTCTGATCTACGCCGAGGCGTACGGGATTACCAGCGCGAACTACGCGCAGATGGCTGGCGGCGACAATGTCAAGGCCAAGCGACTGCTCGGTACGGAAGGCAGCTTCGGCCAGGAGACCCTGGGACTGAGTGAGACCTTCATGCAGGACGTTCTCGGCGCCGTTGGCAACTACGGCGAGATCTACGACCGCAACCTCGGGCCGGGTGGCATCGACCTCCCGCGCGAGGGCGGCCGTAACGCGCTCTGGGCCAACGCCCCGTGCACGGACTGCCCCAAGGGCGGTCAGATCTACGCACCGCCGCTGCGCTAATCGCGGCAACCGGCGAGCTTGCTCGCCGCGGTTTCGGGGGGACGCGAAAGCGTCCCCCCGAAACGTTAATGGGCGTTTCTTGTAGGCTGGCGCGGACTAACGCCGCCGAGAGTGATTGCACACAGACGTGACGCGACTGCTCTACGTCCAAGGTGTTCCCATTTGGCGCAACGTGGTCGCGTTGCGCTGGGCCGTGCAGGTTGTTTCCGCGGTCGTGGTGCTCTCCACGATTGCCCTGTTTCTGCTCAACGTCGCTCGCGAGATCGAGGCGCGCGACATTCCCTTCGGCTTCAGCTTCCTCGGCCGAGCCGCCCAGATTCCTATCGGCGAAGCCGTGATTCCCTACGACCCATCCGATTCATATTTGTACGGACTGATCGTGGCCGGAATCAACACCATCAGGGCCTCGGTGCTTGGCGTCATTCTGGCAACAGCCATCGGAATTCTCGTAGGCGTAGCCCGTCTGTCGCCCAACTGGCTGCTGAGCCGTATTGCGCTCTTCTACATCGAGGTCTTTCGCAACATTCCGCTGATCGTGCAGCTGCTCTTCTGGCTCACCATCGTGCTTACGCTGCCCAAGGTGGCGGAGGGCTACGTGGTCGCCGACACGGTTTACATCAACAACAGCGGCATATACCTGCCCTGGTTTGAGGCCCAGAACGGTTTCTGGCCGTGGGCCCTGATCACGGCCATTGGCGCGGCGCTGGCGGTCTACGCCTTCAGGCGCCTGAGCCGGCGCGAAATCGAGACTGGTCAACCGAGCTATCCGCTGCTCGCGGCTACGGTCATCGCCGTGGGACTGAGCCTCGTGGCACTTCTGATCCTGGGGCCCCTGGCGATCGACATCCCGCAGATTGAGGGGCGCTTCGGGCGGCTGCAAGGGGGCGCGCAACTCAGTGGCAGCTTCATGGCGCTGCTGGTGGGTCTGGTGGTCTACACCTCGGCCTTCATTGCAGAAATCGTGCGCGCCGGCATCCAGTCCGTCGGCAAGGGCCAGACCGAGGCGGCCCGTTCGGTGGGACTCTCGGGGATGCTCACGCTGCGGCACGTGACCTTTCCGCAAGCCCTGCGCGTCATCATTCCGCCTCTGATCAGCCAGTTCCTCAATCTCACCAAGAACTCCAGCCTGGCCGCCGCCATCGGTTATCCGGACCTGGTCAGCGTGGCCAACACGATGACGCAGATCGCGCCGGCCATTTCCCTCTTCATGATCGTCATGGTCAGCTACCTGTCCATGAGCCTGCTGTATTCGCTGATCGGCAACCTCTACAACCGGATGATCCGGTTCAAGGGCGCGTGAGGGATATCGCATGACCGCTCGCGTTGCCGCGCCGCTGCCGCCCGCCACCACGATCGGACCTGTGGGATGGCTGCGCAAGAACCTCTTCAGCTCCCCATCGAACAGTGTGGTCACGGTTGTCATGGCGATCCTGCTGGCCTGGATCGTCGTCAACCTGGGCGCGTGGGTGGTCGTCCAGGCCGACTGGACCGTCATTGTCAGCCGTGTACCGCTGTACATCGTGGGCCTCTACCCATACGAGGCGTATTGGCGGCTGACGATCTGTCTGCTGCTGATCAGCGTCCTGCTCGGCATGACCTGGCGGGCGTGGCCAGACACCGCGCGCCGCTTTTCCTATGGCTTCGGCGCGATCATGCTGTTCGTGGGCGTGTTTCCGCATGAAATGGCCCCGGTCCACCGCGCGCTCCTGCTGCTAAACCTGCCGGCCATCGGCCTCGGTTACATGCTGACGCCTCGCGCCGGGGAAAGCGGCCCAGGGCTGCTGGAGGCGATCGCCGGTGGCGCACTGTCCTCCATGCTCGATCGTGCCGCCGTCCGGTTGGCGACCGCATGGTGCAGCGTCGTGCGTGCGCTGCTCCCCTCGCTCTATGGTGTCGCATTCCGGTTGGCGACCGCATGGTGCCGCGCCGTGGCTGCGCTGTCCCGCATGCTCGATCGTGTCGCAATCCCATTGGCGACTGCGTTGCGTCGCCCCGCGCGGGCGCTGGCGCCCGCGCTCGATCGTGCCGCCATATTCTCCACGCCAAGGCGCATGCTCACGGCGGTCGTCGTGGCCCTGGTCGTCACCATGATCCTGATCCTTGGGATCGACGGCGTGCCCGGGCTCGATCCGGTCGCCCCGCAGGACGTCGGCGGCCTCCTGATCAATCTGTTGCTGGCCTTTTTTGGCATCGTCTGTTCTCTTCCCATTGGCATCGGATTGGCCCTGGGACGGCGCAGCAGTCTGCCGGTGGTCAAGGTGGCCTGCGTGATCTTTATCGAGGTCATCCGCGGTGTGCCCCTCATTACGTTGCTATTCATGTCCCGCCACATCCTCCCGCTTACTCTCCCGGAAGATCTGAACGTCGACCGCGTCTACCTGGCGGGGATCACAATTACCCTCTTCTCATCGGCATACATGGCCGAGAACGTGCGCGGCGGTATGGCCGCCGTGCATCCGGGTCAGGCCGAGGCAGCGAGCGCACTCGGGCTGCGCGGCTGGCAAACCACCCTTTTGATCAACCTTCCTCAGGGCTTGCGCAACATCATTCCCGCCATCGTGGGCCAGTTCATCAGCCTCTTCAAGGACACCAGCCTCGTCTACTTCATCGGAATGCTGGATCTGGTGGAGATGGGCCGCGTCAGCGTTCAGGGCAACCAGGAGTTCATCGACAACGGCCGCGAGGTCTACCTGTTTATCGCCCTGGTTTTCTGGGTCTTCTGTTTCAGCATGTCGTTCATCAGCCGGCGCATCGAGGGCAACCTCGGCGTCGGTCGGCGCTAACCCGAGCCGCGGAGGAGTTCAGCCATGGCGGAAACCAAAGGATTCCAATCAGCCGTCGATATCCCCGCGGAGAAGGCGGAAATCCTGGCTCGTCCGCTCGAAGAGCGCGATGACATCGTCGTCTGCGAAAACGTCCACAAGTGGTTCGGCGACTTCTGTGCCGTCCGCGACGTCAGCATGCGCGTCAAGCGCGGCGAAGTGGTCGTGATCTTCGGCCCGTCCGGCTCCGGCAAGTCCACCTTCATCCGCATGATCAACCGCCTGGAGGAGCACCAGCAGGGCAGCATCGTCATCGACGGCATCGAGATGACCAACGACGTGCGCAACCTGGACGCCATCCGCCGTGAAGTCGGCATGGTCTTCCAGCAGTTCAACCTGTTTCCTCACATAACCGTGCTCGGCAACATCACGCTGGCGCCCCAGCGCGTGCGGCACATGCCCCGCGGCGAGGCCGAGGCATTGGCGATGCAACTCCTGGAACGGGTTGGCATTCCCGAACAGGCGCAGAAGTATCCAGCCGAGCTCTCGGGTGGCCAGCAGCAGCGCGTCGCCATCGCCCGCGCGCTGGCCATGCAGCCGCAGATCATGCTCTTTGACGAGCCCACCTCCGCCCTCGACCCCGAGATGATCAAGGAAGTGCTGGACGCCATGCGCGAGTTGGCCGCCACCGGCATGACCATGCTCTGCGTGACCCACGAAATGGGCTTCGCCCGCGAGGTCGCTGACCGCATGGCGTTCTTTGACGAGGGCGCCCTTGTGGAGTTGGGCCCGCCCGACCAGATCTTCAACGACCCCCAGGAAGACCGAACCAAGATGTTCCTGGATCAAATCCTCTAGGCGGCAGAGCGACCTTTAGCCTCCTGAGGTGCCCTCCGCGTGACGGGCGGGGCGTCTACACCAGCGCTTCCAGGCTCCGTCGCAGGAGAACCGCGTAACGCGCGCGCTCGGCGTCATCCGCCAGTTCATGCCGGTATTCCGGATTCGGCCTGTCGTTATGCCTCGGAACCACATGCGTGTGCAGGTGCCACACGTCCTGGCCGCCGGCGGGTTCGTTGTTTTGTCGGACGGCGATCCCGTCGCAGGGATAGCCGCGCCGGATGGCCGTGGCGACAAGGCGCACCATTCGAGCAATCTTGCCGGCCAAGTCGTCCGGCAGCGTGTAGATGTTCTCGTAGTGCATCGTCGGAATCACAAGCGCCCGCCCCGGCCCGCCCGGATCCCAGTGCTTCGCGATCTGCACGAACACCTGCTCCTCGCGCCACGCGGTGAACTCCGATTCCGCCCCGCCCGCGATGGCGCAAAACGGGCACTGGTAGCCGGACGGCTCGTGCGAAGGGACCCAGTCAGCCATTAGACCAAACCTCATTGGGGGGCTGGATTCAGGGTACTGAGCGTGGGCTGAGCGGCGACGTTCGCCAGCACGGTGGCGGCCTGGAGATGCTGGCCGACGGTCTATTGTCATAGCATCTGGACTTTCCGCGGCCACGGGAGCGACTACCTCGAACGGCGTAACGCGTCACTCAATCTGGGCTGCGCGGCTTGTCGTATTCGCGGCCTTCTTCGATCTCTTCGTGCAGTTCCCAACTATGGCGCCCCATGCCCGCAACCTCGGGGCGTCGGCGGCGCTGGTTGGCATCGTCGTGGCGGCCTACTCCATCACGAACCTGTTCGGCAACCTGGGCGCCGGGTTTGTCCTGGACCGATGGGGTCGTCGCGGCCCTATCATCCTCGGCCTGGCGATCACGGCCCTCGCGGTCGTCAGCTACGCATTCGTGCGATCGCCGGAGCAACTCCTGATCGCGCGCGCCATACATGGCATCGGGGCGGCCGCGCTGACGCCCGGCGCGTTCTCCATCATCGGCGATTGGGTGGTCTCGGATCAGCGGGGTCGTGCCATGGGCCTCGCCGGCGCCATGATCGCCATTCCGGCCATGATCGGCCCGCCCGCCGCTGGCCTGCTTCGGGATGCCTGGGGTGCGAATTCGGTCTTCTTCCTCGACGCTGCGGTGCTTGCGATCACCTTGGTTGCATTTGCGGCCGTCACGCGCGGGCTGCCGTACAGGGCTGCGCGGCAGGTTGCGCAGAGCGCGGCGGGCGACGAGGCGACGCCTATCGGGCGTCTCATGCTTTCGGCCAATATCACCCTCTTCGCCATCACCATTGGTGTCGGAGTGCTCGTGGCGCACCTGCCGCTCGTTCTGGAAAACCAGGGAGAATCCGCCGCTCGCTCCGGCTACAGCTTCGCCATCTTTGCTCTTGTGGCCATACTCGTCATGGCCGGTCCAATTGGTGGCGCCAGCGACCGGTTAGGTCGCTTCGTTCCGCTGCTCGTTGGATTGGTCGGTGTCGCCGCGGGTCTGGCCGTGCTTGGCGTTTCCGAAAGCTATGGTGCGATTGCGGCCGGGATGGCTGTGTTCGGCCTCGGCTACGGGCTGGTGTTCCCCGCGGCCACCGCGTTGGTTACCGAAGCCGCGGGGCCCGGGCGCCGTGGCATGGCCTTCGGAATCTTCTATGCCGTGTATTCGCTGGGCGTCGCCATCGGGTCGGCCGGCAGCGGGCGCCTGGCCGGGCTGTCTGAGGACTCCATGGGGATCCCCTTCGTCGTGGCCGCCGCCGTCGTCGCCAGCGCCGTTCCGGTCGTCGGAGTCATCAGGCGCCTGCCGGTTGCGCGCTAGACCGTTGGAACTTCGCCGGGCCCTGAGCGACTCGACTCCTACGCATACCAGGGAAGCATCGGCTCTATAGCCAGGATCAGAAACGTCAGCGCCAGGTACAGCAGCGAGAACTTGTAGGCCGCAAGCGTCTGACTGGGGCTCGCGCCGCCGTGTAGCGACCACGAGGCGCGCATCCAGTAGGCGGTCAGCAACGTTCCCGCCAACGCGAAAGTCAGCCCCCCGTATCCGGCGGCCAGCGGAAGCCATGCCAGCGCCGTGAGCAAGAGGATGTACAACTTGATCTGGGTTGCCGTATCGCGGGGGCTGGCGACCGCGCCAAGCATGGGAACCTTGGCTGAGGCGTAGTCCTTTCGCAGGAACAGCGAGAGCGTCCAAAAGTGCGGCGGTGTCCAAAAGAAGATGAACGCGAACATGTACAGGCCCATCGCGTCGATGCTGCCGGATACGGCGGCTGCCCCGATCAGTGGCGGAAAGGCGCCGGCCGCGCCGCCGATCACGATGTTGTTCCAGGACCGGCGCTTCAACACCACCGTGTATACGAGCACATACACCACGGCCGCGGCCAGCGTGAGGAGGGCGGCCAGGAGGTTCGTGGCGACCGCCAGTGCCGTGACCGCCGCCGCGACAAGCACCAGACCGGCCGCGATGACAGCGAGCGCGTTCACTTGGCGCGATGCCACGGCGCGCCCGCGCGTTCGGCGCATGAGCGCGTCGATGTCGGCTTCGAGTCCCTGGTTGATCAGGTTCGATCCGGCGGCCGCCACGGCCACGGCCACGATCACGGCGAGCATCGTCGCGGGATCCGGCTGACCGCCGGCGGCCTTCCATGCTCCGGCTGCCGCGACGAAGACCAGCAGGAGTACGATGCGCGGCTTGGCCAGCGGGAATAGATACCGGGCCAGCGCCGCCATCAGCCGCTACGTTGCTTGAGCGCCAGGCTGAAGTGCATGACGACGACCCACCACAGCAACGCCGCCAGCGTCAGATGCAAGACTCGTAGCTCGGGATACAAGCCGATGGCCTTGGACGCGACGCCAATGCCGATCTGTGCCGAAACAAGCAGCACGGCGCCATGGCTGAGCAGCATGGCCATCAGCGACCCCCCGCGTTTCCAGACCTGCCAGGCTGTGAGGTAGATGGTCAGCGCAAGCGCCGACGCGGCGATCCGGTGCAGCATGTGAAGGCTCAGGGCCTCCATGCCCACGTTGCCGTCGCAGAAGGGCAGGGTCGGGCAGCTGGCGCTCGCGTTTCTTCCCACGGTGGTGCCCCCAAGCAGGACCACAAAGGCGGTCGCCACCAACACGGCCCGCGTTCGGCGTACTCCCGGGAGCTCGACTCCCGGAATGTCCAGGGCTCGCAGCGCGCCGCCGGTCAGCAGAGCCAGCGTCAGCAGCGAGAACGTGAGATGAGCGAGTCGAACCATGCCGTCAAGATGGGTGAGGACCGTGATGCCGCCCAGCACCGCCTGGATCAGGATCACGACCAGCGCGATTCCAATGAGCCTGACGGTCAGAGGGTCGGCGGCCCGTCCGCGCCACGCATACCACGCGGCTACGACCACGGCGAGCATGGTCACCCCCGCATAGACGCGGTGGCCGAACTCAATGGCGGTGGCGCCCTCCAATTCCGGGATGACGACGCCTTCGCACAGCGGCCAGTCGGGGCAGCCCAGGCCGGATCCCGACACCCGCACCCACGACCCATAGGCAATCAATCCAATGATCAGCAGCGCCGCGGCGGCGGCCCATTGGCCGGCGCGGCGCACGTGAATTGAGGGAGTTGGACGGGTCGAGTTCAAGGAAAGCTCCGGCTTTAGCTGGCGTCGATTGACATCGCGAGCAGTGCAAGCAGCAGCAACGCCGGAAGCAGGGTCCAGACCACCTCCGCCGGCCGCCGGCCAACGACGCTGCGCGCCGCGAGGGGCTGTACCCGCATCCGCAGCGCGGTAACGATGATGGCGGCTTCGACGAGGACCAGCGAACCCACGACGAGCCAAAACCCTGGAGTGGTCATACCGGCAAGAGTAGCGAGCCGCCGCCGTTCATGCGTCGCACGGGCGGCAATTGCAGGCTGGCGAAGCCGGTCGGATGTCGGCAGGTTAATGTCGAGTCTCCAAGCGACGTCGAGCAACTCGTCTACCTCCGGTCCGGTATCTGATCGATCATCCGGAGACTTCCGCGCAGGCGCTCCGCGTAGCGTCCCCGCTCGGCATCGTCCGCCCGCCGGAAACGCGAGCCGCGCCACTTGCGCCCACGGTGGCACGGAACTACGTGCGTGTGCAGGTGCCAGATGTCCTGCCCGCCGGCCGGCTCATTGTTCTGGCGGATGGTCACGCCGTCACACGGATATCCATGGCGCATGGCGACGGCGACTCGGCGAACGACTCGGGCGATTCGGCCCGCCAGTTCGTCGGGAAGCGTATAGATGTTCTCAACGTGAGCCACCGGGAACACGAGTGCGTGTCCTGGGAAGTCCGGGTCCCAGTGCAGACTGATGCGCACCAGCACATGCTCATCACGCCAGGCCGTGAACTCGCTCTGCGACCCGGCCGCGACCGCACAGAACGGGCAGTCGTAATCGGGCGGCGCGTGGGACGCAATCGGAATGGCCAATGAACCAGTCTTGTTGAGAGCTTTCAGACTCGAGCCTATACAGCGTGAGCCGGTGGCCTTTGCGAGCCGTCGTTCAACGATTGGCGTGCTGGCCCTATCTTCACCCGCGCACGTTGAAGGTCCGGCAGGCCAGAGCGTCCGCAGGCGCAGCCCGCGCGGCGAGGGTCAGGGCGGCGATGCGCCCCGATGGGCCCAATCGTCCAACGTGCCGCACAAGTCCTTGCCGTCTGACCAGATCACAACCAGGGTCGTGAAGCCGCCAGCGTCTCTCGGCTCCTCCCGTCGCGTCTTGCGTGATGCCGACCGTGTCGGCAGTTGTTGAGGGCGTGCAGCTAATCTGGCATGGACACTGACCGAAGAGGCGGGCGCCGTGGCGGACCTACGATGGCCGCGATTCGATGACGACTCAGTCTGAGCGTCCGCACCGCAGCAAGCCGCTGGATCGCGCGTCGCTCGTGAGCGCTTTCCGCCGCCTCGGCGTGCCGCGGGGCGGACTGCTGATGGTCCATAGTTCCCTGCGCAGCATGGGGCACGTATTCGGCGGCGCGTTGACGGTGGTGGATGCGTTGCTCGAAACGCTCGGACGGGCAGGAACGCTAGTGGTCCCCACCTTTACCTATCCAATAGCCCGAGAGCGGGGCTTTGTGTTCGATCCGCTACGTACCCCGTCGCTCATGGGTGCGATTTCGGAAGCTGGCCGGCGGCATCCGCAGGCGCTCCGCAGCATTCACCTCCAGCACAGTGTTGCCGCTATTGGTCCGCTTGCGGAGACCATTGTGAATGCTGGTGGTGAGTCGGCGTGGGACGCCGACAGTCCCATGCGGCAGATTCGCGACCGCGACGGCCAGTACCTACTGCTCGGCGTCCCCTATCAGAACCTCACGGCAGTTCACCTATGCGAGGTTGAGTTGGAGGTTCCCTATCGGAAGCCCGTTCGGACCGAGACCAGGATGCGCCGTGCCGACGGCTCGTTCGTGCCGCTTGTCAGCGCCGGCTGCCCACCGCTGCCCGGGCACCCGGGCAGCGACTTCAACCGGCTCGGTCAGCGCATGGAAGATGCCGGTCTTGTTCGGATCGGCGAGGTCGGCAATGCGATCGCCCGCCTCCTCGGCGGCTGGGACCTGACGCGCAAGGCGCGAGAACTCTTTGAAGAAGACGTCAACGGATTCCTCGTGCAGGAGGGTGTGGTCACTCGTCTCACCTTCGGTCACATCATCGAAACAGTCCGTGGTGAGCACTGCGTCGCCGATCCGTCCCGAATGTACGGCGAGTGGTAGCACGATGAACTCGCCCGATGCCGTACAAGACGTGGGCATCACTCCGGACTACAGGTGGTAGGCGATCGTTCATGGCCTAATTGAAGAGCGGCGCCCTTTCGGGCTCCGCGAACGCTTCGAGCAGACTCGCTTCTTGGAACACGCTGCTGCACGCGTCAAAGCCCGCCAGGAGGCCGAAAGGCTCCGCTTGGTCCAACCGGCGGCCCGCAAGCGCCCATCCAGGGCCGGGCGCTTCATGCTCCACGTCGACTTCGACTAGCCCTCGGACGCCGCGCGGACGGGGGGCTCGATGCCCCCGCGTCCACCATCAATAGCGACCTACGGCTATTCCTTGTCCTCGGGCGCCGTTTCTTCCGGCTCGACAGCGCCGTTCTGCGCCGACTCGTCCGACACGATGCCTGGCAGGTTCTTCAGTGAGCTGATCAGATCGACGCCCGTCAGCGACTGCACAAGCGCTGGAAGCTGGGCAATCGTGGACGAAACGTCCTGCGTGACCTTGCTGGCCCCAGCGCCCGAATTGCCGTCGCTGCCGTTGCTGATCACTACGATGCTGTCAGTCTTGGCCAGCGGCTGCGCCACCGCGCTCGCAACGTCGGGCAGCGAGTCAAACAACTGTTGGATCATGGCCGCCTGGCCGTATTCTTTCCAGGCGTCGGCCTTCTTGTTCATTGCCTGGGCTTCGGCGAGACCCTGGGCTCGAATGGCGTCGGCTTCGGCCTCACCGCGCGCCCTGATGGCGTCGGCATCGGCCTGGCCACGCAGCCTGATCGACTCGGCGCCTGCCTGGGCCTCGGCGATGATCCGGGTGCGTTCGCCTTCGGCGACCGTCTCCAACTTGTACCGCTCGGCTTCCGACTCGACCCTGGTGCGCCGCCGGTTACCTTCGGCGATCAACTCCAATTGGTCGCGTTCGGCCTCGGCGGGACGCCGAATCGTGGCGTCCAACTCCCGTTCGCGCCGAGTGATTTCCTGCACCTGAATCTCAATCTGCTTTTGCCGCTCGATAACCTCCACCTGCAACTCTTCCTCGCGGATCCGCTGGCGAGTCTTGGCTTCCTGCAATGCGTAGGCCAACTCGGCCTCGGCGCGCCTGGCGTTGACTTCCTGGTCGTACCCGGCCTTTCTTGTTTGGTAGTCACGTTCGGAGTTAGCGATCTCAGTGTCGGCGGCAAACCGCGCGGCCTGCCGCTGCTGGTCAGCGGAGGCTTCCTTGATGCCGGCATCCCGCTCAGCCTGAGCCTCGCCGATTGCGGCGTCCCGTTTGACTTCGGCGGTCCGGCGAACACCAAGAGCCTCCAGGTAGCCCTGCTCGTCCTGGATGTCGCGGATCGAAAAGCTAACGATCTCCAACCCCATGTTGGTCATGTCAGTCGCCGCTACGTCCCGCACTTGCTCTGCAAACGCCACACGGTCGCGGTAGATGTCCTCGACCGTCATCGTTCCCAGAATGGCGCGCTGCTGACCCTCGAGGGTCTGCAGCGCGACTTCGGCGATCTGCGTGGCGTTCTTGCCCAAGAACTGCTCGGCCGCGGTACGAATGGCCTCTTCGCTCCGCCCGACCTTCACCTGGGCTACACCATCGACGGAAACCGAGACGCCCTCCTTCGTATAGACCCTGGCGGTGTTGACCTGGAGCGTCATGACTTCCAAGGAAATCATCTGCGCCCTCTGCAGGATCGGCAGCACGAACATGCGGCCGCCAACCTTCAGCTTCGGCTGGGCGCTGCCACCCGAGACGATGAGCGCGTGATTGGGGCCTACTGTGTGAAAGCCGGCCATGGGCAGGCTCCTGATTCGTTGCGATAGGCTTCGATTATGCCCGACTCATCGCTTGCGTTTCTGCAGCAGGCGTTCAACTTTGAGCACTTCTCCGTAGACGCCCGTGACTCGGACTTCGTCGCCTTTACGAATTGAAACGCTTGGATCCGTTGACGCCGCCCATTCCTTGCTCGCTACTCTGACTCGCCCGGACGGCTCGAGATCGGAGAGGGCCACACCCCACGCCCCCTCCAATTGCGACTCATCCTCTGTCTGGAATCCGCTTGACGTTCCACCCTCGACCTTTACAAACCGAATGAACAGGACCCAAGTGATGGCCGTGAGCCCGGCTGCGACCGCGATCATGATTGGGCTCACCATGTAGCTCGGCTCCGGAAAGTCCGACGAACCCGAGGAGTCTCCAAAGAGGAAGACCGAACCAAGGACGAGCGCAACCAGCCCACCGGCGCCGAAGAGGCTGAAACCAGGCGCCGACGCCTCGGCGTAGAAGAGTCCCAGCGCTAGCGCGATAAGCAGCAGTCCGCCCCAACTGCCAGGCAGGCTGAAGAACCCGACAAATGCCAAGGCGAGCGCAATTGCTCCGGCGATCCCAGGCGCCAGCATCCCGGGAGCGGAAACCTCAACAAGAACAGCGATACCTCCGATGAGAAACAGCGCAAGAACGACATTAGGATTCGCGAGGATGTCAAGGGCACGTTCGAGCAGTGTTCGGTCAACCCTGCTGACATTCCCACCCACGGACGAGATAACCACTGGGCCAGCCGCGGTTTCGACGGTGCGTCCATGTAACTGCTCGAGCATCGAGTTCATATCGGGAAGGATCAGGTCCGCGATGTTCTGCTCAACTGCTTCCTGGGCCGAATACGCCAAGGCCCTGGACACGGTGGCTTCCAATGCGTCAGCGTTGCGATTGCGGACCTGCGCGATGCTCCGAATAAAGGCTTGCGTACCTTCACTGACTTTGCGCGAGAGGGTGGCGGGTAGCTCGGCGCCTCCTGTGCCAACTGGAGTGGCCGCCCCTACGCTTGTCCCCGGAGCCATCACGGCAACGTGGGCTGCGGCCAGCACGAAGGTCCCGGCCGAGGCAGCCCTGGCGCCAGCCGGCGATACGTAGACCGCGATTGGGATCTCCGATTCGAGCATGTGCTCCACGATTTCACGCGTAGATTCAAGCCGTCCGCCTGGCGTGTCCAGCTGAATGACGAAGAGCGTGGCGCCATCGCTGTGTGCCTGATCAAGAGTCCGTCCGATGTGCCCGGCTGTGAGCGAATCGATGGTCCCGTCGATCCGTATCACCGAGACATGCGACTCATCCGCAAGAGCCGCCCCGGTAAATTGCCAGGCGAGCAGCACGATGGCCGCGATTGCTGACATAACGACGATGAAGCGACGAACATGCTGGCCGCGGTAGAGGCTACGTGCGGCGGTCATTCCCACAGCTCTGTCGCCTCTGGCGCTGCGTCCTGTGCCCCACGTGCATTCGCATACCCGCCGGCCGTCCGAATTGGCTTCTGTGGGACGGCACCCGAATGTGTGGCATTGCGCCTGTTTCCTTGCAGTGCTGTGTGCGCGTCTTGCATTCAAGCGGTCATCGACTCGCGCGCGACAAGAACTGCGGGTGCCGAGGGCGGGACTCGAACCCGCACAGCCCGAAGGCCACTAGCCCCTCAAGCTAGCGCGTCTACCAGATTCCGCCACCTCGGCCTGCGCACATTGTAGACGGGTGTCAGCCCGAGTCCCGGGCTTGTTCCTCCGATGCTTCCACGAACGAGGCGAAGATCGCACGGTGGGGGGCGGAGTCCAACATTTCCTCGGGGTGCCACTGCACCCCCAGCACGAATCGGTGGGCTGGATCCTCGACGGCTTCAATCAGGCCGTCGGAGCTCCACGCCGTGGGTCGCAGCCCCCGACCGAGTTCGCGTACCGCCTGATGGTGAAAGGAGTTCGCCTCCAGGTGCTCGGAGCCGACGATTTGGCGAAGCAGTGATCCGTCGGCCACGGAGAGTGTGTGGCCGGGCGAGTGCGGATCGCCACGTTGGCTGTGGCGCAGGCCATCGGGTCGCTGGGTCGGTAGGTCCTGCCAGAGCGATCCGCCGCGTGCAACGTTGAGTACCTGGTGGCCCCGGCAGATTGCCAAGATTGGCACGCGGAGACTGAGCGCACTGCGGAGCAGGGCCAACTCCAGCGCATCGCGATCGGGGCTTGGGTCGACCGTATCGTTCAGCAGCGGTTCCCCGTAGCTGGAAGGATGCACGTCCAGGCCGCCCACCAGCATGAGACCTTCGATGCGCGACACCACCAGGTCGGTTGCCGACGTGGCTTCTGGAGAAACGACGAGCGGGATTGCACCCGCTCCAGCGACTGCATCCAGGTAGTCCTGCTTCAAAGCGGCGTGGGGCCGATTCGGCACGCCTTCGGCTGAGCGCTCTCGAAACGCATCACCCGACGTGACGCCAATAATCGCGGGCACGTCAGATTCCTCTAGCCGCGGCCCGCGTCGCAGTGTTGAGCGTTCGGTGCAACAATGCACGCATGAGGTTCAGAGTATCCGGATTCGGCGACGAAATCTCCGACGAGCTGTCGGTGCAACTTCGCGTAATGTCCGACCTCGGGGTGGATGCGCTGGAGCCGCGCCGAATCCAATTGCCGGGCGGCGATACAAAGAACATCGTCGAAATGTCGGACGCTGATCTTCAAGTCATGCGTCGGATGTTGGACGACCACGGGATGGCCTGTTCGCAGATCGGCTCGCCGGTCGGCAAGGCGCCGTTGGAGTCCGATCTTCAGGCGCAGTTTCGGCAGCTTGAAGGCGCGGTGCGCGCGGCTCAGGCCCTGGATGCCTCATACATTCGGGTTTTCGGGTTCCAGCCTGAGCACGGTGAGCCGCTGCCAGGCGACCGCCCGGCGGCGCTGTACAAATTCCGGCGCGTTGCCGAGCACCTGGCTTCACTCGATCCGAGCCTCACGCTAAGTCTGGAAAACGAACACGACCTGTATGACGATACGCCCGCCGCCTGCGCCGAGTTCCTGGCGCTGGAGGGCGCACCGATCAGGATGTGCTTCGATCCAGGCAACTTTGTGAGGGCTGGTGTTCGGCCGTTTGACGAGGGATGGCCCGTACTTGGCGTGGCAACGCGAATGGTCCATGTGAAGGACTACGACACTACGGTCGCCGACTGGGTGCCGGCTGGCGCCGGCGACGGTCAACTGGCCGAAGTGCTGGGCGCGGCCGATCCTGAGCAGGTGGCCTACTTGTCGCTCGAACCCCACCTGTCGGGCACCGATGCCGGCCGTGGTCGCGATCGCGCGGACGTGTGGCGCGAAGCGCACGCCGCCCTGATGCGAATTCTCGACTCCCTGTGAGCCTGCCGCCGCACGTGGCCTGGGTTCGAGCGTCGCCGAAGCCGGGTCGCAACGAAGAGATGTCCAGCGTCAACCTGATTGAGGGGCTGGGTATTGAAGGCGATCGGCACGCGCGGCCGGAGAAGCGAAACCAGGTCCTGGTGATGGATGTCGAGACGCTGGACCGACTGCAGCTTCGGGCGGGAGACATCCGCGAGAACATTGCAACGCGCGGTGTGGACGTTGCCGACCTCGCCGAAGGCGACCGGCTCCGATTCGGCGTCGACGCCGAGGTGTTGATCTCGCATCCGTGCGCGCCCTGCTACAAGATGGACGTCTTGCGTCCGGGGCTCCAAGAAGAACTGCGAGGACGCCGCGGGATGCTGGGTGTGGTCACCAGAGGCGGCGATGTACTTCCGGGTGATCTCGTCGAACTAATTCCAAAGCAAGGTTGAGACCGCCGGAGGCACGTCTAGTCCTGTGCGATGGAGACTTCGCGACCACTGACGGCCGACTCGTAGGCCGCCTCGACCCAGCGGTGAGTGCGTAGCGCTTCGTTCCAGTCTGGAGAGTATTCGGCGCCGGTGGCGACGCTGCGTACAAAGGCGCGGAGCTGAACTTCGAACGGGTCGACGGCGACAGTCGGGACCGTGTCCCAGCCGTCCAGCGGGTCTCCCTGCTCGGCGGCCGGGTCATAGGAGAAGAGCGGACCGTGGCCGCGCTGCACCCAGCAGCGGTTGGCTGTGACGAGGAGTCCGCCGCGGCTGCAGTCGATCTCGATGGTCGGCACGTCCTCGTGGCGGCGGCGCACCCAACTCGAAAATACCTGGCCAATGGCGCCGTTTTCGAAGCGCAGGTTGACCGCGCAGGAGTCCTCGACATCGCTGTGAAATGGCCCAGACTCCGGGTCCTCGCGATCGGTGATGCCCTCGAACGTCAGGCAGTGCGTGCTGGCAATGGGGCCCACCAGCCAGCCGAGGAGGTCGTAGAAGTGCGCCATCATGTCATGCACCACGCCGCCCGCGGACTCTTCGCGCTTGAAAAACCAGGGCGGCCGGTTGGCCACTAGCGGCGGGACGAAGTAGCCAAACACCACGCGCGCATGAAACACGTCGCCGAGGTCGCCCGATTCCAGAATGGCCCTGGCCGCCTGCGGTCCGCCCTGGAACCGCATGTTCTGGATGATGCCGTGGCGGACGCCGGCCGCCGTAGCGGCCGCCAGAAGCTCCTCGGACTCTTCCAGCGTGGCGCCTAGGGGCTTGTCTGTGAATACGTGCTTGCCGTCGCCGATGGCCTGCATCAGCGGGTCAAAGTGCAGCCGGTTGACGAGGCAGTTGTCGACCACATCCACGTCGAAGCGCCCTACGGAGCCTTCCAGATGGTCGCTGGAGAAGTCGGCGTTGTACGCGTGGAAGATCTCGCGCAGACGCTCGGGCGTGCGTCCGTAAACACCCAGAATCACCGGGATTTCCTCGCCGTCGACGAGTTCTGGTTGAGCGCGAATCTTCGCCAGGGCGGCCGCGTGCCGGTGGGCCATGCGGCCGGTACCGAGGACAAGAAACGTAATGGGGTTGGCGGGCACGGGCAGTCTCGCGGGCGACAATGGGCGAAGTCTATACGAGCGCGGACCGCGGACCTTTGCTTCCGGTCAGGCGGTTGGCCGACAGAGACGCCAGCTCGACAAGCGAGTTGCACAGGCGTGCGACTGGTCCCTCGGCGGGACCTCGGCTAGCCTTGTCCGCCAGGCGGCTGGGGACTGAGAGTGTTCTCGACGACGGGCAGCGACGGCCTGACTACTCAACGAGTCCCACGGCGAGCCCCGCTGCCATGAGCACGGAATCTCAGTCACCCACAGCGCGGTCGTCGGGGTGGTTCTTCACACGCATCAGCCTGTTCTGGGTCGGCCTCTCATTCATGTGGGGGGCCATAAACATCCAGGTCCTGCCCGCGGTGATTCCAGACATGGTGGGATCGAAGGTTCAGGGCACGGCCATTGGCGCGGTCGTCTTCGTGGGCCTGGCCATCGCGATTGTGGTGCAACCGTTTGCGGGTGCGGTCAGCGACCGGGCCCAGTTCCGGATTGGTCGTCGCCGTCCGTTCATGGTCGCCGGCGTGCTCTTCGTCATTCCGTTCCTGGTGGTCATTGGTCTGTCGCCGTACTACTGGTTGTTGTTCCTCGCCGTAGTCGGCGTGCAGGTCGGCGGCAACATTGCCCACGGGCCTTACCAGGGGGTGATTCCCGACCAGGTACCACCGTCCGCCCGGGGCAGGGCGTCGGGGTTCTTTGGCATTGCGAATCTCATCGGCACGATTCTGGGCGCCGCAGTCGCCGGCCAATTCCTAGCCGAAGGTCAGGTGCTCTTGGCCTTGCTGACGATTGCCACTGTGCTGGCGGCCATGTCTCTGCTGACCTGGGTTTTCGTGCGGGAGTCGCCACCGCCGCCACCGGAGTCGTACGGGCCTGTCTGGAAAGAGATTCGGCGTCGCATTGGTGAATTGCGCGGAAAGCAAGCCTTTGTCTGGCTGATGGGATCGCGCCTCCTGTTCTTTATGGGCTTGCAGTCGATGGACAATTTTCTTCAGCTTTTCTTTCGGCAGGGACTCGGCGACGATAGCCCTGAGGGCAAGACGACGATCGTGCTGGGCACGGTGTTGATCCTGGCCGTGCTCACGAGCATCCCGGCGGGTTGGGCATCTGACCGATTCGGCCGGTTGCGGCTGGTGGCCGCTGGATCGTGCCTTGGCTTGGGTTCGGCTGTCCTCCTGGTATTCGCGCAGGATTTCGTTCAAGTTGTTGCGTTTGCCACCCTCCTGGGAGTCGGGCTTGGTCTGTTCACGGCCGCAGACTGGGCCGCGGCGATCGATTTGGTTCCCGATGCGCGCGCGGCCGGGCTCTACATGGGGTTGACGAACGTGGCTACGGCCGGCGGGGATGCGCTGGCAACGCTCTCGGCTGGAATCGCGCTCGACGTCGTGAACCAGATCGCGCCGGGATATGGCTTTCGCGCAGTCTTTGCGCTGATGGGAATCTATTTCCTGCTGAGCGTGGTGGTGCTGGGCAAGGTACGCACGCACGTGCATGCGGCACCGGACTCGCGGGTTCTCTCTCCGGAGATATCTGACGGCAGCCAGCAGCCTTCACCCAACTGCACCGCCCCGTAACGCGGGTCGGAGGCTGCGTCCGGGGTGGCACCGGGACGGAGGCGTCGCGCGGCGGTATGCGCGAATGGGAGATGTTAGGCATAATCTCGGGCGTGGCCCCGTCTGGCGTGTGGGCAGGGCCGGTACGTCCGAGCCAGCCCAGCCCCTATGCACGGGCCAAACTGGAGGAAGTCCGGAATGCAGACAGTTGTTTTCTATCTCGTGATCGGGGTCTCTTTTGGAGGTCTCATCATCGGACTCCTCTACTGGATCTACTCACTGATTCGCGGCTCGGCCGAGGACGGATAGCCGAGACACCGACATAAGTCGTGTGCGGCTACTGCCAAGGTGCAGATGCCAGCCCTTGGCTGTTCTTCGCAAGCGCACCGGCCAGATGTTGGCCCGGAGCGGCCGGACTCACGGTCTGCATCTGGAACCCGCAGTGACAGTCTTGGGCTATCCGTAGGGGTCTAGCCGCATTGGGATGCCCGATGCGGCCATGAACTCTTTCGCCTCGCGCACGCTGTAAACCTCGAAGTGAAATATCGACGCTGCCAGAACGGCGTGGGCGTTCCCGAGCGTTACCGCATCCCGCAGGTGCTCCAACGATCCCGCGCCGCCGGAGGCGACGACTGGAATCGATACGCTCTCGGTGACGGCGCGTAGAAACTCCACGTCGTAGCCCTCGCGCGTTCCGTCCGCATCGATGCTGTTGAGAACGATCTCGCCGGCACCGAGTTCTTGTCCGCGTTGGGCAGTCTCCACGGCATCGAGTTCGGTTCGAACGCGCCCGCCGTTCAGGTAAATCGACCAACGCGCTGGGTCGCTACCTGGGTCTCGCAGCGCGTCGATTGAGAGCACGACGCACTGAGATCCGAACCTGTCGGCACAGGCTCGAATCAGGTCGGGATCCCGGTGGGCTGCGCTGTTGATCGATACCTTCTCGGCGCCGCTGCGCAGCATCAGGTACATATCGTCGATCGTTCGGACGCCGCCGCCGACCGAAAGTGGGATGAAGACCTGCGAGGCCACACGCTCCACGAGGTCCACCATGATGCTGCGGCCCTCGGCCGACGCGGTGATGTCGTAAAAGACGAGTTCGTCAGCGCCTTCGCGGTCGTAGCGCGCAGCCAGTTCGACCGGGTCGCCGGCGTCGATGTCTGCCGAAAAGCGTACACCGCGGACGTTGCGTCCATTCTTCACGTCCAGACACGGAATCACGCGGCGCGTAAGCATCGGTTAGCCACGAGCCGCCCGACGTGCGTCCGCAAGGGTGACGGCACCTGTGTAGAGCGCTCGGCCAATGATCACGCCGGCAGCTCCCAGGTTGGCTAGCCGTGACACGTCGTCGAGGCTGTGAACGCCGCCGGAAGCGATCACGTCCACGCGGTTGCCGTGGCGCTGGACCAGTTCGGCCGTCGCTTCAAAATTCGGCTGCCCGAGCATTCCATCGCGGTTGACGTCGGTGTACACGACAGCCGCCGCGCCGGCATCTGTCGCCATTGCCGTCAGGTCCGTTGCCATGACCGAGCTGTCTTCAACCCACGCCTCAATTGCGACTCGTCCGTTGCGAGCATCCACCCCCACGGCGACTTGTCCAGGATGCGCGGCCGCGGCCGCGTGAACCAGGTTGGGGTCGCGCACGGCTGCGGTTCCGATCACTGCGCGCGCGGCGCCGGCGTCAAGCACCTCGCGAACTGCCTGGAGCGTGCGGATTCCCCCGCCGACCTGAACGGGGACTGAGCCTGCAAGATCGATAATCTCGGCCACGAGCGTGTGGTGGACGCGGGCCGCGCTGCGCGCGGCGTCCAGGTCGACGATGTGAAGCCAGTCCGTCCCGCAGTCCAGAAAGAAACGGGCCGCCTCGCGCGGATCCTCGTAGAACATGGTTTCGCGGGCAAAGTCACCCTGAACCAGGTTGACGCACTTGCCGCCGCGAATGTCGATTGCCGCGTAGATATCCATGTGTCAGGCGAACTCCGGTGCGGGCGTCTGGCCCGCCAGGCGAATGAAGTTGGCGTACAGGCGAAGCCCAACGAGACCGCTTTTTTCGGGGTGAAACTGGGTTGCGAAGAGGTTGTCTCGACGTACCACGCTCGTGAATTCCAAACCGTAGTCGGTGGTGCCGGAGATGCGGGCTGTATCCGCTGGCCGCGCGTAATAGGAGTGGACGAAGTAGAAGTTGGAGTCTTGGGGAATCCCGGCAAACAGGGGGGATTCCTCCGCCTGACGCACTTGGTTCCAGCCCATGTGCGGAACTTCCAGCCCCGGTGGAAAGCGCACAACATCGCCGGAAAGGACGCCGAGGCACGGCGTTTCGTCGTCCTCTTCGCTACGGTCGAACAGGACTTGGAGTCCCATGCAGATACCCAGGTACGGCACTCCGCGCGCAATGGCCGTCACGACCGGTTCGTCGACTCGCGCGTTGCACAACCCTTGCATGGTGTCGGCCGCCGCTCCGACACCGGGCAGGATCACGGCCTCAGCCGCGGCCACGGCAGAGGGATCGTTGGTCACGACGAACGTTGCGCCAACGCGGGCGAGCGCTCGCGCCACGCTATGAATGTTGCCCGCGCCGTAGTCGACGACCGCAATCATGATTCGTCCGTCAGAACTGCCTGAATGCAGTTCACGGCGTCAGCGCGCGGAACCTCGATCTGGGCGGCGCCGTCAAGCGGCTTCAACGACACGACGCCGCGTTCCATCTCTCGGGCCCCAATCAGGACTGCCGCCCGTGCTTGCGAACGGCTCGCGCGGCGCAGGTGCGAGCGCGGACTGGCGCCACGGAAGCCGCATTCAACGGTGATTCCCGTGTGACGCAGCTGGCGGGTCAGGCGCATGGCGTCGGCGACCGCGCCGTCGGCCAACGGGGCGACGTACACCTCAATGGACTGGGAATCCACCGCAGATGTGCCGCAGCGCTCCATATTGAGCAGCACGCGCTCGATGCCACTCCCGAAGCCGACGCCCGGCACGTGATCTGCGCCGATGAGTTCGGCCAAGTAGTCGTAGCGCCCACCACCTCCGACGGTGCTTTGCGATCCGGCATCGGGCGGGACGAACTCGAAGACCGTGCGGTTGTAGTAGTCCAGACCTCGGACCAGGCGATGGTTGATGGCGAACGGAATCTCGAGCGCCTGCAGCAGTCCCTGGAGCGCGTCGAAGTGGGTGCGTGCGGGTTCGCCGATAAAGTCCAATGACCGTGGCGCGCGCTCGCCCAGGTCGGCGACCGCCGGGTTCTTGGAATCGAGGACACGCAGCGGGTTAATTGTGAGTCGATCGCGGCTCTCGGAGTCCAGATGGTCGGCCAGGGGCGTGAAGTAGTCCACGAGCGCCTGCCGGTAGGCGGGTCGGGTGTCGGGGTCTCCGAGCGAATTCAACTCAAGCCGCAGGTCAGAGATCCCCAGAGCGCGATAGGTTGACCAAAGCAGGTCAATCACCTCGGCGTCCACGGCGGGACTAGCATCCCCGAGCGCTTCGGCGCCAATCTGGTGGTGTTCCCGATAGCGGCCGGCCTGTGGGCGGTCGTAACGAAATATCGAGGTGATGTAGTAGAGCTTCACGGGCTGCGGCAGGTTGTGCAGGCCGTTCTGAACGTACGCGCGGACGACGGGGGCCGTGCCTTCGGACCGCAACGTGAGTGAGTCGCCCCCGCGATCCTGGAAGCTGTACATCTCCTTCTGCGCAAGGTCTGTTGCATCGCCGGTGGTTCGAGTAAACAGCTCGGTTCGCTCAATAGTTGGCGTACTGATCGGGGAGAAGCCACGCAGTTCGCACTGGCGCTGAAAAGCCTCGGACACCAAACGCCACGCGGGCGCCACGTCCGGCAGGCGGTCGGCGGTTCCCCTCGGACGCTGGATCATCCGGTGGCCTGTAGGCGACTCACGGCCGCTTTCACGGTGGACGGATTGTCGGTAGTGACAGCGATTCGCTTGTTACGAGCGCGCTTGCCGCGTTCGATGCTGATAGCGCGCCGCGGCAGGTCCAGTGACTTTGCCAGGAGATCAATCAACGTGCGATTCGCACGGCCATCGCTGGGCGGCGCGGCGATTCGGGCGGCCAGTGACCCGTCAGGTCGCCGCGCGAGGACCGTGGATCGTGCTCGCGGCGTTGCTCGGACGCGGAGTCGAATTGTGGTCGGCATGTGGAGGCTCTGTCATCGCATGCTCACCCGAGGGCGAGTGAGCGCACAAGGCTCCAGAGCACCTGAATGACCAGAATTGCGATCAGCGGCGAGAGGTCAATCATCCAAGATTGCGGTAGCGCCCGGCGAATCGGACCGAGAATCGGCTCAGTCACGTCGATAAGTAGTCGCATGATCGGATGGGACGGGTCGCGGACGAACCACGAGAGAATGGCGCGACCGATGATGGCAAAGACGATAATCGTCACCAGCCAGTCGAGAAGTTGGACGAGTGCCGGGAGCACGTTTTGTCAGGGACCTGGAGTCGGCGAACGCGTGCCAAAGATAGCGCGTCCGACGCGCACGATTGTGGCGCCTTCCATCAGCGCCGCGTCGAGGTCGTCCGTCATCCCCATGGAGAGTTCGGCAATCGGCTGGTTGGGCAGACTGACTCGCAGGGAATCGCGTAGTTCGCGCAGCCGGCGAAAGCAGGCGCGGCTGGCTGCCGCGTCCGCGCCCATCGGTCCGATGGTCATCAGGCCGCGCAGCGTGAGATTGGTCTCGCGGTCGAGGACGGACGCCAAGTGCAGCAGCTCGGCAGGCTCAATGCCGCCCTGCGCCTGCGCGCCTGTGAGATTGATCTGGATCAGCACGCCGCACGGTCGGTCGTCCCGCACAGCTTCGAGGCGCCGGGCCAGGCGCACCGAATCCACCGAGTGGATTAGCGAAAACAGCTGGGTTGCCGCGCGGGCCTTATTGCGCTGCAGGCGTCCCACAAGGTGCCAGCGCCCGCCGCCGACCTGAGGGATCTTTGCCTGCGCTTCCTGTACCCGGTTTTCGCCGAAGTCCGCTAGCCCCGCGGCGAGGCCTAAACGCACTGTCGTGGCGTCGAATGTCTTGCAAACGGCCACTAACGTCACCGAATTGGGCGAGCGACCGGCTTCCCGGCAGACCTCGGTGATTTGCCTGCGAACGGCTGCCGCGTTCGCGGCGACCTCGCCTGCGGCATCGGCCAATTTCATGCGCAGGCGTGACTTTGGTCAGCGCCCTTCCGAGCGGCGTCGAAGGAAGGCTGGAATCTCTACTTCGCTTGACTCGCGCGAACGGCTCGAGAAGTCAAGCTCGCGTACCACGGGGCTGCTTGAGAGTCGCGAGGTGCGGCGTCTGGTCGGGCGCGCCTCTGTCGAACCCGTCTGGAACCCAGTCGCGATGACCGTGACCTGGAGACGACCCTCCATGGCTTCGTCGATCACCGTCCCGAAGATGATGTTGGCATTCGGCTCGGCCGCCCTTGCCACGATGTCTGCGGCTTCGTTGACTTCGTGAAGCGTCATGTCTGGGCCGCCGGTGAAGTTCAGAAGCACCCCCTGCGCGCCATCCACGGAAACATTGAGCAGCGGGCTGTTGAGGGCTTGCTGAATCGCTTCGGTCGCTCGGTCTTCACCCTGGGCCTCGCCAATGGCCATCAAGGCTGTGCCGGATTCGGTCATGACCGCCCGCACGTCGTTGAAGTCGAGATTGATCAAGCCTGGTTGAGTTATCAGGTCGGATACGCCCTGAATACCCTGGCGCAGCACGTCGTCGGCCAAAGCAAAGGCCTCGGTGACCGACATCTTCGGGTCGGCGACCGCCAAGAGCTGCTGGTTGGGAATCATCACAAGTGTGTCGACGCGCTCCTGCAGGTTTCGGATGCCTTCCTCGGCGTAACGAGCGCGCGTGCTGCCTTCGAAATCAAACGGTCGTGTCACAACGCCGACCGTGAGCGCACCTGTTTCGCGGGCGACGTCGGCGACCACCGGCGCACCACCGGTGCCGGTACCGCCGCCCATGCCGGCGGCAATGAAGACCATGTCGGCACCTTCCACGGCTTCGCGAATCTCATCCAGAGACTCTTCGGCGGCTTTCTGGCCCAGGGAAGGTTGGCCACCTGAGCCAAGTCCGCGGGTGGCCTTGTCGCCGACGCGTATCCGTGTAGGGGCACTTGAGCGCACCAGTGCCTGCGCGTCAGTGTTGACGGCGATGAACTCAACGCCTTGCACATGCTCGTCGATCATGCGGTCGACGGCGTTGCTGCCACCACCACCAATGCCAACGACTTTGAGCTCCGCTAACGAGTCGCCGCCGACCGGCTGTCTTGATACGCGACCAGCCGGCGCCGAATGCGGCTCGCCATCGGCGCCCGTCAGCCGCGTGATTCGACTTCCACCGCGGCCATCACTATCGGCCATGTCCACTCACCCTTCCCAGGCGCGCCAACGTTGGACGGCCAGACCACTCTCGGTGCAGCGCCACAACTGTAACGCCATTATGCCCATACTGAATCACCGCGATTCGCCTTTCACCTGACAGTTGGCGAGACAACCGAACGCATCCACCCGCCAAGCTTGTCCAAGACACCCCGCTGTTGGAGGCTCGCGGCAGTCACCCAGCCGTCTGCTTCCTCAGCTGCGGCGGCCGAAAGCAGAAGACCGACGCCCGTGCTGAATTCGGGTGCCCGAAGGTTATCGCCCAATCCCCAAAGTGCCCGAGGTCGACCCGTGGCGACCGGCATGTCCAAGACCGTGCTGGCCAATTCCTTGATGCCACTGAGGCGGGAACCGCCGCCGGTGAGCACGGCTCCCGCCGGGAGAATGTCGTAATACCCGCTGCGCGTGATTTCGTCACGCACAAGATGCATCAACTCTTCCACTCTCGCCGTGATGACCTCGGCAAGATCTCGGCGGCGAATGGCCACCGGCGCGCCATGGTCGAACCCCGGGACAGCGACGGTTGCATCGTTTTCGTCGACCGGCCACCCGACGCTGCCATGTTCGACCTTTACTGCTTCGGCGACTTTGGTTGGCAACCGGAGCCCCCGGGCAATGTCAGCCGTGACCAGCGCGCCTCCAATCGGGATCACGGCAATGTGCCAGCACGCATCATCAACAAAGAGGGCAACATCGGTCGTTCCACCGCCAATGTCGATTAGCACCACACCCTCGCGCCTCTGCTCCGGCGTAAGGCAGGCGCGTGCCGAGGCCAGTGGCTGGAGAACGCGGCCTTGCGTTGACAGACCCGCCTGGCTTACGCAGTGCTCCAGGTTCGCCATGGCGTTTGTGGCTCCAGTGATGACGTGAGCTTCGACGGCAAGCCGCCGCGCAGTGAGTCCACGTGGATCGAGTACGTCGGTGAGGTGGTCCGTTGCAAACGTCTTGGGAATAACCGCTACGACCTCCCGGTCTTCGGCCAAGCTCAACATGGTCGCTCCGCGGACGACCGCCCCGACATGGCGTTCGCGCACCTCGCGCTCACCGGACGGCAAGCGAACTTCGCCCCGCTGACTGTGAGATTGGAGGTGGCCGCCGGCGATTCCAGTGACGACTTGCGACGACCGCGCTCGCGCGGCCTTCTCGGCGCGGTGAATTGCTTCGTCAATGGCTTTGACTGTTAGAACAACGTCGACGACCTGACCGCCCTTGAGTCCATACGAAGGCGCGGTGCCGACGCCAAGGACATGCAACTGCGCGCCTCGGTACTCCTGTCCAATCACGGCGCAGGTTTTGGTCGTTCCGACGTCCAGTCCCACGAAGGTCCGTTTACGGCTCATGCTCCCACCCTTGGCCAAACGGAGTGCACGAAAAGCGACAGTTTACATAACACGACTACGGCGCCCCAGGATTGCGGCCAGTGGCGAGCGGCGGCGCGTCCACTGTGCGGTAGGTGGGGCGTTCAATTGGTCGGAGATCCACGCTAGCAATTCGCTCGCCGAGGCGGTTCGCTTGCTCAAGCACGGCATGCAGGGCGACGAGCTTTGCGTCGAGTTGCGACGTATCACCAAAATCGAGTTCCCGCCCGGCGTGATCTACCACGGTCAGCTGGCCGGCGGAGTAGCGAATACGGCTGGGTATGACTCGGAGGAGTGGCAAATTGCTCTGCAGTTGATGCGCGGCTATCAGCACTCCCGCGCTAACGAGGTCGCCCGGCACAAGAGGTGCCGACGAGTCGTCCTCGATAGTGAGCGGAACTTTCGGCTCGAACTGCTCCGCCAGGACCTCGCCGGACGCATTGACCAGAAAGCTCTGACCGTTGGCAACCCAGTTCGCCACTGGCGCCTCGTAGGCGACCGTAACTGTCGCCCGGCCGTCAACGCCTACTCGAACCGTTGCGTCGGCCACCCCCGGCAGATTCCGTATTTGCTGCCGCAGCGCGTTGCTGTCGATGCGAAACACGTTCGCGCCAATCAGGGGATGAGCGGCGGCCTCGATGCTGGCCGGATCGACCGCTGGGGGCGGCGAAGAATCCGCCCGGTGCACGGCGACATTTCTAACGTCGAACACGGGCGAATTGAGAAACCATATGAGGACGCCGGAGGAGATCATGGCGATGACCAGTGACAGCGCCTTTGTAAAGAGACCTCCGCGTAGGTCGGTCACGTAAACAACGCCCGCGCGTGGCTGTTCCAGCGGCCCAGGAGCCGTACTTCCGGTGTGAGCCGGACACCGGTAGCCTCGGCCACACGTTCACGAACCACAATGGCCAGATCCAAGACGTCCTTAGCCGTCCCGCCGGGTCTGGCCGAGATGAAGTTTGCGTGGACTGGCGAGACAAACGCCCCGCCAAGCTCGTGGCCCTTGAGACCGGCCGCCTCAATCAGCCGTCCAGCGTAATCGCCGTCTGGATTCATGAAGAACGATCCCGCGTTCTGTCCGAGGGGCTGGGTGGCGCGTCGCCGACGAGCCAGGGCCAGCAACTCGTGTCGAAGCGAGGAGGGGTCGGCAGGTTGGACGCGAAAGCTCGCCGCCAGCACCACAGGTTCAGTCTCATCGTTGTGGAGGTTGCTTCGCCGATACCCAAAATCAAATCCCGATGCCGGGACATCAACTTCATGACCACATCGCCACACGCGGGCCGACCTCAATACGGCGGCAACCTCGGATCCGAACGCGCCCGCGTTGCCGTAGATGGCACCGCCCACGGTGCCTGGGACGCCGATCGCAAACGACAGGCCCCCAAGACCCAGGCGTGCGCATCGCCCGGCCAGGCGCGCCATGCTGTGGCCCGATGCCACCCGCACGAATCTGTCGGGCGGGTGCGCGGAGAAACACTGATAGCGGTTGTAGATCACCAGGCCGTCTATCCCAGCGTCGGCTACGAGTGCGTTGGTGCCGTGCCCCATGACGGTTCGAGGAATCCCCAGGCGATTCGCGGTCTCCAGGGCTAGACGCAATGCGGTCAGGCTGCGAACTTCAACCCACAAGTCGGCTGGTCCACCCACGCCAAAGGACGTGTGGCGTTCCATGGGCTCGTGCGCACGAACGCGGAGCGCCGACGGGAATCTCGAATCCGCGCTCATCTGACTGGTTCTTGTTTGAGGCGCGCCACTAAGTGATCGGCCAGCGGCGTCACGGACTCCGGGCCCATGACCAGGACAATGTCACCATCACGTGCTTCTTCAAGTACGCGTTCGGCAATTTCATCAAGATTGGGAAGCGCTCGGGCGTTTGGGTGGCGCAATGCCTCGGCCAAGTCACGGGAAGTGACGCCGAGGGCCGTTTCGCGACCTGGCGGTGAGTAGATGTCCGCCAGGTACACCTCATCGGCATCTCCAAACGCGTCGAGAAAGGCCTCAAACAGGTCTCGCGTCCGAGACTCCAGGAGCGGTTGATACACCGCGAGCACTCGCTGCGGCCGAAGTTCACGCACGGCTTGCAGGCTCGCGCGCACGGCGGTTGGGTGGTGGGCGTAATCCTCAATGACGGTGATGCCCTGGACGATGGCCCGAAACTCCAGCCGACGTTCGGCGCCGGCGTAGCGCTCCAACGCCCGCGCGGCCTCGTGCCCTTCGATTCCGGCCAAGCTGGCGGAGGCCAGAGCGGCCAACGCATTCAGGGCGTTGTGGCGACCGGGGATAGGCAGCCTGAGCATCAAGTGCCCTCTCGGGCCCCGGACGTCGAGGGTTGGTCCGGGCGCGCCTGGGGAGTAGTGCTCAATCTGCCAGTCGCCGCCTGGACCAAACCATGTGATTACCCCCGGATGCCGCTCAGCCACCTGCCGTAGCAGAGGTACATCGCAGCGGGCGACAAGCGCGGAAGCGGCGGGCAGTTGGTCGACAAACTGCTCGAACGTAGAAACCATTAGGTCGACGGTGCCGAAGTGATCCAGATGGTCCGGTTCCAGGTGCGTGAGGGCGGTGATCCGGGGCCTATAGGCGAGAAATGCATCGTCGAATTCATCCGCCTCCAGCACCATCCACGACCCTACTCCTATCCGCCCGTTGGCTCCGCCAAGCGACCGAACGTCGGCGCCAATGAGAAACGAGGGCGCCAGACCCGCGCGTTGCAAGATCGTCGCAATCAGCGCTGATGTCGTGGTCTTGCCATGTGTTCCCGCGACAGCGATCCCGCGGCGACTGTTGAACAGGGCTGCCACGGCTTCGGCTCGCGTACCAACGGCGGTTCCCTGGACGTGAGCGGCCACGAGCTCAGGATTGTCCACAGGTATCGCCGATGAGTGAATGACGATGTCGGCGTCGCCGATGTTCTCGGAGCGATGCCCTAAGGCGATCTGGGCGCCGCGGCTCTCCAGTCGTTCCGATTGGGTCGAGTGCTTCAGGTCGCTGCCGCTCACGGTCTTGCCTAGATCCAGCAGCGCCGCCCCGATCGCGCTCATTCCCTTGCCGCCGATGCCCACGATATGGACGTGGCGCACGGTGGGATCGGTGACCTGAGGCGACATCATCCGTCGACCGTCGAGTCCCGGCGCGCCAGCTCAAGGGCGATTCGGGCAATCTGTCTGGCTGCACGCGGCCGTCCACGTGACTGCGTGGCCTCACTCATGCTGTCCAAATGGCTTCGATCGTTTAGCAGATCGAGCAGCATCAGGCCCAGGTGACCGGATTTCAGGTCCGATTCAGAGAGCACTACCGCGGCGCCGGCCGTCGCCATAGCTCTGGCAGTTGCAACCTGGTGCCCTGCCCCGAATTGTCCGGGAATGAGTACAGCCGGCGTACCCACCGCGCTGAACTCGGCGACTGAGGTGGCGCCGGCCCGACTCACAACGACGTCTGCGGCGGCCAGAAGGTTGGCGAATCCGCTGCGTATAAAGTCGTGGAGGCGGTAACGTGCGCGCAGTGGAGCGGGCAGTTGGTCGCGTGCTGCCGCAAGGGTCTGATAGTCGCGTTGACCGCTGACATGAACAATCTGGGCTTTCTCAAGCAGGCGCAATAGGTCTGCGCGCAGCGCCTCGTTGATGGCATGTGAGCCCTGGCTCCCGCCCATCACGACAACTAGGGAGTCGGTCTCGGAAACTCCAAATGCCGTGCGTCCAGCCTTCGCATCGGGTGACGAAAAGGTGCCGCGAACCGGGTACCCCACCAGTTCGACCGGCGTACGCCAGATCTGACCGCGAGCTTCCTCGAATGCAATCGTGGCGACAGATGCCAGGGGGGCCATAACACGCGTGGCCCATCCCAGAGCGGCATCACCTGAGAAGATCACCGCTGGAATGCGCCGCAACCAGCTGACGAGCAGCACGGGGGCGCTGACGTAGCCGCCACTGGCGACCACCGCGTCCGGACGGCGCCGGCTGAAGTCGCGCCAAACCATAAGGAGCGACTGGATAAGCAGCCAGGCACGCCACGGCAACCGCCACCAGTCAACACCTACGATGCCACGGGCTGGCAGGGGAACGACGTCAAGATCGACGTCGCGATACAACAGGCGATCGAGATCGCGGGACCCACAGACGGCGCTGAGCTCAACCGCCGTCTCGGACAGCGCGGTCAACTGCCGGGCGACGGCGATGGTTGGAAAAATGTGACCGGCTGTGCCGCCGCCGACCAGCACAAGCCTCACGTGCTGCGTCCCAGATCGGACTGGCGGGCAACATTCATCAGGATGCCCATCAAGATCATCGAGGCCAGAAGCGACGAGCCCCCACGACTGATGAACGGCAGGGTGATGCCCGTCACCGGCGTGAGGCCCGTGACGACCGCCATGTTTACGAAGGCTTGGAAGCACAGTTGCGTCACGATTCCGATAGCCAGCAACCGGCCAAACACGTCGTCGGTGGCAGCTGCAATCTGAATCCCTCGAACGAAAAGTGCGAGAAACAACACCAGCACCAGTCCCGTGCCGACCAGCCCAAACTCCTCGCCAAGGACCGCGAATACCGCGTCGGAATCTGGAATGGGCAGCCGGAACTTCTGTGTTCCCAAGCCGAGCCCGCGGCCGGTGACGCCGCCCGATCCCATGGCTATCTGCGCCTGCGCCGCCTGGTAGCCGGTGCGATTGATATCCGGGTCTCCGCTGAGATACGTCAAGAGTCGCTCGCGCTGATAGGTGTTTTGGGTCACGGACACAAACGCGACGGGAACCAACGACGCGAAGCCCAAGAGCAGGTGCCAGAGTCGGGCGCCTGCGGCAAAGATCATTACGAACCCGACAAAGGCTATGGTTATGGCGGCGCCCAAGTCCGGCTCCAGCACAATCGGGATGACCACCAGAGCTACGACACCCCCCATATACAAGATGGAAACTCGGAATTCGCGGATTCGTCCACCGAATTGCTGGGCCAGTGCCGCCAGCATGACGACCATGGCAACCTTTGCGAATTCGCTCGGCTGCACGGTCAGATCGCCCACCCGATACCAGCGACGGGCCGCAAACAGGCTGGTGGCGTCCTCGACAAACAGCACCCCGACAAGGGCAATCAGCATGCCCACGAAAGCAACTGGTGCGACTCGGGTGAAGCGCTGATAATTCACCGCGCTGATCGTCAACGCCAGCACGACGCCCACGGCTGCCAGCACCATCTGCTGGACCGATACGCGTTCAAAAACGGAATCCGCGCCCAGGACTACCGGCACCCGGGCGCTGGCCACCAGCACAACGCCTCCTAGCGGCAAGACGAACGACAGCAGCAGCAGGAATGGGTCCCGCGAAGGCCAGTTCGGCAGCCGTCCCGCCAGCCACTGGCCTGTGCTCGTACTCATGCCTGTCCGGTGCGAGGGGGTACCCGAAGGTGAGCGAAGACTCGGCTCATAACGCGGGCGAACGTGGGCGACGCGACGTGAGCGCCGAAGAACGCTACCTGCGGACGCTCGATGACAACCAGGGCCAGCACGCGGGGCAACTCTAGGGGGCCGAATCCCACATAGGACGCGATGGAGGTGTCCTCGAGGAATCGACCGCTCGATGCAATCTCCGACGTCCCGGTCTTGCCGGCGGTTCGGTATCCGGGAATACGTGCCAGGTTATTCAGCACGCCTGATTCCGCCGCTTCCATCATCTTGATGAGGGTCAGGGCTGATTCCCGTGAAAGCACCCGTCGAATCGGCTGCGACTCAATCGTCTCGCGGCGACCGTCGACCTGGGTAACGGCGCGCGCGACATGCGGTCGCATCATCACCCCATTGTTTGCAATAGCCCCGACGGCGGTCGCTAGTTGTAGCGGTGTGACTGAAATCCCCTGACCGAACGAATTGGAGGCAAGGTCGGGAAGAAACCAACCCTGATCGCCACGGCGTCGGACGATGCCGGATACCTCGCCGGCCAGATCAACTCCGGTGCGGGTGCCGAAGCCGAAGCGTTCAATGTATTCGTAGAAGTTGTCGGCGCCGATGGTGTCCGCGACGAAGATTGTGCCGGTGTTGCTGGAGTGCTGCAGCACGCTGACCATCGTCTGCTGCGGATACGTTCGCTCATCCCAGTTCTTGAATTCCTGCCCGAAATAGTTGACGGTTCCAGGCAGGTTGTGCGTGGTTTCGGGTCGTATGGCTCCGACGTCGAGTCCCGCAGCCATCGTAATCAGCTTGAACGTGCTCCCTGGCTCATAGATCAGGCTGCACGCCCGGTTGGCAAACTCGGGGCCGAACTCACGATAGGTGTGAACGCGACCTGGGTCGTACGTGGGCCTATTGGCGAGCCCCAGCACTTCGCCAGTTCGCGGATTGGTGATGAGAATGGTGCCTGCCGTCGCGCCGAACTGCTCGATAGCGGCCTCGAGCTCCTGCTCGGCGATGTGCTGGATCGTTCGATCGATCGACAAAGAGACGTGTGCGCCGTGTCGCGGCGGTTGAAGCGCATACCGGCCAATTGGGATCCGGCGGCCGAGGCGATCGATATCCGAACTTACAAGCCCGGACTGTCCGCCCAGCACGTCGTTATACCAAGCTTCAACGCCGGCTTGGCCCACGACATCGCCAGGACGTGCCGTTCCTTCGCCAACAAAGCCCACGACGTGTGCGGCCAGACTTCGATTGGGGTAGACGCGAACACGATCGGGATCGAGGCGCACACCTGGCAATTGGCCGTCAAGGATCGCGGCTTCCACGGCCTTTGCCGGTTCGCCAACTAGACCCCGTGCGATTTCCGAGTAGCGAAGACTTGGATCACCAAGCCGTTCGGCCACGGTGGCGGAGTCCAGGCCCAGCAGCACACTAAGCCGATCGGCAATCTCAAACGAATCGGACGTTTCGTGGATGGCAAGCGGATCAGCCACCACCCGTACCGCACCCCGGCTGATCGCCAGGACAGCGTCGTCACGGTCGTAGATGCTGCCGCGCCGCGGGTTGATCTCGCTTCGTGTGAGTAACGCACTGGCCCCGCGGGCCGAGAGTTCCGCCGACTGCTGGACATGCCAGTCGTAGAGACGCCAGCCAAGGACGCCGGCAGCTGCCACGGCCCCGCCCAGCATGACAACGAGCCGCCGTGTGGGGTCGGGCGGCTCTCCGGCGTCGTCGGCCAGTTTGCGGTTACTCAGCGAGTCGCGAAGTATGCGCACTGATTTCCTGAACTACGGCTTCCCACCACGGCGGCTCAAGCAGCTGTTGCGTTGGCGCGGCCCACAGCGGGAGATCGAATGAGACACCGGGCGGAAGCGGCTGAGCCCTTGTGAAGACTGGCTGACGAGTTTGGCGCATATCGAGTTCGGTAAACGCGATTCGCTGGACCCTGGACAGGTCATTGCGCACAGCCAGCTCGGCCAGGATTCGTTGCCGCTCGAGCTCGACTGTCTCGAGTCGACGTTCCAGACGCTGGATTTCGCCTCCGAGACGAACGAGGGTCTGCGTTTGCTGTACCCAAACCATCGCCAGTACGAAGGCGGCGATGATGACGACAAGAACCAGGCGCGACAGTGGAATCGCCGTCGGAAGTCTCCGCACGATCCGAACTGGCCATACTGCGTCGCGCAGCAGCGGTTCTTGTCGAAGGGCCATCAGCTTCTCCCGACCACGGAGAACACACGCAGCCGGGCGCTGCGCGCACGGGGATTGTGCTGCGTTTCGGACCGGTTGGGCCGAATGGGGCGTCGAGTCAGCACTTCGCCGAGACCCTCTTGTGCCCACCGGCGAAATGCCTGTTTGACAATCCGGTCCTCCAGGCTGTGAAAGGCAATTACCGCGAGACGGCCGCCGGCACGAAGCGCCAGGCGCGCGCCGGCCAGGCCATTGCGCAGCACGTCAAGCTCGTCATTCGTAGCAATGCGAATCGCCTGAAACGTCCGCGTGGCGGGATGGCGACGGCGTCGTCCGGGAAACGCTCGCGCGACAGCACGGGCCAATTCAGTCGTGGTTTCGATTGGACGACTTGCGACGATTCGACGTGCGACCGCGCGGGAACGCCGCTCCTCGCCATACTCTCGAATGAGGGCAGCCAGATCGGCCTCGGGGAGACGATTCACCAGCTGCACGGCCGGCGCACCGGCCGTCGGGTCAAACCGCATATCCAGCGGACCTTCCAGCCGAAACGAAAAACCACGTTCCGCAGTCTCCAACTGTTTGGACGACACGCCGAGGTCCAGGAGGACGCCCGCCGCACGGTCGGCGCCGATCGCTTGCGGTAGATCCGAATAGCTGGCGTGCAACGGCTGAACTCGTGGGTCGCTCTGAAAACGTCTGGAAAGCCAGCGAACCGCGTCCGGATCGAGATCGATGGCCAGAATCTGCTCGGCGCCGGCGTCCAGCAAGGCTTGTGCGTGGCCGCCTTGTCCGGCCGTTCCATCCACGATCAACCCGCCAAGGCACGGCCGTAGCGCATCGACGGTGGCATGTCGCATTACCGGCTGGTGCCGGCCGGCTCTGGCCGTCATGAGATTCGGTGTGTGTGGGGCGCGGGGGAGGCGCCGCGCCCCACACAGAACACCCTAAGGAGAGTGCGGAACGCCTCCGCGGGCGCGCCGCATGATGTCGGACGCATCGGCGGCGATGCGCACGTGCCGCTTCTGCCAAGCCGTTGCGTCCCATAGTTCAATCACGTCACCCACACCCATGACGACCACTTCCTTGGTCAGTCCGGCGTGGTCGCGCAGGTGGACGGGTATCGGAATCCGACCTTGCTTGTCGAACGTCACGTCCTCGGCGGATCCGAAGATCTGTCGTTTCGTATCGCGGGCATCGGGGTTCAGGGGATCCAGCGTGGCTAATTCGCGCTCCACGTCGCTCCACAGGCCCGCCGGGTAAAACGTGAGGCAGTCTTCGGCGCTTACGGTCAAAGTGCCCCCTTCGGGAATCTGGGCGCGAAGTCGGCTGGGAAACGCAAGGCGTGCCTTGGCGTCCATCTGGTGGACAAAGGTCCCCTTGAAGCTGGCCATACACCGTCTTTCGGCCGAAGCCTATCCCTTCAATCCCCACTACAACCCACCAATCACCACTTCAGTGGCTATTTGGCCGTAGAAGTGAAGCATATTCCCCACCGCGTGTCAACAACAATCCACCGGTCCCCACGGGGATTTCCTCGGCTGGGTGTTCGAATGTCCGGCGCGGGCGGCGTCTAGAAGTCGTTCAGGGTGTCCGGGGAGGTGCGGTCAAGGGCCCAATTCGCCAGTCGGTCGGCGAGCGAGTTTTGAGACCGTGCGACATGCACGTAGTTCACCGGTACGCCCGGCGGAGCGGCCGCATGCACCCGGGCTGCCAGTTCGCGCAGGCCGGCGTTCTTGATCTTCCAGGCCCCCGACAGCTGCTGTGCCGCCAACTCGCTGTCGAGCCGAAACTCGATGGCGCTTGGCCGAAGTTGCTCAACCAGCCGCATGCCAGCCAGCACTGCGTGGTATTCCGCCTGATTGTTCGTCAGCACGCCCAAGCGGAGCGCGGCTCGTCCGGCGATGGCGCCGAACTTGTCGTAGATCACAACGCCTGCCGCGGCTTCGCCCGGGTTGCCGCGGCTGGCGCCGTCGCAGTGGATCCGGTAGCGCATACGCGGGTCGATACCGATCGCGGTGGGGGAGCACAATGCATGGTACGTCGGTAGCTAGGCACGAACGGATTAGCCCCTGTCCGACCAACCGCTGGAGCCGATCATCGTCACGCCGGGTGAAGCGCCCGAGGCGGCGCCCGATCCGCTTCGCCGTTTCGATGCGGAACTCGAGGCCGGTTCGCACTGGTATCCGGCGGCGCTGCGGGCATGCGGCGATTGGCAATTGGCGGATGAAGCCCATCAGGGGCGTCGTTTTACCTATCTGGTCGCGGGCGGGGCGTTGGACCTGCTGCTGCTGATCGATCGAATCGCTAGCACCCGACGCAACGCCGTGCCCAGGGCGGAGCGGGACGAGCTTCGGTTCTATGGCCGTCCGCCGATCTACGTGCCCGGCCACGAATTCGCCGCTGCCCTTGGCGACGCTCGATACAAGGCCTATCTCAACCACTTCTACGGAATCGATGTTGAGGAAGCCGTGGTGCATGCCGTTGAACTGGAGGTGGGCAGGGCTCATCCGCTTGATCGGGCTTATGCGGATGCGTACTTGCTGGTCTACGGGCGAACGATTGACGAACTGCTGTCGACCTACCGCGCTGCGCGCGGTGTAGCTGACGAAGGTCGAGTTCGCTGGGCTGACTGGAAGGATTTCACGTACTGGTGCTTTCAATTGCGACTGCGGACCCAGGTTCCGGCGCGCATCGCAAGCGACACGCGAAAGGGCATCGCGCTGCTCCAGCGACTGCGGGGCGTCGGAGCCGACGAGTCACCGGATCCGCTGCGGCCCGGCGCGGCGCCGGAAGAGACGCCGGACACATCCACCGATGCATCAGTAATTGATTTGCGTCGACTTGCCTAGGGCGGTTGTCTGGAGCCCCGAAGCGGCGCCAGCGTGACGAGGACTCCCAAGAGCACGACCGCGCCGGCGGCGCCGAAGACGATCCGGAAGGCGTCAACCGTGTCCGAGCCGGCCGCAGCGTCTGGTCCGGCAACCCCGAGTTGCAGCACGACGATCGATGCCCAGATGGTGCCCCAGAGGGCCTGACCCGTCGCTTGGGCCATGTTGCGGGCCAGGGCCAGGACGGCGCTGGCCTGGTTGCGGTGCTCGGCGGCGGCCGAACCCATGAGCATGCTGGCGTTGCCGCTGTTGAACATGGCCATGCCGATGCCGATGACGGCCAGCCGCGGGACGACCGCCCAAGGCGAGGTGTCGGCCGCGAGCGTGGTCAGCAGTAGTAGTCCGACCGCGACGAGGCCGATGCCGAGTGCTCCCACCGTTCGGGTGCTGGTCCGGTCGGCCAACATTCCCGAGGGCGTGCCGAGGAGCCCCATCAGGGCCGGAACCGTGACCATGAGGAGGCCGACCTGCTGGACCGGGAGTTCCAGCACGCGCTGGAGGTAGAAGGGCAGCAGCAGGATCTGGGTGGCCGCGCCGGCGAATGCCAGGTAGCCGGCCAGCATCGCGGCGGTGAAGTCCGGCACGCGAAACATGGCCGGCTGGATCGTGGGCCAGCGCGTGCGTGTCTGCCACCAGCCGAACGTGAGCAGGAGGGCGATGCCCGTCACGACCAGCACGATGACTATGGGTGACGCGATGCCGAGCGTCTGGATTCGGTTTAGGCCGACGACGAGTAGCGTCAGGCCGATCGTCAGCAGGGCGGCTCCGCGCAAGTCGAAGCGGCCGCCTGTGCCTCGTGCTCCCTCGGGCAAGATTCGAGCGCCCAGAGCGATGGCCGCCACGCCAATTGGGACGTTCAGCAGGAAGATGAACGGCCATCCCAGTGACCCCAGAACGAAACCGCCGACCACGGGGCCGCTGACGAGGCCGATGGATACCGCTGACAGGATGAAGCCGATGGCCTTGCCGCGCTCGCTGGGCGGGAAGGCGGTGACCACAAGCGCCGGTCCCAGGGCCTGGGTGATCGAGCCGCCAATGCCCTGGATGACCCGGAAGCCGATGAGCGCCCCGACGTTCGGCGCCAGGCCGCAGAGGAGGGAACCGATGGTGAAAACGAGGAAACCAGACAGATAGAGGCGCTTGGCGCCGCGCATCTGGGCCAGACGTCCGGCGGGCAAGAGCAGGCTGGTGATGGCGATGACGTAGGCCAGGGTGACCCACTGCACGCGGTCGAAGGGCGCATCCAGTTCGCGGACCAAGGTGGGCAGCGAGACGTTGACGATGCTGGCGTCCAGCGTGGCCATGAAGACGCCGCTGGCCACGACGGCCATGGTGGCCCAGCGGGTGGGCACCGCCGGCGGTGGGTTGGCGCCCACGTCCGCGCTGGTCAAGCGAGCGAGAGGCCGAACTGCACCAAGGCCGAGGCCAGGCGTTCCATGTCGGCGCCGCCCAATGCAACGGTGAGCGGTAGCTCAACCAGCGATTCGGAATCGCCGGGAACGTGGGTTGGGAAGCGGGTCAGATCGTCGCGCAGACCGTCGATCTGCTCGGCGTCCACGCCTCGTCGCCGCAGCAGATCAAGGGCGACCTCGACGCGCGCCACCGGGTGCCGGCGGTCGGGGGCATAGACCCAGGCGACGGTCGTGAGGCGTTCGCCGTGGGGGGCCTGGAAGGCGAAGCCACGGCGGGCGGGGCGTAGGGGCATGCCGGCCTGCTGCCAGCGGCCCATCAAGCCTTCCACCAGCGCGAAGGTTTCCTGCGGCATTGCGCGTTGCAGGGCGCGGACTTCGGGCACATCGATGTCGTAGGTGCGGAATTCTTCCTCGAACACGCAGCTTCTCCTGTGTAGCCGAGCAGATTATGCGGGGCTGACTCTGAAAGTAGAATCTCCGACCCGATCTCGGAGGCCCAAACGTGCAGACCTACGGTGTCGCAGTGCATGGAGCCGGCTGGGTGGCCGCTGAGCACGTGCGGGCGTTTGACGCCGATCCGCGTGCCCGTGTGGTTGCGATTTCGAGCCGGCGAGCGGAGTCCGCCATGCGCGTTGCCCAAGAGACGGGTCAGCCTGGCGCGCTCATAGAAACTGACCTGGACTCGGTTCTCGGCCGCGATGACGTTCACGTCGTTGCGGTATGCACACCGCACGACCTACATCCGACGAACACGATCGCGGCAGCCAGCGCTGGAAAGCATGTGCTGATCGAAAAGCCAGCTGCGCTCGATCTGGAGAGCCTGCGGGCCATGCGCGATGCCGTGAACGAAGCCGGTGTGCGAACGGTGGTGAGTTTCGTGCTGCGCTGGAATCCGCTGTTTGACGTGATTCGTGCGCAGCTGAGCAACGGGGCGCTGGGACGGCTTTTCATGGCGGAGGTGGATTACGTGCACGGGCTGGGTCCCTGGTACGGGCAATACCGGTGGTCGCGGACGGCCGCGCAGGGGCGCTCGTCGTTCCTGAACGCGGGCTGTCACGCGGTAGACGCGCTGCGGTATTTCACGGACAGCGAGATAGTGGAGGTGAGCGCGTACGCGGTGTCGGGCAGCGACCGATTCGAGTACCCGGGCACGACGGTGATGATCTGCAAATTCGCCAACGGGGCGCTGGGCAAGGCTCTATCGAACCTGGACGACGCCGCGCCGTACAAGTTCCGCATCTCGCTGTACGGCGACCAGGGGACGATGCTGGATAACCGGATTTTCAGCAGGACGCTACCGGGTCAGACCGACTACGCGGAGATTCCGACGGTGCTCCCGGACAGCGGCGACGTGTCTCACCACCCGTTCCAGGGCGAGGTGTCGCACCTGCTGGATTGCATCGAGCGGGGCGAAGAGTCGCACGTGAGCCTGGCGAACTCGATCAATACGCACGAGGCGTGTCTTGCGGCGGATATTTCGGCGGCCGAGGGGCGGCCGGTGGAGTTGCCGCTGCCTTAGGAGCCGCTAGCGCAGGAGGCGACTGATCAGGCGCGCGGCCAGGGATGACACGCCGAGGGCGATGCCGAAGGCGATGGCGGCGCGGGTACCGAAGAGGCTGCGGACGTTGCCGGAGACGTTGCCGCCGACGACGGCCAGGCTGAGGACGCGGTCGGCCTGGACGTTGCCGGCGACGACCCAACTGGCGGCGACGTTCTCGAGCCTGGCGTTGCCGCTGACGTTGACGCCCATGGCGGCGTTGCGAACCTGGGTTCGACCGGAGGTGGCGCCGCCGAGGGCGCCGCGGGTTACGTTCAGCCGGTCGGTGCGGTTCATCAGCATGAGTGAGCGGTCGGCTTCGACGTGCTGGGCGTGGGTGTGGCGCATGGTGGCGCGCTGGGAGATGACGCGGTCGGCGCGGACGGAGCCCACGGCGGCTTCGGTGACTCGGACGACGTCGCCCTGAGCGCTGGGGACGACCGGGGCATCGGGTTGGGGCATTGGTTCCGCCTTCTATTCCGCAGGATCGGGACTGGGTGGCGCGGCGGCGCGTCCGGCGGATCGAGCGGCATCGTACACGTCCCGCCAGGGGACGCCGCGTTCGGCGGCGATGCGGCGGCAGTCGGAGGCTTCGGGGGCGGCGTCGCGGAGGGCTCCGTGCAGGTATGAGGCTTTGACCCGGACCTGGCCGTATTGAGTCGTGACCTTGAGGCTCCTGCGCTGGAGCTTGGTGCGCCGGACCTGGTAGGTGCGGACGCCGAGGGTGGTAGTTTCGGTGAGGATCAAATCGATGAGCGCGTCGACGGCGTCGTTCGAGCCGAGCGCGCAGAGTTGGGTGGCCGGGCGGCCGCCCTTCATGACGATGGGGACCGTCCAGACGTCGAGGGCGCCGGCGGCGAAGAGGCGGGCGGAGACGTATTCGTAGGCCTCGGGGTTCATGTCGTCGATGTTGGTCTCGATGACGATTGCAGTGTCGGCCTGGTGCGGCGCGACGGGCTGGCCGAGGGTTACGCGGAGGACGTTGGGGATGCTGAGGCGAGCGGTTCCGGCGCCGTAGCCGGTTTGGAGCACGCGCATGGAGGGCAGGGGGCCGTGGGCGTCGGCCGCGTGGGTGAGGACGGCGGCGCCGGTGGGCGTGAGGAGTTCGAACTTCACGTCCGATCCGTAGGCGACGGCTCCGCTGCCGGCCAGCAATTGCGTGGTGGCCGGGGCGGGGACGGGGAGGCGTCCGTGGGCTGTCTCGACCCAGCCGCTGCCGGTGTTTATGGGGGAAACGACGACGTGGTCGATGCCAAGCAGGTCGAACGCAACGGCGGCCCCGACGACGTCAAGGACGGAGTCGGCAGCGCCGACTTCGTGGAACTCGACCTCATGTACGGGCGTGCCGTGGACGTGGGCCTCGGCTTCGGCCAGGCGGCGGAAGACCTGCCGGGCTTCATCTCTGACCCGGGGCTTCAGGTCGGCGGCGGCGATGCGGGCGTCGATGTCGGTGTAGGCGTGATGATGGCCGCGGTCTTCGATTTCGAAGTCGACCAGGCGGGCGTTGATCAGGCCGCGATGGACGCGTTCGTCACGGAATTCCCAGGGGGGCAGGTCCAGCTTGCGGAGTTCGGCGAGGAGGCGGGTTTTGTCCAGGCCGGCGTCGAGCAGCGCGCCCAGAATCATGTTGCCGCTGGCGCCGGCGAGGCAGTCGAAGTAGGCGGTGGTCATGCGGCGGCGCGGCGGGCGATAAGCGTGGCCTGGACGCCGGCGCCGAAGCCGTTATCGATGTTGACTACGGAGACGCCGGGGGCGCAGCTGGTGAGCATGCCGAGGAGGGCGGCGAGGCCGCCGAACGCGGCGCCGTAGCCGACGCTGGTGGGGACGCCGATGATGGGCCGGTCGGTGAGGCCGCCGACAACGCTGGGGAGGGCGCCTTCCATGCCGGCGACGACGACGATGGCGTCGGCGCGGTCCAAGGCCGGGCGTTCGGCGAGGATGCGATGGATGGCGGCGACGCCGGCGTCGTAGACCCGCTCGACGTGGGCGCCGAGGGCGTCGGCAGTTATTGCGGCTTCTTCGGCCACCGGCAGGTCGGAGGTGCCGGCGGAGACAATGGTTACGCGGCCGCGGCGCTGGAGGGGTTCGCGGCCGGGGGCGGTGAGCATGCGGGCGGTCTCGTGATGTTGCACGTCAGGCAGTCGGGTCCGTACGGCTTCCGCCATATCAGGGGTGACGCGGGTGGCCAGGAGCGGAGCGCCGCCGGCGGCGAGGCGTTCGGCGATCTCGGCTACCTGGGCGGCGGTCTTGCCCGCGGCGTAGATGACCTCGGGGATGCCGGTGCGCAGGCTGCGCTGGGTGTCGACGCGGGCGAAGCCCAGGTGGTCGGTGGGAAAGGTGCGGAGGCGTTCGAAGGCGTCGTCGGTCGAAAGGGCGCCGGTCGCTACTTCGGCCAGGAGCCGGCGAAGCTCCTCGGGGGTCATGCCCAGTTCCGGCGAATGTTGGTGAAGGCTCGTGAGCCCGCGTAGCGGGCGGCGTCGGCGAGGTCGGTTTCGATACGCAGAAGCTGGTTGTACTTGGCCACGCGGTCGGTACGAGCCGGTGCGCCGGCCTTGATCTGGCCGGCGTTGGTGGCGACGGCCAGGTCGGAAATGGTCGTGTCCTCGCTCTCGCCGGAGCGGTGGGAGATGACGGCGGTGAAACCGGCGCGGTGGGCCATGTCGATGGCTTCGAGCGTCTCGCTGAGCGTGCCGATCTGGTTGACCTTGACGAGGATCGAGTTGGCGGCCTTGCGTTCGATGGCCTGGCGGAGGCGGTCGGTGTTGGTGACCAGCAGGTCGTCGCCAACCAGTTGCACGCGGTCGCCGATGGCTTCGGTGAGGGCGCTCCAGCTGTCCCAGTCGTTCTCGTCAAGGCCGTCTTCGATCGAGACGATGGGGAAGCGGTCGACCCACTCGGTCCACAGCTCGACAAGCTCGGCACCGGTAAGCGTGCGGCCTTCCTGGGCGAGGACGTAGCGGCCCTGGTCGTCCATGAGTTCAGAGGCGGCGGCGTCGATGGCGAGAAATACATCGCGGCCGGCTTCGTAGCCGGCGCGCTGGATTGCTTCGAGGATGACCTCGAAGGCGGCGGCGTTTGAGCCCAGGCTGGGCGCGAAGCCGCCTTCGTCGCCGACGCTGGTACCGAAGCCGCGTTCGGTCAGGACGTCGTGGAGTTGGTGGTAGATCTCGACGGACGTGCGGAGGGCTTCGGTGAAGGAGCCGGCCGCGACCGGCATGACCATGAACTCCTGGAAGTCGGTGCTGCCGGCGGCGTGAACGCCGCCGTTCATGATGTTGAGCATGGGCACGGGCAGGGTGGTGGCGCCGGCGCCGCCGAGGTAGCGGTAGAGCGGCAGGCCGAGGCCGTCGGCGGCGGCGTGGGCAACGGCCAGCGATACGCCGAGGATGGCGTTGGCGCCGAGCGAGCTCTTGTTGGCGGTGCCGTCCAGCGCGAGGAGTTGGGTGTCGATGGCGGCCTGATTGACGGCGTCCTGGCCTTCGACTTCCAGGGAAATCACGTCATTGACGTGTTCGACGGCCCGCAGGACGCCCTTGCCCCGGTAGCGCTGGGCGTCGTCGTCGCGAAGTTCGTGGGCTTCGTGCTCGCCGGTCGATGCGCCGGACGGGACGATGGCGCGGCCGCAGCCGCCGCTTTCGAGGGTGGCTTCGACTTCGACGGTCGGGTTGCCGCGCGAGTCCAAAACTTCGCGGGCGGACAGGCTGGAAATCAGCGTCACAGAAGGCTCCCGCAGCGGCAGCGGCATGTTGAGTAGGGGTTGAGTATACGAACGGCAATCAGTTGGCAGCGCGGCCGTCGCCATACACTGCGCGCAAGAATCGCGTCGCGATCCCGGGGACTTGAGCCATGGAATCCGAACTGGTTGTACGAACGCGCGCTGAAGTGGGCGAAGGGCCGATCTGGGACCCCGGAACGGAGACGCTGATCTGGGTTGACATAACCGGGTCGGCCGTCCATCGGTTCGATCCCGCGACCGGGCGAAATGACCGTATGGACGTTGGGATTGACGTGGGCGCGGTGGCGGTGCGGGCGAGTGGGGGATTGGTACTGGCGGCCGCGGATGGATTCCGCGCGCTGGAAGCGGACGGCTCGCAGACAGTGCTGGCCGAGGTGGAGGCCGATGACCCGGGGATGCGAATGAATGACGGGAAGTGCGACCGGCACGGGCGCTTCTGGGCGGGCACGATGGCCTACGACGAGGCCGGGCCGGCGGGCCCGGGCACGCTCTACCGGCTGGACCCGGACCTCAGCGTGCGTCCCATGCTGGACGGCGTGTCGATTTCGAACGGGATTGACTGGAGCCCGGACGACCGCCTGATGTACTTCATCGATAGCCTGACTCGACGGGTGGACGTCTTTGACTTCGACCTTGACGATGGCGCATTAACCAACCGTCGCACGTTGATCCAGGTCGATTCATCGATCGGATTCCCCGACGGAATGACGGTGGACGCGAATGGCGATCTATGGGTGGCTGCGTGGGGCGGTTCGCGCGTGACGCACTACGCGCCTGATGGGAGCGAGCGCGGCATGGTTCGGTTCCCCGTAAGCCAGACCTCAAGCTGCGCGTTTGGCGGATCGGACCTGCGAGACCTTTACGTGACCTCGGCAGCTCGCGGAATCTCCGAGGAGTCGGAGCCGGAGGCGGGCAGTTTGTTCCGCTCGCGACCAGGGGCGGTTGGGCAGGCGCCTAATAGCTTTAGCGGATAGGCGACCCAGCGTCCGCGGGCTGTTGGATTCGCAGCCAACCGCGCAGAAACGGAGTCCTACCGAAGCGCGACGTTGATGCCTTGGCCAGCCTCGTCGATGGGAATAAAGGTAATCGCGTCGTGTAGCGGCTCAGGGATGCTGTCCAGGTCGTGCTCATTCTGGCGCGGCAGGACGATGCGACGGATTCCGCTGCGATGAGCCGCCAGGATTTTGGCCTGTACCCCTTCGGCGCGGCGCACGTGCCCGTGTGCCGTCATGCCGCCGATGGCCAGGATCTCAGGGTCCGCCGCCCGGTCACGCATCAGCGAGACCATGGCGATTGTCGCGGCGAGGGCGAGCGAGCCTTCGTCGCCGGGCAGTTCGCTCGCGGGCAGCATAAGGTCCGTGTCGAACTCTTCGAGCGACCGGGCGGACACGCCCAGATCCGAGAGTCGCGAGCGCACGTACGAGGGGACGATCCGGTAGCGTGCCGTCAGGTCCGCGCCCGCGGTGTCCAGAATTCGAATCTGCCCGGAGCCAGGCATTTGCACGGCTTCAACGTGTCCGAGCACGCCGCCGCTGCGCCGCACGACGGCAGCCGCGGTCTGGCCCGGCGTTTCGCGTCGACGGCGATCAACGCGCAGTCGTGTCGGTCGCCCGATGGTGGCGCCGAAGTCTTCGATGGGGATGTCAAGCGGTCCGCTATCCCCGCGCAAGGCTTGATTACTCAAGGCACGTCGAACGACCTGGCGGAGCAACCCGTCGAGTTCGTCCACTCCCGGCTCGACCGTGTAACTGCGGACGAGCGCGGACAGCGCATCATCCTCGATGGTGACGTTGTCCAGCGGTACGTTGTATTCGCCAAGCACGGCCGGCGCCAGCGAGTTACGTGCGATGGCGATCTTGTCATCGTCCACGTACCCGGGCAGTTCAACGATGTCCAGCCGGCTGCGTTCGTGCGGCGGGATGTCCGGCAACCAGCGCGCGGTAGCGACGACCAGAACGCGCGAGAGATCGAACGGAACATCAAAGAAGCGATCGCGAAAGCGGCGCCTCGCGTCGGCGTCGGTCAGGGCATTGAGCAGGGACGCCCGAGTTGCCGACCAATTCCCGCCTGCGGTCTGGCTCTGAGACCCGGCCGCGGGCCAACTCCCTCCAACTGCGTCAAGTTCCTCGAGAACCAGGACGAATTCGGTCTGGCCGATCCGCTCGACCGCCCCCATGATCTCGCCGGGGGCATGCGCATTTCCGAATAGCTCGTCGGGGGATCCCAGGCGATCAAGCCGGATTGTCGCCCTCGGCAGCCCGAGCTCCTCCGCAATTTGCCGGGCGATGTACGACTTGCCAACGCCCGGCGGACCGGCCAGGCAAAGCAGCGCGCGGGGGCCGGTCGTGTCCGGCTCCGCCGCGAGCTGGTGCTCGCGCACGACCAGGTGGTCGCAAATCAGGTCGGCGACCGGCTCGGAAATAGCAAGATCTTCGACGAGGTCGGAGTGCAGGACCGCGAATCGCGGACGATCGACGCTCGCCGCAGCCCAGGGCAGGCGCAACGTGCGCGCAATTCGATCCCCCGAGTCCAGGCTCCCGTCGAGCTGGTCCAGGCGGCGACGCAGGACATCGCTGACGTCGGCCGGCACCGGCGTTATTGCAAGCTGGGATGCGAGTTCGGTGGTGTTCACGGGAATGTCGGCACTAGGGCGTGTCCGATCATAGCGTTGCGGTATCCCTTGCGGTCAGTAATGAAACTTGCAGGACTCAGGCCCTTCGCGTTGACCTGACCGCGCCGCGGCGCGATGCTTGAGCGTAGACCGGATTCCCGAATGGTGCCAAACAATGGGTCTGCCTGGATCGCCTGACTTCGACGTCGATATTCACAAGGCGAAGGAGATGATCGAAAACGATGAGGTGGACGTGGTGGACGTCCGCACCCAGTTTCACGCGCCGGCCATGCCAGGCGCGGATTATGTGCCGCTGGACGACATCCTGGCGCGCCCCGCCGAGGTCATCCCGTCTGGAAAGCCCCTGCTGTTCATCTGCAACGTTGGGCAGACCAGCGCGGTCGCCACCCAGATGGCGCGGGCGTTGAACGTTGCGGATGCGTACAACATGGCCGGCGGGATGACCGAGTGGGCCGAGGCCGGCTACGAAACCGAGGAACCGCCCGCCGGCCACTAAACGCCGGCTGTACCTGGAGGGTTTTCGATCGTGTTCACCGTTGAGCAAGTCCAACGCTATAGCCGTCACATGTTGCTGCCCGAAGTAGGGGCGGCCGGGCAGGCGAAGATTCTTGATGCCAAGGTGCTGGCGATCGGCGCGGGCGGTCTTGGCTCTCCCGTGCTCTACTACCTGGCCGCCGCCGGCGTCGGCACGCTGGGTGTGGTGGACTTCGATACCGTTGACCGTTCGAACCTGCAGCGACAGATCTTGCACCGCGACGACCGCGTTGGCATGCCCAAGACGGCGTCAGCGGAATCGACACTGACAGGCTTGAACCCGGACGTGTCGGTCGTGCGCCACGACGAGCCGCTGACTTCCGACAACGCGCTCGAAATCCTCGAGCCGTACGACATCGTGGTTAACGGCTGCGATAACTTTCCCACGCGGTATCTCGCGAATGACGCCGCCTACTTCCTCGGCAAGCCGTTGGTGGACGGGAGCGTCATGCGCTTTGAGGGTATGGCCACCGTCTTTGAGCCGGGTGCGGGCTGCTATCGCTGCCTCTACCCGACGCCACCACCGCCGGAAATGGCGCCGAGTTGCGCCGAGGCCGGCGTGCTTGGGGTTCTGCCGGGTTTGATCGGGCTGATCCAGGCCACCGAGGTGCTGAAGCTCATCGCGGGTATTGGGACGTCACTGAAAGGACGTTTGCTGCTGCTTGACGCCATGGACCTGGAATTCCGTGAACTGAAGCTGCGGCGTGACCCCGAGTGCCCGGTCTGCGGGGACACTCCGACGATCACCGAACTGATCGACTACGAGGAGTTCTGCGGCTTTGCGGGCGGCGACGAGGCCCCGGCCGCGATGGCGACGGTGGCCGTCTAGCGAAGACCACTGGGCCCAATCGCATTCGGTTGGTTGAGGTTGTGGTCGTAGCGACGTAGGCAGCGGTTCCGGGCGTATGCTGGGAGCGCCCGCTGTCATGGGGCCGGCCGCTGGCTCGACCGCCCAGTCGTACACGTCGCCAGAGCCTCGGCGAGTGGCTCGCCGCGGAGAATCGTCGCCGGGGTGGCCTGGCCCGTATCCGACCGCGCCGAGTTATTCCCCTCGCGCTCGGTATGACGCTTTGGGTCGCGGCACTCGTACTGGCCACAACGGTTGCGATGCAGCCGTTCGAGCACGGGGCGACGGTCGCACCGGCCGAGCGCGGTCAGTGGCTGGTTGAGAGCGTGACGCCGGGCGGGTCCGCCTGGCGCGCGGGGCTTAGCGCTGGCGAAGTGGTTGCCTGGGATGGGCCTTCGGGGGAACCCGTGGGACGGCCTGTCGAGCTACGCGCCGAGATCGGCGCAGGGGCGCTTGCCGATCCACAGACCGGAGTGGCGATCCCGATCCCAGGTCTCGATCCGGCCATGCGCGCTACCACGTTGGTGCTTGCGACGGCCTTTGCGGCCGGTGGAGCGGTTGTCGCCCTCTACGGACGGCGTCGAGTGCTGAGATCGGCCACCGCCGCCATGTTTTCCGTGGCCATCGCCCTTTCGCTGGGCTCGGTGGCACCGGACGCCGACGGCGCGCTGACGCTGCTGGTCTTTGCGGCGACGGGCGCGACGGGCGTGGCCTTGCTGTGGTTTGCGGCCGTCTTTCCCATACGTGGACCGTCGTTCATCGTGCCGTACGTCCCGGCCCTGGCGGTTACAGCCCTGGCAGGACCGGTCGCGGTGTTGGTGGCGTCATATCAAGGCCGGCCGGAGCTGTATAACGCGGCCTGGGTCACGCTGGCGCTTCTTCCGGCCCTGGGGCTTACGGCGCTCCTTGCCAAGTGCCTGGTCACGCTGCTGGATATCACGTTTCCCCGTGACCGCCGTGTAGCGCGCGTGTTGCTGGCCACGTTCCTGACCGCGGCGTTGCCGCCTACCACGCTTTCGCTTGTGCCCGCGGTCGTTAGCGGCGCCGAGATCCTTCCCTATTCGGTCTCCCTGCTGGCCATCGCGGCCACCGCGCTGGGGGCCGTCCACGTGGCCGTGCCGACCTGGCGCATCCGGTTCCAGCGCGTGCTACGAACGCTTTTCCTGCACGGCGCGGCCTGGATCCTGCTCTTTACGTTCTACGCGCTTCTGGTCGGCGTGATCGGTCGCTACCTGACGGATCGCGCGGGGGCGTTGCCGGTCGTGTGGACGCTGGCGGCGGCGCTGGTTGGCATCGGCGTGACGATGCCCTTCGCGCGCTGGCTGGTTCTTCGCGCGCTGTCCGGTTGGGTGTATCAGGATAGCTACGACACGCAGCGGGTGATGCGCACGGCCAGCGTGGCGTTGGCGTCCACGACCTCAGTCGAACAGCTTGCCGAGTCCGTTCTGGCTCCCGTGCGCCGCGCTATCGGCCTCGACTGGATTTCGGTAACCCGCGCAGCCCCGCCGCACGACCTTGTGGCCATCGCCTTCAATAGCCTGGCCCCAACGCCCGACGATGCCCAAGTGCAGTCGGCCGTCGTGGCCGCGGGAGGCGGAGGTCGCTCAGAAATCGCCGCGGTCGTCGTTCCGTGCAAGATCGGCGAGTCGGTGGCGGCCTATGTGGTCGCCTCGATCCGCGAAGAGTCGTTCGGCCTCAGCCAGGCTGACGCCGACTTGCTGGACGCGTTGGCCAGTCAACTCGCCAGTTTCATGGTGCGTGTTGACCTGTGGGGCCAGTTGCAGGACCGTCTGCGGGAACTCGACGAGACGGCGCAGCGCCTGCAGGACAGCCAACAGACGCTGAGCGACCTGTACGACCAGGTCAACGGGATGTTGGAGGCGGAGCGACAGCGAATTTCGCGCGACCTGCACGACGAGCCGCTGCAGAAGCTGGTGCTGCTGCAGCGCGCGTTGCGCTCGGCCGCGCCCGGGCCCTACCGCAGCCGCGACGCGCTTCTGCAATTGGTGGATACGGCGGCGGGCGACCTGCGGGAGATCTGCGAACGCCTGCGTCCGCCGGTCCTGGACGACCTGGGACTGGAAGCGGCGTTGCGTTGGCTGGTGGACGAGGCGGGGCGAGCCGCACCGTTCACCATTGACCTCCAGATTGACGGTACTCCCGACGTTCAGCGACCCGACGCGGACGTGGAGACGAACATCTACCGCGCGGCCCAAGAGGCGTTGAACAATGCGCTCAGGCATTCGCAGGCGTCGCGCGTTCGGATTCGCCTTACGTGCGCGGCTGACGCCATCCGGCTTTCGGTTCAAGACGATGGTCGCGGCTTTCGGGCCTCGTCCGATCTGGCTGCCTACGCGGCCGTGGGTCACCTGGGACTGGCCGGTCTCCGGGAGAGATTCAGCCGCCTTGGGGGCCACGTGCAGGTGGATTCTCAGCCAGGAGGGCCAACCGCGCTGACGGTGGAGGCTCCACTACATCCGGCGGAGGTCGCCCGCACGTGACCGCCAGACGTCCGATCCGCGTTCTGCTTGTGGACGACCACGCCATGGTGCGTGAGGGGACCGCCGCGGTTTTGGCGGATGTCCCCGATGTCGAAGTCGTGGGTACGGCCGGCGACGCGGCCGCGGCGGAGCGCGCGTGCCGCAGCTGTTCACCCGACGTCTGTCTCCTTGATTTCCGAATTCCCGGCGGTGGGCCGGCGCTGGCTCGTCGCCTGGCACACGTAGCGCCGGCGACCCGAATTCTGGTCGTCTCGGCCTATGGCCAGGCGGACTATGTCCGGTCCATGCGGGAGGCCGGGGTCGCGGGTTACGTGCTGAAGGACCTGGATACCGCGGGGCTCACCGACGCTGTCCGGCAGGTCCACGCCGGACAAACTGTTTACCAGGAACTGCCGACCGTCGAGTCCGGCACGGGCAGCGGGCGATCGCTTGCGGAGCCGCTGACGATGCGCGAACTGGATGTGTTACGGCTAGTTGCGGAAGGTGCGTCCAATCGCGAAGCAGCGACAGCGTTGGGAGTCTCGGCAAAGACTGTGGAGGCACATCTCAGCAGCGTCTACGGCAAGCTGCGCGTTCGCTCACGAACGGAAGCTGTGGTTGCGGCGGTTCGCGGCGGAATCATCACCGTAGACCGGTCGGATCGTATCCGGTAGCGATGCCGTGGCGATTGACACTCGCCGACGCGAACCCATGGCTTCATAAGCTGTATCGGCGAGGTGCACTGCCCGTACGCCGTCTTCGGCCAGCGCCAGGGGGGCGCCTCGTCCCGCTACGGAATCTACGAACGCCCTCACAACCTCGAACTGCGCGGCCTCGGCGCCTTGCAAACGTGCCAGTTCAACCTTTGACACACGTCTCGTCGGTCCTTCACCAAGCGGCAGGCTGCCTTGCGCGGTCGCCGTTTCGGTGCCGTCGGTAGCATATGCGCGCCAGGGAGCGCAGGGCCGCCTTCGGCCAAATTCACCCATGATCACGCGAGCAAGTCCGCCATTCGCGTATCGGATCCCCACAGCCACGGTGTCCGCCAGGGCCGCCCGTCGCGTGTGACGTCCGCCCATGGCCTGGACGTAGCGAGGCGTCGACTGCATGAGATACGCGGCCAGGTCCAATGCGTGACTTCCCAGCACGCCCATCACGCCACCCTGCTCGGCAGTTCCGCTCCAGGAATCGGACAGCGGATGGACGACGGTCTCGATCTGCACGAACGTGGGACGCGGAATGCGGCGTCGCATACGACGCACTCCGGGGACCGCGCGCATCCAGAAGTTAACGGCCACCGCCGTGCTGACGGCCCGGCCATACCCCAACATCTGCTGCGCGTCCGGGTGACGCAGGGTCACGGGCGGTTCGAGGAAGACATGAAGCCCTCGTTCCAGCGCGCCCTGCACTAGCTGCACGCGGCCGGCATGCGGCCCCGTGATGAAGACGGCGTCCACACTCGCACGACGCAATGCGGCGCTGGCTTTGTCGCTCCAGGCCGCGGCGTTCAAACGGCCGGTCCCCGTGTCCGCCAGACGTAGATCGGCGTCGACAATGCAAGTGACCGATGCGCTGGGCAGCGACTCGATCTGCGATCGGAGAGCGTGTCCGGAGCTGCCGTATCCGACAATGGCGAACTGCATCCGGGAGTGTTGGGGCGCGCGGCCATCATGCTCAGCGTACTCGGTGATACCACGCGAACGTGGATGTGATACCGACGGCGTAACGCTCCCTTTCGACGCTACGCTCTTTACTCCGAAGCGACGACCGAATTCGGGCAGACAGAGTGATCTGCGGACTACCTGCCTGTCGTATAGTGGGGATTCTGCTCGACATAACGCCGCAACTTCGCAATGTCATCGGACCCTAGCCGCAGGCGACCGTCGGGTCGCGCGCACCGCCTCCGTCGCGCCGAGGTAATCAGCGTCGCTTCCGCCGGCGTCGTCTTCGTCGTCGTGGCCGTCCTCGGTGCCTTGGTCTGGATCCGATCGTCCGATGGGACCGCGACGACCGTGCCGCCGACGCCACCCGCTACAGTATCCACCTCTCAGTCGGCGACGCCGATCGTGACAGGAAGGACGACTCGTCCGCCTACTCCGTCGCCCGTGGTGGCAGCGACTCCGACACCCGAGCCGCCAAACCCGCTGGATCTCATCGCCGACTGGCCCGAAGATCAGCCATTCAGCGTGTTGTTTCTCGGACTTGACCGGCGTCCCGGCGAGGGCGGTGGGCGAACCGACGCGATAATTCTCGCCCACATTGAGCCGCGGGCAAGGGCGGCGACCCTCGTGTCGATTCCCCGTGACATCTGCGTGGCGAACTGTCGAACCGACCCGTTTCGAATCAATTCCGTCTTACAGGAGGAAGGCCCCGACGCCCTCAGCCGTCGCGTCTCAAACCTCCTCGGCGTGCAGGTGGACTACTGGGTTACGTTGGACTTCAACGGCTTCAAGCGCCTCGTCGACTTCTTTGGCGGGGTTTCCGTGGACGTGGAATCGACTATTTACGATCCCAACTACCCAAACGCCACCGACACCGGCTTTGAGCCGTTGCACGTTGAGGCCGGGCCGAATCACTTCGACGGCGACATGGCCCTGCGCTATGTGCGCACTCGGCATCAGGACGGCGCGTTTGCCCGTGAAGTGCGGCAGCAGCAGATGCTCCTGGCCTTGGTTGAGCAGGTGATTTCTCCAAAGACTCTTGTCGAGTCGCCGGCCTTTTTGCGCGAACTCAGCAACGCCTTCGAATCAAATCTGCCGCCCGAACTGGTGCCGTCGATGGCCAAACTCGGAATGGGGATCGGAGCCGCTCGGACGGTGTCAGGCGCAATTCGGCCGGAGGACAATCTGGTGCGCGCCGTCATCGCCGACAACGGCGCGTTCGTGCTTCAGCCCAACGTGCCGCTCATTCACGCATACACGGCTGACCTGATGCGGCATAGCGAGTCGCTCCCACCGCCTGACGAGGGACCACAGGTCGAACTCGCAAACCGGCAGCAGCCGACTTCCTAGGGCCTTCGAGCGACGACAAACAGCTCGGACGGCTCATAAGCCACCTCAAGGAATCGTCGCAGCACACCAGCAACGCGGGCCAGTTCCTGGCGGGTGTGAAGCAGACCGTCGGATACTTCGTGAATGGCCCGCTCCAGGTTCCGCCCGTAGTTTGAACCGGCCATACGACCTGCGACCCATCGAGATGCTCGTGAGTCTGGCGGATCAAGCGCGTCGTCTGACCTCACAGGCGGCGTGAGGCCAAGGTCGGCCAGCTCCACCGGGAGGCCGCGTGGCGACTCGGGATTGAACCCTGCGACGACAGTTTCAAGTCCGGCGCCGCTCGTCAAGTACTCGATGAGTTCCCGGTCGTACGGCCGGACGTGAGTTGGGTCGCGCCAAAACTCATGCGCGATCGTCGGAAGGCTTCCCGGATTGGGCGTGGCGACGATAAGTCTCCCCCCGGGCCGCAGCCGGTCGGCGGCAAGGCGCACAATGGCTTCGGCCTCTCGAACGGCCAGGTGCTCAATTACGTGGAACGCAGTGATTGAGTCATAGTGGTCGGGGGTGCTCTGAAGGAAGTCCAGAGCATCGCCTTGGCGTACGGGCAGGCTGCCAACTTGCGCCAGCATTTTCGGATCGTGATCGATCCCAACGACGCGGTGGCCCGCCTCCGCTGCCGCCTGCAGAAACTCCCCCCGTCCGCAGCCCACGTCAAGGAGATCGCCAGCTTCCGGAAGGTGCTGCAAGTACCAGATGCGGGCACGCCGTACCGTCTCGGGCGAGAATCCGCGCTGTTCATACCAGTCGGCACCCATTCCACGTCCAACCTGTCCATGTGCCGGGCGGAAGGCTAGCACCGGACGCCGCAGTTCAACTTAGAATGCTCTCCGATTCCACCTTGCCGCGGCGGGCGCTATGAACGACGACGTTGAGATCTTCTCGATCGGAACGGAACTCGTTTCCGGCCTGGTGCTGGACACGAACTCTCATTGGCTTGCTGGTGAAGTGTCAGTTGCCGGCGGCGACGTTCGCCGAATTACCGCGCTCGCCGACGACCTGGACGCTCTGATCGCGGAGTTGCGCGCCGCCGTGGCGCGCAAGGCGCGTGTGATCCTGACAACCGGCGGCCTCGGTCCAACGCCAGACGACATGACGGTGGATGCGATTGCCGCGGTCGCCGGGAGCGACACGCACACGCCGTTCGAGGTGATTGAAGACTATGCCCTCCGTCGAAATATGACGATCGAGGAGGTCTCGGTTCCGCCACGGCTCAAGATGGGGTCGATCCCGCGAGCGTCCACCGTGCATCTCAACCCGGTTGGATGGGCGCCCTGCTTTTCAACCGTGGTGGATGAGACGACTATCTGGTCGATGCCCGGCCCGCCGCGCGAAGTTGAAGGGTGCTTTGAGAAACACATCCGGCCGGCGCTGCACGGATTGTTTTCCTCCCAAACGGCTCGAATGCGCGTGTTCATCGACTCGTTTGAATCCGAGACCTCGCCGTTCATGCAGCGGGTGATGCGCGAAGTTCCGGTGGCCTATCTGAAGGCGTACGTGGGGCAGTCGCGTGTGAATGGGCTGCCGGTTGACATCGTGGTTCGCAGCACCGAGGGCGGCGATCCCAAGGTCCAGCTCGACGCCGCCTACGATCTGTTTTGCGCCATCGCCGCCGAGGCCGGGAAGACCGTGACGCTGAAACCAACGGCGCCGCTGCGGGACTGACCAGGCCCGAGCCGGTGCACTCCCGCTGGTCATCTAAAGCCGCTGCCGGTCTGGACCCGCTGGCGCTGCGCGTTTATACGTCGCGTCTGCTGGGCGCCGAGCCTTCGCTCGTTCTGTTTGGCGGCGGCAACACCTCGGTTAAGCACGACGTTGCGGATCCGCGCGGCGGCGTCCGACGAGCGCTCACGATCAAGGGCAGCGGCACCGACCTGGCCACCATCGGCGCCGACGGATTCGCTCCACTTGGACTTGACGATCTCATTCCGTTACGCGAGCGCGAAATCCTGGACGACGAGACCATGGTGGAGTTGGTCACGCTGGCGCTGCTGGACACGGCGGCGCCTCGTCCATCGATCGAAACGCTGCTGCACGCCTTCATCCCGCTGGATTGGATCGACCATAGTCACGCCGACGCGATTCTGACCCTCACCAATCAGACGAACGGCGCCGAGCGCGTGCAGGAAGTCCTGGGAGACGCCGTTGGCCTGGTCCCGTATATCAAACCCGGATTCGAACTCTCGCGGGCGGCGGCCGACGTGTTCGACGCCGATCCGTCTGTCGACGGCCTGGTTCTCGACAAGCACGGCCTGGTGACGTTCGGCGAGAGCGCCCAGCAATCCTATGAGCGGCATATCGAACTGGTGTCGCGGGCGGAAGCGCAAATCTCGCGGGCCTGGTTTGGTCCGCGTCGGCCATCAGCGGAGCCGCGAACCGACGCGGCCCGCCTGGCGGTTACTCTGCGCGGCCTGCTGGGCCGTCGCCGACACATGATCGTCCGTTCGGATACCAGCCCCAGGGTCCGCGCCTTCGTTGACCACCGGGACGTATCGCGTTTCTCTCAGCAGGGTCCCGCAACGCCCGACCATGTCTTGCGCACCAAGCGATTGCCCCTGGTTCTGCCTTCGGATGATCCCGCCGACGCCCCTGGCGCCGTAGATCACTACGAAGCGGCGTACGCCGATTACGTGCAGGCGCACGCCGATCCAGCTGACGAATTCAGGCACGACGCCGGCCCGCGCGTGGTGTTGGCACCGGGCATCGGAATGTTCACCACCGGCCGTTCGGCTGCAGAAGCGGACGCCGTGGCGCGGATCTATCGCCAAACAATGGACGTGATCGAGGGTGCGGAGTCCATGGGAGGCTACGCGGCGCTGCCGGCGCGTGATCTCTTTGCCATCGAATACTGGCCACTGGAGCTCTACAAGCTCAAGCTGGCTCCTCCCGAGCGGGAACTGGCCGGGCGCGTGGCGCTTGTAACCGGAGCGGCCAGCGGAATAGGACGCGCCACGGCCAGCCGCCTGGCAGCGGCCGGCGCCCACGTTTTTGCAGCCGATATCGACGCGGCCGGCGCCAGGGCTTCAGCGGCGGACATCGCCACCGACGGGGGTGCGGCCGAATCTCTGATCCTTGACGTGACAGACGAGGATGCGGTCACGGCGGCCATGCAGGCGGTTGCGCTTGCGGTAGGAGGGCTTGACATCGTCGTCTCAAACGCCGGGATCGCTGACGCGGCGCCAATCGAGGCCATGCCCCTTTCCGCGTGGCAACGGAGCCTTGACGTCAATGCCACCGGACATTTCCTCGTGACTCGGGCGGCCGTTCGCGCAATGCGCCGGCAGGGCATAGGGGGCAGCGTGGTCCTGGTATGCACCAAGAATACGTTTGACCCGGGCCGCGACTTTGGGGCCTACAGCGCGGCGAAGTCGGCCCAGTTGCAGCTGGGCCGCGTGCTGGCAATCGAGAACGGCGAGCATGGGATTCGCGTCAATATGGTCAACCCGGACGCAGTGTTCACAGATTCGCGCCTGTGGAGCGACGATCTCCGGGCGGGCCGCGCCGCAGCTCACGGCGTCGAGGTTGACGAGCTTGAGGACTTTTACCGCCGCAGGAACCTCCTGCAAACGCCGATTGGCGCAGACGACGTGGCGGAGGCCGTGCTATTTCTTGCCAGTGACCGGGCGGCCAAGACAACGGGCGCCGTGCTGCCGGTTGACGGCGGAGTCCGTGGAGCCTTCCCGCGCTGAAGCGCCCGCCAGATTGGGAGGCTAGGGAACGGCGACGCCCGAGACGAGCAATTCGCCGTCTGTAATCACCAGCGTTTCAATCGCAATCGGCAGTCGAGGCAATCCGGCGTCCACGGTGCGTTCGGCCAAGGCAAGGGCGAGTGAGCGTACGAAGCCGGGTGCAAAGATCTCACCAACCTGGAATCGCGTGATCTCGGCCGTGCGCTGGCTACTCTCGGTCGAAACGACGATGTCAAGGCGAAAGGGAAAGCTCAAGCCACCTGAGTGCAGAACGCCGGTCAGCGTGAGTGTCCGCGGGCGGAACGTGAGTTGCAGTTCGGTGAGCGAACCGAATCCATGCTCCTGCCTGGCCCAATCCCGGAGAAGCGCCGTCATCTCGTCGTGGGTAAAAGCGACTTGAGCCGGGATTGCCCGGCCAGCAAGGCGCGCTTGCTCGGATGTCTGGCCGAAGGCGTTGAGTTTGGCCTCAGCCCGCGCGCGTACGAGTGAATCCGGCTGGAGGCGCGCGAGATCCGAGATGTCGACCGAGCCGCGGGTCGCGAAGACGCCCAGCACGACTACGACTCCTGCCAATGCGAGGAGCAACCAGATGCCAAAGACTAGTGCGCGACGCACGCCGATTCCCCCATTTCGCCGCCACGCCGAGAGTTGTCGGCATCGTGCAACGGCTGCACTTATCACATCGCCGTAGGGCTCCGCGCGTGATGCACGGCGAGCCTGGGCGTTGGAATGCGTATGCTAGCGCCCGACCCGCGATGAGCCGCCTCGGAAGCTTGTGACGAGAACTGTGTCCTCGGGCGCTATTCGTAAGGCGGTGGTGCCCGTAGCCGGCGTGGGCACCCGACTGTTTCCGGCGACCAAGTCGCAGCCAAAAGAAATGCTGCCTGTCGGCCGCAAGCCGGTCGTCCAGTACGTGGTTGAAGAACTTCGCGCTGCCGGGATCGAGCAGATTCTCTTGATTACCGGCCGCAAGAAGGCGGCAATTGAGGATCACTTCGACGCTGATCTCGAACTCAGCCAGGTCCTTCACCAAACGGGGAGCGTCGATCCGGCCGACCTGCCGATTGCCGACGGAATCCGCGGCGTCTTCTATACACGCCAAGGAACGCCCAGTGGTGTCGCGGACGCGGTGGGCCTGGCGCGGGACTTTGCCGGGGATGAACCGTTCGTCGTCGCCTTTGGCGACACGATCATTCATGGCGGTGACCTGGTGGCCCGGCTGATGGCGGCCCACAGGGAAAGCGGCGCAAGCGGCGCGGTCGCGGTGGAGCAGATCGCGCCGGAAGATGCGTTCCGCTACGGCATCGTGGATGTGCGGGACGTCAATGGTTCGCTGGTGGCTGTCGACTTCGTCGAGAAGCCGGTGGCGGGCCGCGCACCCAGCGATTTAGCTATCGTGCCCCGCTACATCTTTGAGCCGACGATTTTTGACGCGATCGAGGCGACCCGGCCTGGACTTGGCGGCGAACGCTGGCTCACCGATTCCATTGCAATCCTGGCGCGTGAATCGCCTCCCGTGCGTGCTGTCCCCCTCGAAGCGAATGAACGACGCTACGACATCGGAAATTTCCAGTCGTACTACCGGGCCTTTATCGATTTTGCTCTCGCCGATCCTCAGTACGGCGCGGATGTTCGGCAATACGTCAGCGAGCTTGGCCAACGGCTGTGACTCCTCGCGATCGGGTCGTTGCATCAGCGCCCGGCAGGGCCGGGCTGCTTGGCAACCCCAGCGACATGTATGGCGGGACAGTTTTGGCCTTCGCGATTCCACGACGGGCCCACGTGGCAATCCACCGGGCTCCGCGCCTGCGTCTGCTGGCGCTGGACGCGAATCTCGATCTCACCGTCGAATCTTCGGACGACCTGCGTCTGGTCGCTGCCCCAAGTGCCCTGGCGGCGGCCGGGATGAATCCGGACGCGCTGGCCGAGGCCCGCCGCACGACTTATTTGAACGTGCTGAAGGCCGTTGTGGCCGCGCAGGATATGCGGCATGAACAGGTTGAACTTCAGTGTTGGAGTGAGGTGCCACCCGGCGCCGGACTCTCCAGCAGCAGCGCGCTGTTGGTTGCCGCCCTCCACGCTACAAATATCTGGCTCGACCGCACGTCCCCGTTGCATCACTTCGCCGAGACGGCGCGCGAGATCGAGTTCAGCCGCATGGGGATTACGTGCGGGTTCCAGGACTTTTATGCCACGACCTTCGGCGGATTGATATGTATGGATTTCCGAGGCAAGGAGAACTGGCGCGGACCGACCGTTGATCCGCTGGCGACCGTTGAACCGTTGCTTGAGCCCGACACGGAGCTTCCGTTCGTCCTCGCCCATACGGGACGACAGCGTGACTCCGGGGAGACCCACCGTCCCCTGCGGTCCCGTTGGGTTGAGGGGGACCCGGATGTTCGTGCGGCTATGCACGCCCTGGGATCCATAGCTCGGACGGCGAAGCGCGACGTGCTGGAACGCAACTGGCCGGCGGTAGGCACGGCCATGAACGCCGCTCATCGTCACATCGCGGCTATCGGCGGTTCGGGTCCCGTCGTTGACGCGTTGACTGAACAGGCCATGCGACTCGGCGCGCATGGGGCCAAGCTCGCCGGTGCGGGGCTGGGCGGCACCATCGTCGCGCTGCATGACGACCCGGGGTGGCTGGCCCGACGAATTGTTGACCACGGCGCGGCCTCCGCCTTCCCGGTTACGCGAGCGGCGCCAGGCGTACGACTTGAGCCGGCCGACGCACCGGCGCCGGGCACCAGCCCGGTCTCGGCCATGCAGGCATGAGTAATCCGTCGGTTATTGGGCTGGACCTTGGCACCACGGGCGCGCGCGCCGTTCTGGCGGACGTTTCGGGAGCGACGCTGGCGGTTCACGAAGCGCCGTACGACCTGCGCACCCCAAGGCCCGGCTGGGCAGAGCAGTCCCCGGACGACTGGGAGCAGGCGGCCTTCATCGCGATGTCGGCGGTGGCCTCGCGGGCTGAACGCGTTGATGACATTCGCGCGATAGGCCTTACCGGTCAGATGCATGGGTTGACGCTGCTCGACCACGCGCAGCGGCCGCTGCGAAACGCCATCCTCTGGTGCGATCTGCGCACGGGGCCGCAGCGTCGCGAACTGGAAGATTCCATCGGAGTGCCCGCGCTCGTTCGCCACACGGGCAACCTGCCACTGGAGGGATTCCAGGCACCCAAGCTTGTTTGGGTTCGGCAGCACGAGCCGAATCTTCTGGAACGCACGGCCCATGTGCTGTTGCCCAAGGACTTCATCCGACTGCGATTGTCAGGTGAGTTCTTCACCGACGTGTCCGATGCCAGCGGGACCGGCTACTTCGACTCGGCCACACGCCGTTGGTCCGCCGAGATGGTGGACGTGCTGGCACTCGATCAGGCCTGGCTGCCCGAGATTCGTGAGTCACCAGAGATCGCAGGCAGGCTGACCCCCGCTTCCGCCGAGCGACTGGGGCTGCGGTCGGGGATACCCATTGCGGCCGGCGCTGGCGACCAGCCGGCCGGCGCCGTGGCGGCCGGGGTCGTAGCGGAGGGCGACGCTGCCGTAACGATTGGCTCATCTGGCGTGGTCTTCGCCGCCGCCTCCGCCTATGGCGCGGCGCCCGACGGACACGTCCAGGTCGGGGCCCACGCCGTGCCGGAACGCTGGTACCTGATGGGTGTCACGCAGGCGGCCGGGCTCTCGCTGCGGTGGCTGCGCGACACGTTCATGCCGGGCATCTCGTACGACCAGCTGGTCCTTGAGGCGACAGATTCGCCGCCGGGCAGCCGGGGCCTGCTCTGGCTGCCCTATCTGCAGGGCGAGCGAACGCCACATCTTGACGTCGACGCCCGAGGCGCACTGGTGGGTCTGACGACCGCGCACGGCAGAGCCGACATCGTGCGGGCCGTTCTGGAAGGGGTTGCCTTCAGTTTGCGCGACGCCGCCGGGGCCATTCAGGGCGTGGGTGCGTATGTGGATCGGTTCAAGTTGGCCGGCGGAGGAGCTCGGAGTCCGCTTTGGCGGCAGATCGTCGCGGATGTGTTTGATGCTCCGATGCGGGTTGAGCCGGAGGGTCGTGGTCCGGCCTTCGGCGCAGCCATGCTGGGCGCTGTTGCCTCGGGGTTGTTTGCATCGGTTGAAGAGGCGGTCGAAATCACGGCCGCCCCGCACCAAACTGTCGAGCCGAGCGGCGCTGGAGTCGCCGCGCTGGACGCAGCGTATGCGCGCTACCGTGGTCTATACCCCGCACTTGCCTACGCAAATCGCGCCGCTGCCGCGGTTCAGGCGGCGGAAGCTGCGGAAGCGTAGCCCGGCCCCAGTTGCGCCGTTGCTATATTCGACGCATAGCCCGAGCCCGACTGGCCGGGCCTGAGTACGTGCCCCATGCCTGTTGACCGATCGACGCCCGATGCCGTCCTCCACGCACTGGCTCGGCGCCCTCTGCTATTTGACGGCGCCATGGGTTCGACGCTGAATGATTTTCCAGACCGCGACTGGGAGGCGCCCGAGGAAGCCACGCTTCGCTTCCCGGATCTAATGGCCGCGGTGTACCAGGGTTATCTGGACGCCGGCGCGGACATTCTGTCGACCAACACGTTTGGAGGAAACCTCATCCGACTGCAACGGGCCGGCCTGACAGAGAAGTCCGAAGCGATTAATCGAGGTGCGGCTAAACAGGCCAGGGCTGTGGCCGGCGATGACGCCTGGGTGGCTGGAGACATCGGGCAGAGCGGCGATTTCCTTGAGCCGCTTGGGGAAATCACCGAAGCTCAGATGTACGAGGCCTTCCGTGTCCAAGCCGAGCAACTCGCCGAGGGCGGCGTGGATTTGCTGCTCTGCGAGACCTTCAGCGATATTCGCGAAGTCCAGATTGCCATTCAGGCCGCCGGATCGACCGGTCTGCCCGTCTTCGCGACCATGACTTACGACATCAACCTGCACACCATGATGGGCGTGGCGCCGGCGGACGGTATGCGCGCCTGCGAGGAGGCCGGCGCCGCCGTTGTTGGTTGTAACTGTGGGAACGGTCCCGAAGAAATGACCCAGGTGCTGGACCAGATGCTAGCGGCCGGGCCACAGCGTCCCCTCATGGCCCAGTCCAACGCCGGTGTGCCCGAGTTGATTGATGGCCGCGTCTGCTATGTGTATCCGCCGGAGAAAATGGTCCAGTTCGCTCGTCAGTGGAATGAGGCCGGAGTGTCGGTGATCGGCTCGTGCTGCGGCAGCACAAGTCAAACAACCCGTCTGTTTCGGGAGATGCTTGACAAGCTGCCCGCACGCGTGCCGGCCTGAGGACACGCCGAATCCGAGGCGGGTAATCCGCTTGGGTCGTCCGTCGGAAACGACCGCTCGGCTACCATGTGCTGAGGGGCGAGGCAATCGTCCGTTTCCGCGGTGAAGCGCTGTGGCAGACGTCTTTCGACACATGTGGTGGGCATTCGCGCAGGTCTATTACGACCTCCGCGCATTGGCGCTTGTGGGGAACTTCTTTTGGTTCCTGACCATGCTCCCCTTGGTCCCAATCGTTGGAATCCCCGGCGCCTACGCGCTGCAGCAGGCCGTGTTGCAGACGGACGCCCAGGTCACCGGCCTCCAGTTATTCGTGATCATCGTCGCTGGCACCGTCGTTAGCGGTGCGCTGGCGGGTCCTGGCACGGCCGCGCTCTTCCACGTGGCACACCGCCACGTCGAATACGAGAACATTGAAGCTCGGGATTTCTGGCTCGGCTTCCGCATGAATTTTGCGCGTGCCTGGCTCCTGTTCGTGGTGGACTTGTTCCTGCTCTACGGCTTGATTGTCGGGTTCATCTTCTACACCGGAACGGGACAACTGCTGATCCAGGCGCTGGGATTCCTCTCGCTCTACTTCGTTGTGCTGTGGACGGCGGCGCAGGCCTACCTCTACCCGATGTTCATCCGCTACGACATGTCGCTCTACCACTTGTTTCGGAACGCGGCGGTGATGGCGCTCAGTTCGCCGGGTTCGTCCATCGCGTTCTTTATCATCGTGGTTGCAAGCGTCGTGCTCAGCATCCTGCTGATCTTCCCGGCGGTGTTCCTGATGGCGAGTACCTTGGCTCTCGTGGCGATACGTATGACGCAAGACCGACTCCACGCGTTTGGCGTGGAGCCGGAGGGGCGAGTCCTGTGATGGCTCGCCGATTGAAGTCGACAACAGGCTCGGAGGAGTTCGATGGCTGACGTTCAGATTCGTGATGCCCGCGTGATCTTCAAGGAAGACTCAGACCCGGCAGCCGTGATTTTCGGCCAGACCGGCGGCACGCCCGACGACGAAAAGTCGGACCTCGTCGGACAGGCCAATTACCACGACGGCAACATTCATGCCATCGACGGCGTGGATCTCGACATCTACGACGGCGAGTCGATTGCCATTTTGGGGCCATCGGGCTGTGGCAAGTCCACCATGCTGCGTGTGGTTGCCGGCCTTATCAGGCTGGACTATCCCAATAGTGGGACCATCAGGTACGGCGAAGAAGATTGGACGATGCTGGGCGCAAAGGAACGGCGCGTGGGCATAGTCTTCCAGAACTACGCCCTCTACCCGCACATGCATAGCAAGAAGAACCTGGGCTTCTTCTTCAAAATGCACAAGCGCGAGGAAGAGGTTGACGAGCGCGTCGAGATCGTTTCGCAGATCATGGGCGTCGGCTTTGACCAGCTTCTTGATCGTCGACCCAAGGCGTTGTCGGGCGGACAGCAACAGCGCGTGGCGATCGCCCGCTGCATCGTGCGCGACCCGACGGTCTTTCTCTTTGACGAGCCGCTCTCAAACCTTGATGCCAAGCTGCGCAGCCGGACTCGCGTAGAAATCAAGCGATTGCTGCGCCGCTTCAATATCACCACGGTGTACGTGACTCACGACCAGACCGAGGCCCAGGCAATGGGTGACCGAATTGCCGTCATGCAGGCCGGAAGAATCCAGCAGCTCGGCACGTATCGTGAAATCTACGACAACCCGGCAAACATGTTCGTGGCTGGATTTGTGGGCCTTCCGCCGATGAATCTGATGTCGGCGAAGGCGGAGCGCGGCGGTGTGCGCGTGGACGGACATTTCGTGGATCTTCGGAACGATGCCCTTGGGCGGCGGGAAGGCGATGCCGTAAGCCTCGGGATTCGACCTGAGTCAATCGAGTTGAGCCATCACCAGGTTGACGGCTCGGTGCCGGTGGACGTGTACTGGGTCGAGAGCCACTTTTCCGAGCAGCGTAAGGAGGTCACCTTTGATCTCGCGGGCTCCCGCGTGATCGCCAAGCGACCGCTTGAAGAGGAATGGGACCGCAATACCACCGTCTTTGCGAAGGTCCCGGTAGACGAAGCCTATGTCTTCAACGCTGAAGAAAACCGGCTGATCTAGCTCGCGGCATCCTGGGGTTCAACGGCACTTTGTCGGAGCAAGTCCGCCAATACGTCGACCTTTGTAGCTTCAAAGGATTCGATGCTCTAAAAGTTCGCTGAGTGACGGCGAGCAGTGCTAGACTGAGCGTAGCCGCACTGTCTGTCATGGGCGGGCGAGGGCCCGTCCTTTTCCCGGGGGAGGGAAGCGGTCCAAACGTCCTGAGGAGGCTATCCCGTGCGCAGTGACTTCATGTTGGCGCTGCAACAGCTTGCCGACGAGAAGGGCATCCAGATTGAGGCAGTGGTTAACGCGCTGCGCACAGCGATCATTTCAGCCTTCGAGGACTACAACAGCGACTACGACGACATCGACATTGAGATTGACCCGGAGACGGGCGACTCAACCGTATACGCGAACAAGACTGTCGTCGATGTCGTTTCGGACGACGTTCACGAGATTTCGCTGGCCGAGGCCCGAAGCTACGACGAGACCATGGAACTCGGCGAGATTTTCCAAATCGACATTACGCCGCCAAACTTTGGGCGCATCGCGACGCAGAAGGCCCGGCAGGCCATGCAGCAGGCCCTACGCGACGCTGAGCGGCTGGAGATCTACACACACTTCATCGAGCACCAAGGACTCTTGCTCGTCGGGCGCGTGACCCGCGTGGAGAATCGCGGCGTCTTCGTGGATCTCGGGCGTGGTGAGGCAATCATGCTCCCGGGCGACCAGGTGGCCGGGGAGTTTTACCGCTCAGGGCAGCGTATGCGCGTGCTGCTACTCGAAGTAGCCGAGGGCGGCCGCGGTGCGCAGTTGCGCGTTTCTCGCTCACACGCGGATTTCGTCCGCCGGCTCTTTGAACGCGAAGTTCCTGAGATTCAGAACGGTCTGGTCGACATCGCGGCAATTGCGCGCGATGCTGGCGTGCGTACCAAGCTGGCGGTGAGCTCACGACAAGAAGGGCTTGATCCCGTTGGCTCGGCGGTGGGCATGCGCGGATCGCGCATCCAGAACGTTCTCCGCGAACTCGGACAGGAAAAGGTCGAAATCATTTTGTATGACGATGAGCCGCGTGTGTACGTGGCCAACGCGCTCAGTCCTGCTCGGGTGCGCAACGTCCATGTTGACTTGGGCCAGCGTGTGGCCGATGTATTTGTCCCGACGGACATGGTGTCGCTCGCCATAGGACGCGAAGGTCAGAATGCCCGCCTGGCAGCTAGGCTGACGGGGTTCAAGATCACGATTCGGGATGCGTCGGAGCCTGCGGAGGCTTTGGGTGTCGCGGAGCCCGATGGGACCCCGGATGAAGAGGCGCAGCAGGACGAACTGGAAGCTCCACTCGATGAACCCGGGCTCTCGCCGGACTCCGATTCGGCGAGAATGGCGGAGCAGGTGGGACGCGGTGTCGCTGGATCCGGGAGTTAAATATCGCCCGAGCTGAGCCGACGCGCACCTGCATCGTCACGCGCAAACGGCAACCTAAACGTCACCTCATCCGAATTGTGCGAACGCCCGACGGCGACATTCGTTGCGATCCGACCGGTCGCGTCAATGGGCGCGGTGCGTATCTCTCCGTTGACAGCGGCTCTGTGCAGGCGGCGCTTGCGCGCGGCATCCTAGGCAAGCACTTGGGGGTTTCCATTGATCATGATCAGGCGGAGATGTTGATCAAGCAATTTGAGGGCGAACGCTTAGTTCGGCTCACCGGGGGCGCTCACTAGCATGGCGCGCCGCCGTCGCACACGTCGCCGACCACCGCCGCGACCACGCGCGCGCCGCCGTCCGCAGCAGCGTCCGAGTCCTCCGGCCGACGAGAAGCCCACCGAGGAGCTGGAGGCGCCGACCGTCGAACTCCGCCAAGTCGCGATGCCAGCTTCGGCCTCGATTGGCGACATTGCGGAACGTGCCGCAGTGCCGCCGACGGACATCATCATGGAGTTGCTCAATCGAGGCGTGCTGACGACCATCAACGCGGCCATTGATCGCGATACCGCACGCGCGGTCATGCGGAATCTCGGGGTCGCCATCACCGACGAATCTCAAGACGACGACACCACCCCGGTCGCCGCCCGAAAACCGGAAGAGCGCGATTCAACGCAGCCGCCGGATGGCGAGCCGCGTCCTCCCGTGGTGACCGTGATGGGACACGTCGATCATGGCAAGACCACGCTCCTCGACGCCATCCGCAGCACCAACGTCGTCGACAGCGAGTATGGGGGAATCACCCAGCACATCGGCGCCTATCAGGTGTCGATCGACGGCGGGGCCATTACGTTCATCGACACTCCAGGTCACGAGGCCTTTACGGCAATGCGCGCGCGCGGTGCGGGAGTCACCGACATTGCTGTGATCGTGGTTGCCGCCGACGACGGCATCATGCCGCAAACAGTGGAGGCCATTGGGCACGCGAAGGCGGCCAGCGTCCCCGTCATCATCGCGGTCAACAAGATCGACCTGCAGTCCGCCAACCCGAATCGAGTGCTCCAGCAGCTCACGGAGCACGAAATCGTGGTCGAGGACTTCGGAGGCGACGTGGTTGCTGTTCCTCTCTCGGCTCTCCAGGGAGAGGGAATCGACGAACTGCTCGAGTACATCAACCTGACGGCCGAATTGGAGGAGTTGAGAGCACCGGTTGATGGGCCAGCGGCGGGAACGATCATCGAGACCCGCTTGGACCACAGCCAGGGGCCAATTGCAACCGTTCTCGTTCAGCGAGGCATTCTAAGGGTGGGCGACACCATCACGACCGGTGAGATCAACGGCCGCGTACGGGCGCTCTTCGACGAGAGTGGCGAACGACTCCGATCGGCCAAGCCCTCCACGCCAGTCCAGGTCATGGGGCTGGACGCGATGCCAGGCGTCGGCGATCCCTTGAACGTCGTCGCCAGGCAGCGGAAGCGTCGCCGTCAACGGAGTCGTACTCCGGCCCGCGGAAGCGGCGACCAGGCCATGCGGTTGAGCCTCGAATCGCTCGCCGCGCAAATGACCGCAGGCCGTCTCCAGCAGATCAATCTGGTCGTAAAGGCTGACACGGCCGGCTCTGTTGACGCCGTGGTCAAGTCAATCGACCAGCTTGGCGATGATCGGGCGCGAGCAATGGTCGTCTTTGAGGGCGTCGGCTCAGTCACGGAGTCGGACGTGAACCTCGCCTCGGCCGCCAAGGGGCTCGTGTTGGCATTCAATTCGCGTGTTGATGCAACGGCCGCGGCAGAAGCTGAGCGTCAGGGGGTAGACGTCCGCACGTATCGCACGATCTATGAGCTCATCGACGATGTCGACGCGGCGCTCAAGGGCTCGATCAAGCCTGAACAGATCGAAGTTGTCGACGGTCGGCTTGAGATTCGGGGCGAGTTCCGAACCGAACGTACACGCCAGATTGTCGGCGGTATGGTGCTTTCTGGTCGAGTTTATGTCGGCGCACGCGTTCGGATTCTGCGAAACAGCGAGGAGATTGGCACGGGCCACATCCTCACCGTACGCCGCTTTTCCGATGAAGTGGACGAGGTGCGCCAGGGCTTTGACTGCGGTCTTGCGATCGAAACGACCACCAAGATCGAACTCGCGGACATAATCGAGGCCAGCCACACCGAAGAACGTCTCCCGTAGCACCGGAGGCCGCATCATCAAGACCCGCCGTGCCCAACGGATTGAAGCTCAAATCGCGCGCGAGGTAAGCGACCTCCTTGAACGCCGCCTCGAAGACCCGGCGATCGGATTCGTCACTGTCCAGCGAGTGTCAATCTCGCCGGACTTGAGCCACGCCGTGGTGTTTGTAACTCCGCTTGGTGACACCAGCGGCGTCGAGAATTCGGTGGCCGCGTTGCAACGCGCAGCAACGTACGTTCGCCGGGAGCTTTCGAGTCGCATTCGTTTGTATCGCATCCCGCATATTCGATTTCAACTAGATCCCCAAATGCCACCGGCTTCGTCGATGATCGAGCGCAGATCCGAATGCCAGGCAGCCGACCGCGAGACGCAAGCTCTCGCAGCGCAACCTGACGATGGCCCGTGACGGCGAGGTCCCGCCAGACGGCGGATTCCTCAATGTCTTCAAGCCAATCGGTGCCAGTTCCACGCAAGCTGTCGGGCGGGTCCGCCGGGCCGTCGGCGTGCGACGCGTAGGGCATTGCGGCACGCTGGATCCACTCGCTTGGGGCGTTCTACCGATAGCAGTGGGGCGTGCCACTCGTTTCAGCCGCTACGTCCTGGAAATGCCAAAGTCGTATGTGGCCACCGTACTGTTCGGCGTCGACACTCCCTCCCACGATCTGGAAACGCAGCCATCGGCCGAGCTGCTCCCGTCTCCGGAGCCGAAGTCTGTCGAACAAGTGCTCCCGGCTTTCGTGGGCGAGATCGAACAGCGTCCGCCAGCGTATTCGGCCCTCCGCGTTGGTGGAGTGCGCGCCTATCGCTCGGCTCGCGCTGGTCGGCGCGTGGATCTGCCGCCCCGCCAAGTTCACATTCGCACCCTTAACTTGCTGGCGGCTGGTCGCATTGGCGTGCGGGTGGCTGATGGGCGCCTGCACTTCGGCAGCGGGTCGGGTTGGCAAGACGCTCTGCTCGCCGGGCTACACGTCGAGTGCTCATCCGGCACCTACATTCGCGCGCTCGCGCGAGACTTGGGGGCGATGGTGGGCTGCGGTGCCACGCTCTTCGGACTCATTCGCACTCGCGTTGGTCCGTTCACGCTGGGTGGTGCCACCGAAATGTGGCAGCTTGCCGTCGCGGCGCAAGACGGATTTCTTGACACTCTGCTCTACGCTCCTGACACCGTGGTCGAACACCTTCCGTCCGCCGTCCTGAGCGAAAGAGATTGCAGTGAGTTTGGCCACGGCCGCTCTCTGACTCGGATGGCCTCCGGAATGCACCGTCTGTATGACGGCCGTGGCAGCTTTCTTGGCCTGGCGAACGGCCAGGCTGGCTCGTGGTCGCCGAGCGTCGTGTGGAAACCAGCGTAATGGCAGGTGCCACGGATGCAGGTCGTGTCCGCGTCTTTCGCGAGGACGACACATTTGCCCCCATGGGCGGTTCCTCGGTGACGGTGGGTCGCTTTGACGGCATGCACCGAGGTCACCGAGCCTTGCTGCAAGCGACCTGCCAGGTAGCTTCCGACCAGCGTGACGGTCGCGCGATCGCGGTGACCCTGTGGCCCCCGCCAGAATGGATCTTGCGGCCGGCCGAACCCCGGCAGATGTTGACCACGCTCGACGATCGGATCGCCCTGCTCGCGTCATCCGGAGTGGATGACATCGTCGTTATGCGCTTCGACCAGCAGTTCTCGCGCCGTTCTGCCGAGGACTTTCTTGGTGACCTCATGCAGCGGCTGAACTTGCGTACGCTTGTCACGGGTCCCACTGCGGCCATTGGACGAGATCGCGAAGGCACTCCGGATGTCATCGCACGCCTGGCACCGCGGCTTGGTTATACCCACGTGCCCGTGCGCTACGAAGGGGCGCCCGGCGCGATTTCCAGCACCCAGGCTCGTAACGCCTTATCTTCGGGTGAGGTGGACCGTCTTCGTGCAATTCTGGGCCGAAGTCACAGCATGTACGGCGTGGTCTGTCGAGGCGAAGGTCTAGGCCGCGGATTGGGGTTTCCCACGGCCAATGTCGAGCTTCCCGAGTGGCTGGTTCTACCGGCAGACGGAGTCTATGCCGGATCAGCGCTCGTGGACGGTGATCCGGAACCGTACTCAGCATTGATCAGCGTAGGAACGCGACCCACTTTCAGCTCCCGTACCCGCCTGTTCGAAGTTCATCTCCTGGGATTCAATCGCGACATATATGGCCTCGGCTTGCGCACATTCATCCATGCGTGGCTGCGCGTTCAGGAGGCGTTTGACTCGGTCGAGGCATTGGTAGCTGCCATGCGGCGTGATCGCGAGGCCGCCGAGGCCGTGGATCTCGCCGGGAAGTGTGAGATGGCGCCATTTGTTCCAGCACCGAACTGACAGCCTTGGCGGGCTGAGAGCATCGCCGGCGTCGACTGGCCGAACTCCTGTGCCAACATATGAGCCACGCAGTCAGGTCGTCGATCCAGGCTCTCTGGAGAGCCTCCAGCGCCTCGGGCCCTGGCGACGCAGAAATCTCGGGCGGAGAGGAATGCGTGAAGCTAGGCGGAACCCCGGACGTGGCCCCGGCCACGACCCCGATCCGGGCGTACTAAAGCGACGATATCTGCAGCAGGTTGAGGTTTTCCAAGACCTGAACGAAAGGCAGATATACGAGGTTGAGCGCAGCACTCGAATGTCCACCGTTGGTTCCGGACGACTCCTTTACCAGCCTGACGAGAAGTCGGAGACGTTGTTCCTCTTGAAGACTGGTCATGTTCAGATCTACCGAATCTCCCCCGATGGAAAACGGTTCGTTATTTCCAACATCGAGCCAGGAATGTTCTTTGGCGAGATGGCGCTGTTGGGACAGGCACTCCACGACTCGTTCGCCGAAACGCTGCAGGAGTCGACGCTGTGCGTCATCAGCCGCCGAGACTTGGAATACTTGATCGGCCGCTTCCCCACGGTCGGGGTTCGCATCATGCAGTCTCTGGCAGATCGCCTCAGTGAAGCTGAGACGCAACTTGAAGACTTGGCTCTAAAGTCACTTACCGCTCGACTCGCTTCGCTGCTACTGCGTCTCTCCGCAAACCCCGACGCTCGCGTTACGGGGCTGACCCATAACGACTTGGCTGAGCGTGTCGGCACATCGCGCGAGACGGCGACGCAGGCGCTGAACGAACTCAAGAACGCCGGGCTCATCGCCATTGGTCGCAAGCGAATCGACATCCTGAATCGCGAGGCACTGGAGGACTTGGCCGAAGCATATTGACCGCGCGCACCGTACCGCTAGCGGCACGAACGCCCGCTGGATGTGCCACGATGCCGCGATACGCGCACGCGCTGATCTTTCTCCCACGACAAGGAGTGGAGCGCCTATGTTTGGACGGCGGCCAAGTGTCACCTCGCGCCGCGGCGTAGTCGCGGCGGCCCATCCCCTGGCGGCGCAGGCGGGCGCTCGTACCTTGTCCAATGGCGGCAACGCCATTGATGCCGCCGTTGCGACGGCGGCTGCCCTTGATGTGGTTGAGCCCTATATGTCCGGGCTGGCCGGTATGGGCACGGCCATGGTCTATGTGGCTGCGGAGCGCCGGGTGCGCTGTCTGGACTTCACCCCGGCCGTACCGCTGAAGTTCGACCCCATCGCTCGGCGTTACGACGACTTGACCCGTGGTCCGCACGGCGTCGGTCCGCCCGCCAGTCTGGCCGGCTGGATGAAGCTGCTCGACACCTACGGCACGCGCACGACGGCGGAGCTTTTTGCCGACGCCATTGATCTGGCGCGCGGGGGCTTTCCCGTGTCTGAGGGCAACGCGCACATGATCGGCGGCCGCCTGAATGACATTGCGGAGATCTTCGCCGGCTGGTCGGAGATTTTCCTGGACAACGGAGAGGAGCCTGGCGCCGGCTGGATGCTGCAGCAGCACGATTTGGCCGACACGTACGAGGCCCTGGTCAGCGAGGGGCCCGACTACCTATACCACGGTCCCCTGGGCGAGGCGCTCGTCAACGAGATTCAGGCGCTGGGCGGCGCGCTATCCATGGAGGACCTGGCCGCCGTGGAAGCTCGCTGGCAAGACCCGATTCGGATCGACTACCGCGACCTGGAAGTCAACGGCGCGCCGCCGCCCTCCGAGGGCTTTCAGATGTTGATGACGCTCGGGCTCATCTCCCAACTAGACATCGGCGGGCTCGAACGCAACGGCCCGGAGCATTTGGATGCGATGATCCGGGCAATTCGGCTTTCATCCCGAGCACGCTTTCGCCACGCCAACGCGCCGATAGAGATTGTCGAAGAGATCTTGGGCGACGAGAATCTGGATCGCCTGCGCGGCCTGCTGGACTCGCCCGAGGCCATCAGCGGACCAACGGAGCAGATCGGAGCCGCGCCGCCGCCGGGCTCGCAGCCCGATCCCATGCTGGAACACACCACCTCGTTCTCGGTGGTGGACGCGGAGGGCAACGCGGTGTGCCTGACCCAGAGCCTTGGCGCCGGCTTCGGCTCCGGCATCGTGGTCCAGGGCCATGGCGTGCTGACCAACGATTTGCTTCGGTGGGGCGATCTGAACCCGCTCAGCCCGAATCACCTCTACCCCGGTGCGCCGCTATCCCTGCCGATTGCTCCCACCATCTCCGTGCGCGATGGCGAGCCGGTGCTGGCGCTGGGCACGCCGGGCAGCTACGGCATCTGCCAGACCCAGCCGCAGGCCCTGGTGCAGCACGTGGACTTTCGTCTGGACGTGCAGTCCGCCATTGAGGCCCCGCGCATGCGGCTGATGGATGGTGACCTGGTGCTTGTCGAGTCGCGCATCGATCAGAGTGTGATCGACTCCCTTTGCGCCCGCGGCCACGGGGCCGAAGCCACCGATCCCTGGACCATGTCCGTCGGCGGTATGCAGGGCGCCAGCCGCGATCCGGCCACCGGCGCCCTCCAGGGCGGTGCCGACCCGCGACGAGATGGCTACGCCATCGGCGTGTGACCGGGAGCTTGAGGTGGTGAGGTATCGGGTCGCGTTGAACGATGCGACCTCGCGTCTGGAGTGCCATCTGGTCGCTGCTTCGCCGCGCGCGGTGACGGTAGGAGTGTTCTTCGAGTGCGCATAGTCCATGCGGCAGATATCCACCTGGACACGCCGTTTCGGCGGCATGACGCAGTGCTGCGGCAGCGGCTTCAGCAAGCGGGCCGTGAAGCCTTCAGCGCTCTTGTCGATCTAACCCTCGAAGAGCGAGCGGATGCCCTCGTCATAGCCGGCGACCTCTTCGACAACGAATGGCTGACCATCGCCACTGAACGGGTGCTGACACGTCAGTTGCGACGGTTGACCGACGCCGACATCACCGTGGTGTACGCCACCGGCAACCACGACCCTGGCCGTACCAACTACCGCGCCGCCCACATCGACTGGCCGTCCACTCACTTTCACCTCCACAGTTCACGCACGCCGCGGAGGATTCCAATCCGTCGCGACGGCGAACCGATCGGCTGGGTCGTGGCTGCCGGGCATCAGACGACCCACGAATCGGTCAATCTCGCGGCGACTTTCCCACCAGCGCCGGGCCCTCAACCTGCGGTTGGGCTGCTACACGCCGACGTTGGCGGTGCTCAAGGGGCGCCGGATGATGAGGCCGGCAACGTCTACGCTCCCGCGGCCCTCGCCGACCTTGATCCAAGCTACGACTACTGGGCGCTCGGCCACATCCACAAGCGCCAGCGTCTACGCGAGGACTCCCCGGCCTGGTATCCCGGCAATTTGCAAGGGCGCGACTTTGGCGAAACTGGTGCCAGGGGCGCGCATGTAGTGGACCTGACTCCGCCGGAACCACCGGGCGTCCGCTTTCAGCCCCTCGCACAGGTGCGCTGGGAGCGGATTACGGTTGCTGACCTGAGTGAGGCTCGCGCCATCAACAACGTCCACGCGGCGGTTCGAGCGGTGTTCGATGACCTGCTCGAGACGGATGGACATGTGCTCCCAGGCCAGGACTGGATTCTGCGTGTGGAGCTGTCCGGTCCCTGCCCACTGGCGACGGTGCTCCGAAGCGAGGAGGAACGCGATGGCCTTGCCGAGTACCTGGGCGAATCCCTAGGCGCGCTGGACGTTGAGGTTCGCGACGCTGGGCTCTCTCCGCCTATTGATCTGAGTCGCCACGTTGGTCAGCGGCACGTGCTTGGCGAGGCCTTGGACCTGATTGAGCAGGCATGCCATGACAACGCGCTTCTGTCCCGCCTCGCTCCTTCGGAGTTGGCTCGAGGTGACGAAATAGCCGACGACGGCGAGCGTCTGCAATACCTTCGCCAGCTTCTTGACGGACTTGACGCTGCCGCGGCGGAGCGTCTCTTGCGGAGAGACTCGGCGTGAAGATCGACGGATGGTCAATCGGCGCCTTTGGGCCGATTGACCAGTGGACCGTGTCGGGTCTGGCAGACGACGACGTGGTCGTGGTGCTGGGGCCCAACGAGTCCGGCAAGAGCGCTCTGTTCGAGTTCTTTGCCAGCGCCCTGTTTGGGTTCTCGCCCGCCAGGGCCGAAGCGCATCCGTACCGGCCCTGGGACGGTCGCTTTCTCGACGGCCGGCTGGACGTGGAGTTGAGCGGCGGCGAGCAAATTCGAATTGCGCGCAGGCTTACGTCAAGGCCCGAGGGCCGCATCATCTACGGACAGACTGAGGAGCGACTGGCCAATCGGCCGATTCCCGCAGTTGGCCTCATGACGCGCGACGTGTTCAAGAACGTCTACGCGTTGACCCAGGAGGAAGCGCTGGGCTTGGACGCGCGGGCCTGGCAACACGTTCAGGACCGGGTGTTAGGCGGTAGCTCGTACGATTTTCTGCGTCCATCGCGTGAAGTAGTGAGCGCGCTGGACACCGAACGTCGGCGTCTCTGGCGACCTGACCGCCGCGGCCGGCCGACGGCTCGTGAAATCGCCGCCCGGATCAGAAGTATGCGGGACAGTCTTCGCGAGGCCGCTCAGCGGCGAACGCAGATTGAAGCAGCCGACGAACGACTCGAAGACATCGCGGCGGAACTCGCCGGTCACACCGGCGAGTTGCAACGCATTGAACTGTCGCTGGAGCGAGACGCCACGCTAGCGCCGCTGGTTGGGCGCGTTGAACGCATGGAGCGATTGAAGGCTCAGGCGGACGATCTGCTGCCTGAAGGCAACTTGCCCGACGACCTCCCGGATCGTCGCGGTACCGTCGTCGAGCGGCTCGACGAAGTCTCGAAGACTCGAGAGACGCACCTGCACCGCATCGAGGATTGCGAAACGGTGGTCGAGATCGACGACCCTACCAGGCGTCTTTTGGAATCCCGCGTAGCGATTGAACGCCAGGACCGCGAACTTGCGCTTGCTCGCGCTGACCAGGATCGAATCGACAGCATGAACGCGGAACTGCAGCGCCGCGACGGCGCCCTGCGCGAAGTCGCCGTGCGTGCACTCGTCTCGGAGCAGGTCGATTCGACAGCAAGCGACGCGATTCTCAGGCTCTCAGTGGCCGAACTGCGTGGTCGGCTCAATAGTTCACGTGAAGCTCAACGCAGATTCGACGCCGCGTCCGCGGCGCTTCACAGCGCCGCGGCTGAACGCCTGAATTTGGAACAGGTCGTCGAGGCTTCAGTATCGACGCACAGCCCGGCAGATCTCGACGAACGGTTGCGTGTGCTTGGCGAGGCCAAAGCAGCCCGAGAACTCGCAGCCCGAAGCCCGTCAGAGCCCGGAGGCTTCCCGGCTCCGTTGCTCGTCGCCGTTGGACTCGCGGGTATTGTGGCGCTGGCAGGAGGCTTCGTTATGGGCGGCCCGTTCGGCACGCTCCTGGCTGTATTGGGCGTAGTCACGCTCGCTGCTGCCGCCGGTGCCATGGTGGCACGTCGGCGGTCCGTCCCAGCGAGTGATAGCGACTGGAAAGCTCAGCTTCGTGGGCTTGATCTTGATCCTGGAGTCGATATCTCGGAAGAGATCACACGTATCCGGGCCGAGCGCGATGCTGCGATACGGTGGGAGATCGCCGTCGAACGGTTGGCAGCCTCCCAGGACGCTGAAGCTACGGCTCGAGAAGCAGCGCACACGGCGGAAGCTGAGTTTCAGGCTGCACGAACCGACTTCCTTGCGGTAATCGCCGAAGTGCCAGTGGCGCCTGTTCACCGCGAATCTCCCGACGACGGAGTGGTTCGCGATTTGGAAGAGATGCGCCAGTCGGTCCAGGACACGCGGCGAATCACGCGCAATCGAGATGAGGTGGCCGAGCGGCTGACGGCTTGGCGAGCCGAGGTCGAACGCCTGCGCCAGACACTCGCGATCGAGTTGCCCGCCGATCCCTTCGAGGCGGCCCCAGCGGCACGGCGTGCGCTGGATGTGGCGCTGGATGCCGAGCGTGCCGCGTCTGAAGCTACGGCGGAGCTTGCCGAGTTACGCCAGCGCCTCGAGATCTGCGATCAAGAACGCGATGCCGCAATGCTCGAACTCGAGCAGATTGACGTCTCCCTGGCGGCTCTTGATCCCGATGGGACCGAGCCTGCGGTGGGACTCGGCCGATTTCGGCAGGCCTTGGACCTCCGCGCCGAAGCCCGGCGGGTTCTGGCTGACTTGGAACGCGACACACCTGGCTGGCGCGAGCGGATCGCGGAGGCTGACAAGCTGGTCTCCTCCGGTGAGTCGATACGTCTCAGCGATGCCGAACGCGTCGAACATCGACTGCGCGCGGAAGAATTGCGCACTGCCGGACAGGATCTCGCGGCCGAAAGAGGCCAGTTGATGACCGAACGGGACCGGGTGACCGGCGAGCCGGGACCCGCGCACATCATGGGCGCCATTCAGGCCGCCGAGGAGCAGCTGGACCTTGTACGGCGCGAGCACGACCGGCTGGCTCTGCTGCGCCAGGTCGTCCTGATGGCCGAACACTCGTACCGCGAGCGCTATCAGGCGCCGCTCTTGCAGGCCGCCGGCGCCCATCTGCGCCACTTCACCGGTGGGCGTTATGACTTGCTAACTGTGGATGACGCCTTGTCAGGGGACGTCAGGCTTCAGGTCCGACGGGCCGGCGAGGACTTTCCTCAGGATGTGGACACGCCGCTCAGTCGCGGAACCATCCAACAGATCTACTTTGCGCTGCGGCTGGCAATGGTCGATCTGGTCGAAGGCGATGAACCGCTGCCGATATTCCTCGACGAAATGTTCGTCAATTGGGATCCGGGCCGCACCACGAGCGGCCTTGCGGCCTTGGCCAGCATGCCGGGCGACCGGCAGGTTTTCCTCTTCACGGCCGACCCGTTCTGGGCTAAGCGCGCCGTGCAGGATGTACCGGCGAAGATCGTGCGCACGCCCGCAGCCTAGAGCCACCATTTCGCCTCTGCGAGTAGCCGAGCGCTGTCGGGTCTGACGTACCTAGGGTGTGAAGTCGTCGTCGGCTGAGATTCGACTTGCGAATTCGGCCAGCAACGTGGCGGCCGCGTCGGCGTCAGATAGCGCAACGATTTCGGACGGCGTGTGCATGTAGCGCAGCGGCACGCTGACCAGACCCGTCGCCACACCGGCCCGCGTGAGCTGGATCGCGTTCGCGTCCGTTCCCGTGCCGCGACCGGCCGCTTCCATCTGAACTGGCATGTCCAAGGCCTCTGCGGCTTCGATCAGCTTCTCAACGACGACCGGGTTGAAGTTCGGCCCGCGAGAAATCGTGGGACCACCGCCAAGCGTCACATCGCCCGCCGTCTTCTTGTCGACGTTGGGGTGATCGGTCGCGTGGGTCACGTCAACGGCAACCGCGACCAATGGGTTGATGCCGTACGCGCTCGTCTCGGCCCCGCGCAGCCCGATCTCTTCCTGAACCGTGGCCACCGCATGAACCGACGCTTGCAACTGCGCGCCGTCGATTCGTCGCAATGCCTCGCTGACCACCCAGGCGCCCACCTTGTTATCCAGCGCACGCCCTGCCACGACACCGTTCCGCAGGTCCTGTATACCCACGTCATAGGTGATTGGGTCGCCAATTCGCACCAAGCTCAGCGCCTCGTCCTTGTCGGATACCGCGATATCGATCCAGATATCCTCGACCTTGGCCGGTTTGCCACGATCGCTTACAGGCGTGAGATGGATCGCCCGCCGCCCCGTCACCCCAGCGATGGGACCATTTCGCGTGTGGATGACTACTCGGCGGCCCGGGATGACGCCGGCGTCATGTCCCCCGATCGTGTTGAAGTAGATGAAGCCTTCGCTCGTGATGTAGTTGACCTGGAACCCCAACTCGTCGCAGTGCCCGGCGAACATCACGCGCGGATTGCCATTCGGATTTCGCGTGGCGATGACATTGCCATGGACATCCGAGCGCACGGCGTCCGCAAACGCCTCCGCGTACTCGTGATACACGCGTCGCACTGGCTGCTCGTAGCCCGACGGGCTTGGCGCCTCGACGAGCGCGTTTAGGAATTCGCGTTCAGGAGTATTCATCTGGTAGGGCGTGAGGGCCGCGGCCCTTAGCCGGACTCCTCTCGCTTTCGCGCCGCCATCGCGACGATCTGCTCTTGGATATTCGGTGGAGTTTCCTCGTAGCGCACGAACTCTTTCGTGAACCGACCGCGGCCTTGCGTGATTGAGCGCAGGTCCGTTGCATAGCGCTGGACCTCAGCTTCGGGCGCCTCGACCTCCACGATCGAGAATCCCGGCTCTCCATCGGCCGGCGCCATGCCTAGTACGTGTCCTCGCTTCGAACTGATGTCACCGATCACATCGCCGGTGTTGACATCCGGAATCAGGATTTCGAGTTTGAGAATCGGCTCAAGGATCACGGGGCCTGCGTTTGGGATGCCATCCTCATAGGCAAGCCGCGCCGCGATGCGGAATGACTCGTCGGATGAGTCGACCGAGTGGTACTGCCCGTCGAATAGCGCGGCCTTGAGGTCTACGACGGGATACCCAGCGAGTAGCCCGCGGTTGATCGTCTCGTTGAGCCCCTTCTCGACGGCAGGGATGTACTGGCGCGGGACACGCCCACCGACAACGCGGTCTTCAAACTCGAATCCCGAGCCGCGCGTCAACGGAGAGAACTCGATGTGAACATCCCCGAACTGGCCGTGCCCGCCGGACTGGCGCTTGTGGCGGCCGTGCGCATTGACGGTTCGGCGAATCGTCTCGCGGTAGGCCACCTGGGGAACGTCTGCCTTAAGGCCGACTCCGAACTTCCGGCGGGCGCGCTCCAGGCTGATGCGCACGTGCGACTCGCCCAAACCGGCAAGGATTGTCTCGGCCGTTTCGTCGTTGCGGTAGGTCCGCAGCGATGGATCCTCTTCCGCCAGCCGGGCCAGCGCGGTCCCCATCTTGTCCAGGTCGGCAGACGTTTCCGGGGATATCGATGCCTCGAAGAGGGGCCGCGGCATGGCAAACGCCGGCAAGCCCACGGATTGTGAGTCACCGGTCAATGTGTCGCCGGTCGCGACGCCGTCCAGTTTGGTAACGAAGCCAATGTCGCCCGCTGCCATTTGCCGCGCGGGACTTCCTTCCTTTCCGGTTGCGAACTGAATGTTCGTCAACCGTTCAGTGTCACCGGTCCGTTGATCCACGAGTTGCGCATCGCCGTCAATCTGGCCCGCGAATAGTCGGAACATCGAGACTTTGCCGACGAAGGGATCGGCGAGTGTCTTAAACACCTGGGCCACCACGGACCCGTCAATTGGCGGAGTGCTTCCTTCCAGCATGCTCTCGAGCCGCTCGGCAGGCGATGGGGCGAGCGTCGCCAGTGCCTCAATGGCCTCTCGAACGCCCTTGAGGTCAGTCGCCGCCGTGAACAGCACCGGGAAAATGCTGCCGTCCGCTATCCCGGCCCGCAGCGCGCGCTCGAGATCTGCGCGTTGTAACTCCTCGCCTTCCAGATACTGCTCAAGAAGGTCATCGTCGGTGGATGCCACGGCCTCGACCAACTGTTCGCGAGCCTCCTCAACCGTGTCGACCAGGTCGTCTGGCACATCGGCAATTGACGAGCCACTGTCGGCAAAGATGCGCGCCTTGCCGTCCAGCAGGTCAACCACGCCCCGGAATCCGGAACCATTGCCAAGCGGTACCTGGATTGGGGCGACGTTCGCACCAAACCGTTCGCGCAGATCGTCGACGACCGACTCGGTGTCGGCGTTGTCCCGGTCGACCCGACTCACGATCAGAAGGCGCGGACGATTGAGGTCGGAAGCCAGACGCCAGACGATCTCCGTTCCCACTTCGATTCCCGACGTGGCGTCGACAAGCACAGCGGCGGCGTCGGACGCGTTGAGGCCGGAAATCACCTCGCCGACGAAGTCGGCATAGCCCGGCGTGTCGATGACGTTGATCTTCGACCCGTTCCACTCACAGGCGACGGCGGCCAAATTGATGGACATGCCTCGCTCGTGCTCGTCCGGGTCGTAGTCGGAGATCGTGTTGTGTTCTTCGACCCTGCCCAGGCGCGAGGCCTTACCGGTGACGTAGTACAGCGCCTCGGCCAGCGAGGTCTTGCCCGCGCCGCTGTGGGCGACGAGGGCCACGTTGCGAATGTTATCGGTGTCGTATCGGTCCATCGTCTCGCTTATCTGCAACCATGCGGCGACCGGCGCCAGAGCCGCGAGCCGCCATTATAGGCGCGAGACTATGGGGAGTCGGCGACGGCTGACTACAATCTGTGCGCCGCTTCTCCGCAGGCAAGGGGCCACCGGGTGCCACCGCACGGATCCCGTCGCATTGTCGTGAAGAGTGGAACTCGCCTGCTCGCGGGTGACTCAGGGATCAATCACGCGTTTATTGCCAACATGGCGCGTCAGGTCGCGGACACTCGCTTGCAGGGGACGCAGGTTGCGTTGGTCACGTCCGGTGCGGTGGCTGTTGGTCGCTCTATTGTCCCGCTGACCGGCAACGCGTTGGTTACGCGTCAGGTTCTGGCGGCAATTGGACAGGCGCCCCTGATGGCCCACTACTCGGAGTGCTTCGCGGAGGCGAATATGACTGTCGCGCAGGCGCTGCTGTCGCGAGCCGATCTGCACAATCGCACCGGCTACCTGAACGCCCGAAATGCGCTGACGGGACTCTTTGACGCCGGTGTCGTGCCAATCGCTAACGAGAACGACGTGGTAGCAACGGAGGAACTCAGGTTCGGTGACAATGACCGACTGTCGGTTCTGATCGCCAAGCTCGTCGGTGCCGATTGCCTGTACATCCTTTCCCGCACGGCCGGCCTCTACACGGCAGATCCCGATAGCGAGCCCTCCGCGGAGTTGATTCCCGATGCCAGCAACATGCCGCGTGCGGAGCTTGAACGAATTGCCGGCGGAGCGTCGCAGGGTGGCCTCGGCGGCATGCGGTCCAAGCTGCAGGCGGCGCTGGAGGCTTCGGCCGACGGTATCGATGTCGTCATCGCCGGTGGCGACGAACCCGACGTGATCGTGCGACTTGAGTCAGGTGAACGCCTCGGAACGCGCTTTGCCAGTCAGGGCCCCCGGCGATCCAGCCGCGCTCGATGGCTCAGTTCCAGCGTGGCGCAGCGTGGATCAATTGTCGTAGACGACGGCGCTCGCCGGGCTCTGGTCAGCAACGGCAGTAGCTTGCTTCCGGCTGGCATTACCCAGGTGCAGGGCGTCTTTGAGCGTGGCGATCTGGTTAGCCTGACCGACGCGCGCGGAAGCGTATTCGCGCGTGGACTGGCGAATTACGCGTCGAGCGACCTGTCGCGGATCTGCGGCAAGCCTTCAACGTCAATCGGCGCTATCCTCGGAGCCTCAAGCGGTGACGAGGCCGTTCACCGCAACAATCTGGTCCTGATCGACCCCGACGCCGAGTGAGCCCAATGACGACTCTGACACCAATCCGTCCAACTGTTGACCTGACAGCCATTGGCGCCGCGGCGCGTGATGCCGCCCGAGTTCTGGCGACCCTGCCAACCGGCGTCAAGAACGACATTCTGGACTCCATGGCCGGCGGGCTAACGGCGCAGACCGACGAAATCCTGGCTGCCAATCAGGTCGACGTTGACGCGGCACGTGAGGCCGGTATGACCGATGCGCTGATCGATCGGCTCACGCTCACCCCGGAACGGATTGCCGACATTGCCTCAGCCGTTGGAACCGTAGTCGGACTTGCCGACCCGGTCGGCAGCGTGGAGGACGCCCGACGACTCAAGAATGGGCTTGAAGTCGGTCGGCGTCGCGTTCCTCTTGGCGTTGTTGCCGTGATTTTCGAGGCCCGGCCTAACGTGACGGTAGACATCTCGGCGCTCTGCCTGAAGGCTGGAAACGCCGTGATCCTGCGTGGCGGCAAAGAGGCGCTTCACAGCAACGTCGCGTTGGCCGGCGCGATTGGCCAAGCGGCTGAGTCGGCCGGGGCGCCGCCCGCTGCCGTGCAGTTGATCGCCGATCCCGATCGCGCATTGCTCAACGATCTGCTGCGAGATCGCGAGCACATTGACGTCATCGTGCCGCGCGGCGGCGCTGGTCTGATCGACTTCGTAACCGAGACGGCCACCATCCCGGTGATCGAGACCGGTTGGGGTGTCTGCCACACTTTCGTGGACGTCGGCGCCGACCTGGAGATGGCCCAGCGGATCGTCATCAACGCCAAGACCCGCCGTCCCTCTATCTGCAATGCCCTGGACACGCTGCTGGTGCATGAGAGCGTCGCGGCAGAGTTCTTGCCTTCGGTTTCGCGCGAACTGGCTGGACGTGGTGTGGAGCTTCACGCCGGTCCCGACATCGGTGGGCTGCTTGACGACAAGGCGCTGATTGCGCCACTTGGCGAGGATGACTTCGATACCGAGTGGCTGTCGCTTCGGATGTCAGTTGCAGTGGTCGATGGCTTGGACGAAGCCATCACCCACATTCGCAGGCACGGCGGAGGCCACTCCGAGGCGATCGTGACGAACTCGCATGGCAATGCGCGGCGCTTTACGGATGAAGTGGACGCGGCGGCGGTGTACGTCAACGCCTCAACCCAGTTCACCGATGGCGGCGAGTTTGGCCTGGGAGCCGAAGTCGGCATCAGCACGCAGAAGCTGCATGCGCGCGGACCGATGGGCCTGCAGGAAATGACGACCTATAAGTGGGTCGTTCTGGGCGACGGACACGTTCGACCCCTGTGAGAGCAGGGGCTAATGGCTCTGGGCGGGCGGTTGAGATGACCGCGGGCAGGGTGTCTCAGGGCTGACGCCTTTCGTCCGGTTGCCAAGGCTTCCGCACCCGGGGCCGGCAGCGCGTCCGGTGGCGATTGTTGGGCTACTGCTGTTCATCGCGTTGGTGGTGCTGGGTCAGGCGGTGGGAGGCCCGCCTGGACGCTCGACACCGCCGCCACTGCCGCCCGGGGAACTTGAGCTTCGGGTGTTTGACGTTGGCCAGGGCGATGCCATCTTGCTTCGCTTTGGGGAGCGCGCCTTGCTGGTCGATGCTGGCCCGGATCCCCAGACGGCTCGGCAGGTTCTGCTGCCGAGACTCGCGCGCCTGGGCGTTGATCGCCTGGATGCCCTGGCTCTGACGCATGCGGATGCCGATCACATCGGCGGCGCGGCCGACATTCTCAAGGCACTTCCGGTGTCTGCAATCTGGATGGCCGCGAAGGACCACGCGCACCCGTTGCTATCGGTCATTGAGGCCGCAGCCCACAGGGCCGGGACAGTGCTTGAACGGCCCGTTGACGGTCAGATCCTGGATTGGCATCCGGCGGTATCGCTACAAGCGCTGTTCGCCTCACCGGATGTTGCGCGCGGCGACAACAACCAGTCGATGGTATTGCGGGTACGGGTCGGCGAGGCTGACATTCTGCTGACCGGCGATATCGAGCGGGCTGCTGAGCGAGACCTCGTTGCACGAGCTTCTGGGTTGGAGGCCGATGTTCTGAAGGTTGCGCACCATGGGGCGGGGACGTCGAGTTCGCACGAGTTTCTGGCGGCCGTGCAGCCGCAAGTGGCGATCATCTCGGCTGGGTTGGGTAATGCGTTCAACCATCCGCGGGACGATGTGCTGCAGCGGCTGCGGGCGATGGGCGCGCATGTGTTTCGAACCGATCTGGCAGGTGATGTCGTGGTTCGGACTGACGGGCAGCGCATTACCGTGGCGTTGGAGCGCGTGTAGGTCAGGCGACGGCGATGATTGCCACTCCGGCGGCGACGAGGATTGCGCCGCCGATGCGTTCGCGGCGGAGCGGTTCACCGAGGAAGAGGACGCCGAGGATTGCGCCGATGACGATGCTGAGTTCGCGGGCCGCCGAGACGTAGGGCGTTGGGGCCATGGTCAGGGCGGTGAGTACGAGCGAATAGGCGGTGATGGAGAGCACGGCCAGGGTGGCGGCTTGGGCCCAGGGTCGGGGCTGACGAAGGGCGCTCCAGTCGGGCGGGCGGGCGGCGAAGATCGCGAGTACACCAAGGCCGGACAGGGCGTACATGAAGTAGATGTAGACGAGGGGATGGACGACCGAGACGCCCTGGTTGTCGATCAGGGTGTAGGCGGCGATGGAGACGCCGGTGGCGGCAGCGTAGCGGCCTTCGGGGCGGGTGAGAGCCTGGATGGGAGCCAGCCAGAAACCGGGTCGGTTGCGCTGGATGTTGATGGTGTAGATGCCGAGGATGACGGCCAGGACGCCGGCGATGCCGAGGCCCGAGACCGGCTCGCGGAGGACGCCGACGGCGACAACCAGGACGAGGGCCGGGCCGAGGCCGCGGGCGATGGGGTAGGCGACGGAGAGGTCGGCGCGGCGGTAGGCGGTGGCGAGGGTGCCGAAGTAGAAGGTGTGGATGATGCCGGTGAGGATGATCCAGATCCAGCCCTCGGGTGGAAAGGGGTTCTGGATGAGGAGGACGATAAAGGGGACGAGGAAGATGACGGTGGCGGCGACGAGGGCCTGGAAGAAGAAGAGAGAACTGCCGCGGTTGTGTTTGGCGATCAGGTTCCAGCTGGCGTGCAGAACCGCGGAGATCAGGACGAGGGCTAGCGCGCCGAGGGGCACGGGGCGCTCCCAGTGGGTTGGCCGCCGGGGGGCGGCGTCAGGTTCGCGGGATCAGTCCTCCCAGGGGTTGCCGCGGGATTCGAGCGGGAGGTCGAGGCGGCGGCCTTCGAGGTGGCTGCGCTGAGGGCCGATGATCATGTCGACGACAACCGCGGCGTCGTGGATGCCGCTGGCGTCAACGGGGGCTCGGTTCTCGCGGAGGCAGCGGACGAGTTCGGCGCCGATGGTGCGGTTGCTGCAGGCGGTGGACTCGCGGCCGGGCCAGTCGGCCCAGTAAGGGGCGCCGGGGTCGTCGGCGGGGGGCGTCCAGCCGGCGGGGAGGAGGGGTTGCCAGGCGCCGAGTTCGGGCTGGGGAAAGATGTCGCCCTGGGGAAAGACGTGGATGGCGGCATCGGGCTTGGCGCGGGTGGTGACGACGGCGTTCTGGAAGAAGAGGTCGCAGCCGAGGGCGTCGCCGCCGTTGGAGCCGTCGCCGATGGGGAGGGACTCGTAGGAGCCGATGATGCCATTGGGGAAGGTGTACTGGGCAAAGATGCGGTCGCCGACCTGTGGGCCGGATTCGTACATCTCGTCGTCGGCGGCGTCGCTGAGCTGGGCGGGGGCGCCGTTGACGAGGACGGTGCCCCAGCAGGAGATGGGGTTGGCTTCGGCGAAGTAGAGCATGGTGTTGAGTTCGTGGGTGCCGAGGACAAGGTGGTCGACGACGCCGCAGCGGTGGTCGCCCTTGCCGCGGGCCTTGATCTGGACGAGGGGGCCCCACTTGCCGGTGGCGGCCTGGCGCTTGATTTCGCGGACGGCGGGGTTTTCGCGGCCGCGGTGGGCGAGGACGACGCGGGCGCCGGCGGTGTCGGCGGCGGCGACCATCTGGTCGGCATGGGCGGGTTGGGAGGCGATGGGCTTCTCGATGACGATGCCCTTGACGCCGGCGGCGATGGTGTCGAGGAAAGCGTCGAGCCGTTCCTGGTGGTAGCGGTGGATGGCGATGATGGCGATGTCGGGGGACTCGGCGGCGAGCATGTCGCGGTAGTCGGCGTAGCCGGTGGCGGCGCCGGCTTCCTGGCGCCAGTGGTCGCGGTGGCCGTCGGAGGGGTCGGCGAGGGCGACGGTTTGGACGTCTGGGTGGCGGTCGAAGGTGCGGTGGAGGCCGTGGGAGGGTCCGCCGCGGTCGTGGGTGCTGTCGGTGATGACGACGGCTCGGAAGTCAGGCATGGGGCATCGGTGGGGTGAAGGCGCCGCGGGGATTCTATGCGGATGGGGCGGGTTGCGCTGGGTGGGTGGGCGGCAAAAAGGGGCCTCGCGTGCGCAAGAAGAGTCTTTTCCAAAAAACTCTTGAGGCGGCGCCGGGTGCATTTTGGGTGGGATCGGGACGCGAGCAGGGTGGGGGTAGAGAGGGGCGGGCGGGGGCGTGGCGCGTGTCGCGGCTTGGCGTGATTCGGCGAGGTTGCGAGCTGGCGCGACGGTTGGATGATCCGGGCCCGCGAAATTCGGACACGGCAGGTTCCGTGCCGCTGCGAGTGGGCGGGGCGTGAGGGGCATGGACGGAGGTGGGAGGCGAGGAGGAGTAGCAGGAGGTGGAGCGCGGTGAACATCTGGCCGGGTTGCGAGGCTTACTCGGATAGTGTACACTGGATAAGTGTTGGTGGCAACTGGAGTCTCCCGTGGTGGGACGGGGTGGGCGAGGTGCCGGGTCGGCTCGTCGAGGTGTCGGGGCGAGCGACCCTCCGGATTCTCGCTGCGTCGGAACGGGCGACGTGCCGGCTTGTCGATGTGCCTGGGCGAGGGACCGGCCAGGGTGTGGGAGTGCTGGGGAGGGGGATTGGCCAGGTTGTCGGTGATTCGGGTGAGTGACGCGCGGGCATCTCGAGGTGTCGAGGGGCGCGACGTGCCCGGTTGTGGACTTGGCGGGATGAGTGGCGAGACAGCTTGTCGGTAGTTTTGGCGAGTCGTTTGGCTGGGTGTCAGTCAGTCAGGGCGTTGTGGATTCGTTCGGATCGTCTGGCGGGTGCAACGGATTGCGGGTGTGGTTGGTGACGAGTTGATTGGTTCGTGTGTGAATAGGTTGTTGGAGCGGGGGCTGGTTCGGTGGGTGGGGAGTAGCGGGCGTTCCGGGCGGCACCAAGGGATCGGTTTGTGGAGCGGTCCCGGGGCAGGTGGTCTCGGATGGTGATGGAGAGATTGGGGTGGGCGACCGCGCTGGTGTGAGGGGTGATGGGCGTGGGGTTGGACAGGTCGGGATCGCCGGCTTGATGATTCGTTGCAAGAATGAGTACGAGAGGGAACGCGGTAGGCGGAGTCGGGGGTAGGTGGTGCAGGTTTGGTGGGGGCGGCAGTGGGGCGGGTGGTTTGGGATTCGATGGCGGTGAGATCGGCGTCAGTTTCAGCGCTGCCGTGGGCGGGGGACGAGGGTGGGATCTGAATTCGGTGGAGCGAGATCGGAGCCTGCCCAGTTCGTTTCAAGAGTGAGTTCGCCAAGAGGGTCCGGGCAATAGGGCCCGGCGAGGGCGGAGGCGAAGGCGGGGGTGAGGGTGAGGGTGCGGGGGGCTTGGGTGACGGGGTGGTTGGGTAGCGGCATTTGAGGCGGATGGCTGGGGGTTTGATGGTGATGGATAGGTTGGGGTGGACGACCGCGCCGGCGCGGGGGCGGTGGGCGTGGGGATGGACAGATCGGGAATGGGGGCATGGTGGTTCGTGGCAAGAATGAGTACGAAGAGCGAGTGAGGGGGAGCTCGGGGCTGGTGCAGGTTTGGTGGGGGCGTGGTGGGCCTGGACGGGGGTGGGGTTCGTCGCGTTCGAAGCCGGAGGCGGGGGTGAGGGTGCGGGTGCGGGGGGCTTGGGTGACGGGGTGGTTGGGTAGCGGCTGTGGGGCGGGTGGTTTGGGATTCGATGGGGATGGAGAGATCGGGGTGGGCGACCGCGCCGGCGTGGGGAGCGATGGGTGTGGGGTTGGACAGGTCGGGATCGCCGGCTCGGTGATGCGTAGCAAGAATGCGTACGACAAGAGAAGGAGGGGGGAGTTCGGGGCTGGTGCAGGTTTGGTGAGGACGCTGAGGGGTGGGCTGTGCGGAGGCAGTGGGGGCGGCTGAGGGGCTAGTCGCGTTCGACGGTGGAGGTGGGGT
>JAJDZU010000015.1 GCA_022824495.1 Chloroflexota bacterium | reverse complement strand
CCGTGTGCCCTCGGGGCGACGGATCACGGCGGGAACGCCTGCCGATCCCTCGCCGCGCGGCCGCTGTCACCGCCGGAGGCCGCCGTTTGACGCCGATCGCCCCCCCTCGGCCACGCACGCCGCAGTTACGCAAAGGTCTCCTGGCAGGGAGAGGGCTAGGGTGAGGGTCGAAAGCCGGCAGCCCCGACCAGGCCCCAGGCACGCCGCCCCCGTGGCCTCACCAGCCGTCACACTCTTCGTGGTCCTTCGTGCCCTTCGTGGACCATTCCCACCCCTCCTCGTCGTCTCTCAATTCACACTCCGCTCAACTCACTCCTCCCCATCCCGTTCGTGGTGAGCTTGTCGAAGTGGCCGGGCCAGAGTCTTCGGCGGCCCTTGGCGCCCCCCGGGAGCTACGCGCGCAGGCCGTCCCCTCCGTGTCCTCCTTCAGTCAACCCTGGCCCCCCCTCAACGCCCTATCCGACTCTCTACTCTTCAGCTTCTCTTCTCTAACCTCTCACTCCTCTTCGCTCACTCCTTCCTCCTACCCCGGTACTCCTCCACCAGGTCCGCCACATCCTCCGGGCCAATGCCCTTCGCCCTGGCCCTCGCCTCTCCGTACTGGAGCAACTGGCTCCACTCGCACTCGTCGATGTAGCAAGGCTTCGCTTCGTCGATGAACCCGCTTCTGGACCGTTCCTGCCGCCTCATCGCCTCGTCCACCGGCTCAGAAGTCACCAACCAAGCGCTATCCGGAGGATCCCGAGAGGACGCCAACCCCACGCTTCCTTCACTTCAGTCGCACGGCCGGCAGCCGCTTCAGCCTCTGGCTTACCGGGTCCACTTCGATACCGACGGACTCCAGCGCCGTCACGCCCAGCAACGGCTCGGCGTCGTCCCCGCCAAAGATCACCGTTCCTCCCACGAACTCACCCATGAACTCGATCTTGGCAACGGTGACGTCGAGGGACAGATCGCTGCCGTCGGCCAACTGGTACAGGCGTTTCCCTTCCGGCTTGAGGCCAATCGCTTCCAGGTGCGGCCTGGGGACAAGCGAATCTGTCGCCCCGGTATCGACCAGGAAAAGGCCCTCCCAGAACCGTTCCTCGTCGGCGGGGTTGGTAATCCTGACCGTTACGTGTGTCGCGCCCATCGTCCTGCCTCCGTTGAATGTCAGGGTCCGTGCCTTCGCAGGCAGCCAACGTCCACTTGCAACCGTTCAACCGAACGATCCACGCCCGCCATTCGCCCTTCAACCCGCCCCACGCCCCACGCGACGCCCACAACCGAGAGAATTACGAAAGTGCTGAGTCCAAGAGTCGCGCCCAATTCAGCCATCATGGCGGTTCCTCCTCGCCAAAGGCCCCTTCACCCCGCCGCTCAGGCAACGCAGGCAAGCGACCAACAAACAACCGCCCTTCCGCGATTCTACCCGCGAGCGTTCAGCAATGGCCGCAGTCCACGCCCGCCCCAACCATCACCGCCAGCGCCAGCGAAGCCGACAGGAAAACCGCCACGCGAAACGACGCGCCGCTGAGTCGGCGCAGGCGCATTGAAATACGGCTCACGGGCGCGGAACCGGCTCCAGCAGAACCGTCCACGACCCGTCCGTATCCACGCTCAAATCCACCGGTCCTGCTGGAACGCCAAGGTCTGCATCCTCGTAGCCGGGACCAACATGCACGATGACCGGACGGTCCGAAGACCAGCCGATCCCGCCCTGTCCCCAGTCCAGACCTACGCCCGTTAGCGCCGTGTCGTCCCGGGGTTGAATCAGTTCGATCGTCCACACCCCGGCGGCCAGGTCAATCCCTACCGGTGCCGTGCCCTCCCCGTTGACAGTCCACAGGTCGGCCACGTCCACCTCGGTCTCAATGGCGCTGTGGGCGCCCAGCGGCGCGTACCCCCACCATCCGGCGGTTCCCCACCAACCCAGCTCCTGGCGAACCGTCTGTCAGGCCAGCGAAACGGCAATCACAACAAGCGCCGCGGCCATCACGCGCTGGCTCGTCATCTTCGGGCGCTCTAACGCAACCTCCATGGTCCGCAATCGAAACCGTCCCCATCCCCAGCCCCGCACGCCGCCGCGCCACCCGATCCTATACCCGGCGTCACCCGCATCCCGTCGGGCTAATCCTCGCGGGCACCCTCGTCTCGTACCCGGTAGGGGTGCCCCTTGTGGGTACCCTCTTCCCTCGGCGGCAGTCGTATCCGGCAGGACTACCCCTCGCCGGCACCCTCTCCCCGTCCAGCCTCAATCTCTGACCCGTAAGGGCACCCTTGTGAGTGCCCTCTCCAGTACCAGGCCCTACTCCCCCCGCCCCAGCCACGCCGTCACCTTCGCCCCTAACGTCCACCTCCTATCCACCATCCCCGTCAACCAGGAATCCCTCCTCGTCGTCAACATCGAGCCGACGGCCGTGGACAAAGTCTGCCCGTCGTGATGGGGCGCTAGCAGTCGACCACGGGGAAGTGGCCGGATGGCCCAACTTGGTCCGTCGGCCATTGACCCCACCCTCTTGTCAGGTACGGGCAGATCCTGAACTTCAAGGAACGAGCAGCATGACGCACCCAATGTCTAATCGCATTATGGGTACGGCTGTCGTTGGCGTGTCAGGCGGCGCAGGACAACACGATTTGAGCGGCCATGTGGTCTTGGCCAGGCGCGGGCACAGACTTGTTAGCAGAATCACGTTGCTGCTGCCGCCATGCGTCGCGTAGACCCGTCAACTCAACCTACAAAAGCCTCACCCTCCGAACATGAGTCCTATACGTGTCACAGTGCGTCCCAAAGGGGCTAGCGACTTATGCTAGGCAGTTGAGGTTGTGCAGACGAGTTTCCTTATTGAGGTGCCTAAGCAAAGGAAGATCACTATATGCACGGTGCATTCCTGAAGGAGCTGAAATGCGCTCAGGTGCCATCCTGTAAGGACGGATGTTGAGTAAAAGGAAAATAATCGCATGACGAAAGGCAAGGCATTGCTACCAAGCTTCGGTGGTGAGCCATTTGCCGATAATCAGGATGACTCCTAGGATCTCTGCTGGCGCTTACTTGCGGAATCCAGTATACTCTCCGTCCGCATTCAGAAGAATCACATTATTTGGTGCCTGGCAATGCCAACTGAGAATGTTACTCGAAATCTATTCTTTCTGAAGATTGTGCCGGAGTATGAGGGTCCAGATTCGCCTGAGCAGATTACGTTTTTTGGTCCGCGTGGACTCGAAACCCATATCGACCATGCACTATCTCCAGATGTCAGAGTCTTCTTTCATAATAAAGAGTGGCTACTATCAGAGCCAGAACGATCAGAGGACGGCCAGTTTCTACTGGGCCAGGTAGGCTATGAGAAGCCAAACCAGACTCCAACTGGTGAGTACGACTCGCAGAGTCTTAAGTTTGTTGAGTATGATCAATCGTACAAAAGTGTTGTATATGCACACTTCGCCTTGCACTATATGACTCGACAAATAGTCGTCGAATCGCATCGTGAGCTTAAGGCTAATATGTCACGCAGGATATTGGAGAGATTTCTAAATGCTGCGCCGACACCGAGTCGAATCCATGTTCGTTTCGTTCCTGGGATTAGTTTTCCTGATTGGCTGGACAGTGCCGGCGCTATTAAGTCATTTTCGCTGACGGCGGACCGTCCAAATCCAACTTGGGATGATTACCCGGACTGGTTACGAAGCGTTCTGCGTCCTACGCTGGCAGCCAAGGCCACTGTTTGGCTATCTACAAATGAGCTGCTGCCAGTCTTGGATTTGCTGCAGTCGAATATTGCTGAGCAAGCCTCTCGCTTGATTGAATTGGATCGAGTTCACGTTAAAGCAACATCAACTTTGCGCGGAAGATTTAGGTCGAAAGATAACTATAAGAATCGCACAATGTCGTTTCGACGCGACCCTGATCCTGTGCTTGATTCAGCACGTAGATTTGAAATGATGATGGGCATATTCCATGATGAGTTTCAGGAGGACTTTAGCAGCGAGGAATTCAATAGTGAAAAATAATCGGGGCTATCTGAAAATGCTAGTCTCGCGCTGGCCACAAGTGTTATTTCAGTGGGATTTTTTGATCGCGGGAGTGGCCGCATTTCTTATTGGCACGCGTGGCGACTTTGGATCTGATTGGCTCTATCCAAGGCTCATTTGGATCGAAGTTACTGTGGCAGCTGCGATCCTTGGATTTGTCTTAGCGGGTTTGTCGATCATGGTATCGTTGATGAGTTCGGAATTCTTGGTGTTTCTTTATCATCGGGGAGATGAAGAGGGACTCCATGAGTTGGCTCTTCCTTTTTGGTTCACTTCCTGGCTGGTCATCGTGACAATTCTGGCAGGCGTGACTTCAATTGCTTTTTTCCAATCATGTGGAGAAGGAGTACAGCGTGGGTCGGTTGCGTTCGTTAGCTTTCTCATCGTTTGGTGTTTGTTCAGTGTAATTCCGATCGTTCGGTATATCATCTACTTTGCTGAGTTGCGAGTCATGCATCACCATCTCGGAGGTCATGTTGGTCATCCACATAATTCTGTGGATAGTGGATCATCGGAATCAGATGACACACCTAGTGAGGATGACTGACGTTGCTCAGGTGTGGGCGGAGCGGACCTCGCATCGCTACTCTTCCACCAGAGCAGCCACATTCTCCGGGTCCATGCCGTGCGCTCTGGCCTTCGCGTCGCCGTACTGAAGCAGTCGTCTCCACTCACACTCTTCGATGTAGCGAAGCACCGCTTCCCGAATGAACTCGCTTTCGGACGATTCCTGTTGCCTCATGACCTCTTCAACTAGCTCAACCATCTCCGACGGCTTACTCGGTCTTGGCCGACGACCGCGGCACGGTGACCCTTACGCCCTCCCGCAGACCGTCGATGTCTGCGTGCAGCTGCTCAACCGACTGCTGGACTCCCGCCATTCGCCCTTGAACCCGGCCCATGCACCACGCAACGCCCAAAACCGAGAGAACATCAGGAGTGTTTAGTCCGAGAATCGCGTCCAATTCAGCCGTCCCGGCGGTTCCCTTTCAGCCAACGCCCCTTCACCGCTGCTCAGGCAACGTAGGCAAGGGACCGGCAAACAACCGCACGTACCCAACGATACCCGCGAGCGTCTGCGGCGTCGGGCTATCAGCGCGACCCACAAACAGAAAGGCCGTGCGGCGGAGAGCGACTGGAGTGCAGACGATGGAGGCGGAGCGGCTTGGGAATTAGACTTTGTCTCCGCCGCCTGTGCCGGTGTTACGGCTGGCGACCCAATAGACACTTGGCAGAAGCATGAAAACCACTGCGAAGCACACAAGCGAATGGTCGGCTTGGCAACGGTTCCCCGACCCGGCATCGAGTGACTACTTGCATGCACCCTTCGGTCCCGGCGTCTACGAGCTACGGAACCGCGCAACGAGAAAGTCGGTGTACTGCGGGAAAGGCAAGAACGTGGCGTATCGGATGTCGTCTCTGATTCCTCGACCGCACGGCGCAGGAAAGCGAAACAACACTCGGCTTCAGCAATACGTGCTTACCCACCTCACCGACATCGATTACCGAACCTTGGCCTGCGCTAGCGGGGCAGCGGCCAAGGCTCGCGAGGCCCAGATCGACAAGCGCGGATTCTTGTTTCCGACGTAGGGCCGCCATTGTGACTGGGCTGACGAGTAATCGAAGATAATGTCGATTTAGCTGAGGCTTGGAGTTGCCGCTCGTGCTGGGGGTGTGGAGGGCGAGAAATCGTTTGGGAAGGTGGCCTTCTCGTAGCTGTGGCTGTCTTGAGTGCAATCCACGAATAACACCCGTGGTTCGTCCGGGTGCTTCTCACGGGCGTCGCGATCGACTATCTGTCGTGGCACACCCGCAAGCCTTGAGTGACCCACAGCCGAAGACTTGCCGCTGCTTGAACGCCAGGTCGCTGCGCAACTGGTATGGGTGCCCTCTTCCGATCCCGGCTTCAGTCCGTCCTGCGCAGCCGCTCCGTCACCCAGGTCTGCACCGCCAGCATCCGCTGCGAGGAGTACAGCAGGAACACCGCAAACAGCGCACGCAGAACCACCCGCGACAGCCACTGCGCCACCTGGGCGCCGCCGAAGCCTCCAACCAGACCCCTGACCCCTTTCACACTGCCCTTGCCGCCGCCGTCCACCGCGCCGAAGCCGCCACCCAGGACTCTTTCATGGAAACCACCCGCTAAGTCACCGCCAGCCGCCCCGTGCGCTGGGCGAAGACGGCGCAACAGGTGAAAACGACGAATTGGATTCCGAACTTCAAGAGATTCGTCCTGGCGGAATCGGTGCTGCGAGATAGCGCGTGAGCTTCATCACCTGGTCGGTCGCAGGCGCCCGTACAGCGTTTCAGCCTGCCTGTATACGTCTCCACGCTTGGCCACCCGGACGATGAAGACGATCGCGACATTCCCCTGAATCTGGTACACCACGCGGTACCGGCCGACTCGTATTCGCCACGCAACATGCGGGCCGGTCATTCGCCGGCATCCCGTCGGCTGCGGGTCGATGGCCAGGCCATCTACGTGCATGGCTATGCGCCGCTGGTCCCTCAGCGGAAGCCGTCGCATCTCCCTGCGCGCCGCGCGATGCCATTGGATTTCGTAGTACTTAGATGATTCGTACATATGTTGATTTTTGTGCCATCATCCCCTGAGAGGCGCTCAATGCTTTAAACAAAGGAGACTGACCATGATTAAGGTGCGTGTCTCGGAGGCGCGTCGCGAACTGTCCGAGCACATTAACCGGGTCGCCTTCGGCAATGAGCGAATCGTGCTCACGCGCCATGGCAAGGGCGTAGTGGCTCTGGTGTCCGTTGAGGACGCCGAATACCTTGAGCAGCTTGAGCGCCGCGAGGACGCGGAGGACATGGCAATTCTGAGCGAGCGACTCAAGGACACGGATCCGTCGGACTACATCCCGCATGCGGAGATTGAGGCCGAGATCTACGGCGACGCCGATCCCCGACCCCGCTGAGGCAAGCCGAGTCGGCCGTCATGGCGGCTCCTCCGCAGCGAAAGTCCCTGCACCGCGCCGTTCAGCCGGCGCGAGCCAGTGATCAACAAACAGCCGCCCTTGCGAGATCATATCCGCGAGCGTCGGAGACTGTCCCTGGGCCCGTAGCCGGCCTTCCCTCGCGCGCCGTTTCGTAATGGCGCCCCTGTGGGCGCCTTCTCATGCTAGAAGCCTTATTCCCCCCGCCGCAGCCGCTCCGTCACCCACGTCTGAACCCCCAGCATCCGCTGGGAGGAATACAGCACGAACACGGCGAAGAACGCCCGCAGCACCGGCCCGGGCAGCCACTGCGCCACCTGCGCGCCGCCGAACCCGCCGAATACGCCGCCGATCCCGATCGTCAGCGAGCGCCGTACGTCCACGTTGCCCAGCCGGTAGTGCTGGATCGTGCCCGACAGTGCCGTCGGCACGATCACCGCCAGGCTGATCCCCTGCGCCACCACCTGCTCGATCCCCATCAGGATCACCATCGCCGGAACCATCACGATCCCGCCGCCAACGCCCATCACCCCGCTGACCAGGCCGGTGAGGACCCCGGTGATCACCGCCGCCACCAGGCGTTCGCCGCCTTCCAGGTGCATCAGGGCCACGTCCTGGATCGAAACGAACATGCGCAGCGCGGTGGCCAGCAGCACCAGCGCAAACAGCCGCCGCAGCAGCTTCTCGTTGATATGGGCCGTCAGCCGCGCCCCCACCGCCGCGAATACCACCGAGGTGGCTGCCAGCGCCGCCGCCACCGACCAGTCGATGGGGTTTACGCTGGCGTAGCGAACGGTCGCGGCAAAGGCCGTGGGTACGATGATGGCTAACGATGTCCCATGCGCCCGGTGCTGCGTCATCCCCAGCAGCCCCACCATCAGCGGAATCATGACGATCCCGCCGCCCACGCCGATCAGCCCGCTGACCACGCCACCGGCCAGCCCGATGCCGATCAGCACCAGGATCGGCGCCTGCCGTTCGCTTGTAGCCGCCGCGCTTGCCATCGGCGGAGTATATGGATCGCACCGCCGCCCGGACGCACCCGGACAGCGACCGCCTCGCCCCGAGGCGCCGCTCCACGGCGCCCCGCGCCGATCGCCGCCCTCGACGGCGAGCCCGGCTCGCCCCCGGCAGCCCCTCGCCGGCCGCCGGCCAGTCTCACCCTTGCCCTCTGTCCGCAAGGAGTGTACACTAGCCCCGATGTCCCCGCAACCCCGCCCTCAAGTGCACCTACCCCGCCCCACCACCGCCACCCCCTCGCCCTCCGATGCCCAGTTGCGGCTCCCGCTCCCTCCCCCCGCCCCCGCGAGCCGCCGCCTGCGTGGTCCGGTGATCTGCGGCCCCGCCCTCCTCGCTCCGTCCCCGCCCACAAACACCTCGGCTTCACGCCCCCATTCCGCCCCCCAAACCCCGCCAAAATGCACCCCGCGCCGCCTCAAGAGTTTTTTGGAAAAAACTCTTAACGCGCACGAACCCGCCCCATTCCGCGCCCCCCGCCGGGCCTTCCCGTGAGCGATCTCCACCTCCCCGCCGACCTCTTCACCGGCGCCCCCGATCCACTGCTCCAGCGCGAGTGGCTCGTCACTAACGGCGTCGGCGGCTTCGCCTCCGCCACCCTCGCCGGCGCCGCCACCCGCCGCTACCACGGCCTCCTCGTCGCCGCCGACCCGCCCCCCAACGCCCGCTGGGTCCTCGTCTCCGGCGCCGACGAGTTCATCCAACCCGCCGACGCCCCCGAGGTCCCCCTCAGCACCCAGGAGTACGACGGTGGCGTGCTCCACCCCGCCGGCTACCCCGCCATCGCCGCCTTCACCCTCCGCGGCCAGCGCCCCATCTGGCGCTTCGACACCGACGCCGGAACCGTCGAGAAGACCATCTGGATGGAACGCGGACGCAGCCGCACGTTCATTCGCTACACCAACCACGCCGAGCACCCCCTACGCCTCCGCGTCCGACCATTCGTCACGCTCCGCTGGTTCCACGCCCTCCGCCGCGGCGCCGACCCGTCATTCGAGGCCCTGCAGACCGGACCCGGCTCGCTCTCCGTTCGGGCCGACGGCGGCGCCCCCTGCGTCCACCTCGGCGGCAGCGGCTGGCGACTCGAGATGCAGTCCGACTGGTACTGGAACTTCCATCGCCGCGTCGAACAGGCCCGCGGATTCGACTACACCGAGGACGCTTTCGCTCCCGCGGACTTCGTTGCCGAGGTACGCCCCGGACACGGCGTGACCCTGCAATTCGTCGCCGATGAGCTTCAGTCCGCCGCCGATGTTGATGCGTCCATGGCCAGGTTCGATGCGCGCTCCGTCTCGCTGGTGGCCTCCGCCGCCGACCCGTTGGAGCAGCGCTTGAGGCTGGCCGCGGACCAGACCCTTGTGCATCGAGGGCCGTCGCTTCCCGGTTTCGCCCCCGAGCCCAACACCGTTATCGCCGGCTACCCGTGGTTCGGCGACTGGGGCCGCGACACCCTCATCTCGTTGCCGGGCCTCTGCCTGGAAACCGGCCGCGCCTCCACGGCCAAGACCATCCTGCTCAACTACGCCCAGGCCATCGACCAGGGCATGGTTCCCAACCGCTGGCCCGACGCCGGCGACGAACCCGAATACCACGCCTTTGATGCCGCCCTTTGGTTCACCCACGCCCTGGCCGCCTACGTGCGCGCCACCGACGACACCGAGATCCTGGACGTGCTCGGCACCGCCCTGCTTGAGATCATCGACTGGCACATCCGCGGCACCCGCCACGGCATCCGCATGGATCCCGCCGACGGCCTGCTGACCGGAGGCGAGGACGGCCTCCAGCTGACCTGGATGGACGCCAAGTTCGAGGACTGGGTCGTCACCCCGCGTCGCGGCAAGCCCGTGGAAATCAACGCCCTTTGGTACGCCGGCCTCAAGTTCGCCAAGGAAGCCTTCGCTCGCATCGGCTGGCGCGACGCCTTCGACACGGGCATTCTTTCCCTTATTGAGGACTCGTTCGCGACACGCTTCTGGAATCCCGAGACTGGCGGCCTCTTCGATGTCGTCGATGGTCCCGACGGCTCCGACCCCGCAATTCGACCCAACCAGGTCATCGCCCTCGCGGTCGCCGGGGACCTGCTCTCACCGCAGCAGCGCGCCTCGGTCCTCGCACAGGCCCGCGAGGCCCTATTGACGCCAGTCGGACTTCGCTCCCTGTCGCCCGACCATCCGGCCTACTGCCCCTTCTACGGTGGCGGACCGCGCGAGCGCGACGGGTCCTATCACCAGGGCCCGGTCTGGAGCTGGTTGCTGGGCATGTACATCCAGGCCAGCCTCAAGGCCGGAGCTCCCGCCGACGAGCTTCGTGGCCTGCGCGAGGCCATGCTGGCGCATCTGAGCGACGGTGTAGTGGGCGCTGTCAGCGAGCTCTTCCAGCCCGAGGCCCCCTTCGCTCCCGAAGGTGCGCCGGCTCAGGCCTGGGGCGCGGCCGAATGGTTGCGGGGCCTCCGCCTGCTGCGAGCCGCCAATGGCCGCTGACCCCGTCGCCGACTGGGCGCCCCCACCTGGACGGCATGTCTGGGTACCCGCCGGCGACTGCTTTGTCCGCGAGGCTGGCGAGGGCCAGCCAACCGTCGTCCTCCTGCACGGCCTGCCCGACGACTCCCGCATCTACGGCTGCCTGCAACCCAGGCTGGCGGCCGAGCGCCGCACCGTCGCGCCCGACTTCCTTGGGTGGGGGTCCTCCCAGCCGAACGACGGACTCTCACTCGGCTTTGACATGTTGGACCGGACGCTGGCGCAGATTCTCGACGCCCTTGACTTGGAACGCGTCGTCCTGGTGGCCCACGACATGTCCGGCCCGGCGGCCATTCGCTGGACCGCCGCGAACCCCGGGCGTGCCCATGCCCTCGTCCTGCTCAACACCTACTTCGGCTGGAACTCCGCCCGCATGCCCTTTGCCCTCAAGCTGCTCCACCTGCCCTACGTCGGACGGCTGGTCCGGCGCTTTCTCGATATCGGCCGAACCGGCCTGTCGTGGCACGTCTACCGCTGGCAAGTCGGTCAAGTCTTGCCGGGCTGGACAGCCGACTTCGATCGCTTGCTGCGGATCTTTCACAGTGTCTTCCGGCACTCACCGACGGCTCGACGGGCCTTCCACACCGTCAATAACGAAATCGTTGACCAGATCGAGGCCAATCAGCGCAGCCTGGAAACGCTCACCGCCCTGCAGACGCCCACGCTCATCCTTTGGGGCGCCCGTGACCCCTACCTTAAACCGGCCGTCGCCCGTCAGTTCCACCGGCTGTTGCCAAGCTCCGAGCTTTATATGGTGGCCGACGCCGGCCACTTTCTTCAGCTTCAAGCGCCCGACGAGATGTCTGACCGCATCCTGCGCTTCATTCGCGAGGCGGACCTTGGCTAGCGCGACCGGCGCTTTCTCGGTGGGTGCCGGTTGGACCGCACCGCGTTCGTCCCGCCCCGCCGCAGCTTGCGCGTCTCCGCCTTTGCGTCGTCCCGCGGCCGCTGGCGAATGCCGGTAACCGCGCGCACCCCGCCCACAATCGCCGCCCGCTCCTCGTCCGTCAGCGTCTCCCACCGGTAGTTGTGATCCGACTTCCGAATGAACTCCAACAGCCGATCCCGCAGCGCCGACCAGCCCCGATGCTGACGGGCTTGTAGCGCCGCGAATCCGGGCCGCCGTCGCAGCGCCGCCCGCGCATGCGGCAGACAGAAGGGATCGCCTTCGGCCAGCGCCTCGGCAATCTGATCGCCATGCTGCGTCAGCACGTCCAGCGCCCGCCCCGCCGCCGCCTCCTCCGCCTCGCACACCGGACACGTCGCCGCGGTTCGTGGGCTCCGTGACCGACTTCTCGCCAGCCCTCGCAGCCGCGCGCGCAAACCGGTCGAGCCGTCGCGACGGGCCGGTTCCGCGCCGTCGAGCTCCTTGACCAGCGTATTCAGGATGTCGCGGTACGTGATGGCCACCGCCAGCGCGTCCAGCTTCTCCAGGAAGTGCCCGGCGTGAACCTCACAGAATCCGCGCGCTTCGCGAATGGTCGCGCGCAGGTCTACGTCGTTGACGTGCTCATAGATGTACGACCCCAGGAACCGGTCGGCCCGCCGCGTCGACAGGCGACAGATCGCACAACCCGGACGCCCCAGCGCGTCCACCAGGTCCTCAAAAGTCGCTTCCGTACTCACCGGCTATCGCTGTCGGTTCGAATTCCTACGCAAGGTGCCACAACTCCGCTGCGGGCCGTGGAGTCGCCGCCCGTATACTCTGCCCGCTCGCTCCCGGAGTCGGTGCCATGTCCACGCACTCGATTGCTGTAGTTCCCGGCGACGGGATAGGTATCGAGGTCATTCGCGAAGGTCGCCTGACCCTGGAAACGCTGTCGGAGGTCACCGGCGACTTCATTCTCGAGTTCGAGGATTTCCCCTGGGGCTGCCAGTACTACCTCGATCACGGCGAGATGATGCCCTCCGACGCCTTGAAGACCCTGGAGCAGTTCGACGCCATCTATTTCGGCGCCTGCGGCTTCCCCAGCGTTCCCGACCCAATCTCGCAGCGCGAGATGATCCTGCTGATCCGCCAGAGCTTTCAGCAGTACGCCAATATCCGCCCGGTCCGCATCTGGCCGGGCGTCCCTAGTCCACTTGCGCCCGACCGGCTGGAGGACATTGACTTCATCTGCGTCCGCGAGAACTCCGAGGGCGAGTACGCCGGCACCGGCGGTCGCGTGCACAGGGGCACCTCCTACGAGGTCGCGCTCCAGACGACGGTCTTTACCCGCGTGGGCGTCGAGCGTGTAGTCCGGCACGCCTTCGACCTGGCCGAACGCCTGGGCCGACGCCATGTCACCAACGTCACCAAGTCCAACGCCCTGCAATTCGCACCGGTGTTTTGGGACGAGATCTTCGACGAGGTTGCAGGTGAGTACCCGGACATCACCACCGACCGCAACCTGGTGGATGCCTGCGCCGCGCGCATGGTGGGCAATCCCCAGACTCTGGATGTGCTGGTTGCTTCGAACTTATTCGGCGACATCCTGTCCGACATCGGGGGCGCGCTGATGGGCAGCCTGGGCGTGCCGCCCAGCGCGAATCTCAGTCCGGGCACCGGCTATCCGCCAATGTTCGAACCGGTCCACGGCTCCGCGCCCGACATTGCCGGCCAAGAAATCGCGAACCCACTCGCATCCATCTGGTCTGCGGCCATGATGGTGGAAGAATTCGGGAATCTCGAAGCCGCCAAGCTGCTGCTGGATGCGCTGGCCGACGTGACAAGTTCCGGCGTCCTCACCGTCGATTTGGGCGGCACGGCCTCCACTGGCGAGTTCGGCGAGGCCGTGCGCACGGCCCTCAGGGCACGCGCATCGTGAGAGGAACCCTTGTCGCGGTGTCCCGCGCTGCCTACGATTGAGCACCTAGGCCCCTAACGTTTGGCCGCCGCCGGCCGCTCTGATCTTTCATGTTCGGCATAGGTGTCGCCGAGTTTTTCGCTGTTCTTGTCCTCGCGCTCATTGTGTTGGGACCGGAGCGGTTACCGCGCGCCATGCGCACGCTGGGCCGGTGGGTGCGGCAACTGCGCCAGATGACGCGCGAGTTTCGCAAGGAATTCGCCGAAGAATTCTCCATCCTCTACGAGGAAATGGACGTTCTGCGCCAGGAAGCCGAGAACACGCGCCAGGAGCTGGCCGACATCCGCTCGGAACTCTCAGACACACTGCAGGGCGCGGCGGACGACGTTAACGTGGCCGGCCAGGGCATCGCCGAAGACCTGCGAGGTGCGGTCACCGCGGGTCAGGCTGGAGCTGAGGCATCGCCGGGAGCTTCCGGTCCCTCGGCTGGTAGTACCTCCGCGCCTGCCCTGCCAGCGCCCGGGGGCAATGCCTCGGCGACGTCAGCGCCGTCTGCGCTTCCGATCTCAGCGTCCGCTACCACGTCGTCGACGCCGGCCGAACCTCTGCCGGCGGCCGACGCCATGGCGCTGGCCATCCAGGACACCTTTGCCGCCTCAACCAACGGCCAGGCCGCCGAGGCGTCGCAGGTCGCCGCCGTCGAAGCGGCGCCCGAGCCCGCGCCTGTGGCCGCACCGATTGACCCGCAGCCGACTGGTCAGCGCTTGTCGGCCTACGCCCCGGATGTGAACGGTCCGACCGAAACGGCTCCACCGGCGGGCCCACCGTCGGTGGCCGCTCCCGCTCCCGCGCCCGAGCAAACCGCCGCAGCCATGGCCACCGAGCCGGACGAGCCTGAGGCGCCCGCGGCGGCACTCGGCCCACCCACCCCTGGACTGCAAAACCAGATGGGCGGCTTCATGCGGCTGATGGTGATGCAGGCGATTGATGCCGACCCGGACTTTGCCGAGCAGGCCGAGGCTGCGCTCCGCAGCCAGGCTCGGGCCGATGCCGAGAGCCTGGGCGATCTTGAAGATCCCGAGCCGATGGATATCGCTCAGGCATGGGCGGCCCGACGTCGGCACCTGGTCTCGCACGACGCCGTTGAGGTCGACCAGCGAGCGGAGTCGTCAGCGGTGATCGAGTTCGGAACCTGCCCATACGGCCTGACGCCGGGCAAGGACCATCCGGTCTGCAGCGTCAGCAACGTCTACGACGACGAGTTTTTCAAGCAGTTCGACATGAAGGCCACCTACACCACCCGAATGAGCGACGGCGCCGACCGCTGCCAGCTCATCATCCTTACCCACGCCCGCATGCGGCAGTTCGGCCTGAAGATTGAGGACGACAATCGCAAGCGCGAGGACGTCGACGCCTGGGAAGAGGTCGAGGTCTAGTGGGCGACGGTGGCCGGACGAGGTCGGACCGTTCGTGCGTCTCTCGTACCTGCTCCCCAGCGACTGGCGGCTGACTTCTGGCTGTGACGCAGCGGCGAATCGACCGACGCGCGTTCGGTGTAGTCACGACTGCCGTTCTCCTGGTTGCCTGCGGAGAGCCAACCGCGTCCTCGGACGGCGCGCCGGCGGTTTCGCCGGATGCTCAGCGGCAGGCGTATAAGGAAACAGTCGCGGCCATTTTGACCGACGAGCGAGCCGCGTTTGATGCTTTCTTTGGGCCCGAGGCCGATTCATGGGCAACGCTCGAAGGCATCGGCAGTGCGGAGCAGCAGGCGGTTGAATTCCACAGAGCCATGAACGACGCGAAGGCACGCGCTGCCGAACTCGAGGCCCCGGCGCTGGGCACGCTCTTTCACGGCACGTTTCTCGAACATTTCGACCGCTTCGTCGGCGATGCCGAGGTCATCCGCGACGAAATTCGCGCCGGACAGGCTGACAAGGCCCTCGGCACTTACCAGCGACTGCGCCGAGGCGCATTTGAACGCCTGGACTTCCTATCCGACCGGCTGGCGCTCATCGACGGGTAAGGGGGCTAGTCGACCAGACGCGCGCCCGGCGAGAGCCGGACGCGCGTCTCGCGGATCTGCTGGCTAGGAGTCGTCGGCGCCGCGGGACTTGTATCGGTCTCGGAGCCTGCTGCGTCGCCGGGCACGGCCGGGCGATTCATCGGAGTGCCCGTTGCGACCGTTCGCGCCATTGCCGCTACCGTTGCCGCCGTAGGCGTATGGCTGCGGCTCGGCGTCGACGCCCACCAGGACGCCGCCTTCAGGCAGTGCCTTGAGCGACTTGCCCTCGGTGATCTTCTCGTCCCAGCGCTTGACCATGTCCTCAACGTCCTGGCCGTCCACCTCGTCGTTCTCGATCAATTCCTGGGCCAGTTCATGCACCGCGCCCGAGTACTCCGAGAGCAGGCCTTTGACCTTGCGGTATTCCTGCTCCAGCACCTGGTCGATCTTGCGCTTCATGCGCGGATCGTTGGCGTCCACCATCGGACCGAATGGAAGCGACGAATAGAAGCTGCCGTCCATGCCCCAGAAGCTGAGCATCTGGAATGCCAGATGCGTGGCACCGGCAAAGTCGGACGTCACGCCTAGCGTCTGCGACCCCAGGAACAACTCCTCGGCCGCGCGGCTGGCCAGGCTGACTTGAATGCTGGCCAGCAACTCTTCGCGGATGAGCACGCGTTTTTCCTCGACTGGCTTCCACGCCGCCAAGCCCAGCGCGTCGCCGTGGCGGATGATGGTCACCTTGGTTAGCCGTTCCCACTCCTTGAGCTTCACCTGGGCGATGGCGTGCCCGGCCTCGTGGTAGGCCAGCCGCCGCCGGTCCTCGTCGGTGAGCCCGCGAATTGGTTCGCGCAACCCCCATTCATGGTTCTCGCGGGCTCGCGTGAAGTCGTCGTAGCTGATGGCGTCGCGCCCGTCGAAGTGGGCGTGAATCACGGCCTCGTTGATCACGAACTTGATAGCCACCGGCGTGTACAGAATCGTGTCGTTGGCCATGCGATCCACCGGCATGTCCTCGTGCCGGACCTTGGCCAAGTAGTACTCGATGATGTCTTTGCGCCCGTCCAGGTCCGGCAGGTCAACGTGGATCTTGCGGTCGAAACGGCCAGGCCGGAGGAGCGCGTGATCCAGCGCCGAGGCGAGGTTGGTGGCGCCCATCGTCAGCACGATCGGCGGCATGGCTCGAGTCTTCCGAAGACCAATCGTTCGCAGCAGTCGTGAGAACCAGCCGTTGTCGAAATTCGGCGGATCCATCTGCAGCAGCAGCTCGTTCAGCAGGCCGAAACCGGCTCCTCCGCCGAACATGCCGCCCGCGAACATGCCACCGCCCGTCTGCCCGGAACGGGCCATGCCGATGGCGTCGATTTCGTCGATGAAAATGATCGCCGCGCCATGCTTGCGCGCCAGCTTGCGTGCCTTGCCGTAGAGCATTCGTACGCGCAGGTTGCCGATGCCTAGAAACATGTTCTGGAACCCTGGCGCCGAGGCGTACGCGAACGGGATGCTCGCCTCATTAGCGATCACCTGGGCCAGATAGCTCTTGCCGGTGCCGGGCGGGCCTTCCAGCAGCACGCCGCGGGTAATCTCGCCGCCCATGCGCTTGAATGCCTTGGCGCCTTGCAGCAAGCGCACCACCCTCCGCGCCACTTCCAGGACCTGATCGTTGCCGCGGTAGTCGGTGAAGTACACCCCGGTCTCACCAGGCTGGACCCAATAGACTCGGCCCCGGCCAAGCAGGTAAAAGAGAGCGCCGAACTGCACGACCATGAACATCATGGCGAACAGCAGTTGCGCGACGAAGGCCAGGATTCCTAGCGTGAGTTCTGAGGCATTCGTTAGGCCGTATATCAGCAGGCTGGTGAGCACCAGATACGTAAGGATTGCGCGCCAGTGCTCGCGCACGAACGTGAGAGGGCTGCGTCGCATATGCGCCTGGCGCCGCAACTCGGAGTCCATGGAGGCCATCGCCACACCTCATTTCCGGGCCGGTCCGTCCCGGCGGACACCGGATGACCCGGCAGCCGCCCGCGGGGAGTATTGGAGTATATCCGCGCCCGCGAGGCCGTAAGGTGTCGAATATCACGCTCGGACGAGAAACGCGACCATCCTGACGCGCATCGGCGCGGTTGCCGCGCACCTCGATCGCTTGCCGGTGCTTGCCGCGCTAGGGGCGGGGGCCCTGGCCGTGGCGCTGACGCTGCGGTCGCTGGAGGGCAAGACGTTCCTGTACGGCGACCTCCAGCACTTCTTCGCCTTTGCGGAGGACCTCTACACCTCTGAGCACTTCAACTACTACGCCAACAACTCGGACCAATCATTCACCTATGCCCATCTGCCGTTGTTTCCCATGCTGCTGGCCCCGCTGCAGCGGGTCTTTGACGCCCAGGGCTGGGACCGGATTCTGGCCGTCAAGGTCATCGTGCACATCTTCGAGGTCGCGGCTGCCTGGCTGCTTATCGTTCTCTCCCGCAGACAAGGCCTGTCGCGGCCCTTGTCTCTCGCAATCGGAGTCCTGTGGCTGTTCACGCCCTGGGTGTTTGAGGCGGGCGCGCTCAACGGACACGCCTCGGCCGTGGCCGCGTTCTTCCTGGTGGCGGCGGTGCTGCGGATCCGGGTTCCCTGGCAGGCCGGCGCGCTGATCGGCTTAAGCGTTGTTACGCGATCGGAGTTTGTGATTCCAGGCCTAGTGCTTGCAGGGTTCTACGCCCGTCGAGAGCGCGAGATGCTTGCGCTCTACGTGGTTGGCGCGACAGCAATCGGTGCGCTGATCGTCGGACCCTTCCTTATTCGTGATGCCGCAGCCGTGCATTGGGCTGTTGTCGGCCATCTACAAGACCGCGGCGATGGACTGCCGGTCTTCTGGGGATTCACCCGCGCGTTTGGTGTCGAGATGCCTGACGGGCTTCGAGGTTCGCAGGACTGGCCCATGCTTGCGGTCCTTGCATCGGCGCCGCTGGTCGGGTGGCTGAGCCGTGATCCTCGCTGGGGCATGTTCAGAGTTTCGCTGGCCTATGGGTTCGCGCTCATGCTTGGTCACGGTCGCTACTACGTGCTCCCGCTGACCACTGGGCTTTTGCTCGCCGCCCGGCCGCGAGTCGTCGGCTGGCTGATCCCCGTTTACCTCGTAGAGTTCGTGCTGCCACTCTCGCGCCCGATCCTCTGGGTCGTGCGCACGGTCGCGACGTTGGTGCTGGCGATGTGGCAAGCCATCGGGCTTGTGTCCGGGAGATCACGTACGACCTTGGATCGTGCGGATGCTGGCAGCGAGCTGGTTGAGCCCTAAATGCCGCTGCCGACGGCGTGAACTCGATGCCCAACCGAAGCTGCCGGGTCGCTGCGACAGCGCAACCCGAAGCGGTGACTCGAGACTAGTGGCCAGAACGGCGACTTCGACGGCGCCGTAGGGTCGATTAGTCCAACAGGTTGGAGAGTTCGCGCAGGCCGGAGACGGTGTGGTCTGGACGAATGTCGCCGGTGGGTGGAGCGTTGTCGCGATTCAGCCAGACCGAGTACACGTCGGTGTTTCGGGCGCCGGCGATGTCGGAGGTGGGGTTGTCGCCGACCATGGCGGCGTTGGCGGGGTCGCAGCCGAGTTGTTCGAGGGCGCGTTGCATGGGGGCCGGGTGGGGTTTGCCGATGCCGACTTCGCCGGAGACGACGATGGACTGGAAGTAGGGGCCGACGCCTGAGGCGTCGATCTTGAAGTGCTGGAGGTCGGGCGCGCCGTTGGTGACGAGGGCGAGGGGGAGGCGGCGGGCGAATTCGGGTAACAGGTCGGCGGCGTCGGGGAACATGGCGTTGCGCTGGCGTCGTTCGCGGCGGAAGCGGTCGGCGAGGTGTTCGGCGTAGGCGGGGTCGTCGACGCCATGCTGGGCGAGGGCAAGGCTCCAGGCCTCGCGACGGTAGGCGGGGGCCCAGGCGTGGAGGCGTTTGAGGTCGGGGGCGTCGCCGGTGAAGTCGGCCCAAAGGCCCTCCCATGAACTGATGCCGATGGATTGGCAGTAGGCGATGTGGTCCGAGGCGCGCCAGAGTTGACGGGCGCAGGCGCCGGCGGAACGGCCGACGGCGGCGGGGTCGAGGCCGTAGCGTTCGGCAACCGGTTTGCAGGCGGCGAGGAAGGCGGCCTCAGAGGCGCTTTCGTCGGGGATGAGGGTGTCGTCGAGGTCGAAGAGGAGGGCGTGGAGGTGCATGGGGGGCATGGTCACATAGTCAGAGGTTGTCGACGGTTGGGCTCCAGGTCTTGACGGGTGGGGTGTGGGTGGCGAGTATCGGGCGATAAGGAGGGGGTTCCATGGCACAGGCTGTCCTCGACGCGCCGGCGGCTGCGGAGGCCGCGAACGGCCGTACCTCGCTGACCACGATCGATTGCGACGTTCATCCGTATCCGAACACGATTCACGACCTGACCCCGTTCATGTCCGACCGGTGGGTGCAGTACGTCAAGCAGTCCGGCTTTGCGGCGCCGCCGGGCACGCAGTATCCGAAGGGCTACGAAATGGCCGCGCGACGGGACGCCTGGCCGCCGAACGGGCTGCGACCGGGCGCGGATCCCGACTTTGTGCGCGAGCAACTGCTGGACGAGTGGGACATGCAGTTCGGGATCCTGACGCCGTTGTACGCGGCGGGGCACGTGCACAACGACGACTTCTCCATCGCGCTGGCGCGGGCGGTGAACGAGTGGCAGCGGCACGTGTGGCTGGACAGCGACAAGCGCTGGCGGAGTTCCATCACGGTGACGCCGCAGATTCCGGAGGCGGCGGCGGAGGAGATTCGCCGCTGCGGCAAGGACGGTCGGTTCGTGCAGGTGATTCTTACGGTGCGCGGGAATGCGCCGTACGGGAAGCGCCACTACTACCCGCTGTTCGAGGCGGCGGCCGACATGGACCTGCCGGTGGGGATTCACTTCGGCGGGTGGGGCAATCACCCGATTACGGCCACCGGCTGGCCTTCGTATTACCTGGAAGACCACACGGGGATGACACAGGCGTTCGAGGCACAGGTGTTGAGCCTGGTGTCGGAGGGGATTTTTGAGCGGCTGCCCAACCTGCGGATCGCGTTGATCGAGGGCGGGTTTGCCTGGCTGCCGCCGCTGATGTGGCGGTTCGACAAGAACTACAAGGGGTTGAAAGAGGAAGTGCCGTGGCTGCGCAAGCTGCCGAGCGAGTACATCCTGGAGCACTTCCGGATGACGACGCAGCCGATGGACGAGCCGCCGAACCCGCAGCACCTGTTGCAGATCTTCGACATGATCGGTCGGGACGACTTCCTGATGTTCGCCACGGACTATCCGCACTGGGACTTCGACGCGCCGGACCGCGCGCTGCCGTCGGTGGTGCGGGGCGAGTTGCGGCAGAAGATCATGGCGGATAACGCCATGGCGTTCTACGACTTTGAGCGTGCATGACGTAGGGGCGGAGGCCGACTTTGAGGTCGGCCAGCCCAGACGCGTTGAGATCGGGGGCCGCGGCTTTGTGGTCGTGAACGGGGGCGCGGAGTTTTACGCCGCCCGCGACGTTTGCGCGCACCAGGGGGCGCGGCTGTCGTCCGGCCGGTGCAAGGGCAACGTTCACGCCGAGTCTGTAGGCGGTCACATCGAGTATCAAACCGGCGGACGGACGTTGCTGCAATGTCCGTGGCACGGCTGGATTTTCGACATGGCCACTGGCCGCGCACTGGCCGACCCGGACAGGGCGCGGGTGCGGGTGTATCCGGTGCGGGTGACGGACGGCCGCGTGCTCCTGGACCTGGGGTAGCTCGATCGTGTCCGCCGGTGGCGGCGGTCTGGACGGGCTGGTTCACTGTATTCACGCCTCGCGGACGGCGGCGGCGCTGGTGTTGGCGGGCGGTGGGACGGGCGCGATTGCGCAGCTGCTGCGGCGGCCGGGTGGATCGCGCACGGTGCTGGACATTGCGGTGCCGTATGGACCGAGGGCGGTGGCCGCGTACCTGGGTGAGGCGCCGGCGCAGGCGTGTTCGGCCGAAACCGCCGAGGCCCTGGCGCGGCGTGCTTTCGAGCGAGCCGTGGAGTTTCGACCCGATCGCTCTGTCCCGGTGGTGGGGTTAGGAGCCACGGCGGCGCTGGCCACGGATCGGGTGCGACGGGGGGAGGATCGGCTGCACGCGGCTACGTTCGACGGGTCGCGAACCCTCGCGCTGGCGTGGCGGTTCGAGCCGCCGCATACCAATCGGCAGGCGCAGGAGACCGCCGCCGAGCGTGCCATCGTGGCGTTGTTGGCGGACTCCGTGGGTGTGGCCCCGTGGCGCGACCTCGTGGGGCCCGACGTCGCGATCGCCGCGCGCACCATTGGATTGGAGGATGACGAGCTGGCGGTCGTTCACGACGGCACCCAGCCGTGGATGACGGCTTATCCCGACGGCCGGCGGCGGGCGGGCGGACAGATTCCGACGGCGCTGGTGCCGGGATCGTTCAATCCTGGGCATGAGGCGCACCAGGCGCTCTGGGAGGCCGCGCGGCGGCGTTTCGGCGATCCGGTGGCGTTTGAGCTGTCAATTACCAATGTGGACAAGCCGCCATTGCCCACCGGCGAGGTCTTGCGGCGGGCGGAGAAGTTTCGCGGTCGGGCCGGCCTGGTATTGAGCGCGGCGCCAACCTTTGTGGAGAAGGCTCGTTTGCTTCCAGGCGCGGCATTTGCAGTGGGCGCTGACACGGCCCGGCGGATCGTCGAACCGATGTACTACGGCGGGGTTGACGCGATGCGGACGGCGTTGCACGAGCTTCGCTCCCTGGGTGCGCGGTTCGTGGTGGCGGGGCGCCTGGAGGAGGGTCGCTTCTTGCAGCTACGCGACCTGGTTCTCCCTCCTGAAGCCGAAGGACTCTTCGAGGCGATACCGGCGGATGAACTGCGCGTGGACGTCTCATCCACCGAATTGCGGGCGAAACGGTCAACCGGCGCCTGAATTAATCCACCCCGGCAGACCGCGCAGCCGTCTACCATGAACGCACGTCCCCTCATTCCAGATTGAGCACGGTGTCGGCGCCCGACCCGCCGAAGACGCCGCAAGGCACACAGCCAGACACTCCCGCCGCGCCATCCGACGAACCTGGAGCGCCCGGGACGAGCGGCGCCGTACCCGGGGAGCAGCCGGTTTACCGCTGGTCGCCGCGCACGCGCCGGACGGTGGCGATGTTCATTGGAATCCTGGCGGCCCTGGTGTTGTGGGGCGCGCGGGAGATCGTGGGCCCGTTTGTGTGGGCCGGGATTTTCGCGTACGTCTTTAATCCAGCCGTCAACGGGCTGGTGCGGCTGGCCCGCGTCCCGCGTGCGGCGGCGGTGGCCCTGTTCTATGCCCTGGGGATCGGGCTTTTGATCCTGCTGGGCTTTCTCGTCATTCCGCGCGTGGTCGACGAACTTGACCGACTGGCGACGGAGCTTCCGTCGATTATCGCGGACCTCGAAGCCGCGTTACCGTCAGAGTTCCTGGGGCAGCCGCTGGTTGTGCAGGACGTCATCGATGGCCTCAGCGCGGGCGCGACCAGCATGCTGACCGATGCCTCGCAGGCGGTCAGCGCCTTCCGCAGCGCCTTCAACCTGCTGATTCACGGTGTGCTCGCCGTGGTCGCGGCCGGCTACCTGCTGCTGGCCGGTCCCGAACTGTTCCGTGGACTGTTGGAACGGATTCCTCCGGGTCCGCGGGCCGAGACCGAGGAGCTGGTCGGGCGCATCAACAGCGTTCTCGGCGCCTTTATTCGGGGCGAGATCATCCTGGTGGTCATCATGAGCGTGACCACGTTCATCGGGCTGTCGATCATCGGCATCCCGTTTGCGGTGATCCTGGCCATCGCCACGGGGTTCCTGGAGTTGATCCCGGTTTTTGGCCCGATCATGGCGGCTATTCCGCCAATCGGACTGGCCCTGGTGACGACCAATAATTTTGGCTGGCCGGGTTGGGTGGCGGGCGTTGTGGTGGCCGTGATGTACACGGTGCTGCGGCAGCTCGAGGATTATTTCGTGATCCCGAACGTTGTAGGCCGGGTGGTGCGCGTCCACCCCTTGATCGCGCTCTTCGCCATCTTTGCGGGGCTGCAAATCTGGGGGATCACCGGCATGGTGATTGCGCTGCCCGTGGCCGGCGTGGCGCGCGTGCTGTTGGGCTACGCCTACCGCCGCACTGTCACGTCGCCGCGGAAGCCGTAGTGGCCGGCGGCAGGGCGCGTGGCCGTCAGTCGTGGACGGCCTCGGCGGAGGTCCTCACAAGCACGTCGAATCCCGATCAATCGGCGTTATTCTTCACCCGGCAATTGCCGTGAGCGTTGAGGGGCGAATGTCCACAGAGATTGGCCTGGGGTTCCTGGGACTGGGCAATGTTGGCTCGGCGGTGGTGCGCACGGTCAGCGAGCGGTCCGACTTCCTGGAGCGCCAGATTGGACGGCCGTTTCGAGTTCGCCGCGCCCTGATTCGCGATCCCAACCGTCGACGCGACGTGCCACTGGACGCCTCACAGCTCACGGTCAACGCGGACGACGTTCTTGGCGACGAGTCGATTGACGTGATCGTGGAGTTGATCGGCGGCGTCGAGCCAGCCAACACGTACATCCGCCGGGCCCTCCAGTCCGGCAAACACGTGGTGACGGCCAACAAGGAAGTCATGGCCACGCACGGGATCGAGCTGCTGGAACTCGCCACGGCCAACGGCCGGGACCTGTACTTCGAGGCCAGCGTCGGCGGCGGGATCCCGGTCATCGGACCTTTTCGCCAGGACCTGGCGGCGAACCAGATCCGGGAAGTACACGCCATCATCAATGGGACGACCAATTACATTCTGACGGAGATGGCGTCCGGCGGCGTGGACTTTGAGGCCGCGTTGGCGGATGCGCAGCGCCTGGGCTACGCCGAACCGGATCCGACCAACGACATTGAAGGGATCGACGCGGCGTACAAGCTGGTGATCCTGGCCTCGCTGGCGTTCAACTGCGCGGTTCGACCGGATGAGGTGTATCGCGAGGGCATTACGCGTATCAGCGCGGCGGACTTCCGGTACGCGGCCGAATTGGGCTACGGCATCAAGCTGCTGGCTATTGCCAAGCGCGCGCCCAACGGCTTCGAGGCCCGCGTGCATCCGGCGTTGATTCAGCGGGACGTGCTGCTGGCGCAGGTGGACGGGGTGTTCAATGCCGTGCTGCTGGACGGCGACCTGCTGGGCCGCGCGCTGTTCATCGGGCGCGGGGCGGGACCCGAACCGACTTCCAGCGCCATCGTGGCCGACTTGATTGACCTGGGGCACAACATCCGGCGGGCCGTGCACGACCGGATTCCCATGTCCCTAGACGGCGACCTGTGCGTGCTGCCCATGGCCGAGGTTCGCTCGCGCTACTACTTCAGGCTCTGGGTGAAGGACCAGCCGGGGGTCCTGGCGCGAATCGGTACGGTCTGCGGTGAGCACGCCATCAGCATCGCCTCGGTCATCCAGAAAGAAGTGGACGAAAACGCGGGCCGCGCGGAATTGGTGTTCCTGACGCACGAGGCCCAGGAATCGGCGGTGCAAGGCGCACTGTCCGCTATTGCGGATCTGGACGTGGTGGCCTCGGTCGCCAGCGTGATTCGAGTCGAGGATCTGGCGGAATGAACGGATCCCCGCGTCCGGGGGTGATCGAGCGCTATCGCGAATTTCTACCCGTTGGCGAGGCGACGCCGAATCTGACCATAGGCGAAGGCGACACGCCGCTGGTTCGGGCCGCGTCTCTGGAGCGCCGGCTTGGCGTGTCGGAAGTCTGGCTCAAGTTGGAAGGCTGCAACCCGACCGGTTCGTTCAAGGACCGGGGGATGGCGCTGGCCGCCGCGAAAGCCATCGAAGAGGGCGCGCATTCATTCATCTGCGCTTCCACCGGCAACACGGCGGCTTCGGCGGCGGCCTTCGGCGCGCGGTCCGGGACGCCCACCGGAGTGATCATCCCGGCGCGCGGCGTGGCGCTGGGCAAGGTGGCCCAGGCGCTCATTTACGGCGCGAGGGTGATTCCGATCCAGGGGTCATTTGACGACGGCCTGACCGTGGTTCGCGAATTGGCGTCGAGTCCGGGCGTGGCACTGGTCAACTCAGTCAATCCGTACCGCCTGGAAGGGCAGCAGACGGCGGCCTTCGAAGTCGTGGACACGCTGGGCGACGCGCCGGAGGAGCTGTACATCCCGGTGGGAAACGCCGGGAACATTACGGCGTACTGGCAGGGCTTTCGCGTCTACCAGAAGGCGGGCCGGGCCAACGAACTGCCGGTCATGCGCGGATTCCAGGCGGCGGGAGCGGCCCCGATCGTGGCTGGAGAGCCCCTGGCCAATCCCGAGACCGTGGCCTCGGCAATCCAAATCGGCAATCCAGCCAACTGGGAACGCGCGGTGCAGGCGCGCGACGAGTCGGACGGCACGATCGAGGCCGTCAGCGACGAGGAGATTGTCGAGGCTTACCAGTTGCTGGCGGCGGAAGAAGGGATCTTCGTTGAACTGGCCTCAGCCGCGTCCGTGGCGGGGCTACTGCGTCGCGCCCGAGGCGGCGAAGTCATTGGAGGTCGCGTGGTCTGCGTTCTTACCGGCACGGGTCTCAAGGATCCGGGCGCGGCCGTTCGCTACGCTCCCAAACCTGCGGAAGTCGAAGCCAATATCGACGCGGTAGCCGCGGCTCTTGGATGGAACGCCGGGTAGTCGTTCGAGCCTGTTGAGCCAAGGTGCGGCTCTATGGCGATTCGTCCACCACGAGCCCTTCGCCCAAAACCACGTTGTCGATGAGACCAACGCCGCCGATTTCGGCCGCGACGGCGATGACCAAGGGTGGATCGGCCTCGGATACGGGTTCCAGGGTCAGGGCGTGGCGGACTTCGGCGTAGCCGAGGGTGGCCAGTGGCTCGGCCTGTACCGTGATTCGCACCAGGTCGGCCAGTGCCGCGGGCGACCGCTCGTCGTCGTCCCAGGCGGACGCGGCCAGTTCCAGGCCGCGCCAGAGGGCGGTGGCCGCCTGGCGCTGATCGGGACTGAGCCGAACGTTGCGGCTGCTGAGGGCCAGGCCGTCGGGGTCCCGGACCGTGGGCACGATGACGAGGTCAACCGGCAGGTTGAGGTCGCGCACCATACGTTCGATCACGCGGGTTTGCTGCCAGTCTTTCTGACCGAAGTAGGCGCGGGTGGGTCGGGTGAGGTTGAAGAGCTTGGCCACGACGGTGGCGACGCCGGTGAAATGGCCGGGACGGCGGGCGCCCTCGAGGTCGGCGCCAATTGGCCCCGGGTCGATCCGGGTACCGAAGCCTTCCGGGTACATCTCCTCGACCGAGGGCGCGAAGACCAGGTCAACGCCTGCGGTCTCGAACGCCGCCAGGTCAGCCGCTTCGTCCCGCGGATATGCGGCGTAGTCCGACGGGTCGTTGAACTGCGTGCGGTTGACGAATAGCGTGGCCACGAGCGACCGGTCGCGCCGCCGGGCGGCCCGGAGGATCGCGAGGTGGCCCTCGTGCAGGGCGCCCATGGTTGGTACGACACCCACGGGTCCGGGCAGCGTTGCCCTTGCTTCGTGAAGGCCGGTCCGAGTTCTGGCTACGATCATGGCGAGTTGACATGCATTGAGCGCGTCCTGGCGCGCCCCTGATACTGCACATCATGGCACCGAACTCTGCGCCGGATTCCGCTGAGCTCCAACAGGCGCTGGCGGCCGAACTGCCGGCTGACGCCGTGGCTCCGGGCCATCCGGAACGCGACGCGGTTGACGGCGTGCGCCCGGGTCTTCGCGCGCAGGTCGACTCGCCCGACGCGGTTGCGGCGGCGCTGGCCGTTTGTCAGCGCCTGAATGCCGTGGTGGCGCCGCGGGGTGGCGGATCCCACCTTGGTCTAGGTCAGCCGCCGGAGCGGGTGGACCTGTTGCTGGACCTCAGCGGGCTCAACCAGGTGATCGAGTACCGGCCGGCGGACCTCACGCTGGCGGTGGCCGCCGGCACACGGCTTGCTGACGTGCAGGCCCTGCTGGCCAACGAAGGGCAGATGTTGGCCTTGGACCCAGCGAGTGAACCAGCGGCCACGGTCGGCGGCATGGTGGCCGCCAACCTGTCCGGTCCGCGTCGCGCCGGATCGGGAACGGCGCGAGACCTGGTGATCGGTCTCGAAGTCGCGGGAGTGAACGGCCTGGTGACGAGGTCCGGCGGCATGGTCGTTAAGAACGTGACCGGCTACGACCTGCCCAAGGCCCACATCGGCGCGTTCGGCACGCTGGGCGTCATCACGCGCGTGAACCTGAAGATCACGCCGCGACCCTCAGTGGAGCGGACGCTGGTGATGCCGCTGGCGGACCCCGCGGCAGCCGGCGCGGCCATAGGCGCCGTGATCGACAGTCCCCTGGCGACCAGCGGCCTCGACCTGATTCAGCGTGAATTGACGCCAGACATTGACGTGCCCGCTGACGGTGCGTGGCTGTTGGCCATGCGCGTCGCCGGCACCGAGGGCGGCGTGGGCGCGCAGCTGGCGATGGCGGCACAGGCCGTCGGGCCCAGCGCCCTAGGAGAAGGCGTCACCCTCGAGGGCGGCGATCAGGAGCGCTTCTGGAAGGATGCCGACGCGCTGGCTCGTGCGCCCTTGGACGTTGTCAGCCAGACGACGTGCCGGCTGAGCGCACTGTCCAGCCAGACGCCGTCGCTCCTGAGCAGCGCGGCGGAAATCGGCGAGAAGCTGGGCTTACGGACCGTGGCCAGCGCGCGGGCGCTGCATGGCGTGGTGCGCGTTCGGGCCAGCGGGAGCGACGCCGCGGCCGTTCTGACCGACTTTGTGCTGCGCTTGCGGGCGGCCGCGGAACGGTTGGGCGGTACGCTCGTGATCGAGTCCGCGCCCGTAACGGTGAAGCGGGCGGCAGGTGTCTGGGGCGTATCGGCCGAGGCCCCGGACGTGCAGGCGATGGAAGCGTTGCGCTCAGCCTTCGATCCAGGTCGGATAATCAATCGTGGACGCTTTGTGGTGAGCTAAGGCATGACGGTGGAACCCGCGCGGTTGGGATTCTCTGCGATGGACGCGCCCGACAGGTCCATCCTGTCCACCTGCGTGCATTGCGGGCTTTGCCTCAACGAGTGCCCGACGTACCGCGTGCTGCGGGTGGAGATGGACTCGCCACGTGGGCGCATCCAGCTCATCGACGCCGTGCATGACGGGCGGATGGCGCTGGACAGCCCGGCGTTCTTGCGCCACACGTTTCAGTGCCTGGACTGCCGCGGTTGCGAGACGGCCTGTCCGTCCGGCGTCAAGTACGGTGCGCTGATCGAGTCGGTGCGCGCGCAGACCGTGCAGGCCAAGCTGCTGCCGACCCGCCGACGCATTGCGCAGACTGTGCTGCGGGTGGTGTTTCCGCGGCCGAAGCTGCTGCGATTGGCCGCGCGCGGGCTGTGGCTCTATCAGCGCAGCGGCCTGCAGGCGCTGGTGCGACGGCTGGGAATCCTTCGGTTCATCGCACCGCCGCTGGCCGCCGTGGAGGCGCTGTCGCCGCCCGTATCGGATCGCTTCCTGCAGGCCTCGGATCTGCGCTTCGTGCCCGCCTTTGGCGAGCGCCGCCATTCGGTCGCGTTTATCACCGGCTGCATCATGGGCGTGTCATTCGCCGAGGCTCATCGCGCCTCGCTGCGCGTGCTGGCACGCAACGGCTGCGACGTCCACATCCCCGAACACCAGAGCTGCTGCGGAGCGCTGCACGTGCACGGCGGCGACCTCGAAACCGCCCGCGACCTGGCGCGTCGCAACATCGACGCCTTTGACTCGGCCGGCTACGAGGCCATCATCATCAACTCGGCCGGGTGCGGGTCCACGCTAAAGGAATACGGCGAGTTGCTGGCGGACGACCCACGGTATGCCGACCGCGCGCAAGCCTTTGCGGAGCGGGTGCGGGATTTCTCTGAGTTCCTGGCGGAGATCGGCGCCGGGCCGCCAGCCGGCGTGGTGAACGAGCGAGTGATCTACCAGGACGCCTGTCACCTGGTGCACGCCCAGGGGGTCTCGCAGCAGCCGCGCGACCTGCTGGCTGCCGTGCCCGGCGTGGAACTGGTGGAGATGGAGAACCCGACGGTCTGCTGTGGAGCAGCCGGGCTGTACAGCGTGACGGACACGGACATCTCGCTGGCGATCCTGGAGCAGCGACTCGACGCCATTGAGGCTACGGGCGCCACCGTGGTGGTTTCCGCCAATCCCGGTTGTCTGCTGCACATCCAGTCGGGCGCACGCAAGCGCGGGCTGGACCTGACCGTGATGCATGTGGCCGAGTTCCTTGACCGCGCGTACGCCGCGTGAGATTTGGCGGTCCTGAGTGTCGACTCCACAGCGTTCCGTAGAGCGGGGTGCCAGCCGTGGCGCGTGGGCGCGTCGGCAGGCGGCCGTGGACGCCCAGCAGGTGCGTTGGGCGGAGACTCACGAGTCAGAAGTGCGTGCCGAACAAGAGACAAGAGCGGCCGCAATTGCCGCTCGGCGTCGCCCGACGCCCCGCAACGTATGGCGGGGTTTGACCTCCAGCCGCATGCTGACCTCGGTTCTTATTTTCGGCTTGCTTCTGTCGGCCGGCGTGATCCCGGCCATCCTGGCGCTTCGGACGACCCAGGAGGAGGGGATTGAACCGGAGTTGGTCCGTCGAATCCAGGTCGGATTGCAGCAGGGGTCGGACCTGGATGGCGAGGGTTTCGACCTGCTGGAGTTGGTCAACGGCGGCGAGTTACTGTCGATAACGTCCACGGCCGAAGGCGACTACGGCCCCAATCGCCTTCAGGATGGCCTATTTGATCCACAGTTCACGGCCTGGCGGTCTGGCGGCCCCGACTTCCCCGTGACCGCGATCTACCAAGTTCGATTCCGTACGCCTGTCCGGAAAGTGGTGATCTGGAACCATCCGCAGGAACCGGAGGCCAGCTATATCCGGGAGTTCGAAGTACTGGCGTCGCTGGAGGATCCCCGAACGCATCCCGACGCGCTGGTCAGCATCGGGCGTTTCACGGCGGCGTCGCCCGAGTTAAAGCTCGTTTTCGATGTCGACACGCCGGTGCCGATCCGGTACGCCGTGCTGAGGATCATTTCCACGTTTGGTGCCGCGGACTACGCCTCAGCCGCCGAGATTGGTCTCTTCAGTGAGTCGCGCGACACCGAACAGGCTCCGATCCCAAAGCCACCGGCGCCGCTGAACATCTAGCTTCACCCAGTTCAACGCCGCAAGGCAGAACTGCGCGGCTCCCCGTCCTGCGGCCCGAGGTGTCCGGGTTAACGGCCAGCCGGATTCTCAGACTCGAGGGAACTGCCTGGTCCCGGGCCCTGACCGATTCCGCGAGTCTTCCACGGTCGCCGGACTGCTCGAAACAGTTCGTGCGCCCGCAGCCGGTTCGCCGCACCTTGCCGGATGCTCATCGCAGTATCTAGGACTCGCGAAGCTGGAACACGGCCTCGATCTCGCAGGGAATGTCCATTGGCAACGTGCTGCAGCCGACGGCCGACCTCGTGTGACGGCCGGCTTCGCCAAATACGTCCTGCATCAACTCCGAACACCCGTTAACGACCAGGTGCACGCCCGATTCCGACGGCGCCGCATTGACGAAACCCACAACCTTGATCACACGCTCGACCTCGTCCAGGCTTCCGACCGCTTTTCGGACCTGCGCCAGGATGTTGAGCCCAGAGTCGCGTGCGGCTTGCGCTCCCGTTTCGACGTCGTAGTCCTCGCCGACCCGCCCGCGCCAGTCGCCTCCGGGCGGTTGGCCGGCAATCCACAGCAAGTCACCGGTTCGCAACGCGGGGACGTATGCGGCCATCGGCGTCGGTGCCTCCGGCAGCGTTATTCCAAGTTCCTCTAATCGGGCTTCGTGCGACACAGGTCACCTTCTCCGACGCCAATCCGCAGATCCGCGAATTGTAGGGGGCCCATGGCTTATCTGCCCCGGCGAGTGGAAACAATCGTGGATCGCCGGGACCTTCGCACGCAGTGGAGGTGAAATGCGCGATCGCGCGCGGCTACCGGTAGGTGGCAGTCCAGAGCTGTTTGAGTTTCGTTCCGGGGACGCTGGGAAACGGGTTGAAGTGGGCGAGGTCACGAAAGGTGAGACCAGCGTCGACCAGAGATGTGCGGACAGTGGATTCGCGGAATGAGCGGGCGGTAAGGGTGTCGCGGACGGGTGGGTGGTTCGGGCGTTCGATCTGGAGGCGCATGGTGGTCTGGGCGCCGTTGCTCTGGAAGCGACGCTGGAGCGTAAAACCCGGACCGCGCTCGGTGACGGGGCTACGCCACAGGGCTTTGAACGCGTGATCTGAGTTGAGATCGAATACGAAAACGCCGCCGGGGCGGAGGTGGGCGGCGACGCGGGTGAAGGTGCGGGTGAGGTCGTCGGGGTCGAGCAGGTGGTTGAGGCTGGCGTAGAGGCAGGTGACGGCGTCGACGGGTTTGTGGGTGTCGAAGGTGCGCATGTCGGCTTCGAGGAAGGTGATTGGGCGGCCGGCGGCGCGAATTTGGGCCTTGTGAAGCATGGCTGGGGAGAGGTCGATGCCGGTGACCCGACTGCCGCCGTGAGCCTGCAGGACGGCGTGGGTTCCGGTGCCACAGGCGAGGTCAATGAGGCGGGCGGGACGACCGACGTGTCGTGCTAGCTGCTGGTTAACGCGGGGGGCGACGAGGATGGCGTAGGGGAGGCCGTAGAGGGCTTGCCAAGCGTCGTAAATGTCCGCGAAGGCGCTGTACGGCGGCGGCCGGTCCGCCGGGGGATGTGCTGCGCTCAGTCGCTGCCCTGCAGCCAGTCGGGGATTTCACCGGCGGTGATGCCGTCATCCCACGACTTGGAGGCGTCAGCGAGGTCTTCGCCCTGGAGGGACTCGGTGACGAGGAGGGGGGCGCGGAGGCCGCCTTCGGTGATGACGATGGACCTGGCGATGACGGCGCTGGTGGCGCGGACGTTGAGGACGGCCTGGACGCGGCCGGCTTCGATGCGGTCGGCGCGGACGGTTTTGCCGCTGACGCTGACGGCCTGCATGAGGCCGACGACTTCGATTTCCTTGTCGGAGGAGACGACGGCGCCCTGGGCTTCGAGGGTCTCGCCGTAGATGGCGGCGTCGACGATGGTGTCGCCGGATACATGGAGTTCATCGCCTTCCACGATGATGCGGAAGCCGGGGAAGATGATGGGGGTGTCGACCCGAGTAGTGGCGGCGGGAATGCGGAGAACGCTTTCGCCGTTGACTTCCTCGGTTGTGGCGCCCTCGGGGACGATGGAACCGCGGGGCGAGCCGACGGATTTGATTTCCTGATAGAAGACGTCGCCGGTCATGCCTAGGCTCCGGGCGGGTTTCCCTGGTAAGGATAGCGAGTGCGGGCTTCGGAGTGACGGCGGCAGTGGGAGCACTGCGGGAAGCGGGGAGGGGAGGGGCGTTATCGGGGTTAGTTGATGCGCCAGTGGGGTGGGTGGTTGTGGAGGATGCGGTGGATTTCGGCGGCGCAGTGGGCGGCGGTGCGGATGTTGGTCTGGACGGTGATGCCGGCGACGTGGGGGGAGAAGAGGCAGTTGGGAGCATCAAGCAGCGGGCTGCCGGTGGGGGGTTCTTGTTCGAAGACGTCGATGGCGGCACCGGCGATGATTCCACTGGTCAGGGCGTCAGCGAGGGCGTGTTCGTCAACGACGGGGCCGCGGCAGGTGTTGACGAGGATGGCGTTGGGGCGCATCTGAGCCAAGCGTTCGGCGTTGATGAGGTGGCGGGTTTGGGGGGTTAGCGGGGTGTGGAGGGTGACGATGTCGGCGCGCTGGAGGAGTTCCTGGAGTGAATCGACGGGTTGGCCGCCGTGGTCGCGCACGACCTGGGCGGGGACGAAGGGGTCGTAGACGAGGCCCTGCATATCCAGCCCCATCGTGAAGGCGCGGAGGACGCGGAGGCCGACGCGGCCGCTGCCGATGATGCCGACGGTGCGGCCGGCGATTTCGTGGGCGGGCAGGTCGCCGCTGTCGCGCCAGCCGCCGGCGCGAACCAGGCGGTCGCGGTCGGGGATGCGCTTGAGGTGGGCGAGGGCGGCGGCGACGGTGAATTCGGCGACGGAGGCGGCGTTGGCCTCGGGGGTGTAGCAGACGGGGATGCCGCGTCGGGTGGCGTGCCCGACATCGATGCTGTCGACGCCGACGCCGTGTTTCTGGATGCAGCGCAGGTTGGGGGCGGCGTCAATGACGGCCGCGGTGACGGGGGCGACGCGGACGATGATGGCGTTGGCGGCAGGGGCGACGGCGCGGATGGCGGGTTCATCGGGGCGGTCGGGGCGGATGACGTCGGCGAATTCCTCAATCGCGTCGATGCCGCCCTGGTGGATGGGTTCGGTGACGAGGACGGCGGGGCGCTGGGTTGCGCTCATGCGGGCAGGGGGTCGATGGGGGGCCGGGCGGGCAGGTCTACGAGGTGGGTGTATTTGAGGGCGTTGCCGGTGTTGAGGAGGACGATGCGTTCGTCGCGGCCGATGTCGCCGCGCTCGAGCAGGGTGGTGAGGGCGGGGACGAGGGCGGCGCCTTCGGGGGCGGCGAGGACGCCCTCGAGGTCGGCGAGTAGGCGCATGGCGTGGACGAGTTGGTCGTCATCGACGGCGACGGCGGTGCCGCCGGTCTCATTCAGGATGCGGAGGATGAGGCGGTGGGCGAAGGGGAGGGGGACGAGGAGGCCGTTGGCGACGGTGCGGGGGTCGTGGGGACGCTCAGCATCGTCAGCACTCGATTCGAAGGCCTCGACAATGGGTGCGCAGTCGGCGGCCTGCACGGCGATGAGGCGTGGCGGGGTTCCCTTGAGCCAGCCGAGGTCGGCGAGTTCGCGCATGGCTTTCCAGACGCCGATGAGGCCTACGCCGCCGCCGGTGGGGTAGAGGACGACGTCGGGGGGATCCCAGTCGAAGGCTTCGGCGATTTCGAGGCCCATGGTCTTTTTGCCTTCGACGCGGTAGGGCTCTTTCATGGTGGAGGCGTCGAACCAGCCGGCGGCGGCGGCGCGTTCGGAGGCGATGCGGCCGGCGTCGCTGATGACGCCGCGGACTTCGGTGACGTCGGCACCGTAGGCGACGCACTCGGCCTTGATGGGGTCGGGGGTGTTGACGGGCATGACGACGCGGAGGGTGATGCCCCAGGCGGCGCAGTAGGCGGCCCAGGCGCTGCCGGCGTTGCCGGCGGTGGGAATGGCGATGTCGCGGACGCCAAGTTCGTAGGCGCGGGCCACGCCCACGGCCGCGCCGCGGGCTTTGAAGGTGCCGGTGGGATTGGCGCCTTCGTCTTTGAGCCAGAGGTTGGTGAGGCCGAAGCGCCGGCCCAGGCGGTTCAGTCGGAGGAGCGGGGTGGCGCCGGCACCGAGGTCGGGGGCCTGGAGGGGATTGTCGAGAGGCAGGAGTTCGCGGAAGCGCCAGAGGTCGTGGGGGCGCTGGCGGATGTCCTCAGGCGATACCGCGGCGCGGACGGCGTCAAGGTCGTATTCGGGAAGGAGGGTGGCGCCGGCGCCGTGGCTGACGGATTGGAGGACGGTGGGATCGTGGGCTTCGCCGGTTTCGGCGCAGCGGAGGGTGGAGAGGAAGGAGGTGAACGAGCGGTCAGACACGGCGCGCCATGGAATCAAGTCGGGCGGATGGGGAGCCTAGCGCAAACGAAGACGTTCAGGTGGGTCTGCGCGACTAGGCGTGGACTGAGGGCGGCGACCAAGGTCGTGATACATGGGAGGCCGGTGCGGAGGAGATCACTCGCTCCGCACCGGATTGGGGGCCGGTCTAGTGGGCTTCGGGACGGGCTCCGGCGAGCCGCTGGAGCTTGGGCAGGCTGAGAATGGAAATGAGGCGTTTACGACCACGGGACGGGGCCAGGGCGCCCGCGCGCCGCAACTGGTTGACGGCCAGGCTGACACTTTCGCGGACGGTGCCCAGTCGTTGCGCCAGTTCCTCGTGCGTGACGCGTAAATCGGTCGCGTGCTCACGTTCGGCCATTTGAAGGATGGCCAGCGCGACCGTTCCCGCGACGGAGTCGAGCGCGGTCTGCGAGACGCGTCGCTGAACAGTGTCAAGGCGTGCCAACTGGCTCCGGATCAATTCGCGCACCACGTCCGGGCGCCGCTGAGTGAGGCGGCGAAAGGTCGAAATGTCAAACCAGGCGATCGTGACGGGACCGTCAGCTTCGACGATCGTTCGATCTTGTCCCTTGGTGCGAAAGACATTCTCGATCCAGTCGCCATGGCGCAGCGAAGCGGTAGCGAGCTGGCGGCCGCTGGGACTAATGCGCCAGACGGTTACGCTTCCTGAGCAGATCACACCGACTCGCTGGAGATTCGAGACCGGGTCAAACACGACTTGGTTCGCTCGGTAGCTGGCTGGCTGCGCGCCTTCGGCTCGGAGACGGTCGACCAGCCGGGGCGATGTGGATATGGCCGGTGGTGACATGTCCGCCCTCCTTGGTCGGAAGCGCTGCATTGCGCTTCTCCAATCGACATTGAGACTAAGGAGGCAAGATGAGAAAACTCTAAGCCGCGTTGAGGCGCTAGGTCGCTGACTCGCCTGTCCCGGTTGTCGTGCCGTCGGGTGGTCGACCAGCGGGCAGGCGGATCTCAATCTCCGCGCCGCCAAGGTCGGCGCGGCGGGCTTCCACGCTGCCCCCGTGCGTTTCAGCAACACTTCTGACAATGGTGAGGCCGAGACCGGTGCCGCCGCCAGCGCGCGAACGTGCCGGGTCGACCCGATAGAAGCGCTCAAAGATGTGTGGCAGATGTTGCTCGGGGATTCCTGATCCGTTATCGCTGACCACAAGGGCGATGGTGCGATCGCGTTCGGTAAGCCTGACCTGAATTACGCCGTCGCTTGCGGTGGCGGTGATGGCATTCTGAACGAGGTTGCGAAGCGCGCGTTCGAGCTTGTCGGCGTCGGCGAAGACCCAGGCGGTGCCGGTGCCGGCCAGGGTGATTGAACGCTCGCCGGCAACGGGTCCAAGATCGGTCAGCACGCGAACGACCAGTGAGCGCAGGTTGAGGGGTTGGAACTTCAACTCGCCCGGTGCATCCAGTTCAGCGATCGCCAGCAAGTCATTCACGATGCGTTGCATGCGGTCAGCTTCGCGCGTGATGGCTTCGGTGGCGGCTGTGTCCGAACCGTCCGGGCCGCGGCCCAGAAGCTCCGCATTTCCGCGGATAACGGTGAGCGGCGTTTTGAGCTCGTGGGAGGCGTCGCCAACGAAGCGACGTTGTGCCTCCACGCTCTCTTCGATGTGGTCGAGCATGCGGTTGAATGTACGGCCCAGCGCGCTCAGGTCATCCCGGCCAACGCCAACACTGATGCGCCGGCTCAGGTCGCCCTGGAGATAAATGGCCTCGGCGGTACGGGTGATATCCGCTACAGGATTGACGGCGGTTCGGGTGAGATAGAGGGCGCTGAGGGAGGCGACGACAAACACAACGGCGGCCCCGCCGATAAGGAGGTTGCGTGAGCGCTCGGTGGTGCTATCGGCAAGCTGGAGCGACTGCGCGCTCTGAAGAATGCCAACGAGCTCGTCACCGCGCTCGATAGGGACGCTGAGCATGCGCAGACGAAATCGTCCCGCGACGTTGAGGGTCTCGACAGATTCCTCGCGGGTTTCGAGCACGCCCCTGGCACCGTCGGTCACGGGCAGCGATTGGCCGCGAAGGTTGACCGAGGCAACGACAGGTCGGCCCTGCGGGTCCAGCACCTGAAGGTAGACCTCGCGTTCGCGCAACTCGTCAACGGGCAGTTCGATGAGCATGCCCACTTCGGGGCGGACGCCTGTTAATCCGCCACTGAGCTGTGCAATGCGCACGACTTCCCGCGCTCTGGCTCGCAGGGTCTCGTCGACTTCGGTGTCGACGTGGGCCATGAGCAAGAGTTGCAGCCCAATGCCAAACACGGTGATCGTGGCCGCGATGGACGCGAGGTAGAGGAGTCGAAGCTTGAGTCGAATGCTCACGCGGCGCCCTGACGCAAGACGTAGCCAGTGCCGCGGACGGTCCAGATGAGTCGAGGTCGACCGTCAGCCTCGAGCTTTCGCCGCAGGTAGCCGACGTAGACGTCCACCACGTTGGAAATGGTGTCGGGCGCAAACCCCCACGCGGATTCGAGGAGTCGTTCGCGCGAGAGAACGCGTCTGGGTTCGCCCATGAAGACGCGTAGAAGGTCAAACTCGGTAGCGGTCAGCGGGACGACGGCGCCGGCGCGGGTGACCTGGCGGGCCGCCTCATCGAGTTGCAGATCGGCAAAGACGAGCTGGTCGGACTCGGGCGTCCCCGGGCGACGCAGCAGGGCACGGAGACGGGCTACCAGCTCGCCGAACGCGAACGGTTTGGGAAGGTAGTCGTCGCCGCCGGCATCCAGACCGGCGATTCGGTCGCGGACTCGCTCGCGCGCGCTAAGGAAGAGGACAGGGACGTCGCTGGACTGGCGAATGCGCTGAATGACAGCCAGCCCATCAAGGCCGGGCATCATGACGTCAAGCACGACGACATCGGTGGGATACTGCGCGAGAGTCGTCAGCGCGGCCTCGCCGTCGGAGGCGACGCGCACGTCAAATCCCTCAATCTTGAGGCCTCGATCCAGAAGGTCCAGGATCTCGGGATCGTCGTCGACGGCAAGCACGCGCGGCTTTGCGTCCAGCTGATTTGGCACCATGTCGGGAGCCTACACGCGGCGGTGTCGGGTTTTCGCGGTAGATTGAACATTGCAGATGCCTCCGCACGTCGCAACAACAACCCAGACGCGCCTGCCCGCCCTTGCGCTGGCGGCTTGCGTCATGCTGACCCTAGCGCTTGGCGCCTGCGGGCCCGAGGAACCCGACTCCGACGAACCGTTTGTTCTTGAGCTGGACGACAAGACGCGCGTGACGATTGTGGCCGACATCGGGACGACGGAGATCCCGGGCGCCGGCTTGCAGCAAATCTGGGTCACCGAGTCGTCCGGCTGGGATCCTTGCCCGGAGATGCTGGGCACCGAGTTTCCACCGGACACTTGCTGGATCCGGGTGCTGATCGGCGAGACACCGGTGGCCGTGCTGCTGCCGGAACCCAACGGGACGCTGGGACCCTACCCGATTCCGGTGCACTTCGACGTGTTTGAATTCGAGCCCGGTGAGTATCAGTTGTGGCTCATTCAGGTGGGGCGGCTGGAAGTCCGTCACACCGAGGGCGCAACGGTCCGGATCGAAACGCCGCCGGAGGAATCGCCGGCCGCGCCGTCCTGAGGCGGCGAGTCACCCGGGAAAGAGCGTCTTGTCCCGCCGGTTCTGGCCGGCGCTCCAAGCGGACTCCGCCTGCCGGAAGATTTCGGCGGGAACCTTGAATCACGTTGCCGTCATGGTCTTCCTGACGGCAGCGACTCCCGGCAGCGGGCAGGACGTCCTGGCGGTCGGAAAGCTGGCCCTGGCGGGAGGCGTGCTTGGTCGTGGAATCCGAGTGAGCGATACCGTCGATGGTGATGTCTGGCTGCCTCAGCCACGCGGAATTTCCGAGCCCAAGACCGCGGCGGCAAGCTCGATATCGTCGAGCAGGGCCGCCATTGAGCCCTGATCGACGCGCGCAATCTGAAGTATCAGCACCAGAATGTCGCCTTGCTCAGCAACAAGCAGACGTGCTTCAAAGGCGTCGGTTCCGCTTACCACGCGCGTTCGGGCGGCGGCGGAGCGCTCCCCTACAGAAGGAGGCTCCTGGACGACCAGCGCAACCACGGCGGCCGGGCGGTCCGAGGACTGAAATCCTTCAGCAAGACCGCTGGCCACGGTTTCCAGGAAAGGCGCGGGTGCGTTGAGCAGATTGTCGGCCAGGAACTGCTCCGCGCTGGAGGCGGTCTGACCGACGAAGAGCAACGCGAACAGGAACGGGTCGAGCCGCCGAATGAGGAGCGGGTCAAGAAACTGGTCCTGTAGTCCATAGGTGGCCGCGGTTATGTCTTCGTCGGCGCCAGCGAGCACTGGCAGGCCGAGACGCTCAGACAGAACCGTGGGATCGGGCAGCCGCGACTGTAATTCCTCCGTGGTATAGCGAGCGAGTTCCTCGGGTGAGGCCGTGGCCGGCGGTGGGGCAACGCTGGGAGGGCTGGCCTCCGTTTCGGCTGCGGCGGTTGGCGGCGGCGTCGCCACCGCCGCAACGGCTGGGGTGGGAGTCGGAGTGGGCGTGGGCCGCGGCGTGGCGGTGGCGAACGGGATGGGCGTCCAGGTAGGTGACGGCAATGGCGACGGCGTCGCGGCGGGCGTGACGGCTCGTGGCGCGCCACAAGTGGCGGCAGCCAGCGCCACGCCGATGAAGACTGCAATCGTCGCGCGCGCGAGGCGCGCCCCAGGCAACTTCACGCCGGGAGTCGTCCGTCCTCAATCAGGGGCGTGTCGCCGACCAGGATCGTGGGCCGGTTGATCACGCCGTCGCTGTGGAAGGGCACGTCCGTCGCCCCGCCAATGTGGAGGCTGTTGCCCAGGGCGACATGGGCGGTGCCGACGACCTTCTCGCACTCGAGCACGTTGCCGCTGATGCGGGCGGCGGGGTTGGTGCCGATGCCCAGTTCGGCGATATTGCGCGCGCCGTCGCCCAGGCGATCGAACACCACCTGCAAGTCCTCGGCGCCCGGGCCCGTGACGCGCTGCGCCAGACCGTCGCGCACTTTAATGACCATCGGTGCGTCGCGAATGGTGTCGTCCGGGTCGTCAACCGGCAACGCAGCGTCAAACACGAGGGTGCCGTGGGCCCGCCCCTCCAGCGGGGCGATGAAGGCCTCGCCGGCGGGCAAGTTGCCAAAGGCGCCAGCGGCGGTGAAGACGCCAGTGTCGGCAGAGCCGGCGCGTCCCGTGAGATCCAAGTGCAGGTCGGTACCTCCCGGCGCGGTCAGGTGTACGGAGTCGGCGGCGGTCAGAAGAACCGCGAGCGCTTCGGACGAACGCGCGATCTCACCGTAGTCCACACGCAACGTGCGCATCGCCATTTCGTAGGTGATTGAGGGCATGCTGGCGACGCGCGCGCCGGCGGCACTGGCGCTCTGGCGCGCGTGCGTGTGGCTAAGGGACTTGCTGGTTGGGAGGAAACACACATCGGCCGCGGCCATCGACGCGGCCACCTGCGAGGGCGGTTCGCTGCCGTGATCGGGCGCTTCGGGCATGATCAGTAACTGGACGGCGGGGGTGGCGCGGAGGGCGCCGCGGGCAAAGAGTTCGCCCAGCGAACGCTTTGGAGGATCAGTAACCACGACTACGTGTTCGCCGGACCGCACACCAAGGGACTGCTGCATGACGGCGTTCAGCATCTGTGATTCGTCGGCGTCAAGCGCGTGCGGCGCAATGGCATCAGGTCCGATCTCAATCACGGCCATACGAATGATTCCTCACGGTGAGGGTTGATGCAGTGTGACATCGTGTAATGCACATCTTCCCGAGGTTGCCCGCCGCGTGCCGCGAGACAGCATCGACTGATGGGTTCCGTTTACCAGGGTATGCACCGTGACCGGCCGCCGGGGCGTCTGGCCTACGTGCCGCGCGGACCCAGGAACATTGGCCGATTCCTGCTGCGAATCGGGATCGGCGCGGTGGTTTTGGGCGCGCTGGCGTTTCTGGTCTTATCGGGCCTGACCGCATGGTTTCTGACGCACCCGCCGCAAGCGGGCGACACAACCACGCGGTTGGACTACGACGTGGGGTGGGTGCGGCTGAACGTGCCGACGCGCGACGGCGCCAGCCTGGCAGCCTGGTACGGCCCGGTGATTAACCCGGCCGGGACCGTGATTGTCACGCACGGGATTGCCAGCACCCACCGGGACATGGTGGGCAAGGGCAACATGCTGCGGCGTCTGGGATTCAACACATTTGTCTTTGACTTCCGGGGGCACGGCCTGAGCGATCCGGGCGTTGTCACGCTTGGCGCGCGTGAGGTGAACGATCTGATTGATGCCCTGGACGTGGTGCTGGGCCTGCCGGGGGTTGATCCGCGTCGAGTGGCCGTGATTGGCGACTCAATGGGCGGAGCCGCGGCGATCATGGCTGCGGCGCGCGATCCCAGGATCGCGGCCGTCGTGGCCGAGTCGTCCTACGCGCGCCTCCTGGAGACCACCGACGATTCGTTCCAGGCTTTCTTGGGAGTTCCGGCATTTCCCTTTGCCGGTCCGGTACAACTGTTGGCTCGACTGTTCAGCGGGGTTGATCCAGGGCAGGTGAATCCCGCAGACGATATTGTCCGTATCAGTCCGCGGCCGGTCTTCATCATTCACGGACAGGCTGACCGTTACGTGCCCACAGAGGTCGGACAGGAACTCTACGAGGCAGCGGGCGAGCCGCGGGTGCTGTGGCAACCGCCCCGCGTTGGCCACGTGGGCGCCTTTCCGCAACGATTGGGCGAGTATGCCGTACGCGTCAACGCGTTTCTGCGACAGGCGCTCGGTCGACCGAACCCGAGCGCGTCAGCAGTGGCCGAGGTTTGAGGTGGTGCTAACATCGCCCGGCTTCCGCCCGGTGCGGAACGCGCTGGGGTGTAAGTGTGGAACGTAGCGGCTCGGCTGTCACCGATACCACCATTGTGGTCCTGGTCCTGCTCCTCGGCGGGATGTTCTGGTTGTTTACGTGGCTTCCCTCCTTGGGGCTGCGTCAAGACATTGAAGAGTGGATCGTGCCCGGACAGTTCGCGGTCCAGGAGAATCCACTGCCGCTGACCGAGGACGTACTGGTTCGGGCTCACCACCAATATCGCTTCACCTGCGCCAAGTGTCACGGTCACCTGGCGGACGGCAATGGCCCGCAAGTCCAGTTGCTGGTGCCGCGACCGCGCAATTTCTCGCACCCCGACGTGCAGAACCAGACGGACGGCGCGATCTTCTACAAGATCTGGGCCGGACGCGGCGACATGCCGGAATACGGTTCGCGGACGACCGAAGAGGAGATTTGGGAGTTGGTGTGGTACGTGCGGGCGTCGCCGCACATGCCGGGCTTCTACAACGAAACCAACCCGGACGACTTGGTACTGAACCCCGGCTCCGTTCCGACGGTGCCCGTGAACACGACGCTAACGCCCATCCCACTTATCGCACCGGACCGTTAGGCGGCCACGCGAGGAGGTCGAGCGTGGACCTCGGCGACTTGACTCGCGCCTCGGCGAGGGCGATCGCGGCGGCTGTTCGCGGCGGTGACGTCAGCGCCTCTGAAGTAGTCGGAGCGTCGCTTGACCGGATTACCGCCACTGACGACCAGTTGCACGCCTTCCGCCACCTCGACGCGGACAGGGCGATTGCGGCGGCGGCGGCGCTGGACGAGACGCGGGCGGGCGGAGAGACGCCGGGCCCGCTGGCAGGAGTACCGATGGCGGTCAAGGAGCAGGTGGCCGTGGGCGGGCTGCCGCGCGAGGTCGGATCGCTGTTGATGCAGGGCAATCGTGAGGAAGCCGACGCCCCAGCCGTGGCGCGGCTGCGGGCCGCGGGCGCGGTGATCGTGGGTATGACCGCCATGCCGGAGTACGGGCACCTGGCATTTGGCCATAGTCCGCTGGGTCCGGCGACGCGCAATCCGTGGTCGGCCAGACATACCCCAGGGGGATCGAGCAGCGGCTCAGCAGCGGCGCTGGCCGCGGGACAGGTGGCGCTGGCACTGGGCACGGATGGAGGCGGCTCGATTCGGATTCCGGCCGCGTGCTGTGGGGTGGTGGGGCATAAGCCGACGTTGGGTCGGGTGCCGCACGCGCCGCTGCGGCATGGGTTTGCGCCCATGTCGCACCTGGGGCCGATGGCTCGCTCGGTCGCCGACACCGCGCTGCTGCTGGACGTGATTGCCGCCCAGGATCACGCGGACCCGGCGTCGCTGCCGCCGGAAGGCGTAAGTTACGCGGAGATCGCGAGCCATCCGCCGACGACCGGACGTATTGCCTGGGTGCCGCAGTTCGGCGACGCCAAGGCCGATCCGGAGGTGCTGCAGCCGTGCCTGGCGGCAGTGGAAGCCCTGGTGGACGACGGGTTCGAGGTGACCCAGGTCGATCCGTTCCTGGATGACTGGATCGAGTCGTGGGCGACGCTGTTCGACGTGTCGCTGGCGCTCAACGTGGGCGACCGGCTGGATGAGATGCGGCGGGTCTCGGACGCGACGCTGGTGGCGCGGGTTGAGCACGGGCACCGGGTTGGCGCGACGGAATACCTGGCGGCCGAGGCGGACCGACGCGACGTGTGGGCGGCTTTCGAGCGCCTGTACCAGGAGTTTGACGTGGTGATGACGCCGGCGCTGTTGCAGCCGCCCCTACCGGTGGATCCGAATACGGGCGTGACGGGTGCCCCGGACTCGTGGGTCGAACGCTGGTTTCAGCACATGTACCCGTTCAACATGACGGGGCAGCCGGCGGTGAGCATTCCAGCGGGACTGACAGCGGACGGTTTACCGATAGGCCTGCAGGTGGTTGGACCGCGGCTGGCCGATGGGGTGACGCTGGGGTTCGCGGCGGCGGCGGAGCAGCGGACGGGCTGGGACGCGGCGCAACCGTCGATCTAGGCAGCCCGAGGGCAGTGGGCGGTTCATCGCCTACAATGGCTTCCGGCGCGGTTGCGCGCCATTGCGCCCTCCGCGCCGCAGGCCGCTCGGCGCCGCCGATTTTGGCCTGCCGGAATTGCGTTGAATTGACGATTCACGAGGAGGGACGTTGATGGCAGCGAAAGAGAGCGGCCTGCGAGGGGTCGTTGCCGGCCGGTCGGCGCTAAGTTCAGTCGACGGTGAAGTCGGCCGGTTGACCTACCGCGGCATTGACATTGCCGACCTGGTGGGGGCGGAGACCACGTTTGAGGAAGTCGCCTACCTGTTGTGGCATGACGAACTGCCGAGCCGTAGCCAGCTTGACGCGCTGACCAATCAACTCAACGAATCTCGCGGCCTGCCGAGTCCGGTGATGGACATGCTGGCGTCGCTCCCCGGCGACTCGACCCCGATGGTGGCCCTGCGGACAGCTGTCTCCATGCTGGGCAGCTTCGACCCCGACCAGGGGGACGACTCGCTGGAGGCCGCCGAGCGCAAGGCCGTTCGGCTGCTGGCGCAGACGCCCAACATCGTGGCGCAGGCGGGCCGCCTGCTGGACGGACGCGATCCTCTGGACCCGCCGGACGGTTCGATTGCGGAGTCGTTCCTGGCCACGTATTTCGGCGAAGCGCCCAAGCCCGAGGCGACGCGGACGATCGACGTGATGCTGGTGCTGCAAGCGGATCACGAGTTCAACGCCAGTACGTTCGCCGCGCGCGTGATCGCCGCCACGCTGACCGACATGCACTCGGCGATCGCGGGCGCCGTGGGGGCCCTGCGAGGGCCGCTGCACGGCGGGGCGAACCAGGCCGTGCTGGAGATGCTGCTGCAGGTGAAGTCGGAAGCGGAAGCCGAAGCCTGGGTGATGGACAAGCTGGCGAATCGCGAGCTGGTGATGGGCTTCGGTCACGCGGTGTATCGCACGGCCGACCCACGGGCGACGATTCTGCGCGAGATCGCGCGGGAACTGGCGCCGGCCTCGGGTCACGCGGAGTGGTTCGACATTTCGCAGGTGATGGAAGCGGTGATGCTGCGGGAGAAGAACCTGAATTCGAATGTGGACTTCTACGCGGCGACGGTTTACGCCTCGCTGGGGATTCCGCCGGACCTGTTTACGCCGATCTTCGCGATCAGCCGGATGAGCGGCTGGACCGCGCACGTGCTGGAACAGCAGGGCAACAACCGGATTATCCGGCCAAGGGCCGAGTACGTGGGGCACATGGATCGCCCGGTGACACCGATGGCGGAGCGCGGCTGACGAAGCGTTTGCGCTAGGCGAGCGGGATTTCGGTTCGCTCGGCGGCGGATTGGTAGATGGCGTCGACGATGCGGGTGACCGTGACGCCCTGGGCGGCGGTGACGGTTGGCTGGGTGCCTTCGCGGACGGCGCGGATGAAGTCGGCGACGGAGATTTCGTGCTCTTTGCGAGTCTCGCCGCTGGTGTCGTAGGTCTCGGTGCTGTGGAAGCCGTCGCGGTCGTGGAAGACGCGCAGCGGACTGATTTCGAGGCCGCCGTCGGCTGCCGACACGGTGAGGCGCTCTTCGCTCTTGCCGATGCGGAGGATCCAGGAGCACTCGAGCAGCAGGATCAGGTCGCCCTCGAAGCGGATGCCGGCGAAGGCGTAGTCGTCAACGTCGTAGTTGGCGGTGTCCCAGGGGCCCCAGCGATTGGTGACGCCGCCGCGGCTGCCAAATGGTCGGCCTACGGCACCCCAGACGCTCAGGGGCGCGGGGTGGCCGAGGACGTAGAGGGCGCGGTCCAGCGCGTGTACGCCGATATCGATGAGCGCGCCGCCGCCGTTTGCGGCCTTGGAGGTGAAGGTGCCCCAGGTCGGCACGCCGGCCTGGCGGAGCATCGTGGCGCGGGCGAAGTTGGGGGTGCCCAGGCGACCGCCGGCGACGAGTTGATGGGCACGCTGGGCGTCACGACTGAAGCGCGTCTGGAAGTCGATGGCGAGGACGCGGCCCGCGCGCTCAGCCGCATCGGCCATGGACTGGGCTTCGGCGGCGTTCATGGCCATGGGTTTTTCGCAGAAGACGTGCTTGCCGGATTCCAGGGCCGCAATGGTGGCCTCGGCGTGGGCGAATGGCGGGGTGCCGACGGACACCACGTCGATGTCATCGCGGGCGAGCAAGTCGCGGTAGTCGGTGTAGGCGTGAGGGATGTCGAAGTCGCGAGCGAACTCAGCGGCGCGGCCCGGCATGGGGTCGGCCGCAGCCACGATATCGACGTTTGGCTGGGCGGCGAAGCCGGGCTGGTGGGCGCCCCGGGCAATGCCGCCGGCGCCGATGATGCCGGCGCCGAGCGTCGCAGGGTTAGGCGTCATTGACGGCTAGCGGTCGGCCGTACCGATGCGGGCGTACTGGACGGCGAAGAGTTCGCGGCGGACTGTGGAGTCGTGGAGCATTGGAGCCAGGGTTGCCCAGAGGGCCTCGCTGTGCGGATCGGCGGCCATGCGGTCCCAGGCGGCTTCGAAGTCGGCCGTGCGCTTGAATGCGAATTCGACGATCAGGGAGGGATGTCCACCGCCGCGGCCAACCATGACGCGGCCAAGGGGCCAGTCAAGCGAAGCGGCCGCGAACTTGAGGAACTCGTAGACGGTGCTACGGGCCCTGAGCCAGGCCTTGGGGCGCGGGACGGCGGACCAGCGATAGACGAGGGTTGGGGTTTTGGCCATTGCCGAAGCCGAGGCGCTGAATGTAGGACGCTAGCACACTCGCCGCGTGGGGATTGGGCACGCGATCTGCCTCGCGCCAGCTCCAAAAAGGAGCACACTGAGCGCGGGCTGGCCGGTGATACACTCAAAGCCTGCGGCGTCCGAGGAAGCCGCGACCAGCTATGAAACGCACATACCAACCCAAGGTTCGACGACGTAGGCGCCGGCACGGATTCCGTGCCCGCATGGCCACGCGCAGCGGTCGCGCGATCCTCCGCCGCCGCCGGCGGAAGGGTCGCAAGCGCCTGACCGTCTGACCCGCGTCGCCGCACGACGCGGTTTTCAACCGATGAACCGCCGCAACCGCCTGCGCCGGGCTTCCGACATCGCGCGTGTCCGTACACACGGCGCCAAGGTCGTAACCCGGCCGCTTGTCTTTTTTGTGGCGCCAGGCGGATCGGATGCAGCGCGGGTGGCGGTGCCGGTGTCACGGCGACACGGTTCAGCGGTGCGTCGCAATCGGCTGCGCCGTCGGGTGCGGGAAGCGATGCGTTGTCAGCTTTCGGATCTGCCGCGGGCGCTGGACATTGTGGCCCTGCCGCGACAGCGGGCCGCATTCGCGCCGTCGGAGGAGCTGGCAGCGGCTGTCGCGTGCGGGTTCCGTCAGTCGCAGGCGCGGCTGGCCGAATGACAGTAGCCGTGCTCTGGACGATCCGGGCCTACCAGCGGTTGGTGTCTCCGGCATTTGGGTCGACATGCCGATACGAACCGTGCTGCTCCGAGTACGCGCACCAGGCAGTCAAGCGCTACGGGGTGTTCCGGGGAGGCGGGATGGCGATGCGGCGAGTGGCGCGCTGCCACCCGTGGCGCGCCGGAGGCTACGACCCCGTCCCCTAGGGACACGCACACCTTATGGAAGCAATCCCCAACACCTGGCAGACGTGGGCGGTCGATCCGCTGAGCAACGCGCTGACGCTGATTCACGACGCGGTTGGCAGCTATGCAATCGCCATCGTGCTGTTCACGGTGCTGATCCGGCTGTTGATGATCCCTCTGACGCTGAAGCAGATCACTTCGCAGCGCAAGATGCAGTTGATTCAGCCGGAACTGGAGAACATCCGCACGCGCTTCAAGGGCGACCGGCAGGCAGTCTCGGAAGCGACGATGAAGCTCTACAAGGAACGCGGCGTCAACCCAATGGCGGGGTGCCTGCCGATCTTCATCCAGTTGCCGGTGCTGCTGGCGCTGTACGGAGGCATCCTGACGCTTAGCAGCCGCGGGCTGCTGAACGAGCAGTTCCTGTGGTTCAACCTGGCGCGGGAGGACTCGACGATCCAGATTGTGGGCGACGCCGCTCCGACGGAACCGGTAGACGTGGTGATTGCAACCACGGAACTCCCGACGCCGCTGGAGTCGTCGTTGGCCGTTTCGTTCACGCAGTTTGCGGCCAACTACCAGTTCCGTACGGACGTGGTGGACGCCGAGGCCGCGATTGCTCTGCTGAGCGATGGGACGGCGGCGGCGATCTTCCTGGACAACGAGGCGGATCTGAGCCAGATGCCCGCGGGAACTGACGAAACGCGCCTTGTGCAGGCGGCGTCGTTCCTGGTGGAACGGGACCGGGCGGCCACGCGTCTGACGGTCGATCAGGTTGAAGGGATTCTGCGTGGCCGGATTGTGAATTGGGCGGATCTGGATGCGGGGGTGGGTCCGATCGTGCTGCACGGGTTGAAGGACGACCTGAGCGCCCCTACGTTGCTGGAACAGGTCGTGCTGAACGGCGATCCGATCCAAGTTCCCATCCGCGAGCACAACAGCGTGGACGACTACTTCAATGCGCTCCGGGCGGAACCAGGGTCGCTGGGCGTCTCGCCGCCGATGCGGACGGATGACATCCGGATGCTGAACATCGAGGCGCGCGGGGCCGACCGCGCCTATCCGGCGCTGGCGGACGTCCTGGAGGACGGACGCTACGCCTTGGCCCGTGAGGTGTACGCCTACTGGGGTCCGGCCACCGATTCGACAAAGACCTACCTGCGGGACTGGTGGAACAGCGGCCAGGGCCAGGAAGCGGCGCAGGTGGCGGGCTTTACGCGGCTACCCGCGAACTTTGACCTGTTTGCGTCGGGCGGGTTCTATATCTCGGTGCTGGCGCTGTTGGCAGGCGCGTTCCAACTCATACAAGCGCGAATGATGGCGTCCAGCACCGCGACCGGACAGGCGGCGACGATGAACCGCGTCATGCAGTTCATGCCGATCATCGTGGTGGTCTTTGCCTGGACATTCCAGGCGGGCCTGGTGGTGTATTGGGTAATTTCGAGCATTATTGCGATCGTTCAGCAATACTTCACGACGGGGACCGGGAAGCTGTTTCCTGCCCACTGGCCGATGGCGCGCGACGTGATGGGAGAGCATCAAGCGAAGGTGGAGGCGGCCAAGGCCAGGGCCGAGGAGACAGAGACCGAGCCGAAACCCGAGACAACGACCCGCCCACGACGCAGGCGGCGACGACGGAGGAGACGCGGTGGCTAACGATTCTGGCGCCGGCGACGGCGTGATCGTAACCGGCAGTTCAGTGGAAGACGCGGTGAAACGTGCGCTGCTGCAATTGAACGTGACGCTGGATGAGATTGACGTGGACGTGATCAATTCCGGCTCGCGCGGCGTGCTGGGCATGGGCCGCGAGGACGCGCGGGTACGGGTGCGGGTACGAAGCCAGCCGTATTCGGAAGAGGACGAAGAGGACGAGGATCAGGACGAGGCCGTGGCCGAGGAAGCCGAAGCTGAAGCCGAGGAGCCAGTCGCGGCGGAACAGCCCCAGGTTGAGCCCGAGCCCCGCGAAGAGCCGGTCGCCAAGACGCCGCCGCCGGTCGCCGAGCCGATGACCGAAGGGGCACCGAGCACGCCCTCGACTCCGGCCGTCCGGCGTCCGCGCGGCGAGCTGTTGGAGTCAGGCGAGGACCTTGAGAACGAGGCCGAAGAGCTGCTGGAGAGCTTGCTTGACCGGATGGGGTTCGTGGCGGATTTCGACCTCGTGTCGGACGAGCCGCTGGCGTACAACATCGTGGGCGACGACGACTTTGGGCGGCTGATCGGGCGGCAGGGCGAGACGCTACGGGCGGTTGGGTACCTGGTGAACCTGATGCTGGGCAGGCGGCTGGGGCGGCCGTGCCGGGTGATCGTGGACGTGAACGGGTACCGGCAGCGGCGGGCGGATCAACTGGCTGAACTGGCGGAAACGCTGGCGGACGAAGTCCGGGCCACCAAGGAGCCAATCACACTGGAGGCAATGCCGGCCAACGAGCGGCGGCTGGTACACGTGGCGCTGGCGGACGACGAGGATGTGCGCACATACAGCATCGGCGAGGGCGACGAGCGCCGCGTCGTCATCAGCCCCAGGGCCTGACCGCCAGGGACAGATGACCCCCGAGGCCGAGCGGCCGACGTACCTGCTGCTCGGCAACGTGACGACAGACTTGACGCCGGACGGTTCGACGTTTGGCGGGACGGCGTACTACAGCGGACGGGCGGCGGCGGCGCTGGGGTATCGGGTGGTGGTGGCGACGCGGTTGCCGCGCGGAGATGCGAGGCGGCTGGCGGCCGAGGTTCCCGAGATCACGTGGCGCGTTGGACCGACGCGTGCGGCCGCCACGTTTTCGAACATCTACGGGCCCGAGGGCCGAATCCAACTGGTGCATGCGCGCGCGCCGCGGCTGCGGGCGGCGGAGGTGGACGGGCTGGCGCCGGAGGCGGACATCGTGCACCTGGGGCCGATTCTGCGGGAGACGGGGCCGGCGGTCGTGGAGGCGATGGCCAGGCGGGACTTCGTGGCGTTGACAGGCCAGGGGCTGCTGCGGCGGGTGGACGAGCACGGGCACGTGCGGGTGGATCTGCCGCGGTCGGCGGCGCGGGCGTTTGCGGCGGCCGACGTGAGCGTTCTCAGCACCGAAGATCTGGCAGGGGACCTGGATACCGCGCGGGCGCTGCTGTGCCGGTCGCGGGTGGGGGTGCTGACGGACGGCGCCGGAGCGATTGAGGCGCATGAGGACGGGCGCTGGCTGCGGTATCCGGTTGTCGAGCGGCCGATGCGGAATCCGACGGGCACGGGGGACGTGTTCGCGGTGGTGCTGTTCAGCACGTACCGGGCAACGAGCGACCTGCGAAAAGCTCTGGGGGTTGCGACGGAGGCGGCGGCACGGTGGATCAGCGAGCCCGATCCCGAACCGTTCCACCTGCTGCCCAAGCCCGGAGCCGCGCGTGAACTTTGACGCGCTGACGCTGGCGGCGGTGCGGTCGGAGATCGAGGATCGGGCGCTGGGCGGGCGCGTGCAGCGGGTGGCGTCGCCAAGGCCCGGGGCGCTGGCGCTGGAGATTTACGGGCAACAGGCACGGCACTACCTGCTGGTGGACGCGGATCCGGATAAGCCGCGGGTGCGGTTTGCCAGCCTGTGGCCGCGGGCGGGGACGCAGGCGGCGAGCCCGTTGCTGCTGCTGGCGCGCAAGTGGGTGCGGGGGGCGCGGCTGGTGGAGATCGCGCAGCCGCCGGCGGAGCGGATCCTGGACCTGACGTTCGAATTGCAGGGACCGGAGATGACGGAGGCGGCGCGGACGCGGCTGATCGTGGAATTTATCGGGCGGCAAACGAATCTGCTGCTGGTGGACGAGCACGGACGGATTCGGGACGCGCTGCGGCGGGTGCGGGGCGAGGATGGTCGGCGACGGATTCAGCCCGGTGCGAATTACGAACGACCCGCGCCGCTGGATCTGCCGGAGGTGGCAACAACCGACCCGGACACGCTGCAGCGAAGCGGCGCGGGCGGCGGGCCGGCCTGGCGGGTGCTGGTGCGGGGCGTGCGGGCGGTCAGCCCCACGCTGGCCCGCGAGGCGCTGGCTCGGGCCGGGTATGCGGCGAGTGTTTCGGCGGACGACGTAGGCGACTGGGCGCCGGTGTTGCAGAGCCTGGCGGCAATCCTGGCGGATGCGGCGCGGGGCGAGTGGCGGCCGTCGCTGGTTCCGGGTGAGGGCGGATGGCGGGCGTTCGCGCCGTATGCGCTGACGCATTTCGAAGAGCCGAGCGTGGCGATGGCGTCGATGAGCGAGGCGCTGGAGGCGTTTGACGCGGCAACAGCGGCGCCCGAGCCGGCCAGGGACGCTCGCGAGGAGCGGTTGGAGCGGCTGATCGCGTCGGCGCTGGAGCGGGCGACGCGGCGGTTAGCGGCGCTGCGGGTGGAACTGGAGGCGAGCACGTCGGCCGACGAGCTACAGGCGGCGGGGGAGCTGCTGCTGGCGTTTGGGCACGGGTTGCCGGCGGGGACCCGGGAGTTTCGGCACGAGGGGCGGACGATCGAACTGGATCCGCGGCGGTCGGTGGTGGAGAACGCGCAGCGGTATTTCGCGCAGGCCAAGGACCGACGGACGGCGGCGCGGGAGACGCCTCGGCGGATGCGGCGGACGGAACTGGAGATTGGCTTTCTGCGGCAGGCGGCGGACGACCTGGCGCGGGCGGATTCTCCGGGAGTGCGGCAGGCGCTTGAGGCCACGCTGGCGGAGGCCGGCTACGGGCCGTCGATCACGAAGCGTCGGGCCACGCCGTCGGCGGCGCGGTGGTCGCTGGGAGCCCACGAACTGCGCGCAGGCCGGACGGCGGCGGAGAATCACCGGTTGACGTTTCATGAATCGGCACCCGCCGATCTGTGGCTGCACGCACGGGGCGTACCGGGGGCGCACGTGCTGTTGCGAAGTGCTGCGGGGAGTGCGCCTGCGGAGGTAATCGAGCGGGCGGCGTCGATTGCCGCGCATCTGAGCGCCGGGCGGAACGATGCGACGGTGGAGGTGGATGTGACGCAACGGCGGCAGGTGCGGCCGATCCGGGGCGCGGGTCCGGGCCAGGTGACGTATCGCGGGGAGCGGACGCTGCGGGTCGCGCCGAGAGCGCCGGGGGAGGTTGGGGCGGAGCGGATAGCCTGAGGGATGGGACCAAGGCTTCTAGCGGCGGCCGCGGTAGTGGCGGCTGTCGTACTGGTCGGGTGCGACGGTGAGGCTCCCCGCGGGGCGACGGCGATTGAGCCGACGAGCCCGACGCCCGTGCCAGTCGCTTCCCCTACGGAGTCGGAGGCGACCTCGACGGCGGTTACCGTTGCGAATGCCTTTATCGCTGAACTGACCGAGGCACAGCGGGCGGCGGCGGTGCTGGCGCTGGGCGATCCGGCGCGGGCGAACTGGTCGAACCTGCCGCCGGGTTCGGTGCGCTTTGAGCGGAACGGGGTGCGGATTGGCGACCTGGACCTGGAGCAGACGGACGCGTTGCACCACTTTCTGGCGGTAGCGCTGAGTCCGGCGGGGTACGAAGTGGTGACGGGCATCGTGCGGGCGGAGGACGCGTTGGCGAAGTCGCGCGGCGGAGACCGCTCGCGGTTCAGCGCCGATAACTATTGGCTGGCGTTCTTTGGGGAGCCGTCGGATCAGGCGCCGTGGGGTTGGCAGTTCGGCGGGCATCACCTGGCGGTGAACGTGACGGTGGTGGACGGGCGGAGCTACCTGTCGCCGACGTTCCTGGGGATCGAGCCGGCGACCTTCACGCATGGCAATTCGACAATGGCGCCGCTGGATCCATTCGCCAACGCGGTCCGTGCGGTGATCAGCGCACTGGATGGTGAGACGAGGGCGCGGGCCACGCTTGCGAGCCGGCCGAATGGCGTGCAGACGGGGGCGGGACGAGATGGGGTGGTTCCCGAGATTCAAGGCGCCGCCGCGGGGGATTGGAGCGCGGAGCAGCAGCAGGTGTTGCTGGACGCCATTGGGCTGTGGGTGGGTGTGCTGGATGCGGCAAGCGGGCAGGCCCGGATGGACGAGATTCGGGGCGAAATGGACGACCTGCACTTTGCCTGGCATGGCGAGGTGGACGGCGGGTCGATCTATTTCCGGATCCAGGGGCCCTCGCTGATCATCGAGTTTTCGACCGAGGGACGCTTGGGCGGCGCGGGGCCGCATTACCACTCGGTGTATCGCAATCCGAGTAACGAATACGGACAGGCCGCGGTAGCCGGGAGCTGATTGAAGCGCCTATCCCTCCCGCGGGCGGCGCTGGCAGAACGAGCAGTAGTGGGTGCTGCGCTGGCCGACCACGATGCGGCGGATAGGTCGGGCGCAGCGGGGGCACGGTTGGCCGGTGCGGCGGAAGACCTGGAGGTGGTCCTGGTGGCCGCCGGGGGTGCCTCGGCTGGTTTCAAAGGTGCTGAATGAGGTGCCGTGGTTGGCGATGCCAGATTCCAAGGCGTCCACGACGCTTCTGGCAAGCGCCTTGAGTTTGTACGTTGAGATGCGGTCAACGGGCGCCTCGGGGTGGATGCGGGCGCTGAAGAGGGCCTCGTCGGCGTAGATGTTGCCCACGCCCGCGACGGTGCGCTGGTCCAGCAGGGCGGATTTGACGGCCACGGTGCGGTTGCCGAAGGCGTCGCGGAGGGTGCGCCAGTCGAAGGCGTTGCCCAGAGGTTCGGGTCCAAGATTGCCGATGACGGTGGGCAGGTCGGAGTCGTCCAGCGCCCAGGCGCGGCCGAAGCGTCGGACGTCGACGAAGTGCAGGGCGGGATCTCGATCCAGGGCCAGCACCAGCCTGGTGTGCGGCTGAATTGCGTCGGCCGGGCGCAGGTGGACGCGGCCGCTCATCATCAGGTGTAGGACCAGCACCCGGTCGGTAAGTCGCAGCAGCAGATACTTCCCCCGGCGGTCGACGCCCTCCACGCGCTGGCCGATGAGGCGGAATTCGAACTCCTGGATCGGCAGGCCGAGGGTGAGTCTTGGATCCAGGACTGTCGCGCGCTGGACGGTTCGTCCTACGATGTAGGTATCCAACTCGCGGCGGATCGTTTCAACTTCTGGCAACTCAGGCATTACCGCGAGACTATGGGAAGGGCGCGCATCGCGCCCCACAGCATGCAGATCGAAACCGACCCGTCAAGCACCCCGGCCGATAGCGACCCGCCCGCCGAACCCGGCGGGCGGGGACCTTCGGTCATAGACAAGCGCGTCTTCTGGTTGCAGGTGGCGTCGCTGGTCGTCGTGACCGGCGTCAGCCTGGCGGCCATCCCATACGCGGAGGAGATCCGGGCCAACGCCGGGCCGGCCTACCTGGCGCTGTTCCTGGTGTCGGTGCAATCGGGCGCGCTGTTCATGCTGCCGGGATTCGGCTGGGCGTCGATTGCCGTGTTTGCGGTGGCGTTCGACAACGTGTGGGGGCCAGTGCTGGTCGGCACGACGGGCCAGGTGGCGGGCGAGATGGTGTCGTACCTGCTCGGAGTGACCGGCTCACCGTGGATCCAGCGGCGGACGTCGTATCGGCGGGTCGAAGCCTGGATCAAGCGCTGGGGGCTGCTGGTGATCTTTGCGATTGCCGCCCTGCCGAACCCGTTCTTCGACCTGGCGGGGACCATTGCCGGCGCCGCGCGATTGGGGTGGTGGAGGTTCTTCGTGGCCTCGTGGGCGGGCAGGCTGATCAAGAACATCGGGTTTGCGGCGGTTGGGGTGCAGGGCGCGGACTTTATTCGGCAGTTTTTGTAGGGGCCTCTACGCCGCTGCGTGTCGCCCAGGACTAAAGTGGCGGCGACTTGACTCAATGTCGGGGAAGCGAAGGGGTTTCCTTACGAACGCTCTTCGGGCCGCCTGACGACCCACATGCGGCATTCGGCGCTGAAGTTGCGGATTGCTTCGGATTCCTCCGCCAGCTCGGAGCGCAGGCTGTCCTCGACGAGGATCAAACCGGCGTCGGCGATGAGCCTGATGACCTCAGCACGCGCCGGGATGTGGATGTAGGTCAGGACGCCGGCGTCGGGGATTAGGCGGTCGCCGAAGTCAAGTAGGCGCGAATCCTGTTCGCCACGGTCCCAGCGGGCCCTTTCCTCGCGCCAGAATTCGAGAAAGCGGGGTGACGCGCGGTCGTGGGTGGTAAAGACGAAGTGACCGCCGGCTCGCAGCACGCGACGGACCTCGCGCAGCGCCTGCAGCCTGCGCTCGCGGCCGGGGATGCACATGAATCCCTGGGCGGAGAACAGGGCTCCGTGAAAGCTCGCATCGTCGTATGGCATGGCGACGGCATCGCCGACGTCGAAACGGATGGGATGACCGCGCTCCGCAGCGATGCGGCGGGCAGCCGCGATCATCGCGTCGGACAGGTCGCAGCCGGTGACGCGGCGGTAACCGGCCTTGTACAAGCCGAATGTGGTCCGTCCGGCACCGCAGCCGATGTCGAGGATCGCGCCGTCCTGCGGCACGTGCTTGTCGATCAGCAGCCGCTCGGATTGCCAGAGTCCGAGGGTGGTTACGGCGTCGACGTATTTACGAACGTGGTCGGGGTTTTCCCACGATCCGCGGGCGTAGGAATTGTCGACGGTCTGATCGTTCATTGGTGCGCGCGATTTCAGAAGACTTCGACGATACGCGCGTGCCTGCTCTTCTGCGATGCGGCGATAGAATCGCACCACGATGGAGGAGTATTTCCGGCAGATTGCCGCTCGGACCGCCGGGGGTGAGCGGGTGGCCTCGGCGGTGGTGGTGTCGAGCCGTGGGTCTACGCCGCAGGATATTGGCGCGCGCATGCTGTTCTTCAGGGACGGGTCCACCTGGGGGACGGTGGGGGGCGGCTGCGTGGAGGCGGACGTGCGGGCCGAAGCGATCCGGGTGCTGGCGGACGGGCGGTCGCGGGCGCTGGAGATCGACCTGATCGATGACATCAAGGGCGAGGGCGACGTCTGCGGCGGCACGCTGGAGGTGCTGCTGGAGTCCTGGAGCGACGCTCCCCTGATCCGCCCGTGATCGACCGCGCCGCCGCGGTGGCGGCGGCCCAGGAGGCGCTGGCGCGGCGGTCGGCCATCGTGTTCGTGCACCTGGTGGGTGCGCGGGGCATTGAGGTCGGCGGGATTGGCCTGCGGGCGATCTACGAGTCAGGCGCAGGACTCTCGCACGCGGTAGCGACACCGGGGATCGATGAGGCGCTGGCGCGGGAAGCGGCCGGCGTGTTGGCATCCGGGCATCCGCGAGCCGTGAACCTGGGGGCCGACGGGACACCGGCTACGCGGCGGGACCGGGTCTATGCGCGCTTTCTGCTGGACCCGATTGTGGCGACGCCTCGATTGCTAATCGTGGGAGCGGGGCACATTGCAGTGCCCCTGGCTCGGCTGGCCTCGGTGCTGGAGTTCGAGACGATTGTGGTGGATGAGCGGGCGGACTTTGCGAACCGCGAGCGGTTTCCAACCGCCGACGAGGTGCATGCGCGGCCGTTTGACGAGTTCCTGGACGAGTTCGAGGTCGACGAACGCACGCACGTGGTGCTGGTGACACGCGCGCACCGGTTTGACGAATTGGCGCTGCGGCGGTTGCTGGGTTCGCCCGCGCCCTACATCGGCATGATCGGCAGCCGGCGGCGGGTGCATATCGTCTACGGGACGCTGCTGGCGGAAGGGTACGGGCCGGAGCACTTCTCGAAGGTCTATGCGCCGATCGGGCTGGACATCGGGGCGCGGACGCCAGCGGAGATTGCGATTGCGATTGCGGCGGAGATTGTGGATCTGCGAAGGCAGGGGAAGGGCAGGCGGCTCTCATTGAGGGAGTTCAGGCCGGGGACGGATGGCGGGCGCTAGGAGCACTTCCTACGCAACGTCAGTACGTTTTCGAGCGTCTCGCCGCGGTCTGCAGGTCTAGTTGTTGCGGGGTTTGATCAGGTTCAGGTCGATGGCTCGGACTACGGCGGCGGTGCGGTTGGTGACGGCGAGTTTGGCGATGACGTTGGCGACGTGGATTTTGACGGTGCGCTCGGAGATGACGAGTTCCTGGGCGATGTCGCGGTTCCGGGCGCCGCGGGCCATGATCTGAAGAACCTCGAGCTCGCGCGGGGTGAGGGCTTCGACGGGTTCCGAGTCCTCGTCGGCGTCCTCGGGGCCGAGGCGGTCGAGGAGGCGTTCGACGACGACCGGCTGAAGCAGTGACCCGCCGGCGTGGACGCGGCGGATGGCGCGGACGAGGTCTTTGGGGCGCACGTCCTTGAGCAGGTAGCCGCGGGCGCCGGCGCGGATGGCTTCGTAGATGGCTTCGTCGTCGTCGTAGGTGGTGAGGACGATGGCGCGCAGGTTGGGGCTGGTTTGACGGAGGCGACGGATGGCTTCGGCGCCACCCATCTGGGGCATGCGGAGGTCCATGAGGGCCACGTCGGGGTCGGCCTCGGCGGCGCGCTCAAGCGCTTCGACGCCGTTTGAGGCCTGGGCGACGACCTGGATGTCGGCTTCAGCATTGACGATGGCGCCGAAGCCTTCGCGAACGATGGGATGGTCGTCGGCGATGAGGACGCGGATCATCGGTCGTCGGAGGCTGGTTGGAGCGGGATGTGGGCCTGCACGCGGGTGCCCTCGCCGGGATGGCTTTCGACGCTGAGTGTGCCGCCCAGACGCGTGGCGCGCTCGCGCATGCCGAGCAGGCCGTAGCCGGTGTCGTTGGAGTCGGTTGGGTCGATGCCGGCGCCGTCGTCTTCAATTACGAGGCGGACCTCATCACCGGTTACCTGGAGGCTGGTGAGGACGTGGTGGGGCGAGGCATGGCGGAGGGCGTTGGCGAGGGCCTCTTCGCCGATGCGCAGGAGCTCGTTGGCGATGGGGCCAGGGACGTGGGCAGCGTCGCCCTGGAGGCTGAAGCGAGCGGCGGCCTGACCTGAGGCGTCGGCGCGGGCGACGACGGCTGCGAGGGCGTCGCTGAGGTCCTGACCATCAAGGGCGGAGGCGCGGAGGCCCTGGACGGAGAGGCGGGCTTCGCGCAAGCCGACGCGGGCCAGGTCGAGCGCGCGGGTGCGGTGGTCGGCCGCGGCGAGGGCGTCGCCGGCGGCGTGGTCCAAGGCTTCGAGGTGGACGATGACGCCGGTGAGGCTCTGGGCGACGGTGTCGTGGATGTCGCGGGCGAGGCGCATGCGTTCATCAAGGGCGGCACGGGCCTGGCCCTGGCGGTACAGGAGTGCGTTCTGAAGGGCGATGCCTATCTGGGCGGCGACGGTGAGGAGGAAGTTGGTGAGTTCGGCGCTGTCGTCGTCGGCGGTGCGGACCAGGAGGGCGCCCTGTTGGTCGGCCACGGTCAACGGGAGGGCATGGGCCCAGTCGCCGGTGGGGGTGGGCCGGCTGAGGAGGGGGCCGTTGGATTCGGGATGTTCCGTTGGGGCGCCGGCGGCCCAGTCGGGAGGGGGCGAGGCGGCGAGTCCGAGCTGCTCGGTCTGGGCGGGCGCGAGGCGGACGTGGGCGGCCTGGATGCGGGGGTGGCGGGGGAGGTCGGCGGCGCTGACGCGGAGGATTTCGTGGGCGTCGAGGGTCTGGGTGATGGAGCGGGCGACGCGGACGACGATTTCGAGCTCGCGGGTGCGGTCGGCGACGCGCTGTTCGAGTGAGCCATACAGGGACTGGAGCTGGCGGGCCATGGATTCGAACTGGGTGGTGAGGTCCTCGATCTCATCACCGGTGCGAGCCGGGGTGGGAATGGGACGGAAGTCGCCGGAGGCGATACGGCGGGCGGCCAGGGCGAGGTCGCGCAAGCGGCGGGTGGCGCGGACGGCAGTAAGGCCGATGAGGGCGGCCGGCAGCAAGGCGGCGCCGAGGAGGGGGATGAGCACAAGGGGACCGGGTCCGCTGAAGGCCTCGAGGGCGGCAGTCCAGGGGCGTTCGACGATCAGGCGCCAGCCGGTGGCGCCAAGGGGCGCGAAGCCGGTGATGCGCTGGGTGCCGACCAGTGGACCGCGGAGGAGGGCGCCGGAGGCTGTCTGGAAGAGCGGGGTGCCGGGTTGGCCGGAGGACGTGACGGAGCGGCCAAGTTGGTCGAGGTCCTGGTGGAATGCGACGTAGGCGGCCGCATCGACAAGGCCGAGGGCGGCGTTGGGAGCGGTGGGCATGAGGTCCTGGAGGAGAGTGCGCCAGGGGGATTCAGCGGCTGCCGAGGAGACCTGGATGACGCCGAGGCGGATGACGGAGCCGTCGGGAATGGCGGCGACGATTGCGGATTGGCCGTCGGTGGTTTGGACGACGTTGGAGAGGGCGAGGGCGTTGGCGGAACGAGCTTGTTGAATGGTTGCCGTCGCTAGGGCTCGGAGGGCTTCGTCGAGCGTCTGGGTTGAGCTGGCGTCGGTGGTGCGGTGGAGGAAGAGGTTGGGTGGCGTGGGGGAGGTGGAGCGGAGGTTGGTGCGGAGGGTGTCGGTTAGGGCGCGTTCGATGGGGGTGGCGAGTGAGAGGGCGCGGTCGGTCTCGGCCTGGAGGAGGGTTTCGAGGCGGGAGTGCTGGTTGAGGAAGAGGGTGAGAACGGCGACGGCGAGCAGGACGGCGGCCGTGGGCACGGCGGCCAGGATGGCGATCTGGCCGGCCAGGGAGCGGGTCCAGCGTCGGCCGGACCCGGTTGGGGAACGCTGGTGCACAGGGCTGCGATGAGGGGCCGCGTAGACTGATCAGTATGGACGCTTCCGAGCGCCCCCGCCTGGTAATCCTGGACGCGATGTCGCTGATTCATCGCGCCTACCACGCGGTGCCGCGCCACTTCGCCACCTCGACGGGCGAGCCCACCAACGCGGTTTTTGGCTTTACCAACATCCTGCTGCGGGTGGTTGAGGAAGTCTCGCCGGACCACGCGGCGGCGGCGTTTGATCTGCCGGGGCCGACGTTTCGGGATGAGATGTACGAGCCCTACAAGGCACACCGTGAAGCGCCCGACGACATGCTGGTTGCGCAGTTTGGGCGGATCCGGGAGTTGCTCGAAGTCTTGGGGATTCCGATCTACGACTTGGAGCCGTATGAGGCCGATGACGTGCTGGGCACGCTGGCGCGGCAGGCGGAGGCGGAAGGGTTCGAGGTCTGGCTGATCACCGGGGACCGGGACGCGTTGCAGCTGGTGACGCCGCACGTGCGGGTGTTGAGCACGAATCCGCGGACGGGGCAGCCGCTGATCTACGACGAGGCGGCGATCCAGGACCGGTGGGGGATCAGGCCGTCGCAGGTGGTGGATTTCAAGGGGCTGGTGGGGGACAGCTCGGACAACATTCCCGGCGTGAAGGGGGTGGGGGAGAAGACGGCGTCGACCCTGCTCAAGGACTACGCGGACATCGACGAGATCTACGCGCACCTGGAGGACCTGCGGCCGGCGATCCGGCGGCGGCTGGAGGGGCAGGAGGAGGTGGCGTACTTGTCGCGGCGGCTGGCCACCATCGTGTGCGATGTGCCGGTGGCGTTTGACGCGGAGCGGACGCGGCTGTGGCAGGCGGACGCGGCGGCCGTGCAAGGGCTGATGCGGGAGTTGCAGTTCCGCAACGTGGTGGAGCGGATGGGGTTCCTGGAGGTGTCAGAGGACCGCGGTGCGGGTCTGCCGGAGGTGGAGCCGGCGGTGGTGACGGACGCGGGAGGGGCGCGGGCGCTGGCGGAGCGGCTGGCCGAGGCGGAGCGGGTGGCGTTGTTTCCGTATACGCGGGGATCGTCATGGAGCGTGGAGTTGCTGGGGTTGGGGCTGGCGTGGGGTGGTGAGACGGCGTACGTGAGCCTGGACGGTGAGGCCGGGGCGCTGGACGAGTTGCGGGGGTGGTTGGAGGACGCGGAGGCGGGGAAGGCGGCGTTTGACTCGAAGGAACTGCATAGCGCGCTGGCGTCGCGGGGGGTGGCGCTGCGCGGGGTCGACTCGGACCTGTTGCTGGCGGCGTATGTGGCGACGCCGAATGCGATTCCCGGAACGCTGGACGACCTGGTGTTCAGGCGGCGCGGGGTCGAGGTGGAGCCGGGGTTGCCCGATGCCCAGGTGGCGGGCGGGTTGATGCGGCCGGATCCGCATGACGTGGCGGCGCCGGCGGCGCTGCGGGCGGCGCTGGCGCTGGGGCTGGCCGAGGAGATGGACGCGGAGATCGACGACCTGAAGCTGACGGAACTCCTGCATGACGTGGAGATGCCGCTGGCGCTCGTGTTGAGCGAGATGGAGCGGCGCGGGATCACGCTGGACGCGGGGGCGCTTGGGGATCTCTCGCGGGAGATGGCGGAGGAGATCGCGGAGTTGCAATCGGGGATCTATGCGGACGCGGGGCATGAGTTCAACGTCAACTCGCCGAAGCAACTGGGGACGGTGCTGTTTGAGGAGATGGGTCTGCCGGCGGGACGTCGAACGAAGACGGGGTATTCGACGGCGAGCGGGGTGCTGGAGGGGCTGGCGGAGGAGAACCCGATCGTGGGGCGGGTGCTGGAATACCGGGAGCTGAGCAAGCTGAAGTCGACGTATATCGACACGCTGCCGGACCTGGCGCATCCCTCGACCGGGCGGCTGCATACGACGTTCAACCAGGCGGGGACGGCGACGGGGCGGCTGTCGTCGGCGAATCCGAATTTGCAGAACATCCCGATCCGCACCGAACGTGGGCGCGAAATCCGGCGGGCGTTTGTGGCGGGGCGCGAGGGGTGGACGTTGCTGGCGATCGATTACTCGCAGATCGACCTGCGGGTGCTGGCGCATATCAGTGAGGACGCGGCGATGTGCCGGGCGTTTGCGAACGGGCACGACATCCACTCGGCGACGGCGGCGAGCCTGCATGAGGTGGGGCTGGACGAGGTGACTGAGGACATGCGGCGGCTGGCGAAGACGACGAATTTCGGGATCGTCTATGGGATCAGCGCGCAGGGGCTGGCGTCGCGGACGGAGTTCACGCGGCGGGAGGCGGCGGCGTTTATCGAGACGTATTTCGCGACGTATCCGGGCGTGAAGGGGTACATGGACTCGACAATCGCGCAGGCGCATGAGCGGGGGTACGTGGAGACGCTGTTTCACCGGCGGCGGTATCTGCCGGAGTTGCAGTCGCGGGCGTTTCACGAGCGGGCGGCGGCGGAGCGGATGGCGATCAACATGCCGATCCAGGGGACGACGGCGGACATCATGAAGGTGGCGATGGTGAAGCTGGACCGGGCGATCCGGGACGCGGGGTTCGCGGCGCGGATGCTGTTGCAGGTGCATGACGATTTGCTGTTCGAGTTGCCGTCGGAGGAACTGGAGGAGTTCGCGGGGGTGGCGCGGGGGGTGATGACGAAGGCGGTGCGGTTGGAGGTGCCGCTGGCGGTGGATGCGAAGGCGGGGGGGAATTGGCGGGACATGGAGGAGATCTGAGAAGAAGGAGTGAGCTGAGAGTAGTGAGCGGTGAGAGCAGACGGGGAGGAAGCGGGGAAAAGAGCGGGGGCGAGAGCCGTGGGAATTGGGGGGCTCGCGCGCGGGAAGAGTTTTTTCTAAAAAACTCTTGAGGTGATTTGGGGCGGTTTTTTGGTGGGTTCGGGGCGTGTCGGCGGTGGGGGTGGAGGGTTGGGGTTGGGGGTGTGACGGGGGGCTGGGCGGGGTGTGGTCTGGGGGGTTGGGGGTGGCCCGAGGCGATAGCGTGGGCGGGTTGACGCCTTGACCGGAAGACTCATGAGCAATTTCCGCCGAGGACTCCGGAGTCGCTCGCCGAGCTTGGGACGGGTTCCGCATCGCTCCCAGGGGAAGGGAACGAACTGCACGCACCGCGGGACTTGACGCTCCGCGCGGTTGCTTACCCGCGGTTCGAGTCGGCGGGCAGGCTCCAGCGTTTTCCGTCAGGTGAGAAGGGGGACGACGGCATCGGTCTGTGGTGGGGAGGATTGCGAGGAGGGTTGAGAGGATTGCCTGGAATGGAGGGAAGCGGAGGGACGGGAGCGGGGGGAAGCGGGCGGGGGGCATGGGGGTGGGGCGGTATGTCTTACTCATATAGAGTACAGCGTGAGGAAGTGGGAGTCAAGGGTGTTACTCGAATCGGTCGGTGGGGAGTAGCAGCCGGTGGGGACTGGCAGGTGCGCGGCGCCGATGCAACGGGGCTGGGCTTGGGTGCTCAAAGGGGCACTGGTCATGTCCATGGCTCGCGGACCGTTGACGCGATGGAGACGCATGGAGGGTGCGGGATAGGTGCGCGATGGCGCGCGATCGGGGCTGGCCCTGCCCTTTCCTCAATGGAGAGACCTTTGCGTAACCGGGGGTTGGTTGCCCGGAAGACCCTCACCCCAACCCTCTCCCACGGGGAGAGGGAGAAAGAGCCGCCCTGCATTTGAGTGCCCGGGGCGTTTTGCAACGGTCTCTCAATGGAGAGGGAACGACTGGGGACAAGCGGGGGTGGGGTGACCTCAGGCGACGATGGCGGATCGTGGCGCTTCGACCGGAAGACCCCTCACCCTGACCCTCTCCCCCAGGCGAGGGATTAAGACCGAGCCGACGGACATGGATGAGGGGTTTTCGCCTCCGGACTGCGTCCCCCGAATCGAGTCCGGGCCAGGCTGGGGCAGGCCCCTGCGGCTAGCTCTGGGCAAGTTCTTCGCGGGGATGACGTTGGGGGCGGGAATTCGGAGGCATCAGGCGCCTGGGGTGTTGGAAGCCAGGGGTGTGGTTCGACAGGCTCACCAGGGACGCAGGGTGCGCCGGGGTTGACCATGGTGCTGGGTCCCGGCCGGGGACGCCGGGATGGCGGGGTGGGGAAGGAGTGAGCTGAGAGAAGTGAGAAGTGAGAACAAGGGGGATTGAGCAGAGAGCGGAGGGGGCGCGGGAGAAATAGGCGCTGGTGATGGCGGGGGTTGGCGATGATGGCGATGCCTGCAATGCAATCAGTGCATGCGTTGCTGGCAATGCGGGCAGGGTTTGCGGTGGCGGCGAGGCGGGGGCGTTCGGGTGCCGGGGTTGCGGGGATTGATGGGGGAGTGTACGATCTGAGTACGAGTGAGGCAGGGTCTTTGGGGGCGAGTGGGGAGAGAAGGCGGGTTGGTGGGCGGCACTTTCAGGGCGAGCGGGAGGTAGGAGTGACTCTGTTCGTGGGCGGAGTTCGTCCGTCGATCGAGCGGGACAGAGCGTGATGGTTCGATGGGTTGGGTGTGTGACCGGGGACCTCCGGACGCCTGAGTCACCCGAGTTATGCTGTGTCCAGGAGCAGCGAGGCGTACCTGATGGCAACAACGCTTGAGACGCGGCCTGGGCGGGTGTCTGACGAAGACGAGCCGGTTGTCTGGACGCGCGAAGAGGTCTGGCAGGCGCTGGACCACGAAGCGCGGCGTCTCTTTGGTCTGTCGGCCGACGAGTTTCTCCGCATCTTCCAAGACCCGCCCGAGCGATACCACGGGGACCCGGTGTTCAATTCGCTCTGCTTCCTCGCCGACCTGATTGCCGAGCCGATCGACCCGTAGCGGACAACGCGCGGCCCGGGACTTTCTTCGTCGCATTCGCGAGGTTTTTAAGCTGGTCGCGGACGCGGATTTGGGCCACGCGTGGCTTGATAGCGACGAGTTGATCGTTGGCCACCAGGCTGCTCGTTTCCCCTATCGCGGCCGACCGGCGCCACTTGGCAACGGGGCGTACCTAAACGTCGAGATGACCTTGCGCCTCTACCGCACGCCCGAGGCCGTGGATGTAGACGTTGACTCTTGCCACAAGCGTCACCTTACGAGTCCGCCCATACGAGCCCTGAATATGCAAAGCCCCCTTCGTTGGGGGCTTCGCTTCCGGTCGGCGATTCGGCCGGTCAGGAGATTCCTGTGATTCCTAGATTCGACGGGATTCGATCTGTAGGAATTCTGTGTCAGCTTCATCACGTTCGCCTTTGGATCTTATGAACTTCACGCACGCGTCCAGCACTTCGTCAACAATCCTGCGGCCTGGCCCCCGAACTGCGCACTCCCAAAGAATGAGCACACGCCATTCCAGTTCCAGCAATTTGGCCACGGCCTCGGCGTCTCTCTCCTGCGTCCGAAGGATTTTCGATCTCCAGAAGCTCCTACGCGTAGCTGGCATACGAAAAAGGTGGCACGAATGACCATGCCAGAAGCAGCCGTGCACAAAGACGCAAGCCTTGTGCTTAGGAAACACCATGTCCGGTCGACCAGGAAGATCCTTTCGATGTAAGCGGAATCGAAGTCCTCGTGCATGCAACCCGCGACGCAGAATCAGTTCCGGCTTCGTATCGCGTCCACGCACCCTGCTCATGTTGAGGCGGCGCTGATCAGGGGTAAGTACGTCGGCCATTGCAGTCGGACCCCTAGCCTATTCTTGCGGCTTCCTTCGCCCGCGCCGCCGGTTTTGGTTTACCCGTTCCATCGTGCTTCCAGTGGCAATTCGTGTCGCCTCATACGCATCAGGACGCCAAGCTTCCGCCTGGAGGAAGAAGTCCTCATCGCCAATCTCAGTCGCCAGCAGCTCTTCGTCCATCTTGACCCGAACCGGGAGCGGAAAGCGCACTACTTGACCGCTTACTATTCCTTGTCCTGGGCCAAATCCAGGGATCATGCGCGCGTCAGCCTCGGTGAGGTTTTCCATAACTGATCGGACGAATGTCTGGTCTCGAGGATTGACCAGTCTGAGGATTAGGAATGAATTGCACTGAGAGACTATTGTCTCGTCGAGTCGACTCGGACGCTGCGAAATAAGCATTAGTCCTGTGCCGAATTTCCTGCCTTCGGTAATCACTCGACGAATGATAGGAAGTGATACAGCGTCATGAGTTCCCTCTCGGAACGAAGGAATGAACGTCTGAGCCTCCTCAATGACTGTGAAGAACGGGGCAATTCGTCCTGTGAGATTGGCTCTGAAGTTGAATAAAGTTTCAAGCGTAATGGCAACAATGGAGCACTGAGTGATGTGGTCATATCCCCCGAGATAGAGAACCGACACTTGACCGGGCCGGATTATCTGCGCAGGTTGACTAAATGGGTTTGGCAGCGGTTCAAAGGGTAGTTCCTTCAGCTTCGCGCTCTTCCGCATCTGCGTGCTGGCGTTGCTCATCCTCACCAGTTTTTCTTGAACAATGCGGAAACTCCTCCGAACCGCTCCAACAGTGCCGCGCCAATTGCCTTGCAATCTGGCCGGTGCCGATTCTCGTTCGAGATGTTGGTCCACGCGCTCGATTAGGCGGCTAATGTACTGGAGAGCATGCTCTCCATCGTGTGTTTGATTCCTCTCATAAAGATAGCTCACATAGCTCTGTTGAGGCTCAGTGAGCCCACTTGTCATCTGAGATACAAGAGTCGAGATTAAGTCTTCGCCGTCCTTCTGCATCAACAATTCAGGATAGAAGAGCTTTATTTCACAACCTGGAGATTCCCTGCGGAGGAGATCCTGGCACTTGACGAGTCCTATGTAATCTCCGTGGGGGTCGAGAATTAGGATTGGGTACTTGTGAGCTATCAACTCACGAATAATCCGCCGAGCTGCGACTGTCTTCCCGCCTCCAGTCATTGCGAGGACGGCTAGATGTCGAGCAACCATTCGCGGAGCCGATAGGTTTACCTCAACATCGTCCCGGGCAATGAGAGACCCGATCAGTGCCTTTTTCTCGTCTCTGGTGATTCCGATAAGAAGCTGGCGGACTGCATCGGCGGGCGGATGAAAGACCGATGCGGCTGGCTTGACCGGGTAGGTCAGGGGCGACAGGTCAGCGATGTCAGCCTGAGGCGTCGCACCAAGAATCAGGGCGACGGCTTCGAGTTGATCACGAGTTCCGGAGAGCACAGTGTCTTCAAGTGAAATCCCCTCGCTCGCGATCTCTTGCGCGGCTTCAAAAGGAAAAAATGGATTGAACCGGCGAATCTCTGTAATTCTAGCCCACACGTAGATCTTTCTTTGGTCTTGATAAGACTGATCAGGTACATCCATTCCCAAGGCGACGATGTCGCCTACTCGCGACTGAAACTGTCGGAGGATGAACGTAAACTCCAGCGTTCCAGCATTTCCGACTACGGTGCCTACTTTGCGCCAACTGTTTCCGCCCGATTCTGTCATGATGCCTCCGTAGTGAACGGGTTGTTGCCGTTGTCAAGGATCAGCTGAAGATATCTGGCCTCGTAAAGAACTCTCGACCAGTACCACAGAGCATATGCCGGATAGAATTGAATAGCTTTTCATCGCCCTGGTCGATCGCGGTTTTCATTACGCGAACGGCTGTGCGAGTATTCACCGGCCGACTCATCCAGTTTGGAATTCGCGCAAACTTGTCGACTATGTCAAGGCCGGCCGGGAATGCGTATTGCGGAAGCAGCAGCGAACAGTGCAGCACAAGTTCAGCGATGTCTCGGTATCGCTCCCTATCTTTTTCGAATAGCTCAATCCGAATTGGGGAAGACCAATCGGTGATTTGAAGATATGCTACTAACGGCTTTGGGTACCTTCTGATAACAGTGTTCCAGGCGTCTGGTGCCCGGCGCAGGTCGTTTCTGTCAATAACAACAGGCATCAGCAGTTCGCCAGGTTCTAGGACGCAGCGGAAGAGCAATGCGTCTCCGATACGCTGTCCTTCGAAGTCCTCGTCGGCGGAAGGATCGATAGCCTTACGAAACCAGGACTTCCATTCTTGCGGTGGCTGAGGAAGAAGGTCGGCGATTATGTCCTCTGGGAGACTATCGAGAACTGCGCTGCAGACCGAAGTAGTTGTGCTCTCTCGCTCAATCACGCCAGACACGACCGCTGACGTCTCCTGAAGACACTCGAGCTGTCGCAGGTGGACGCTTACAAAGTTCCGGTCGCGACCTGTACGAGAAGCTTCTCCGGCTGGCAGAAAGTCGGTAAGCGCGTTATCTGAAAAATCTGGAAATCGGTGTCTGACTCTTCCGTTATACATGATATCGGTATATCGTGATACGGGATTCACAAGAGCACCATGAAGCAGTAGCCACTGAAGGTCTTTATACATCGAGAGCATACGAACTCCGCCAGCCGCTTCAATCGAGATTCTTGCAGCGTCACGGAGCGCACTCGAGTCAGGAAAGGAGTCATCGTAGACACCGCCGTCATCATCCGTATAGAGCTCGTCAATCAGGTGCTTCAGAAATGTAAACTCCTCGCGGTCCGACCCCTGATGGCCCGGTATTACGGAATAGCCGCCGACTCTGGCAGCAATGGGAACCGAACCGAACATTGAGAGATTGGCCAGCCCACCGTCTACGAACCCTATTCGTTGATTTGCGACTTTTTGCCAGAAGGCAGTGTGGTCCCTATTAATCCTAGCAATTCCGCCCGTCTCAAGAAGAAGCGTGCGCAGATCTGAGGCCAACAGCTCAACCGTCTCCATGAAACGAAACTGCGCCGGCGCAGATAAGTCACTGGACACACGAAGCATATGCTGCATGATATGTGGAGACCTAATCTTCTCAGCGATTGACTTTGGCTTATGAAGCTCGCTTGGCGGCTCATCTTCCGGCATCAGCGGGATTGCTCTAACTGAATTGCGTGAATCTGAATCGCTGACGATGTCAGAGCCGACGTCCGAGTCTCTCCAAAGCCCGTTCGGACAATAGCGTGCCAACGCATTGAAGTCTTCAGTGCCCTGATCGAAAACGGCCATACTCCCGGACAAATGTCGCTCTGCGATGGCGGCCAAACCTGCGTGAGTAATTGGGTCTAGACGTCGGCATATGAATGTGATCGTCACAGGAGATGATCCATCATTGCCGGCAACTGACCGCATGAGCATGAAGTCCTTGCTGTCAACTTGCGAGAATCCGGGACCGTCGATCTTATTTCCGCCGAGTCTCCAATTCTTTTGCGGCTTGGAAAGTCTCCGTATCTCCTGAAATTCATCACCACCCGTCATGAAGATACACTTAAGCTTGGTTTCTCCTTGGATGTATAGCGTAGGATGGAGAAGCCGACGAGCCACCGTCGCGTTGATGTTGATGGCGCGCTGCCGACCGCGCAATGTCGGTCGATGCACTGCGAATAGTCCGAGGTCGGATTCTACCAGGGACCGTAGTATTAGAATCTCCTTTGTCATCGCAATGAAGCTCTGGTCTCGTCGAGCAATTTGACCTTCTGCTGAATTGGTTTGGTGGACAGTCTACTGTGGCGTGTTATCTGACCGACAATCTTGCTTGCTATGGCCTTCGCAAGTAGTGGTGGTACCGCATTGCCAATTTGCCGAAATGCCGGGTTCATGGTCCCCTGGAATTGGAACCCGTCGGGAAATGACTGAAGCCTTGCCGCTTCGCGCACGGAAATGGTACGTGCTTGGTTGCTATCGTAGTGTATGTGACTATAGCTATCCTTGCCCAAGTGAGCCATTAGTGTGCGTGCAGGTTTGTCGGCTTCCATCTTGCGCCACTTGTTGGGAAACTTGGTGGCGTCGTATGGCGGAACTATAGATGATCGTAGATCATGCCACTCTTGAGAGTGTACTGGCACTAACTCTCCTTGGCTGCGGCGTTTCCGTAGTGCTTCATTAAAGAGGCGGTGCGCGAGTTGATAGGCTTCTGGATATTGGTCGCCAGGCTTTAGTCGCGCGAACAACTCATAGTCTCTTGGAAGATACCGGATAACGTGATCAGAAACCGAGTCTGTGGCTTCAAAGCCTGGCCATTCGCGCATGGCGCGTGCGAAATCGCTTAGCGAGGCTGTGACTGGATAGAGAATAGGGTCGTTTAGTCTACGTGTTCCGCGCCGGAGGCGGCCAGAGTCCATGTCGGCACGTGCGTCAATCCTGGGTAAGTCGTCTATAGCCTCACGAGCAGAGATCGCCTCAGGCTGGTCGCGGCTTGGCTTCGGTGGACTAATCCAGAATCGATCTGAGGTGAACAGATTGCTTTGACGAATGAGTTTGAGGGCCACTGCGCGCGAGCCTTGATACCCGGATGGTAGTTGTATCCAATGGGATGGTTCGGGAAGAGTGATAGTCTCGGTGAGCTCTTTTCGAATTGCGAGGACGAAGGCACGGTCTCGCATTTGTGGGACCCCGTAGTGTGCTGAATTGAGCAGGGTGTATACGCAGCTATAACCTCGCTCACTAAGGACTTCGCATATCTCTTCGGCAATATTGTGTCTTCCTCCGAAATTAAGCATATCGGGCACGTTTTCGAAAACGAGGGCTAAGGGGTGGCACACATCGACGTATGACAGATAGTTGATGTAGAGTTTCGAGCGCGGATCATGTCGAAAGGCTTCTGGGTGGTTGGCGACTTCCCTAAGTTTAGATCTTCCAACTCTTGCAAATGCTTGGCACGGCGGACCGCCCACGATTATGTCGAAGGCACGCTTTGGATGTTCTAGTTGCAGATGGTTTGTCAGAGTCTGTGGCGGAGTCTTTGTGATGTCTCGTGTCTGAGCGTGTCGGTCATCGCCGGGGTGGAAGTTAGTTCCGTGCGACTTTGCTGCGTGTTCGTCGATTTCAATCGAAGCGGCGATTCTGCAGCCTGCAGCTAGAAATCCGAGGGATAGGCCGCCACAACCAGCAAAGAGGTCAAGTACGCGAGGCTTCTCACCTGCGGCAATACGTTTGGCCTTCTGAGCGATCAAGCGCACGCTTGCTTAGGTTCCCGGACCGTTATTCAACCGAGTAAACCAGGGTAGGCGGCCTGTCGGACGGGGGTGCTATCTGTGCACTCGGTCGCCGAGGCTTGGGATCAGGTACGGAGTATGGAGAGTGGCGTTGGCTTTCAACGATGTCATTGGTGACATCCTGGTCGTTGAAGCGAAAGTGGCGTTGCGGTTCGTGAAAGGGTGAGTAGAGAACGGGATTCGCAATAGTTCGTGCCGTCATATTCCGCCCGTGGTGAGGTCCGCCCTGCGCCAACGAGTGGCCGCCCGGCTAGATGATACGTGCTCAGGCAAGGAGTGGAAAGAGGGCGGGTCGGGGACGACGCGACGGGGACGGAGTGAGCTGAGAGGAGAGAGCGGTGAGAGGCGGAGGGGGAGGTTGGGAGGATGTGGTCGGGGTTGGGTGCTTCATCCGCGCGGGTGGTTCGACACGGGCCGCCGGGGACTCTGGCCCGGCTCACCACGAACGGATTTGGGGGTTGGGTGCCCGGAAGAGGCCGGTTGGAAACCGGCCGGTACGCAAGATTGGGACGGGGACGGGAGCGGAGGTATCGAGCGCTTACGGGGTTGGGAGCCAGGGGTGGCTAGAGGCGCTGGGCTCGTTGGTTGCCCGGAAGACCCCTCACCGATTTCGGCCGAAGACGCCCGAATCTGCCTCTCCCCTCGGAGAGGGTGAAGATGCGGAATCGAGCGGAAGGGAGAAGAGG
>JAJDZU010000009.1 GCA_022824495.1 Chloroflexota bacterium | reverse complement strand
CACCTGTTCGGGCTCTGCGCCAGCGTCAGGGCCGGGACGACCCTGCTCTCCCACGGTCTCCAACGACCCAGGGCAGATCGGTCTGTCCCGGCCCCTGCACTGTCACCCTGGCGAATCCAGAGCTTCGGGAACATACAAGGGAAGAGGAGTTAGAGGGGAGGAAGACTGGATCCCCCTTCGACAGGCTCAGGGCAGGCTCTCTGGGGACGCCGGGATGGCGGGGTTGGGAAGGAGTGGGCAGTGAGACGGGAGGAGGGGGACCGCTGGGTGGGTTGGGTGCTGGGGCTTTGTGGTTCGACACGTCTCTGCGGAAGACTCCGGGACGGCTCACCACGAACGGGGGAGGGCCGGTGGGGTTGGGTGCGCGGAAGACGGGCGGGTCACAGACCCGCCCCTACGAAAGAGGCGGGAGCGGCCAGTAGATCACGAGCGGAAGACGGGCGGGTCACAGACCCGCCCCTACGACAGACGGGATCAGGGCGGGATTCTGACTTGACGTGCTAGGTGGATACGGTTTCGTTGGCGAAGACTTCGGTCAGGGGGTCGTCGGTTTCGCGGAGCCAATTCAGGATGCGTTCGCCTAGTTCGCGGCGGGTGGCCTGGTGGTCGGGGTGGTCGATGAGGTTGGTTAGTTCGTGGGGGTCGGTGGCGAGGTTGTAGAGCTCGGAGCGGTCGTTGAGGTAGAGGTTGAGTTTCCAGGTGTGGGTGCGGATGGATTTGATGGCCATGAGACCGCGCTCGGCTTCGGAGCCCTGGCCGTAGAACTCGGCGAAGATGGCGTCGCGGGGGCCGGTCTCGCCATCGGTGAGCACGGCGGATTGGTCGAGGCCGGCGCCGGCATCGACGGGCACGCCGCAGAGGGCGCCGAGGGTGGGGGTGAAGTCGACGGTGGAGAAGAGGTCGGGGTGGGTGCGGCCGCCTTCGACATGGCCGGGCCAGTGGGCGATGAAGGGGATGGCGTAGACGTCTTCGTACATGTAGGGGCCTTTGTGGGCCATGTGGTGGGAGCCCATCATTTCGCCGTGGTCGGAGAGGAAGATGACGAGGGTGTGGTTGGTGAGGCCGCGCTGCTCAAGCCCGCGCAGCAGGCGGCCTACCTGGGTGTCGATGTGGGCGTTGAGGCCGTGGTAGTGGGCGATGTACTGGCGCCACTGGTCGTCGGTCATGTAAGAGGTCCAGCGGACGCTGGCGGAGTCGCGCTGGAGGGCGGGTTTGTCGGAGAGATCGTCAAACCAGGAGGGCACGAATTGGACGTCGTCGGGCGAGACGAGGTCGGCGAATTCGGGGGGCGGGAGGACGGGGGGATGGGGGTCTTTGATGGAGCAGCAGAAGAGCCAGGGGCGGGTGTCGGCACTGTCGAGGAATTCCAAGGTCTGACTGACGGCCCAAGCGGTGCGGGTGTGTTGGGTGGGGATTTGGGTGGCCAGGGAGGGTTGGCCACGATCGGTGCGGGCGGCGCGGGCCATGTTGGCGCGCTGGTGTTCGTCGTGAAATAGCTGGTCGAGGCCCAGTTCTTCGAGGTACTGAACGTAGTAGTCGCGGCCGTCTTGCCAGTAGCGGTAGGTGCGCCAGAAGTCGGTGAAGCCGTGTTGGGGGGTTTCGTCGTTGCCCATGTGCCAGGGGCCGGTGTAGCCGAGGCGGTAGCCGGCGGCCTGGAAGGCCTGGCCGAGGGAGGGGACGGACTCGGGCAGAACGGGGCGGTTAGCAAGCGGCCCGGCGGGGGTCTGCCAGGTGTGCCGGGCGTTGTTCATCATGAGGCGATGCTGATGCGGGTAGCGGCCGGTGAACATGGAAGCGCGGGCAGGGGCGCACTGGGGCTTGGGGACGTAGGCGTGGGCGAGCTTGACGCCCTGGTTTGCCAGGCGATCGATGTTGGGCGTCTGGGCGAGGGGGTGGCCGTAGGCGCCGACGAAGTCGCGCTGGAGTTGGTCGCAGAGGACGATGAGGACGTTGGGGCTGCGTGCGTCTGCCAGTGGATCGCTCATGACATAGCTCTCCCTAGTGAAGGCCTTTGCATATTTCGGGGCCGGTTGCCCGGAAGTCCCCTCACCCGAAGGCGAGGAGTGAGCGGAGAGAAGTGAGAAGTGAGATCGGACGGGCCCCTCAGGGTCGAATAAGGGTAGCCGCCCGGATGACCCCTCACCTTCTTTCTGGCGCAGGCACCAGAAGGCGGCTCTCCCGTAGGAGAGGGGAAGGAACAGCGCCCGCTTGCAGGGATTGACATTGCACACCCGCTCCCCTCAGGTTATGCGAAGGTCTCCCAGGGGAGGGTAAAGATTAGCGGGTGGCGGAGGAAGAGGACGACGGGCGGGATTGAAAGGCGGTCCGTACGAAAGATGCGGGGGCGGCCAATAGATCACGAGCGGAAGACGGGCGGGTCACAGACCCGCCGCTTCGAAGATAGGGGCCGGTGGGTATAGGGTTTGTGGTGGGGGATTGGCGAGGGTTGGTTGGGGAAGGAGTAGGGGTGATGGGTGAGGGACGGCCGAATGTTCTGTTGATTGTGACGGATCAGCAGCGGGGGGATGCGCTGGGGTTGGATGGGCATCCGGTGTTGGAGACGCCGGCGATGGATTGGATTGGGGCTTCGGGGACGCATTTCCGGCGGGGGTATACGGAGTGTCCCTCGTGTGTTCCGGCTCGGCGGGTGCTGATGTCGGGGCAGGCGCCATCGGCAAACGGGATGGTGGGGATGACCGGGCATCCGGAATGGGATCCGCCGGCGACGCTGGCGGGCGAGTTGCGCAACGCAGGCTACGAAACGCACCTGAGCGGGAAGCTGCACCTACAGCCGACGCGGCGCCGATTCGGCTTTGACGCGATGGACCTGGCGGAAAGCTCGCGCGGCCGCGACAACGATTACCTGACGTGGCTGCGCGGGGAGGCGCCGCCGCACCGCTGGGCGATGGCCAATGGGGCGCCTTCCAACGGATGGATCGGACGTCCGACGCATTTGCCGGAGGAGAAGACCCAGACGTTCTGGACGGTGTCGCGCGCGATCGATTTCCTGGAGACGCGCGATCCGACGGCGCCGTTTTTCCTGAACGTGTCGTTCATGGACCCGCATCCGCCGTTTACGCCGCCGGCGTTCTTCTTTGACCGGTACGAGCGGATGGACCTGCCGGGGCCGGTGGTTGGCGACTGGGTTCCCCCGTTCGAGGGGCCGCGGCGGGGGATGGATCCGGAGCTCTCGGAGGACGTGGAGCGATGGAGCCGGCGGCTCAACATTGACCCGGCTCCGATGCAGCACTGCCGGGCGGGGTACTACGGGCTGGTGAATCACGTGGACATGCAGCTGAACCGGCTGTTCCAGTACATGCGCGACCGCGGCTTGCTGTACGACACGTTCATCATGTTCGTGTCGGATCACGGGGAGATGCTGGGCGATCACCACCTTTTCGCGAAGACGTGGCCGTACGAGGCCTCGGTCCGTGTCCCCTTCCTGGCGCGGGCGCCGCAGTCGATGGGGTTGCCGCGGCAGGTTGAGGTGGCGGCGCCGGTGGGGCTGCAGGATGTGATGCCGACGCTATTGGACGCGGCGGGCTGCGAGATTCCGGAGTCGGTGACGGGTCGAAGTGTGCTGCCGTGGATGCGCGGGGAGACACCCGAATGGCGGGACGTGCTGCACGGGGAGCACGCGGGGCAGTACCGGGAAGCGGACGGGAATCACTGGATTGTGGACGAGCGGCATAAGTACATCTGGTTCAGCCAGACGGGGGAGGAGCATCTGTTTGACGTGGTGGACGATCCGAACGAGGAGCGGGATTTGGCTTCAGAAGCGAGTCTTGCGCCCTGGAGAGAGCGGATGGCGGAGGAGCTGGCGGAGCGGCCGGAGGGGTTTAGCCGGGACGGCGGGCTGGTGGTTGGGCAGCCGCATGGGATGTTTGTGCCGGGGAAAAGGATGAAATAGGCACCAGCGCCTGGAGGTCACGCGGTGCAGAGTCGTCGTGACGGATCTCCACTGGAGACTTGTGCATAACCCGGGGGTGGTTGCCCGGAAGACCCTCACCCCAACGCTCTCCGACGGGGCGAGGGAGCAAGAGCCGTCCCTCTCGCGAGGGCGAGGGGCGTCTTGCAATGGTCTCCCAGGATAGGGAGCGAGAGGCCAAGCGCCGTTGAGGACGAGAGGGCCGTGCACAGGTGTATTGGGAGTGCACCGCCCTTTCGGTTCAGCTAGCGCGAGTCCAGTCAGTCAGATTGGGCCGACGCCGCTTCTGGTCGGACTTCGTCGACGGCCCAGTAGAGGGCGGCGAGAATGATCAGGGGGTCGAGGATCTGCCAGAGGGTTCCGTTCTGGAGGAAGGTGGCGTTGATCAGGTCGAGCACGCCGAAGGCGAGCGCGAGGACGGCGCCAACGCGGTAGGCCGTTCCGCCGCGCTGCCAGAGGGCGAGGGCTCCGGCGACGCTGAAGCCGACGACGAGGGCGTTGATGGATTCCCAGACGGCCTGGGTGTTTTCGCCGAAGGCCGAGGCGGAGAAGTCGTCGGAGTGGTCGCCGTAGTAGCTGACGAAGACCACGACGGCAAAGCCGGTGAGGATGAGCGCCCAGGCGGACTTGACGTTGCGCGTGTTGCGCCAGACCCACCAGACGCCGGGCACGGCGATGAGCAGGGCGGCGAACTGCCAGATTTTCCAGCCCCAACTGTCGACGTTGAGCCGGGTTTCGGAGACCACGGACCCGGCATCGATCCAGGCAAAGACCATGGCGGCCACGACGGCCGCGGCGGCAAGCGAGCCGGCGAATCCGAGATTGTGTCGTTCGAGCCAGCAACGCATGACGCTACCCTCCCATGTCCGAGTCAGGCCGAGCGCTCGGCTTCAGCGCCGCCACCGACCACAGCAAGAAAACCAGAGCCCGCAAGGGGTTGAGCGCTTCCCAGAGCGTGCCGTCGTTGACGAAGTAGGCGTTGATGAAGAGGACGACGCCCATGGCGGCGAGGAGCACGGCGCCCAGACGATGCAGCAGGCCGCCATGCTTCCACAGGACGGTGACGGCAATGAGGGCGCAGCCCACGAAGACCGGGTTGACGGTTTTCCAGATGTTGCCGAAGTTGCCTTCGAAGAAACGGTCGCCATAGGTATTGAGGAAGACGGCCAGGGCAAGCACGCCCAAGACCAGGCCGCGGGTCCAGACCACGCGTTCGCTGCCGCGCCAGAGCCACCAGACGCCGGGGATGCCCATGAGCAAGGCGCCGACCTGCCAGAGACGCCAGGCCCAGTTGGAAGTGGAGGGGATGCCCTCGCGGGCCAGCATGCCGGTGGAGGCGCCCCAGGCGAAGAGGGCCACGAAGAGGATGGCGGCGTAGAGGAGGGCCTCGGCAGCGCCGAGATGGCGGGGGCGAATCGGATTACTCATGGCGCTGGTTCCTCATGTAGTCGTCACTTCGCTGTCAATCACTCCCCACGGGCCCACCGACGTCCGGGTTGAGACCAACGACGGCCCAGAGCAGGGCCAGCAACATCATCACCGGATCGAGGGCGCTCCAGAGGGTCTCGTTGTTGATGAAGAGGTAGTTGATGAACACGAGGACACCGGTGATTGCCGAAATCGCGGCCATGAAGCGGCCGCTGTTGCAGCCGCATCTGAGGACTGAGAGCCCGATGACGACGGAGAGAGCGACCACGAGGCCATCGACTACTTCCCAGACGGTGCCGACGTGGTCGCCGAAGATCTCCTCGGTGTAGGCGTTGAGGAAGATGACCGGGACGAGCAGGGCCATCGCGAGGGCGCGGACGTGGGGTTGGCTTTGACCGTTGGTCCAGAACCAGGCGGCGCCGGCGAAGGCGATGACCAGGGTTCCGATCTGCCAGAGCTGGTAGCGCCAGTTTTCGGTCGTGAGGGCATCCGGGTCGACGAAGGTCTTGTTGTGGTTCCAGGTGAAGAGGGCGACGACGATGAAGGCGGCGCCGAGCAGGAGTTCGATGGCGCCGAGGTTGCGGCGTTGTGTCAGGAAGTGCATGGGTGCGCCTCCGCGTCAAAGCTCTTGCACCCACGCCGCCCGCGTGGGCGAGCCGACCAAGCCGGGGAAGTCTAGCCGGTGGGAGCTTGTTATGTCGCCTCGGGCACCACCAGTTAATCGGTCAAGTGGACCCTTGAGTGTCCGGAAGCTACCTCAGTTTCGCCCCCGGGAGGCGGACTTAGAAGCTTGCTTGCCGAGTCTGGTTGCCGGACTCCAGCTTGGGTGGTCGGGGTAGCTGCCACCCTCACCCCAGCCCTCTCCCTCAAGGGAGAGGGAGCAAGAGGTGGCCCTGGCGAGGACCAGGCAAGTCTTGCAGAGGTCTCCCGTGGGGGAGAAAGACGAAGGCCCGCGCCGGAGTGAAGGGAACGGCCAACGTGACCCACTACCCAACGCGCAGGCATTCCTCAGGTGCGGGCGGATGGGCGGTTTAGGAGTTCGCGGCTGAGAACGATGGCGGTGGGGGCGGGGGCGCTCAGTCCGCCGCGATTGCCTGGCGCAGCGCGGCGGCGACGCGTAGAGCGCGCGCGGCCTGCTCGGAGGCCTGACGGGCGCTGTCGCCGGTGTAGCGCACGGGGTCCAGCATTTGCGCCAGACGCTCCGGGCCCAGGCGCGCGGCGATTTCCTCGTCTGGCGCGAGCAGCGAGGCGAACGACGCGCCGCTGGTGGCGGCCTCCTGCGCCGCCTCGTAGATGACGTCGTGGGCACGCTGCCGCCCAATCTCGCGTCCCAGCTCCAGCATCAGGCTCTCCGACATGATCAGTCCGCCCGAGAGTTCGAGGTTCTGCCGCATCCGATCCGGGAAGACGCGCAGCCCCCGGGCCACGTCGAGCAGCCGCACGAGGATGTCGCCGGTCAGCTCGACCGCCTGGCGCAGCGCACGGTCGATCATCATCGAGCGGCTTCCGTCGGCCTCGTGGTCGCCGAGCATTGCCTCGATGGCGAGGGGGACCAGCGAGCGCAGGTGCGTCTCGTCGGCGATGATGTCCATGCAGAGCTTGGGATTGCGCTTCTGGGGCATGGTGCTGCTGCCGACGGCGCCGGGCGGCACGGGCTCCTCGACCTCCCCGAACTCCTCGGCCATCAGCGTGCGCACCTCGCGCGCGGACTTCCCGCAGCTCGTACCGAGCATGGCGAGGGCGAGGACGTACTCGGTCAAGTGGTCGTAGATCGTGCGGCCGGGGAGCGGCATCGAGCCGAGCCCGAGCAACTGGCCCATCCGCTGCTGCAGGGCGGCGCCGTGGCCCTGGAACGAGGCGGCCGTGCCCGCGCCGCCGCCGAGCATCGCGACGAAGGCGCGCGGCTCCAGTTGCCGCAGCCGCTCGGCGTGGCGGCACAGCTCGTCGATCCAGACCGCAACCTTCGCCCCGAAGGTCGAGGGCACGGCGTGCTGCCCGTGCGTGCGGCCGGCGATGGCGTCGTCCTTCGTGCGCTCGGCAAGTGACGCGAGCGCCTGGAGCAGGTCGGCAAGCTCGGTGAGGACGATGCGGTGCGCCTTCCGCAGCTGCAGGATGTTGCCCGTCTGGGTGATGTTCTGCGTGGTCGCTCCCCAGTGGACGTGGCCGCCGGCGTCGCCCTCGCAGAGCCGGTCGAGCTCCCAGACGAGCGGCACCAGGCCGTGTCCGGTGACGCGCAGCCCTTCGGTGACACGATCGAGGTCGAACAGCTCGAGGTGCGCCTTGCGCCCGATCTCCGTGGCGGCCGCCTCGGGGATCATCCCGATCTCCGCCTGCGCCCGGGCCAGCGCCGCCTCGACGTCAAGCCAGGCCTGCCAGCGCGCCTGCTGTGCGAATAGCGCCCGGACGCCGGGGTCGCGGACGCTTAACGCGGACGGTCGTTCTGCGCTCATGGTGTGCTCCATGGACGGGCAGTGATGCTACTCGCCCTAGGCCCGAGAGACGACCTCATGCGCGGCTGGCTGTCCTACGGCTGGTGCATGGCGCTTGCCGGCGCCCTCACAAGATTCTTCACCTTCGGCCGCGTCGGGTTCGGCTTTGGTGTCTTCGTCGAACCGATCCCCGAGGAGACCGGCTCTCGTGAGTTCAGATTTCCGAGGCGAACGACCTCCGCAGTTGTCAGCGTGTGCAAACCGACCACCCTACGAAGATATGCATAAGTCACAGGTCATATCTGTAAACCTGTTATACTGGCCTACACAACTTATCATTAGATATCTTAGGTCAACCCATCAGTGTACAGGACCCACAGTAGGTCAGCGCTCGGATCTCAGAAGGAGTTCGACGAAGTTCGTTAGGGTCAATACCACTCCGCCAACAGGCTTGCATCTCCCCGTGCGGACCACGTCTGACTGCCACCGAGGATCCGACGGTGCAGAAACAATCTCCGTCGCGACCAGACCTCCTACCTATTGTTCCTATTGTCTGCATATTCGATTCACTACCCTTGACAGATGGGGAAACTACCTCCTAGATATACCAACCGATATCCACACGTGGCCGCAGAATCGAGTGATGTTGCCAATAGATGCATTGGCGGAGCCCGAAGCTGGGCATCAGTCTACCGACTCAATCCCCAGGCGAAGCGCTCCAGATGCAGTGCCGATCAAACCTGTTATACAGAGTTTCATCGCCTGCCTACAGCTCCGGCTCACCGACGCGGTAGCTCCCGACATTCCGCCTGGATCCGCAGATCAGACAACAAGTCCCCTGTGGTCTCAGTGTGCTTGATATGGTTTGTATCGGAATGGTATCATCGTTGTACCTGACGAAAGTCAATCGGGAGGCAGGCGCCAAGATGAGCCTGGAGGAGTTGTACGAGGATCAGGATCGGGTGGACGAGGATCTCCTTCGTTCGACCCTCTTGCCGTATATACGGCTGGCCCGGGATGCACGCGTCGGAGATCCAGCCTTTCGACCAACGGCGGACTTCGATGACCTGAGCGCACGTGGCAAGACGCTCGTTGTTCTACTGACGCAGCGCGCTCGCGCCACATTGGGCGACATCGAATCCGATACGGTGCCGCTGAGGCCGACGATGATTTCAGCCTGGACCGGAATCGCAGGAGGAACACTGCGTCCAGCGTTGCGTCGCTTGGCTAGCGAACGCTTGGTCATGCAGCCGGCGCGGGGAATGTACGAATTGCCGCCCTATGCAATCGAAAAGGCGGCCCGCGAGATCGCTAAGGAGTGTGCGCATGACTGAGGTCAGCAGCGTCCGTCGGCATGAGGAGATCCGCGACGCAATTGAGGCCGCTAACGAGCTTTCCAGAGAGGTGCCGGAGTCGGCGCTGGCCAGCACATACCCGCTGATTCTTCGGGCACTTCTGGGGGAGCACCCCGGAACGAGTCGTCCCAGCGGCGATGGACTTGGCGACTCGAATGGCAGTTCAATGGAACCTAATCTGCTGGGCCGTCCTGTCAACGAGGTCGTGGCTGCTGTACGACCCGGATCGCAGGCTGACAGTGCCTTGCTTATCTCGGCCTGGATAGAAGCTCAAGGCGAATCGGTGACAGTCGGAGGCCTGAACGATGCATTTCGCGATGCTCGCATCCCAGCGGTCGCAAATATGGCTGCCGTGGTTGGACGACTGTTGCAACTCGGAAGGCTCAGCATCGTGGACCAGACCGGTTCTCACCGAGTCTATGCGGTAACTCTTGGTGGGACCGAGCACGTTAGAACGATGGTCGAGAGTGAAGAGCAGTAAGGATCCAGGACGGATGCCCACGGTCAGCCGGGGAATGAAATAAGTGGCCGCCAGTGTGGACACGGAACTGCACTACCCGCTGGTGCGCGCCGCGATTGAAGGTTCGTGGCTGTCACAGCGGTCAATTCAACGCCTACTGTCCCATCACGAAGCCATCGGACGGGCGGTGTTGATGAGCGACTACGAAAAGGTCCTCACGAAGGTTGGCAAGCTCGTGGAAGTCGTCGCAAAGGAGCTTCATGTGCTCCGATGTGGAACCAGTACTCACTCGGTAAACGTCGGCCGAGAGTTAAGGAGCTGTGACGAGGCGCGGTCTCGCGGTGAGCTGTGGGCAACAGGAGTTGGAATCCACCTAGTGGACTTCTGTCGAACCGCTTATCGCCTAAGGAGTCGGCGGGGAAGCCACGACTCCTTTGATCCGATCCAAGGCGACGCAAACGTCGCCGCAGCGTGCGCTACGTGGTGCGTCTGGGAACTGGCCAGAGCTAACGCTCCCGCCGACGATTGGGATGACCTCTACAGAGAATTGCAATGGGCGACGCACGGCGTCTATCCCCTTGTGGAAGTCAATGGTGGCCGCCTGGTTGTGCTTGCAACCAACGAGTCGGCGGCTGTGCAGATTCGGCAGGCGCTAATGGCGAGTGATAGGCCAGTCGGCCTTGGCGTCCTCGACGAAGCAATACCGTCGAAGACGCGAAACACGCTCAACCGGGCCCTCTCTCGCATGCGACGGAGTGCGGAGGTCTTAGCGGATGCTGACGGTTACAGGTTGACTGCCAAGGGAGCGGCCATGGGCCGCGCTGACATTCGAAGGACTGTGTCCGCTACGTCGAACTAGGTGCGGCCGAATTCGCGGTCGAGGAGTTGGCGGCTGAGGAGGATGACGGTGGGGCGGCCGTGGGGGCAGGTGATGCCGAGATCGCAGGCTTCGAGGTCACGGATGAGGGCATTCATCTCGTCGAAGGTCAGGGGACCTCCGGCCTTGACGGCGGCGCGGCAGGCGAGGGACCAGCGGAGGCGGTCGGCGGCGGCGAGGCGCTGGAAGTCGGGGGTCTGGGCTTCGGCGACGACTTCGCGGAGGTAGGTGGCGGCATCAATGCTGCCGAGGGCCGAGGGCACGGCGCGGAGCAGCCAGGCGGCGGGGCCGAAGGGGGTGACGTCGAAGCCGAGGCGCTGGAGATCGTCGGCGTGGGAGGCGACCCAGTCGCTTTCCTCGGCGCTGAGTTCGACGCTCGTGGGATCGAGGAGTTGCTGGGTGGGAGCATCGCCGGCGTGGCCGAGGCGCTCGAAGAGGATGCGTTCGTGGGCGGCGTGCTGGTCGATGAGATAAAGGCCGCGGGGCCCGGCGGCGACGACGTAGGTGTTGTCGACCTGGCCGAGAGGACGCATGACGGGGGAGCGGAGGCCAGGGGCGGGTTCCGGATGGTCGTCGGTTGGGATGTCGGCCGGCGGTCCGCCGCCTGCGCCAAGGTGACGACTCTGGGGCGGAGGGCCTGTGTCCCAGCGGGCGCCGTCGGCAGGGAAGTAGAACTGGTCGACGACGGGGCGGTCGAGGCGGGCGGGGGCGATTTCGGTGGAGGCCGCCAAGGCGCGGCGGACGGTGGCGGAGAGGCGGCGGAAGACTTCGCCGGAGCGGCGGAAGCGGACCTCGGCCTTGGAGGGGTGGACATTGACGTCGACTTCCTCGGGCGGAATGGTCAGGTTCAGCACCATCACGGGGAAGCGGCCGGTGGGCATGACGCTGCGGTAGGCCTCGCTGACGGCGGCGGAGAGGAGGCGGTCGCTGACCCAGCGGCCGTTGACGAAGAGGGCAATGTCGGCTCGCGACGAGCGCTGGAGGTGGGGCTGGGAGATGAAGCCGTCGATGCCGAGAGTCTGGCCGGGCGGGAGTTCGATGAGCTCGTCGACGAGCGTTGCGCCATAGATGGCGAGGAGGGCGTTGCGGAGGTCGCCGTCGCCGGGAGTGCGGACGCGCTCGCGGTGGCCGTCGTGAAGCGTGAACGCGACGTGGGGATGGCCGAGGGCGGCGCGGGTGACAGCGGCGACGATGTGACCAAGCTCGGTGCGTTCGGCCTTGAGGAACTCGAGGCGAGCCGGGATGGTTCGAAAGAGGCCGCGGACGGCGACGTGGGTGCCGCGAGCGCCGCCGACGGGGCGTTCCTCGATGACACGCTCGTCGCGGGCGAGGACCTCGCGGCCGGGCTGGCCCTCGGCGGTGACGGATCTCAGGGTTAATTCCGCCACGGCGGCGATGCTGGCGAGGGCTTCGCCGCGGAAGCCCAGGGTCTGGATGCGGGCGAGGTCGTCGACGGAACTGAGCTTGCTGGTGCTGTGGCGTTCGACGGCGAGGGCGACCTGGCCGGGCGGGATGCCGCAGCCGTCGTCGGTGATCTCGATGAGCGCCTTGCCGCCCTGTTCGACGGCGACGTCGATGCGACGAGCGCCGGCGTCCAGGGCGTTATCGAGGAGTTCGCGGACGACGGAGGCGGGGCGTTCGATGACCTCGCCGGCGGCGATCTTGCCGCTGATTTCCGGCGGGAGGCGCCGGATGCTCACGAGCGCAGGGTGCGCTGCAGCTCGTAGAGCGCGGTGAGGGCATCCAGGGGCGCGAGTTGCTCCAAATCGAGGGCGCGGAGGTCGTCGAGGACGGGATGTTCGGGTGGGGGCAGGAGGCTGAGCTGGGTGGGCGACGGGCGGCCGTTGGACTGGGTCTCGAGGTCGCTGAGGATGGCGGCGGCGCGGCGGATGATGGTGGAGGGGAGGCCGGCCATTTCGGCGACGTGGACCCCGAAACTGCGATCGGCGCCGCCGGGCGTGATGCGGCGGAGAAAGACGACCTGGCCGTCCTGCTCGATAGCCGAGGCGTTGAGGTTGTGAACGCGGGGGAGCAGGTCGGCCACGGCGGTGAGCTCGTGGTAGTGGGTGGCGAAGATGGTGCGGGCGCGCAGGCGCGGGTGGTTGTGGAGGTGCTCGATGACGGCGCGGGCGACGGAGATGCCGTCGTAGGTGCTGGTGCCGCGGCCGATTTCGTCCAGGACGATCAGGCTGCGGGGGGTGGCCTGGGCGAGGATGGCGGCGAGTTCCAGCATCTCGACCATGAACGTGCTGGCGCCGGCGGCGAGATCATCGTGGGCGCCGACGCGAGTGAAGATGCGGTCGACGATGCCGATGGAGGCGCGGGCGGCGGGGACGAAGCTGCCGACCTGCGCCATGAGAACGATCAGGGCGACCTGGCGCAGGTAGGTGGACTTGCCGGCCATGTTGGGACCGGTGAGGACGGCGATCTGGCGCTCGGCCGGATCGAGGAGCGAGTCGTTGGGGACGAAGCGTTCGTGCCGGGCGAGTTCGACGACGGGGTGGCGGCCGGATTCGACTTCCAGGGCATCGCCGTCGTTTAGCTCGGGGCGGACGTAGCCCTGGCGTTCGGCGACCTCGGCGAGGCTGGCGGCCACATCCAGCGCGGCGAGGGCCAGGGCGGTGCGGTGGAGTGAGGGGCCGTCGGCGCCGAGGCGGTCGACGATTTCGTCGAACAGGGTGCGTTCGAGTTCGGCGATGCGTTCCTCGGCGCCGAGGACGCGGGACTCGTACTCCTTGAGTTCGGGCGTGACGTAGCGTTCGGCGTTGGCGAGGGTCTGGCGGCGCTGGTAGATGTCGGGGACCTGCTCGCTGTAGGCGCGGCCGACTTCGAGGTAGTAGCCGAAGACTCGGTTGTAGCCGACCTTGAGGCCGCGGAGGCCGGTGGTTTCGCGTTCGCGTCGTTCGAGGCCGGCGATCCAGCCCTTGGCTTCGGCCGCGGAGTCGAGGACGCGGTCGAGTTCGGCGCTGTAGCCGGGGCGGATGATGCGGTCGCCGCGCTCGGTGACGGCGCGGGCGATGAGGGCGCGGGCCTCGGTGCAGGGATCCAGAGCGTCGCGAAGATCGGAGAGGGCCGGCTGCTGGTTTTCGAGCAATACGCGCAGGTCGGTGACGGCATCGAGGGCCGAGGCGAGGTGGCGTACGTCCGAGGCGGAGACGGCGCGCCGGACCACGCGGTTGGCGAGGCGTTCGAGGTCGCCGACACGGTCAAGTGCGGCCTGGACACGGCCGCGCAGGGCGGGCTCGTCCAGCAGCGATTGGACGCGATCAAAGCGGGCTTCGAGACGGGTGCGGTCGACTAGAGGGCGGTTGAGTTGTTCGCGCAGGCGGCGGGCGCCCATGGGGGTGTGGGTACGGTCGAGGACCGCGAGCAGGCTGCCTTCGCGGCGGGCGTCGCGGCCGGCCGTTTCCAGTTCAAGGTTGCGGCGGGTGAAGGCGTCGAGTTCCATGTAGTCGGCGGTGCCGTAGACGTGGACGCCGGTGAGGACGTGGAGGGCGGAGGGGTCGGTGTCTTCGACGTAGCGCAAGAGGACACCGACAGCGTGGGTGGCGAGCGGGCGGCCCTGGAGGCCGAGGCCTTCAAGATCGCGGACCTGGAAATGCCGCGTGGCCATTTCGCGAGCGGCGACGGGATCGCTGAGCCAGGCCTGGTCGTCCTGGGGGACGCCGGCGGGGATCTCGCCGTCCGGCAGGCCCAGGGTGAGGGTTTCACGGGCGCCGATGCGGGCCAATTCGCGGGCGAGCGCTTCGCGGGTGGCCTCGCAGGCGGCCAGGTCGCCGGTGGTGATGTCGGCGTAGGCCAGGCCGCGGGCGTCGCCATTAGCGACAGCTACGGCCAAGTAGTTGTTGGCTTCAGGTTGGAGCCAGTCCTCGTCGACCACGGTGCCGGGGGTGATGACGCGGGTGACCTTGCGTTCGACGAGGCCGCGACCCACCTCGCCGACCTGGTCGCAGACGGCGACGCGCAGGCCAGCCTCAATCAGGCGACCGATGTAGGTGGGGGCGGCGTGGTAGGGAACGCCGCACATGGACACACGGTTGCCTTTCCCGAACTCGCGGGAGGTGAGGACGATTTGGAGGACGGCGGCGGCGCGTTCGGCGTCCTCGTCGAACATCTCGTAGAAGTCGCCGAGGCGAAAGAGCAGGATCGCGTCGGGCTGCTGTTTTTTTATGTCAAGAAACTGACGCCGCAGGGGGGTCAGTTTCGGCTCGGCTGGCGTCGGCCGCCTCCCCTCACGCACTGCCGGACAAAAACCGAACTTCGAGTCAGCCTAGCACCAAGCGCGATGTCGCCCTTGTCCGCCCAGACAGACGTCAGCCGTCGATCAGGCCGCGCAGGTAATCGTGCGCCTGGGCGGCGTAAGTGAGCGGATCGAGTCCGTCGAAGTTGGGGCTGTGCATGACGAGCCAGCCGTCGTAGCCGATGGCCTTGAGGCTTTCGACCACGCTGGGAATGTCGACGCCGCGCGGGTCGTCCACACGCCGGTTCTGGTACTGGACGTAGCCGCCCTGGGCGCTGATGGGGATGCCTTCGTCCGGTCCGACCAGGTGCATGTTCTGGACTTCGGCGTGCTTGATATGGGGGGCGAGGGCGCGGACCGCGTCGATTCCGTAGTCCTGGCCTTCGATGTAGAGGTTGGCGGGTTCAAAGACCAGGCCCACGTTGCCGCGGTTGACGCGGCGCAGCATGTCGAGCGAGCCGGCGACGGTGTTGAAGGGGGTGCCGTGGTGGGTGAACTGGACGAGATCCACGCCGAAGGCGGCGGCCTTGTCGGCGGCCTCGCGGACCTGCGGGATCTGCTCGATGGAGCCGATGCTGGGGCGGATGCGCTCGGCGCCGATGCGGAGGGCGAGGTCGAGGTATTCGTCAAAGCGGGGGCTGAAGCGGCCTTCGGTGGCGGAGTCGGCGACGAGACAGCAGGCGGCGAGGCCGTTTTCGTCGAGCGCCTGGCGGACTTCGGTGACGCGGGCGGCGGTTGCGCCGACTTCGAGCTGGGAGTTGCGGACTTCGAGGGCTCCGTAGCCGATGCGGGCGGCGGCCTCAGCGAGGTCGGGCAGGTCGATCAGCGCCCGGGTCTTTTCGTGCGGGGCCTCTACGACACGTCCGGATAGGGCCAGCTTCATCTCAAACTCCTGACTGCGTGAGGCTGGGAAACGGACGGCATTGGGCCGGCGCCGGCTTGCAGCCTACCTATCCATTTCCAGCAGGACTTTGCCGCACCGGCCAGTCTGAATCATGTCCATGGCGTTTTCGAAGTCGGCCAGCGGGAAGGTGTGGGTGAGCATAGGGTCCAGGGCGTCGCCGTGCCGGATGAGGAAGGCCTCGGTGCGGTACCAGGTGTCCCAGATGAGGCGGCCGGTTACGCCGTAGACCTCAAGGCCCTTGAACAGCAGGTCGTCGGCCAGGTCTATCGAGACGGGAGTTGGGGGAATGCCCAGCAACACCACCTGGCCGGCGTTGGCCGACAAGCGCAGGGCCTGCTTGAAGGCGTCGGGGTGGCCGGACATTTCGAGGCTGACGGTCGGACGAGTGCCCAAAGCGTTCAGGAGATCCGCCTCGAACGTCTTCGACGCGGCATCAAGGGCGACATGGGCGCCCATGGTTTCGGCCAACCCACGTCGATAGGGGGAAATGTCGCTGGCGACGATCGGATAGGCGCCCACGGAATGGGCGACGGCAATGGACATCAGCCCCATGGGGCCGCAGCCGTAGACGGCAATGGGCTGGCCTGAGAGGTCGAAGCGCATGGCGGCGTGGACGGCGTTACCAAGCGGCTCGAACAGGACGGCGCGTTCGATGGGGATTTCGGGCCGCACTTTCCAGGCGACGCGGGCCGGAACCGCGACGTGCTCGGCGAATCCGCCATCCACGTCGATGCCGAGGATGCGCAGGTTTTCGCAGACGTGGGCGTTGCCGGTGCGGCAGGTGCGGCAGACGCCGCAGTAGATGTGGCTTTCGACGGCGACGACTTCGCCTGCAGCAAAGCCTTGCGCGCCGGCGCCCACTGACACGATTTCGCCAACGATTTCGTGTCCGAGGGTGAAGGGCGTGGGGAAGTTGAGCTCGGCCCAGGAGTCCCAGGCGTAAAGGTGGCGGTCGGAACCGCAGATGCCGGCGCGGCGGACGCGGAGCAGGAGTTCGTCGGGCCGGGGTTCAGGTTGCGCGACTTGGGCGACTTCGACGCCGCGCTCGGGGCGCGCTTTGCGAATGGCGAGCATTGCTATTCGGAAACTCCTCACACGTGTCCGGCACCGGGCAAGCGCTCGGTGGTCCAGAGTGGCTTGTTCAATTCGGCTCGGCCCGCGGTCCCTGGTCGCGGCCCCTCGGATGGTTGGCCATGCGGTTTTCGGCGGCGAGTTCAACGGTGGTGTTGATGCGCCGGGCGCGCGTGGGTGCGGTTCTGGCCGACTTGATCCACCACAGGATATTTTTCTTGGCCGAGGCGGAAAAGCGCGCGAAACAGGATTCGGCCGACGCATTGGATCGCAGGGCCTCGGCCAGGTCGGCGGGAATCACGAGGTCTTCAATCTCGTCGGAGACCGTCCAGGCGCCGTTGGCCTTTGCGGCGTCGACCACGGCCTGCCCGGCGGGGGTAAGACGCCCAGCTTCGGTGAGCCGAGCAATTTTTGCCCTGTTGATGCGGGACCAGGGGCTGGCGGGATTGCGCGGGCAGAACCAGCGCATGGCGCGGTCGTCGTCCAGCCGATTGGTGCGCGAGTCGATCCAGCCGTAGGCCAGGCCCTCGTCGACGGTATCGGAGTAATCCAGCGCCGGCTTGCCCGAGTGCTTTTTCCAGACCACCAGCCAGACGCCGCTGGAGGAGTCGTGGTTGGCATGCAGCCAATCGCGCCATTGGCGCAACGACTCGGCGTGGAACGTGGGCTTGCCGTCGCGGTGTAGCTCAGCCACGCACGGTCAGCCGCAATGGACCCGTCGGTTCAGGAGGCCTCGGCCGTTTCCGCCATGGCTACCTCAAGTTTGCCGATCTCGTCGGTCAGCACCGGCAGCATGTCGGCTTCGTCGACGGTCTGGAGGATTTCGCCATGGCGAAAGATCACCGCGCGGCCCTTGCCACCGGCGATGCCCAAGTCGGCGTCCATGGCTTCGCCGGGACCGTTGACCACGCAGCCCATGACGGCGACCTTCATGGGTTGCTTGACGCCTTTCATCACGTCTTCGACGGCGTCGGCCAGGCCGTAGAGGTCGATCTCGCAGCGGCCGCAGGACGGGCAGGAGACCATGGTGGGGCCGACGGTCTTGAGTCCGAGGACCTTGAGAATCTCGTTGGCGACGCGGACTTCCTCGACGGGATCGGTGGTGAGGGAGACGCGCATGGTGTCGCCATAGCCGTCCCAAAGTAGAGATCCGAGTCCGACGGACGATCGAATGATGCCGGTGCTGGGGGGACCGGACTCGGTGATGCCGATGTGGAAGGGGTACATGACCAGCTGGGCCAGCGCCTTGTAGGCGTTGATGGTGACGTCGACCTCGAAGGACTTCATGGAAATCTTGATTTGATCGAAGTTCATGTCCTCGAGGATCTTCACGTGCTCGACGGCGTCTTCGACCATGAGGTCCACGAGTTCGTCGCCTTCCGGGCGACCGTCAAACTTCTTGGACCAGGCTTCCTGGATCGACCCCGAGTTCACGCCGATGCGGATCGGAATGTCGCGTTCCTTGCAGGCGCGGACGACCGCTTCGACGTTCTCGCGTCCGCCAATGTTGCCCGGGTTGATGCGGAGGCAGTCGAACTCGGCCTCGGCGGCCATGAGGGCGAGGCGGTAGTCGAAGTGGATGTCGGCGACGAGCGGGGCGTCGGTGCGGGCGCGGATGTCCTTGAGGGCGGCGCCGGCGTACTTGTCGGGCACGGCCAGGCGGACGATGTCGCAGCCGTGCTCCACGAGCCGGTCGATCTGGGCCACGGTGGCGTCGACGTCACGCGTGTCGGTGATGGTCATCGACTGGACGGCGACGGGTGCGCCTCCGCCGATGGGCACGTCTCGCACCTTGATCTGGTAGGACCCGCGTCGCTTGATCATGCGCTCAGGCTCTTGCTGGTGCCATGGGGTCGTTTTTTGAATCGTACCCCGGAATCGGCGTCCAGACCAGAACGCGGCCGACGCCGGCCGCGACGAGCGCGGCCGGCGCCGGTACCAGACCTGATGTGCCCGGCGAGGGCTACATCATGTCGTCCATCATCGTGTCGTCCATGTTCATCTTGTTGATCTCGTCTTCCGGGATCCCGATGCCATAGACCACGCCGGCGTCGGTACCCGCCAGGAAGGCCTTCTCGGTACCTCGACCGATCACGTCAGCGGCGATGCGGTAGGGCAGATCCATGCTCATACCCATGTCCATGTCGTCGCCCATCTTCATGTCGTCGCCCATGCCCATGTCGTCGCCCATGCTCATGTCGTCGCCCATGCCCATGTCCATGTCCATGCTCATGGCCTTCGAGGCCTCGATGCGGGCCTTAGCCACGGCGACGATGCGGTGGTAGTACATGTTGCCGGTAATGGCGATCGCGGCGTTGTGATCTTCGATCCACTTGGCCGCGGCGTCATCGCCGTACACCGCGCGGTACGTGGCCTGCACGTCGGCGGACTGGTCTTCCAGCCGCTGGCCGTCATCGGCGGCCGGATGCATGTCCGCCAGCGCCGGCGCCAAGGTTGCGAGGACCAAGGCACCTACGACTGTCAGAAGGATCAGCACGCGCAATGGCGCGGGTAGAGACAGTGAACGAATCATCTGGGGGTGCCTTTCGTAGGCGTGCCCCGCCACCGTGGCGGGGAAAACGACCACAGGGTACGACAAGCCCAGAGGATTCTACAGGCCCGAACTTTCGTCAGGTTACCGAGCTGGGCGACGCGCTGTTCCAGCATCGGGGCCATGCGGCAGTTTGCCGCTCTGAGATATGTCACCAGCCGCACAGAACCACCTGCCAACCACGCATCGACGTGCTGCCATTCGCCATAGAATGGGGGGCGGGTATCGGGAGACTGTTTGCGGCGATTGCCTGTGTTTCCAAAGAAGAATGCCGTGCCTAAACCGGGCACCGGGAACCGGAGAGGCCACTGCTCGCAACATTCCGAGCAACGACGACTGGCGCCGCCTGTAGCACCCAATTCGGCCACACGCACATTTGAATTGATTGTGAGCACGGTGTGCGCAGGAGGCTCGGATGGCTGACGAGAGGGCGGGGCGGCGGATCCCCGAGAAAAGCGTTATGGCGCGCGGCGGCCTGGCGGGGCTCCTGTCCGGGCTGCTGGCTGTTGGCGTAAGCGAACTGTACGCCGGGATCTTCGGCGGTTTGCCGTCGCTGCTGGTATCGATGAGCGGCCGGATCGTGGATCTGAGTCCGCGGGCGATGGAAGAGTTTGCGATCAGCGTGTTCGGCACCAGCGACAAGCTGGCGCTGGTCATCTTTCTTGTCGTGCTCAGCGCGATCTTCGGCACGACGTTCGGGGTGGTGGCCCTGCTGTCGCGGCCGGCGGCGGTGGCGGGCTTTGCCGGCTTTGGAATCCTGGCAGGGCTGGCGAACGCGTTCGACGCCCAATCTACGCCGGTCCATGCGGTAGCCGCGGCGGTGATTTCGGTGGGTGCGGCGATCGCCGTGCTGTTGTGGTTCATTCGTGTGATCGAGGCCCCGGCGGCTGCCACCGCAGCGATGCCGGCCGTCTCGATGCAGCGACAGCGACGGCTGTTTCTTGGCACTGCCACGCTGGTCGCGGCGACTTCGGTCGCCACCGGCATCGTGGGACGCAATCTGATTGAGCGGGCCAAGGTGGCGGTGGCCAAGCGCGAGGATGTGGTGCTGCCAGCCGTGCAAGACCGCGCGGCGGCGACGCTCCCAACCCCAGCGTCCAGCGCGGCCGAGTCGGTCGTGCCTCCGGTACCCCAGGCGCTGGCGCCGCCGGCAGCACCGACCGTCGCGGCGATACCGACGCCGAGCGCGCTGGCAGCTCCAACCCCGGCGCCAACCGCGCCCCCGGCGGGGCCGACTCCGACGCCCGAACCCACACCCGTAGCGGTGGCGAGTGCCGCGGAGCCGGCCGCGCCCACGGAAGCTCCGACGGTTGCGGCGACCCCATCGCCGGCGGCCACCGCGACACCAACGGCGGTGCCGACCCCGACGCCCGAACCCACACCCGTAGCGGTAGCGAGCGCTGAGGAGACCGCGACGCCGGCCGCCACGCCTGAGGCCACGCCTGAACCGACGGCCGAGGCCACGCCCGAACCCACACCGGAACCGACGCCCGAGCCAACGCCTGAACCGACGCCGGAGCCAACGCCTGAACCTACGCCGGAGCCAACGCCTGAACCCACGCCGGAGCCGACGCCCGAACCCACACCGGAGCCGACACCTGAACCGACGCCCGAGCCGACGCCGGAGCCGACCCCCGAGCCAGTCCAACCGCTGACGACGACAAGGGTGGGAGTGGACGGGGTGTCGCCGCTGGTCACGCCCAATGACGACTTCTACCGCATTGACACGGCGTTCTCAGTTCCGCGGGTGGACGTCAACAACTGGCGGCTCAACATCACGGGACTGGTGGAGCGCCCGTACAGCATTTCGTTCCCGGAGCTTCTGGGGCTCTCGGTCTTTGAGGAGTTCATCACGCTGTGCTGCGTCTCCAACGAAGTGGGCGGCGAACTGATTGGCAATGCCACGTGGCAGGGCGTGCCGATCTGGCACCTGGTGAATCACGCGGGGGTGAAGCCTGAAGGCACCCAGATCGTGGGCCGGGCGGTTGACGGGTTTACGGTTGGATTTCCGACCGCCGTGGCGTTCGATGGACGGCCAGCGCTGGTGGCGGTGGGCATGAACGGCGAACCGCTGCCGTTCGAGCACGGCTTTCCGGCGCGCCTGATTGTGTCGGGTCTCTACGGATACGTATCAGCCACCAAGTGGCTGCAGGAGATTGAAGTCACCACATGGGACGGCTTCAACGGTTACTGGATTCCGCGGGGATGGTCAAAGGAGGGTCCGGTGAAGACGCAATCCCGGATCGACGTTCCCAGACCTTCCGCGACGATCAATCCCGGCCCGCAGCCGATTGCCGGCGTGGCGTGGGCGCAGAACCGCGGCATCAGCAAGGTTGAGGTGCAGATCGACAATGGCGACTGGCAGGAAGCGCGGCTGGCCTTGCCGATCAGCAAGCACACGTGGGTGCAGTGGGTGCACCAGTGGGAGGCGACACCGGGCAGGCACGTCGCCAGGGTGCGCGCGACGGACGCCAGCGGCGTGACACAACCGGTGGGCCCCAGGCCGCCAGCGCCGAACGGCGCGGAGGGCTGGCATCAGGTCAGCTTCCAGGTGGCCGGCTAACGCGGGCCGTGGTGAGCCGTCAGGCTGGCGGGTCTCGCGACGCTTCTAACGTCAAAGGGCGCCGCCTGCCTGGCAGTAACGCCACCCGGCGCCTCGAGCCCGAGGTGCGCCGGGTTGGCTGGACGGTAGGCGGGGCGCTCAGGTGCCAGCAATGCGTTGCACGTCGCCCACGGTGATGAAGAGCACCAGCGTGAGCAGCAGCATGATGCCCACGAAATGGAAGGCGGCTTCGCGTCGCGGCGGGACGCGGCGGCCGGTGAGGAGTTCGACCAGGACGAAGATCAGGCGTCCACCGTCCAATCCGGGCCAGGGCACCAAATTGAGCAGGCCGATCTGGGCGGTGAGAAACGCGGCCAGGATGAAGACGATCTCGGGTCCCTGGCGCGCGGCGACTCCGACGGTTTGGACAATGCCGACGGGTCCGGCCAGCTCCAAGGGTTGGGTGCCCGCCAGAGCCTCGCCGATGACCCGAGGCAGCAAGAGCAAGGCGTCCCAAGTGCGTTGAAAGGCGCGCGGGACGGCCAGGTGAAGTGGCGCAGGTCCGATGGTGGCTCGCATGCGGATGCCCAACGCACCCTGTCCCGGCGGCGGATTGAGACGAGGCACCGCAGTGACGGTGAGCCGGGATTCGTTTCGCATGACGACGATGGTCACTTCTCGGCCAGCGGCGGAGCGCACGGAGTCCCGGACGTCGGTCAGCGAGACGATGTCGCGCTCGCCGATGCGCAGTAGTTGATCGCCCTGCCGGAGGCCGGCCTGGGCCGCAGGCGAGTCCGGGACGACCTCGGCAATGACGCTGCCGGTCACGTCCGCGATCATGGCCGCGACAAGGAAGAACAGGGGTGTGAGCAGGACGTTCATGAGCGGTCCGGCCAAGAGAATGAGGCCGCGCTGCCAGGCCGGGCGCGTCATGAAGCTGCCAGGCGCGTTGAACTCGTCGCTCTCGCCGGTCATGCGTACGTAGCCGCCCAGCGGCAGGAGGTTGAGCGCGAAACGCGTGGCACCGATATGCACACGCGTCTCGTCCTCGCCGGCCTTGGTTCGGCTGGTCTCGATGACGGTCTCGCGACCTGCCGCGTCGGCCAGCATGGCGGCGGCGTGTTCGCGGGTGACGGCGATCACCGGGATCGACATTTCAGCAAGGTCGATCGCGTCCTGGACGGATTGAAGTCCGGCGACAACGACGCCAGCGGCCGAGCTGGCGGCCGCGTGCGCGGCGTCGGCCCGCAGGTAGGGGCCCTGGCCGTCAAGGACGACGACGGCTCTGGAAAGGTTGGACGCCGCATCACCGCTCCACAGGCGAACCAGGCGCCCGCTCACATCGATAGGATCCGGCGTTATCCGAGCCGCGACATAGGTGTTGCCACCTCGCATCACCGACTTGAGGCGGGGCGGGAATCCAATGGCGAATTCCTTGACGTGGACGCCGAATCTGCGAGCGGCAACGAAGTGTCCGAGTTCATGAACAAAGACGATGACGCTGAGGACGAGCAGGGCCAGCGGCAGCGTGACCAACAGGCCCGCCTCGCTGTTGAGGAGGGCCGCGAGGGGGTTCACGCGTCAGCCAGTCGCGCCCGTACGAATTCGAAGCCGCGCCGGTGTGCGGCGAGCGCCGCGTCCAGATCGTCCAGCGGCACCGCGGGTATGGCGTCCAGTGCGGCCAGGACGGCGTCGGTCATGGTGCCGAAACGGCCATCGCCTTCGATGAACCAGGCTGTGGCCGCGTCGTCGGCGCCGCAGAGGGTGGCCGGGGCCGTGCCGCCGGCGGAACCCGCCGCTCGTGCGGCTGCCAGCAGCGGGAAGCGGCGCTCATCCGGCTGCTCGAAGTTCAAGCGTGAGAGCGTGCGAAGGTCCAGGGGCGCGTGGGCCTCGGGCAGGCGTTCGGGGAAGCCGATGGCGTATTGAATTGGCAGGCGCATGTCCGGCACGCCGAGTTGGGCCTTGATGGAACCGTCATGGAATTCAACCATGGAGTGCACGATGGATTCGGGATGAACGATTACGTTAATCGCGGAATACGGCACTTGAAACAGCCAGCGGGCTTCGATGATTTCCAAGCCTTTGTTGAGCAGGCTGGCCGAGTCGATGGTGATCTTGGCGCCCATGTCCCAGTTCGGGTGCTCGAGCGCTTCGTCGGCGGTTGCCGTTCGAATGTCGGGCAGGGTCCAGGTGCGAAAGGGTCCGCCGGAGGCGGTGAGGATCAGGCGACGCACGGTTTCGGGCGCTTCGCCGGCGAGGCACTGCCAGATTGCGCTGTGTTCGCTGTCGATGGGCAGGATGGCGGCGCCGGACGTATCAGCAAGCGTGCGGAAGAGACCGCCGCCCATGACGAGCATTTCCTTGCTGGCCAGGGCGACGTTATTGCCGGCACGCAGGGCGCTCTCGGTGGGGCGGAATCCGGCGTCGCCGACCGTGGCCACGACGACAATGTCGGCCTCGGGCAGGGCGGCCATTTCGGCCATGCCCTCCGGGTATGGCAGGCGCTCGGTAGCAGCGGGCCAGTCGCCGGCGGACGGGTCAATGTCGCGGACACAGGCCAGCGGCGCGCGGAATTCACGTATCTGCCGGTACAGCAGGTCGCAGTTTGACCCGCAGGCCAGACCCAGCACTTCGAAGCGATCCGGGTGGGCGCGCACGACCTCGAGCGTCTGGACGCCGATGGATCCGGTAGACCCCAGGATCACCACGCGCCTGGGCCGGGTATGAGCGTCGGCCGCGGTCGCTGACATCACGCGATGAGCCTGGCGAAGGCAAACACGGCGGGCGCCACGAAGAGCAGGGCGTCGAGCCGATCCAGCATGCCGCCATGTCCGGGGATCACGCGGCCGGAGTCCTTTTGCCCGGTATCACGCTTGAGCATTGACGCCACCAGATCACCTGCTTGCGCGGCAAGCCCCCAAAGGAATCCCACGGGAAGGGCGAGCCACCAGGCGTAGCCAAGAACCGGCGCGAACGCGGCCACGACGACGATTGCCGCCAGCATGCCGCCGGCCACGCCCTCCCAGGTTTTGCGAGGCGAGATATGGGTCATGAATCCGCGGCGGCCCAGGCCGCGTCCCACCAGGTAGCCGAACGTGTCGTAGGCCCAGGTCACGGCAAAAGCCAGGGCTACCCACAGGAATCCGTCGGGGAGCTTGCGAAGCAGAACGAGGAATCCCAGCAGGCCGCCGGCGTAGGCCGCGGATGCAATGGCGAGGCCCCAGCTGGTGAAGCGACCGTACATGCGCGGATGCCAGAGCTGGCGCAGCAGCGTATAGGCGGCGATGACCCCGATGGCCAGATCGGCCCAGGGTTGCTGCTCTGGCGCCACAGCCCAACGTGCCACCAGGGCGGCGGCCAGCAGCGCTCCGCCCCCCCGGGAGACGCGCAGGCCGCTGGCGGCGTACATGGAACCGATCTCGAATGCGATGACGGCCGCCGCCAGCGCCATCGAGGCGGCCAGCGCGATGGGGTGCCACCAGGCCAGCGCCAGGACGGCTGGCGCCAGGACCAGGGCCGTGGCGACGCGAACTGCGAGCGGCGTCAGGCGTCGCTCGCCCCGCCGGGCGCGGCTACGGGAACGCGGCCAAAGCGGCGCTGCCGCGAACCGAAGTCGGCCAGGGCCGCTTCGAACGCCTCCCTCGTGAAGTCAGGCCAGAGGATGGACGAGAAGTAGAACTCGGTGTAGGTGGACTGCCAGACCAGGAAATTGCTGGAGCGCTGGTCGCCGCCGGTGCGAATGAGCAGGTCCGGATCCGGTTGCCCAGCCGTATACATGGCACGGCTCACGAGGTCTTCGGTCACATCCTCGGCGCGGACACCGTCACGAATCAGGTTTCGAACGGCCCGCACGATTTCGGCGCGTCCGCCGTAGTTGAAGGCAATGTTGAGATCCAACGCGTCGTGGCGGGCGGTCTGGCGCACGATGTCCCGGACCGCCACGCGGTCGAGGAGGGGAAGCGTCTCGACCTCGCCGAGAACGCGAATTCGCACTTGCTGTTCGAAGATCATGGATCGTTCGGCTTCGAGACGCTCGGGAATGAGGTCCATAAGAAAACTGACTTCGTCGGCCGGGCGGTCCCAGTTTTCCGTTGAAAAAGCGTAAATGGTCAGGACGCGGACCCCGTGGTCGATACAGGCAGCTGCAATGTCCCGAACGCGTCGGGCGCCTTCACGATGTCCGGCCTGGCGTTCGAGACCGCGGCGCTGGGCCCAGCGGCCGTTGCCGTCCATGATGATGGCGACATGTGCCGGCACCCGTCCGGGTTGACCGCTCAGACCTGCATCACCTCGTCTTCCTTCTGCCGGCTCAGATCATCAATCGCGGCGACGTACTTGTCCGTTACGTCCTGGAGCCGCGATTCAGAGCGGCGAAGGTCGTCCTCAGAGGCTTCCTTTTCGCGGACAAGCTCACGCAGGTCGTCGTGCACGTCGCGCCGAACGTTGCGCACGGCCACCTTGGAGTCTTCGGCACGCTGGCGGACGATGCGCACGAGGTCGCGGCGGCGGTCTTCGCTCAGTTGCGGGATGGGCAGGTGGATCACGTTGCCGTCATTCGACGGGGTTATGCCCAGGTCCGACGAGATCAGGGCCCGCTCGATATCCGGCAGGGCGGCTTTGTCCCAAGGCTGCACGACGAGGAGACGAGCCTCGGGCGCGGAGATGCCCGCGATCTGCTTGAGCGGGGTCGGCTGGCCGTAATAGGGAACGCTGAGGTCCTGGATCAGGGCCGGCGAGGCACGGCCGGTGCGGATACCGGCAAGCTCGTGACGGAGGTGCAGGACGGCCTGGCTCATCCGGCGCTCACCGTCCAGCAGGAACTCGTCGATCATGGCGCGCTCAGGCCGCGACCAGCGTGCCGACCTGATGGCCGGCGAGCACTCGCACCAAGCTGCCCTCGTCCTCCAGCCGGAAGACGATGATGGGCAGATTATTGTCCATGCAGAGACTGAAGGCGGTGGCGTCCAAAATCTTCAGGCCGTTGTTGAGGGCGTCCAGGTACGTCGTGCGTTCGATACGGGTGGCGTTTGGATTCGTCATTGGATCATCAGTGTACGCGCCGTCAACTTTGGTGGCCTTGAGGAGGGCCTCGGCGCCGATCTCCATGGCGCGCAGCGCGCCGGCGGTGTCAGTGGTGAAGTAGGGATTACCACTGCCGGCAGCGAAGATCACGAGCCGGCCGGCCTCCAGGTGCGCGACAGCCTTGCGGCGAATGTACGGCTCGGCGACCTCGCGCATTTCGATGGCAGTCTGTACGCGGGTGGGAACGTCCAGGCGTTCGACCGCTTCCTGGAGCGCCATGGCGTTCATGACCGTGCCGAGCATGCCGATGTAGTCGGCCGTGGCGCGGTTGATGTTGCGGTGCTCACCGCCGCGCCAGAAGTTGCCGCCGCCGACGACCACGGCAAGTTCGACGCCCAGTTCAAGCGCCTCGACGATCCGCGCGGCCAGTGCCTGCACGGCCAGCGGGGCAATCCCGAAGGCTCGTTCACCCGCCAGCGACTCGCCGCCGATTTTCAAGAGCACGCGACGATATTTGAGGCCAGGTGCGACCATCGGCCCTCCAGTTCGAGTCGGCGTGGCGGTAGTCAGATTTCGAAGCGGCTAAAGCGTCCGACCTGGATGTTCTCGCCCAGCTTGGCAACCGCCACCTGGATGACTTGCTCCACGGTCTGCGATCCGTCCCGGAACCATGGCTGGCTCAGCAGCGCCGGACCGTCGTCGTCCGGGTCCCGGTCATCGTCATCGCTGAGGCGTGTCGGCGCCATGGCCGCGATGTGCATGGCAAGGTCACGGGCGAGCGTGGTGAAGTCCTCGGTGCGGGCGACAAAGTCGGTTTCGCAGTTAAGCTCGAGCAAGGCGCCCAGGGGACGGCCGGGATGCACGTAGGCTGTGACGAGGCCTTCCCTGGTTTCGCGCTCCGCTCGCTTGGCGGAGAACTGGGAACCGCGTTGACCCAGGAGTTCGCGGGCCTTGTCGAGGTCGCCCTCGGCATCTTCGATGGCTCGCTTGATTTCCATGACTCCCGCGCCGGTTTCGGACCGGATTGCACGAATGTCCGCTACCGATGCTTTGTGCGCCATGCCGGTCACGCTCCCTGGTTGCGCGGGCGTGCGCCGGTACCGCCGCCGCTCGATCCCGGGCCGCGCTGACCGGGCCGAGGCCGACCGCGCGGCCGCGACCCACCCTCACCTGATCGAGGCGGGCGTCCGTTCGGTCGGCGGCGGCCGCCACGTGCCTGGGGCGGGGGGCGACGCCGGCCTCGGGGAGCGCCCCGCGCGTCGGCGCCCGGACCCGCGGCCGCCGCGGGAGCTCCTGCGTCTCGCGGTGACGGGCGCTGCACATTTCCGGCTTCGCTGGCCGCAGCCAGCATGGCGGCTTCAATGTCGCCCGTCGACTGGCCCGCCGCATCGGCTCGTGCGGCAGCGGCAAGGGCTGCCTGGGCCTCGCGGGCCAATTGGGCTTCGCGCTCGGCCTGGCGGTTTCTGAACTCTTCCTGGCCCGCGAGAACGGCGTCGGCGACCACGGTGGTAACGGCAACGATTGATCGAATCGCGTCGTCGTTTCCGGGGATCACATAGTCGACGACTTCAGGGTCACAGTTGGTATCGACGATGGCGACGATTGGAATGTCGAGCTTGCGTGCTTCGGTCACCGCGTTGGATTCGCGCTTGGGATCGATTACGAAGATTGCCGCGGGCAGACGCGACATGTGCTTGATCCCGCCCATTTTCTTGGTAAGGCGGGCCAGTTCGACGCGCAGGCGCTGGCCCGCTTTCTTCGATAGCGAGTCGAACTCGCCGGCGGCCTCGCGGGCTTCGAGCTCACGAAGTCGTTGCAGACGCGCGCGCAGGGTCTCGAAGTTTGTAAGCGTGCCGCCGAGCCAGCGGTGCTGGACATAGTTGGCCCCGCAGCGTTCGGCCTGCTCGCGCACGACTTCCTGGGCCTGTCGCTTGGTTCCAACAAAAATGACCTCGCCGCCGCGGGCGGTGGTGGCTCGCATGAAAGCGGTGGCCCGGTCGAGCGCCCGAACGGTGTGCTGAAGGTCGATGATGTGTACGCCACCCCTGGCGCCGAAGATGAACGGCGCCATCTTGGGATTCCAGCGTGGGGTTCGGTGGCCGAAGTGCACGCCCGCGGCGAGCAAATCGCGCATGGAGGCTGCCGGCATGTGGGAATTCGCCCCTCTCTTGTCCTTCGAAAGTCCTCCGCCACCGTCACTCGCTCTGGGGACCGCGTGTCGCGGCAGGACCCATCAGCGTCAAGCAGCGTGTGAATTCGCCCGACCGTGCCGAGCGTGCGGCCAGCATATCGCACAAGGTGCGCGTGGAAGGGATTAGCGCGGGCGGCGACGCGTTCCGGTTCGCCGGCGGCGACGGCCGCCCTGGGCCGCGACGCGTTCGGCACGGGCGGCCAGCAGCGCGACAGCATCGTCGAGCGTAATCGTCGCCGGATCGCGGCCCCTGGGAAGGCTGGCGTTGAGTTCGCCATCAGTGACGTACGGGCCGTAGCGACCATCGCGAACGGTCAGTGGCGAACCCGAGGCGGGATGCGCGCCAAGTTCGGCCAGCGCCGCGGGCTGGCTGCGGCGGCGGCGCGGCTGGCGCGGGGCACTGAGAAGCTCGAGCGCCTCCGGCAATTCGATCGACGTGAGCTTGGCGTACCGCTCGTCGCCCTCGCCAGGCAGGCTGCGGGACTCCTTGCCGCACTTGACGTAGGGGCCGTAGGGACCGTCCTGGACGGTGACGCTCGTCCCGCTTTCGGGATGAGGTCCGAGCGCCCTGGGGTAGGCGAGCATATCGAGCGCCTGCTCGAGCGTGAGCGATTCCGGTTGATACATGGGCCAGACGCTGGTGGTTTTGGGACGCCGCCGGCCGGTGCCGCGACCCTCGCCAAGCTGAAGGTAGGGACCAAGCCGACCAGACTTGAGAAACACGGGCAGACCCGACTCGGGATCGGCGCCGAGGGGCTCGTCGCCACTGGCCGCCTTGGCGAGAAGACCGGCCGCGATTTCGGAGGTCAACTCGTCGGGAGCGAGATCATCGGGCGCCTGGGCGCGGGCGCCGCCCTCGGGTGACTCGAGATACGGGCCGTAGCGGCCGATGCGAACGGCGATTGAGGATCCATTGCCGTTCGACAGCGGGATCGTGCAGACCGAACGGGCGTCGATGGCTTCCTGGCTGGACTCGATTCGCTGACGCAGACCTTCGCGCAGCATGCCCGCGCCATCGGGGTTGCTCGAGCCGAAGTAGAAGTCCGCCAGCCAGGGCAAAGGATCCAGGGAACCGTCAGCCACGCGGTCCAGCCCAATCTCCATGTTGGCGGTGAAGCCCGCGTCAACCAACTCGCCAAAGTGTGACTCCAACAGCTGAATCACCGCGAAGGCGTTCCAGCGAGGGACCAGCGCGCCCTCCTTGCGCTCCACGTACTTGCCCTGAACCGTTTCCAGGATGGTGGCGTAGGTGGAGGGGCGGCCGATGCCCAGGCGCTCGAGTTCGCGGATGAGGCTGGCTTCAGTCCAGCGGTCGGGCGGGCTGGTCTCGCGACGGCCGGGCTCGATGCCGCGAACGTCGAGCCGATCGCCCTCCGCCAGGTCGGGCAGCAGGCGTTCCCGGCTGCGTTCGCCGGCGTAGACGCGCAGAAAACCGTCGAAGACGACGACCTGGCCGTTGGCCCGGAAGACGACCGCGCCGTGCTCGCCCGCCTGGGCCGCCACGTGGACACGCGTTTGTTCGAACCGGGCATCGCGCATCTGCGACGCGAGGGTGCGCTGCCAGATGAGCCGGTAGAGGCGGCGGCCGTCGGCGTCGACGTCGGGACCGAGGTCGTCGGGATGCCGAAAGCGCTCGCCGGCGGGCCGGATGGCCTCGTGGGCTTCCTGGGCGCGGGCCGAGCGGGCGCTGTAGCGCCGGGGCTGCTCGGGCAGGTAGTCGCGTTCGCGATCATTCGGCACCTCGGCACGGACGGCGGCGCGCGCGGCACTGGTCGCCTGGGCCGAGAGCGCGGGCGAGTCGGTGCGCATATAGGTGATGTAGCCGTTCTCGTATAGCTGCTGGGCCACGCGCATGGTCTGGCGAGGCGAGAAACGCAGACGGGTGGAGGCATCGCGCTGGAGCGAGGAGGTGATGAACGGTGGCTGCGGGCGGCGGGAGCGGGGGCGCTTGACGACTTCGGTGACTTGGAATACCGCGTCGGCCAGCGTCCGGATTACTGACCGGGCTTCCGCCTCGGGCAGCAGGCGAGCCTTGCTCTCGGCGCGAAGACTGCCGGTATCCGGGTCGAAATCGGCGGCGGTGGCTACTGCCTGGCCATCCACGCTAACGAGGCGCGCATCGAACGTGGTCTCGGAGTCGGGCGACGCGGCCAGCGTGGCAATTGGGATGCAGAAGGCCGCGGACACAAAGGCCATGCGCTCGCGTTCGCGCTGCACAATGAGCCGCAGGGCCGGGGTCTGCACGCGGCCGGCGGACAAGCCGCTGCCGACTTTCTTCCAGAGCACGGGGGAAACGAGGTAGCCGATCAGGCGGTCGAGGATGCGGCGCGACTCCTGGGCCTGGACCAGACGCTGGTCGATTTCGCGTGTGTGCGACAGGGCTTCGGTGATCGCCGCGCGAGTGATTTCGTGGAAGACGAGGCGACGCACGGGCGTCTTGGGCTTTAGTACTTCGACCAAGTGCCAGGCGATGGCCTCGCCCTCACGATCTTCATCCGTCGCCAGCAGGAGCTGGCCGGCGCCCTTGAGTTCGCGTCGCAATTCAGTCACGACGCGTTTCTTGTCAGTCGGGATTATGTAAACCGGCTGGAAGCCTTCATCCACGTTGACGGCCAGGGTGGCCCAGTCCTTGCCCTTGAGGTTTTTGGGAACTTCGGCGGCGCTGGACGGCAGGTCACGGATGTGGCCGATGGAGGACGCCACGGTGTAGCCGTCACCCAGATAGCGCTTGATGGTGCGCGCCTTGGCGGGCGATTCGACTATGACCAGCGTGTTCGCGTTGGAGTCCTGGGGTGTTGAACGGCGTCGGGCAGCCATGGGTCAGTTCAGTGGGTCGCTACGACCGATGAGGGAATTCAGACAACGGCGCTCAGCATAAGGCCTCGTGTCAAGACCCTCGGCGGCGTCTAGCTGTTTCCCCGCGCCGCCAAGGGACACAGGTCCAGCCCGACCGCGCGTGGTTGCCCTGGCAGCTAGACCAGAAGCGGCGCAAGAAATCGCTGGGCCAGCACGAGGCCGTTGAGGGCGTGCCGGGCGTCGGTTTGGGAGCTCCAGAAGGCGTCCTCGTGCTCAACCACCAGCGCGCCGTTGTAGCCGACCTCGAGCAGCGCCGTGATGTAGGCGGGCCAGTCGACGACGCCGAAGCCGGGAATGCGGAAGCGGTAGGTGCCCTGGCCGACGCGGCCGCGCTCGGTGCCGATGACGCCGTACTGGTAAAGGCTGTCCGGTAGGAATTCGGTGTCCTTGGCGTGGGCGTGGTAAACGCGCGAGCCGAATTCGCGCACCGCGCGCAGGTAGTCGATTCCCAGCCAGACCAGATGTGAGGGGTCGGGACACAGCCCAAGGGCGGAATGGGGAACAGCATCGAATATCGCGGCCCAGTGGGCCGGTGCGTAGGCGAGGTTGCGGCCGCCGTTGGCCCAGTTCTCCATGACCAGGCGAACGCCGACGCGATCGGCATGATCCAGAACGGGGGCAACACCTTCCGCGAAGAGCTTGACGTTTTCGTCGAAGCCAAGGTCGGGCGCCATTTCGTGCCCAAGCCAGACGTTGGGGATGTGCTCGGCGGCGGCGTAGTCGAGGGCGCGGCGGGCCTGGGCTGCTTCCTCCGCTCGTTGTTCGGGATCGGTCGCGATCGGCTGGCAGGCCATGCCGACGGTGGAAGTCGGCTCCAGGCCGTGGCGATCACAGATGGCGCGGACGTTCGGTTCGAAAAGAGGGACGTCAATGGCCTGGTAGCCGTTGGCCGCGCCCCAGCGGACGAATTCCTCAAATTCGATTGGTGGAAAGTGTCCGTTGTGAAAGTAGCCGAGCTTCACTGCGCCCTCGCGGATGCGTGGTGGCCGGCGATTGTCGGGAGCATAGAGGCGGCTGTCCATGTCGGATGATCCCGGGCGGAACGGGCTTGGTTGGGATCTGTGGCGCTTGGTCCGGTTCATCGAACGCGCCGAGCAGGTGCTTTCCGGGTCGACGACTGCGTGTGATGGGAGGGATCGTCGTGGTTAGACCGGTCGCGATCACGGAGCGGCAGGCGAGGCAAGTGCTCGGCCGGGTGGGCGGGACCGGGCCGGTCAGGGTCGAACGCGTGCACGCGTACAACCACGTCTGGCGGTTGGCTGGAGACGCGGGGACGTTCTTCCTCAAGGTCTATACGAAACCCTGGTACGCCGCGCATGGTCCCGCGCACGCCTTTCCCGTGACACACGAGGCCGGCGCGTGGCGATGCCTGCGGGCGCACGGACTGGCGACGCCTGAGGTGATGGCCGCTGAGACCGGAACCGCCAATCCACTGGGCCGACCGTTTCTCTTGACGCGCGAGTTGGCGGGGGAGCCGCTGACGGGACTTCTAGGGGAGTGGCGTGCGGCGGGCGCACCGTTGCGCGCCGTGGGTGAATGCCTGCGCCGGGTGCACTCGGTGACATTCGAGTTTCCGGGCTACGTCTCCAGCGAGGAGGGGCCGACCAGGCCGCGTCGTCCGGGAGCCTGGCAGCACCGCTGCTGGACCGCAGAGGCGCGCGAGCGACTGGCACGCCAGACGCTTGAGGAAGAGGCCGCCGGACTCTCAGCGGACGTCCGCGCCCGACTGGATCAGGCAATCGCGAGCATGGGCGAACGCCTGCGGCCGTCCTACGAGCCGCCGCGCTTCGTGCACGGCGATTGCCACGCCAACGCCTGTTTTCTGGTCGAGGTGGACGGTGAATGGCGGGTGACCGGGACGGTGGACATGGAGGTGGCATCGGCCGGCGACGCGGGCGAGGACCTGATGAAGCTGTGCATCGAGTTGGCGACAGCCTTGCCGGCGTCCAGCCGCTGGTGGGACGCGTTGTTCGACGGTTACGGCGCCTCGCCGGACTTCGACTTAGTGAAGTTGCGGCTGCTTGGGGCTACGCCAGCCGACTTCGCGTGGACCGGCGGGTGGCCAGAGTCGTGGGACGCCGTGGTTCGACACGTCTTGGACGCCAGATCTTGGCGCGAGCTTTTTGATCTGGGCTAGTTGCGCCAGGGTGACCACAGCGACAGGAATGTTCTCGTGCTGACGTTGTCGATCCAGCCGGCGGCTCCGCCTATGTGGATCGGGCCCCCGCGGTCACCGGCGCACGGGGTGCGTCTTCATGGTCGTGCCAGCGGAGGAGGGCGTCGAGGAGGGCCAAGAGCTTGGTCTGCCATTCGCGGTCGCGCTGGAAGTTGGGCCAGAGCAGGCCCTGGTGGCTGCGGCGGACGCCGCGTCCGATTTCCTTGAGGTGTACGCCACGGCTGACGTGGAGTCCTGCGGGGACCCGGATGATGAGTTCGCGTCCGTAGACGGTAATGCCGGGAATCTCGAGCGCGATTGCGCGCGCCTTGATTCGCAGCAGGTAGGCCAGGTTGGCGACGGGTTCGGGCAGGTCGCCGAAACGGTCGCGGATGTCGGCGATGGCTTCCTCCACGTCGCCGATGGTGCGCAGGCGGGCCAGGCGCTGGTACTCGCGGATCTTGGCCGCGTAGGTGCCCATGTAGTCGTCCGGCAGGTAGGCGGCCAGCGGCAAGTCCACCACCGCCCGGATCTCGCGGTCCGGCTCTTCGGACTCCTTGCCGCGCAGACGGTCCACGGCCGACGCCAGCATGCGGGTGTAAAGGTCGAAGCCGACGGTGCTGACGTGGCCGTGTTGCTCGGCGCCGAGCAGGCTGCCGGCGCCGCGAATTTCCAGGTCCCGCAGGGCGATGCGGAAGCCGGCGCCTAGCTCCGAGGCCTCCAGGATTGTCTGCAGGCGCTTCTGGGCTTCCTCGGTCAGCGTATGGCTCTTCTGGTAGAGGAAATAGGCGTACGCCTGCGTGGTGCTGCGGCCGACGCGTCCGCGTAGCTGGTAGAGCTGGGCCAGGCCGAAGCGCCAAGCGTCGTTGACGATGATGGTGTTGACGTTGGGGATGTCCAGGCCGTTCTCGATGATCGCGGTGGAGAGCAGTACCTGGGCGTCGCCGCGGGCGAAGCGGTACATGACTTCTTCGAGATCGCGCGGCGGCATCTGGCCGTGACCCACCACAATGTCGACGTCGGGCAGCAGGTTGCGCAGCCGCTCTTCCCAGGTGCCGATGGTCTGGATGCGGTTGTGCAGGAAGTACACCTGCCCGCCCCGCGCCAGTTCATTTCGTATGGCATCGGCGGCGATGGCGTCGCTGTAGCCGGCCACGTAGGTCTTGACGGCCAGGCGGCGCTCGGGCGGCGACTCGATCACGCTGATTTCCCGCAGGCCGCTGAGCGCCATGTGCATGGTGCGAGGGATAGGCGTGGCCGTGAGCGTGAGGACATCGACGTCGCGGCGGAGGTCCTTCAGGCGTTCTTTCTGTTTGACGCCGAAGCGCTGTTCCTCGTCGACAACGACAAGGCCCAGGTCCGAGAACTTGACGTCCTTCTGGAGAAGGCGATGGGTCCCGATCACCACGTTGACGTCGCCCGAGGCCAGGCCGGCAATGACCTCGGCCTGTTCGGCGCGAGCACGGAAGCGGCTGAGCAACTCCACTTTCAGCGGGTAGTCGCGCATGCGGAAAGCAAAGGTGTCGAAGTGCTGCTGGGCCAGCACAGTGGTAGGCACGAGCACCGCGACCTGCTTGTTGTTCATGGCGGCCTTGAAGACGGCGCGCAGGGCGACTTCGGTCTTGCCGTAGCCAACATCGCCGGCGATCAGGCGGTCCATCGGGCGCGCGCGCTCCATGTCGGCCTTGGCGTCGTTGATGGCCTCCAGTTGGTCGGGCGTTTCGATGAAGGGGAACTTCTCGTCGAACTCGTGCTGCCAGGGTGAATCGGCAGGGAAGGCGTAGCCCTTGGCCAGTTCGCGGGCGGCGTAGATGTCCAGGAGTTCGGCGGCGATCTCCTCGGCGGACTGCTGCGCTTTCTTCTTGGCGCGGGTCCAGTCGGCAGTGCCCAGGCGGCTGAGCTTGGGCGCTCGCTCGCTCATGCCGACGTATTTCTGGACCCGGCCGATCTGGTCGACCGGGACATAGAGGCGGTCGTCGCCGGCGTAGTTGACGGCCAGGTATTCGCGTTCGCCCGAGCCTTCGCTCATCTGGACGATGCCCTCGAACTGCCCGACGCCGTGCTCCACGTGGACGATGTAGTCGCCCTTCTCGAGGTCGGCCAGAAACGACCTGTCCACGCCGCGGGCGCCGCGCCGGATGCGGCGGATGCGTTTGCGTCCGAAGAGCTCGGCGTCGCTGATCAACACCACGTCCGACGGGAGGTGCCGCCAGCCTTCGGCCAGGGTTCCGGCGATGATGGTGACCGAGCCGGCCGTGGGCGGCTCGTCCAGGCGCTCCAGCACCTCGGCGGCCACGCCCTGCTCGGCGAGCAGGTGGCGCAGGCGACGGCCCTGGTAGCTGACGATCAGCATGCGGGCGCGCGTGTCGCGCAGGGCCAACAGGTCCTCGGCCATGTGTTGCAGACGGCCGGCGTAGGGTGGCTGGGCCTGGAAACCCTCGACGACGGCTCGACTTGAACCGTCCTCGCCCGGCAGTCCGGGCACGAATGTCAATCGCACCTGGGCCTGGTCCAGATTGCGCAGGATCTCGGCGCCCGAAAACAGGGGCGAGTCGAAGTGCGTGGGAAGTTCGCCGCTGGCGGTCAGGCGCTCGCGGTTGGCGGCGGCCGACGTCTCCGCGTCCCGCACGGCGGCCGGGATCTGGTCAGCCTCGTCCACAGCCACCAGCGCGTTCGGGGCATAGTCGAACAGTGACGCGGCGTCGGGCACGAGGCTCATGGTGTAGAAGGCGGCGTCGTCGAAATACTCGTTGCCTTCCAGCTGTTCGAGGTGGCGCCGCCAGACCACGCGGTCTTCGGGCCGCAGCGAGTCCAGATCAAGTTCGCGCAGCCGGCCGGCCACGGCCTCGCCCAGCCAGATCGGAACTTCGGTAGCCGGCGTCAGCATCACCTCGTCGGCCGGTCCCAGGGAGCGCTGGGAGTCCGGGTCGAAATGGCGCACGGATTCAATGTCGTCGCCGAAGAAGTCCACCCGGATCGGCAGCCGTGCATCCGGGGGATAGATATCCACGATGCCGCCGCGGTGGGCGAATTCGCCGGGCCGCTCGACGAGCGGCGTGTTCTCGTAGCCCAGAGCGGACAGCCGGCGGACCACGTCCGGAAGGTCGGCGGCGGTGCCGGGCGCGAGTGAGAGGAAGTGCGTGCGGAACTCGTCCGGCGGCACCAGGCGGCGAAGCAGGGCGCGCACCGACGTCACGACGATGGGCGCCGCTGGAGCTCCGGATTCGCGGACGCGCGAAAGGTGACCGAGCACGGCCACCCGTTGCGCCAGCACTTCGCCGCCGATGGCCAGCATCGAGTAGGCGGGCTGATCAGGGTCGGGGAAGTGCAGGACCGGACGGGTGTCCGTCCACATGGCGACGTCATGCGCAAGTTCCGCAGCGCGACCGTCCTCGGCCGTGACGATGATCAGGGGCTGACCGGCCTTCCGTCCCAGTAAGCCAAGGACTGCCGACTTGGCGCCGTCGCGGACTTCGACCGTAAGCGGATGCGGGCCGTGCAGTGCGCGGGAAGCGGCGGTAGCCAGAGTTGGCTCGTCGGCCAACAGGTCAAGCAGGCCGCTGAGCGCCATCAGTCTTGTTGAATTGCTGCATGGTCGAGTCCACGTCCGTCGTCAGAAGCATGCGGACCGCGTCCACGGCGCGCTCCACGGCGGCGTTTGCGTCGTGCCGTTCCGAGGGAGCGAAGCGGCTGAGCACGTAGTCGGCGGGGTCGACTCCCGCCGGCGGGCGGCCCAGGCCGATTTTGACGCGGAAAACGGCATCGGTTCCAAGGGTGCGAGTGATCGAGCGCATGCCGTTGTGACCGCCGCTGCCGCCGCCAGGACGCACACGAATGCGGGCAAACGCCAGATCGAGATCATCATGCACCACGATGAGGCTTGAGGCATCCAATCCGAATGACCGCAGGGCCGCATGGACGGCAGGTCCGGATTCGTTCACGAAGGTCTGTGGCTTCAGGAAAGCGACCGCCAGTCCGTCGAGTTGACCGGTCCAGACTTCGGCGCGGTAGCGGGCGGGCCGCCAGCGGCCCTTGCCATCGGCGGCGAGGCGGTCGCAGACCATGAATCCCAGGTTGTGGCGGGTTTCCGCGTAGGCGCTGCCGGGATTGCCCAGGCCGACGATCAGACGGGCGGGGCGGAACGATGGCCCCGAGCGGCGCCAGCGGCGCATCCAGCGCTTCATGCGGCCGAGGGCGCGCCGGGCTGGCCAAGCTGGTCCGGGCCAAGTGCCGCGACGACCCGATCCCACTCGCTCAGCGCCAGAGTCTGGGGTCGGCGGCCCGGATCCAGACCCGCGGCCGTCAATGCCGCTTCCACGTCGGGCTCTCGGCGTCCCAAGCCGGCCGCAAGCGAGTTCCGGAGCTTCTTTCGGGTCTGGGCGAAAGCGTGACGAGCCATGGCGATCCGAGCCTCGGTCGCCTCGGTGTTGAGTTCAGAACGGCCAAAGGGATCAATTCTGACAAGAGTCGAGATCACCTTGGGCCGCGGTCGAAACGCTTCAGGCGGGACATCGAACAAGCGACGAGTGTCAGCGTAGGACTGAACCATGACGCTAAGCAGCGCCATGTCGCCCGGTTTCGCCGTTAGTCTTCGTGCCACTTCACGCTGCAGGAGGACCGTGAGACTTCGAGGTGGCTCGGAAGCGCTGACGAAACTCACGACCAGGCGGGTGCCGACGCTATAGGGCAGATTCGCCACGACATGAAACGGCCCGCCGGCGAGTTCGCGCAGGTGAAGCCGCCGGGCGTCACCCGGCACGATCTGAACATCGTCGACACTTCGGAACCGCTGGCGCAGGCGGGAGACGAGCTCGTCCTCGATTTCGACGGCAATCACGCGCAGCCCGCGGGCCAGCAGCGCTTCCGTCAGATTGCCCGTGCCAGCCCCGATCTCCACCACGGTTGATCCAGGTGGAAGGGCGGCGGCGGATGCAATGCGCCGTTGCACGGCCCGATCCACGAGAAAGTTCTGGCCGCGCCGGCTGGACGGGCGGAAGGTCGCCCGCGGGGCGGTGCTCACACCCAAGTATCCCACCAGTCGCCGGTCGTCGGGCCAGGGTCCTGCCGATTGCGTCAAGGGGCGGCCGGACGCCGCTACCAGTTCCGCATCTTTCCAAGTGCGGCCAGGTAGCCCCCGTCAGCGTAGAGCGTCGTGCCGGTCACATAGGCGGACCGCGGCGACAGCAGGAAGGCGACGCAACTCGCAATCTCGGCCGCCGACGCGTAGCGGCCGAGGGGCACGGTGGCCTTGCGCTGTTCGTAGAGCTCGGACTTCGAGCGAACGTCAGCGGTCATGCGCGTAGCCGTGAGCCCGGGACCCACGCAGTTGACTCGAATCTGGTGCGGCGCCAGTTCCTGGGCGATGGCTCGCGTGACGGTCCGCAGGGCGCCCTTGGCGGAGCAGTAGTGGGCCTGGCCGGGTTCGGCCGATTCGGAACGGATAGAACTGACCTGGACGATCGATCCCGGCTCGCCGCGTCGAATCATGTCCTCGGCCACCGCTTTGGTTAGAAAGACGGGACCGCGGACCAGGACTTCGAGCATTCTGTTCCAGATGTCCGCATCGATTTCTTCCAACAGCTGACGGCTGGTGTAACCGGCGACGTTGGCCAGCGCGTCGACGCGCCCGTATGTGGCGACGGTGTCGGCCACGAGGGCTTGACCGGCGGGAACATCGGCCACGTCCAACGTTCGGGCTTCAACCGAGTCCCGGAGACCGGCTCGTTCGACCCAGGTGGACAGTTCGTCTCCGTCGACATCCGACGCGACAACCTGGTAGCCGTCCGCCGCCAGGCGTTCCACGCAGGCGCGGCCGATGCCGTGGGCGGCGCCGGTCACGATGGCCACCGGCGGCATCAGTGCGTCATCTCCCCGCCGTCCACGTACAGCGTGGCGCCGGTGACGTAGGCCGCGTCGTCGGACGCGAGGAACGCCGCGACCTCCGAGATGTCCTCGGGCTGGCCCAGGCGTCCCATCGGCACGCGTGCGAGCTGATCGTCCAGCGCCTCCTGGTTGGCCAGCAGCGACTCGGTGAGCGGCGTTTCGGCGACGCCGGGCCCGATGGCGCAGACGCGCACGCCGTAGGGTCCCAGCTCCACGGCGGCGGCCTTGGTGAGCATGCGCACGCCGCCCTTGGAGGCGCAGTAGGAAGTGTGGATGAAGCCGCCGACGTTGGCGCGGATGGACGACATGTTGATGATCACGCCGCCGCCCTGCTCCTTCATTTGCAGGCCTGCCGCCCGGACGCCGTGAAAAACCCCGGTGAGATTGGCGGCCATGACCTTGTCGAAGGCGTCGACCGTGAGGTCCAGAAACGCCTCGCGAATCGTGATGCCGGCGTTGTTGACCATGATGTCGATCCGGCCCCACCGGTCCGTCACGGCTTGCACGGCGGCCTGCATAGCGGCGTAGTCGGTGACGTCGGTCGGAATGACGAGCGCGTCGCCACCGTCGGCTTCGATGAGTTTGCGCGTCTCTTCCGCTGCCTCGGCACTGAGCTCGGCCAGCCCGACGCGCGCTCCGTCTCGGGCAAATCGTTGGCTGATGGCCCGTCCGAAGCCGGAGCCGGCGCCGGTCACCAGCGCCGTGCGACCGGCAAGCGGCAGTGGGACGTTTGTGTCGTCGGTCATGGGGGTAGCGAGACTAGCAAAGGTCAGCTAGCGGCCCGTCGGCGGGTACGGCAAGGCTATGCAGGGCTGCGTGGACGCACGTCGGAGAGACCGGACGTCAAGTCCCGCCGTCGAGAAGTACCTGCTCAAGGAAGACGCGCGCGGCTCGACCGACTTGTCCTCGATGGCTGATGACGTCCTTGGCCACGCCCGGCAACTCCGCCATGGTCGTGTCTCCCGGACCAACAATGAACAACGGGTCGTAGCCGAAGCCACCATCGCCGCGCGGCGCGCGGCCGATGACGCCTTCAACAGTAGCTTCGTATTCAAAGGTGATGCCTCCCGTGGGATCGGCAATAGCGACCGCACAGCGGTAGCGAGCGGTTCGCCGTTCGTCGGGGATCTCGGCCAGGAGCTCCAGCACGCGGGCATTGCGGTCGTCGTCGGTGGCGGCGGGACCGGCGAAGCGGCTGGAACGGACGCCGGGCGCGCCGCCCAAGGCGTCGATTTCAAGGCCCGAGTCGTCAGCCAGCGTCCAGCGCCGGCACGTCATGGCGTAGGCGACGGCCTTCAGGTGAGCGTTCTCGGCGAAGGTGGCGCCAGTCTCGTCCACCTCGCACTGGCAGCCAAGGTCCACCGGCGAGAGCAGCTCAACCGGCGACTGGTCGAAAATCCGTCGGAACTCGGCCAGCTTGTGCGCGCTGCCGCTGGCCAGGACAACGCTGGCGCGCGCTGGAGGAATTCCGCCGTCCGCCCGCTGGTTAATTGCTAAAGTTGTCCCAGTAGTTGCGCGACGTCACCCGTCAGTATCGCCGCTTGTAGCTCGGCGACCCACCAGAACTCGGGTTTGGCGTCTTGCCTATCGGCCTGAAGGAAGGGCGTTGATGTCCAGCTTCGACGTCGAGCAAGCGTTCAAGGACTTGGGCAACGCCATCATCCGTGGCGATGCCGCCACCGTGGATTCCACGGTCCGCACGGCGCTCGACGAAGGCGTGGAAGCCTCGTCGATCATCAACGACGGAATGATTCCGGGCATGGACGTGGTCGGCGAGTTGTTCCGCACCAACCAGTACTACGTGCCGGAGGTGCTGATTTCGGCGAGGGCCATGAAGGCGGGCATGGCTATCCTGCGGCCAATCCTGGCTGCATCAGGAATTGAACCGGTAGGCGAGGTAGTAATTGGGACCGTCCGCGGCGACCTGCACGACATCGGCAAAAACCTGGTGGCGATGATGTTGGAGGGCGCCGGCTTCGGCGTGCACGACACCGGCATCGACACCCACCCGGACGAGTACATCCAAAACGCGGTCGAGCACAACGCCAACATCATCGGCATGTCGGCCCTGCTCACAACGACCATGACCAACATGCGCAACACCATCGAGGCGGTCGAGGCCGCCGGTCTGGACGAGCAGGTGCACTGCATCATCGGCGGCGCACCCGTGACGCAGCGCTACGCCGATGAGATCGGGGCCGACGGCTATGCCGCCGACGCGGCTTCGGCCGTGATCCTGGCCAAGCGCCTGCTCGGCGTGCTGGGGGACGCGGAGGAAGCCGAGGACGCGGGCCGCTCGTTCTACCTGCGGGCGCGCGACGCGCTGCAGGTGGCCGTGCGTGAAGAGCCCGGAACCGACTCGCACGCCGACGGTCTGATGGAAGCCGAGGGGCTGACGGAGCAGGCGCGAGCCGCCGGCTACAACCCCACGCACATCGAGCGGCTGATGGCCGAGATCGAGCGCGAGAAGGTTCGCACCGTCTAGGCCGTCTCCCGGCAAGCCGTGCCGGCCAGACCAAGCTGGCGAGCGTTGTCCCCGAGCAGCGCTGCAAGGTCGTTGGCCGGCAGGCCAGCCTCGCGCGCCAGGCGAATAGCTCGCGTCTGACGAATCAGCGGGTAGTCGCTGCCGAAGAGCACGCGCCCCGGAGCAAGCTGGCTCATCACCCGGTATATCTCCGGCCGGTAGAGCAGGTGGCTGGCGGAGGAGTCGTAGTAGACGTTGTGGGCCAGCTGGTGGACTTCGGGCATCAGCTCGTAGAAGGCCAGGCCGCCGCCCCAGTGCGCCAGGATGATGGGCACTTCGCCTTCCGCGGCTTCAATCACGGACCAGATCGCGTTCGGAGTGGTGCTGTCCTTGCCGGGATACGCGTGGCCGACCGGCTCGCTGGTGTGAACGGTCAGGATCAGGCCAAGCGAGCGCACGGTATCCATGAAGGCTCGGACGGCGGACCGGTCGTTGAGATTCCAACCCTGGCCCTGGGGAAAGAGCTCGCCGACGCCAACCGCGCCACGAGCCCGGCAGCACTCCATTTCCGCGGCGGCAAAATCCAAGTCGCCGGGTGGAACGACGCAGAACGGGAGAATCTGCCCGCCGCCGCCCTCATGGCTCGCGACGGCGGCATCCAGCACGTAGTCATTGTTGGCCCGGCACAGTCCCGGATCGCGCCAGGCAAACCCGAAGGCGACGCTGGCGGCAAGGCCGGCCCGTCGCATGCTGCGGCGCAGATCGTCCGCCGAGGCCAGCACTCGACGCTCGTTCCGATAGAGCCGCCCGAACCAGAGGTCGGCCCGGCTGTAACGGCGGCGGCCGCGGACCACGTCGGGCGGCACGATGTGCGTATGCACGTCAATCCGAACGGGAGGGAGCAGGCTTGATTCTTCAGCCTGGGGAATGAGAGAGATTCCTGGCGTAGGGCCTCGCGGCATTGTGCCGTCCGGCGCGGCCCGGACGGTCAGGCCGGGCTCGGCGCCTCGGCCGTAAGGAACGTCCAATGCTGGCTGACGTCAGCCGCGCGCAGGGCCTGGGTCCATCCCCCATGCGTATGCGGACCGATCCAGGCGAAGCCTGCCGCCCGGAGTGCCGCGTGCACGGGAGCGCGGAGCGCCAGGCCGCGGGCCGCGCAAATGATCGCCACCGGGCCGTCGCGATGGCGGGGCTCGGCCGTCAGAGCCGCCAGGGCGGACTCCAGGCTGGCGTCGCCCAGCACAACCATCGGTCGGTAGCCCTGCGCAGCCAGGCTGCCGGCAAAGGAGACGGCGTGCGATCCGCCCATGCCAAGGTCGAAATATCGCTCGGGAGCCTGCTCGGCCAGAACGGCGGTATCGAGCGCGCCGTAGGTGTCGGTCGCGATCAACAGGCGTCGCTCGTCAGCCGCCATTGCGTCCGCCAGGGCCTGCTCGAGGTCGACCAAGCGGGCGATCGCGTTGGGCGACGTCGATCGGGCCGGCGCGCGCCCGTCAAGCGTCACGTGCAGGACCACCGGACGCCCGACCCTGAGCGCCAGGCGCAGCAGTTCGCCCAGGGCCTCCAGATTGTGCACGTCGACCGGTCCCAGGTACATGAAACCCAGCAGCTCTTCCCACATCTCGGTGGGAATCAGCAGCTCACGCACCGAGTTCTTGAGCCGCCGCGCCACTTCCACCGCCTGTTCGCCCGCGGGCATGCGCCCAAGCGTGGTTTCGATCAGGCTCTTTGCGTCGGCGTAGCGGGCGTGACCGCGAACGCGTGTCAGATAACGAGCCATGGCTCCGGCGTTGCGTCCGCGCGGCGTCTGCGCGTCAACCAGGACCAGGACGAAGGGAACTTGCAGATGACCGACGTGGTTCACGGCTTCGAACGCCAGACCAGTTCCCAGTCCGGCCTCGTCCAGAACGGCCACGACCGGCTGGCGTTCGCGACGCAACGTGCGGGCGACCGCCACGCCGGCCGCCTCCGAAGCCGCGCGGCCCGGTGACTCCGTGGCCTTTTGCTCGGCCAGGCCCTTCAGCAGCAGATCGTGGGCGAGCGCGTGGTCGGCCCGATCCCAGAACACGTCCGTGGCGGGATCGTCCACGGTTTCCGCGACCATCACGGCCAGTTCGGCGGCACCGCTGAGTGCCAGGACGTTTGACGGCAAGTGTTGCGAGAGCCGTTCGCGCAGCGCCTCGATCGTGGCGGCACGCTCGGCGGGAGCAGCCGGATCGGTCGGCTGGACCGCAAGGCGCTCTGGAATCGCGGCTGTCATTGGGTATTCCGAAGGTCGGCCGGTGCTCGCCGGTTTGCAAGCAATCCACGGCCCGTCGGTCAATGGCTTACCTCACTATACTGGCCGCTATGCGGGCATTCGTGGCTGTCACGATCCCCAAGCCGTTTCGAGACGCGCTGGCTGCCGAAGCGGCGTCATTGGCTCGCGTATCGCGTCACATTCGAACCGTTTCGCCGGAGAATCTGCACCTCACGCTCGCGTTCCTGGGCAACATCCCGGCGCAGAGCACCGACAGCGTCCGCTCCGGTATGCAGGCCGCCGTGCGCGGCCGGCACCCGTTCAGCATCGGCTTCAGCGGCGGAGGCACTTTTCCGGAGAATCGCGAGCCTCGGGTCGCGTGGGCCGGAGTCAGCGGCGAGACGGAGGCGTTGCGGGACTTGCAGGCGGCGGTGCTGGAAGCCGTACGCGGGCTGGGTCTGCGTGTGGATCGGCGGCCATTCAGCCCGCACGTGACACTGGCCCGGATCGGCCGCATGGCCGCGCCGACAGCCCGCCGCTCGATCAGTCGCGGGTTCGAGGCGATGGAGTTTGACCGGTTGGGACTGTTCACCGTGTCGCACATAAGCCTGATGGAAAGCGACCTGACCCCAACCGGGGCTATCCATCACGAGGCGTTCTCGGTGGAGTTTGCGCCCGACGAGGTCTCAGTGGACGCGCCGCCGCGGCGGCGCTTCGGTTTCTTCTAGGCGGGCGCGTCGCCTGAGCGCGGCTCACCCCAGCCGCCGCCACCGGGCGTTTCGATTCGGATCACGTCGCCACCTTGCAATTCCAGCGCGGCCTTGCCCGGCAGTTCGCGCTCATTTCCATTTATCGTTCCGCGGTTGACGCCCGAGCTTCCCGGCTCGCCCCCGGACGATCCCCACGGCTGACGCTTGCGACGTTCCGTCACGATGGTGACGACCGCCGGCACGAGGGTCTCGATCTCGCGGATCACGCCGTCGCCACCGCGGTGGTTCCCGTTGCCGCCGGACTCGCGGCGGATCTCGTAGCGACGCGCAGCCAGCGGATAGGCCAACTCCATCGCCTCGATGGGTGTGTTCAGCGTGTTCGTCATGGCCACCTGCACCGCGTCCGCGCCGGGACGTTCCGGACCCGCGCCAGCACCGCCGGCGATGGTCTCGTAGTAGGTGAACGCCCGGCCGTGCCGGGGATCGAATCCCCCGATGATCAGGTTGTTCATCGTGCCCTGGCTCGCGGCCGGAACCAGGTCCGGCAACGCTTCGGCCAGCGCGCCCCATAGCACGTCAACCACGCGCTGCGACGTTTCAACGTTGCCCGCCGCGACGGCGTGCGGCCGCGGCGGATTGAGCACGGTGCCGGCTGGCACGACGACTTCAAGCGGCGCGGTTGCCCCGTCGTTGGCGGGCACGTCGTCGCCCATCAGGCAGCGAGCCACGTAGATCACAGCCGAGCGCGTGACCGCTTCAGGCGCGTTCAGCGCGCCGGCCGCCGCCGGGCCTGTCCCGCTGAAGTCGAACCGGAGATGCCCCCCGCTGGCCTCGATCGTGACCGTGATTGGAATCGGCGGACCGTCCGCGCCGTCGTCGTCCAGGTAGTCGGTAAATCCGTATGTGCCGTCGGGAACCACTCGAAGGCGCGCTCGGGCGAGTCGCTCGGAGTAGGACAGCAACGCCGACGCCCGCTCGCGCAGCGGCTCTGCGCCGTAGCGCCGGGCGAACTCGGCCAGCCGCGCCTCGCCGACGCGGTGGGAGGCTAGCTGCGCCTCCAGGTCGCCTTGCCGTTCCTCTGGTGTGCGCACGTTGCGGCAGATGATCTCCACCAGCTGCTCGTCGAGTACTCCGGCGTCCACGAGCTTCAGAGGCGGAATGATGAGGCCCTCGTGGTAAAGCTCGGTGGAGGGCGGCATGGAGCCGGGCGCCAGACCGCCTACGTCTGCGTGATGGGCGCGCGTAGCCACCCAGCCCCAGTGCGTTGGTCGGCGCCCCGAACCCACGAAGACGGGCGAAACGGTGGTGATATCCGGGAGATGAGTGCCGCCCAGGTAAGGGTCGTTGACGATCAGCACGTCGCCCGGCGTTGGCGCCTTGCCCTCGTAGACCTCGATCGCCGCCGTTACCGAGGCCGGCATCGACCCAAGATGCACCGGGATGTGCGCCGCCTGGGCGATCATGCGCCCCTCGGCGTCGAACACCGCACACGAGTGGTCGCGCCGCTCCTTGATGTTCGGCGAATGCGCGCTGCGCTGAACCGTCACCCCCATCTCCTCGGCGACCGAGGCGAAGAGGTGACGGAAGACTTCGATCTCGAATGGATCGGTTGCGGGCGTGGGCATGGGTGAAGGATAGCCACCGCTCCGGCCGTTTTCCGACGTCGCTTCCCTGCCCGGGGGCACCAGGCCAGGCCCGTGCTCCCCGGCGAAAGTCGGCGCAGCGATATACTCGGAGCGAAGCCCTAAGAAACAGGTTGCTATGCCCAAGAGTTGGCAGGACGAAGTCAAGGAAATCCTTGATCGGGCCGACGCCTCAGCGCCACCGCCGAAGCGACGGGTTTCGCGGGGGCCGCAGCCGAACCAACCTCGTCGAAACTACATTGAGCTTCTCGGCCAATGGATCATGTCCCGCTTTTCGACGACGGGCGAAATGCTGGTTACGGCGGCCGTCCTGGTCGTTGCGGCGCTGTTCCTTTCGATTTTCCTGCGGCAGTTTGCGGCGATCGTGGCGGTGGCCGGCGCGGTAGTGTTTGCACTGGCGCTGGCGCGCGGAATCATGGAGCGACGCTCAGCCCGTTCGCCAGGTGGTCGCAGCAGCCCCGTCATGTGGCGTGGGCAGGTAATTGATCTGCCTGATGAGCGCCCGTCGCTGATGCAGCGGCTTCGCGACGCCCTTCGCCGGCGCCGCTGACCACTTCCGGGCGCCCGGCACGCCCCGGCAATCCCTCGGCCAGTAGGATGACGCGCCGCTCCACCACCACGGTAAGCCCACGCCCTTGAACATCGCCGACATTTCCCCCGGCAGCTACGTGCATGCCGCGTTCCTGGTTGCGTCCGTTGAGGTTCGCGAGGCCCGCACCGGCAATCGCTTCCTCAGGATGAGCCTGCGCGACCGCGCCGGCGCCTCGATCGACGCGGTCATGTTTCAAGTCACCGAGGCCCAGATCGCGGCCGTCACCGCGGGCGAGCCATACGAGGTTGAGGGCCGGGCCGACGAGTTTCGCAACCGCGTCAACATCAAGATTGATTCGCTGCGGCGCTCCGACGAGACCTGGGACGCGACCGCCTACCTGCCGCGCTCGACCCGGAGCGCGGAAGAACTGACCGGCTCCATTCGCGACGCCGTCGAATCCATCGAGTCCCCCGTTATCAAGGACGTGCTGCGCGGCGTGATTGCCGACCCCCTGGTTGCCGAACGGCTTCCCCAGTGGCCCGCGGCCAAGACCCGGCATCACGCCTGGCTCGGCGGGCTGGCGGAGCACACCGTGGAAATGCTGCAGATCGCCGATCGCGTGGCTCGGGTCTATCCGCAGCTCGACCGCGACCTGCTGCTGGCAGGCGTTGTCCTCCACGACCTGGGCAAGCTGGAGGAGTTGGACCTGCAGGCCAGCATCGTCTACACGGACGCCGGAAACCTGGAAGGCCACATGGTGCAGGGCGTGCGAATCCTGGACCGCGCGCTGGCCGCGACCGGTTGCGATGGCGAGATCGCGACGTTGCTTCGCCACCTGGTGCTGAGCCACCAGGGTCAGCTGGAATACGCCGCGGTGACCGAACCGATGCTGCCGGAAGCCATTGCGCTGCATTACATCGACCAGCTCTCGTCGCAGGTTCGGCCAGCCATCGAGGACGTGGCGGCCGCCCGTGAACGGGGCGTGCGCGGCGAGATGCTGCGCGGGCCGACGGCGATGCGCGAACTCTACGTGCGAGCCGAGGACTAAGCCTCGAAAAGCCGCCGAGCTACGGGGAGCCGACCAGGGCCGCCTGCCGCTCCTTGACCTGCGCCACGCGCTCACGCGCCGCCCGCGCTCGTTCGCGCTCCTTGGCCACCACGGCCTCCGGGGCACGTTCCACGAAACGCGGATTCGCCAGCAACTTCTCGGCTCGTCCCAGCGTCGCCTCGGCCTCGGACAGTTCACGCGCCAGGCGCTCGCGCTCGGCCGTCAAGTCGACCATGCCGGCCAGCGGCAGGAAGATCTCCACTCCACCGGCGCGCGCCGTGACCGCCGGTTCATCGAAGGTTGTGCCGGCGGGATGGAATGTCAGCGGATCCACGCGGGCCAGGCGCCGGATGAACACCGACTCGGCGTCCAGTCCCGCGCCGCCGCCGATGACGCGCGCCTCCACGTGGCGGCCCGCCTCGACGCCGGATTCGTGACGGGCATTGCGGATCCCCTGGACGATGTCGATCAGTGCTCGAACCCGAGCGATCGCGTCCTCGTCAACGTCCGGGGAAGCGGCGGGTATCGGCGTCTCGATCAGCAACTCCGGCGCGCCCTCCGCCCCGCCCGCAGCGCGGAAGTGCCGCCAGATTTCCTCGGTCACGTACGGCATGAACGGGTGCAGCAGCCGCAGGGATCCGTCCAGCACGGTCGCCAGCGTGTCTGCCGTGCGTGCGGCAGCGGCCGGATCGTCGCCGTAAAGCCGAATCTTGGCGGCCTCCACGTACCAGTCGAAGAACTCGGTCCATAGGAAGTCGTGCAGCGCCCGTCCGGCTTCGCCGAAGCGGAAGCGATCCACGTCGCGGATCGCTTCGGCATGCACCTGGTTGAAGCGGCTGAGCATCCAGCGGTCGACCAGCGACGGTTCGCCGGGATCGCGGCCTGCCGTGCGTTCCATCGCTCCGATGACGAACTTGGCGCCATTCCAGATCTTGTTGGCAAAGTGCCCGCCGCGCTCGACCTGGCGCAGGTCCAGCCGCATGTCGTTCCCCGGAGCGGCGGCGGTAACGAAGCTGAACCGCATGGCGTCCGCGCCGTAGGCCTCGATGGTCTCGAGCGGATCGTCGCCCGGCTGGTAATTGGTCTTGCTGACCTTGGACCCGTCCAGGTGCCGCACCAGCCCGTGAAAGTACACGTCGTGAAACGGCACCTCGCCGACGAGTTCCAGGCCCAGCATCACCATTCGGGCCACCCAGAAGAAGATGATGTCGTAGCCGGTCTCCATCACGTCGGTCGGGTAGAACCGCCGCATGTCCGCCGTGTCGTCCGGCCAGCCGAGCGTCGAAAACGGCCAAAGGCCGGAACTGAACCAGGTGTCCAGCACGTCCGGGTCCTGCTCCAGGTTCCGCCCGCCGCACGTTGCGCAGGACGTCGGATCCTCGCGCGCGACGATCTCGGCGTTGCAGTCCTGGCAGTACCAGACGGGGATCCGGTGGCCCAGCCAGAGCTGCCGCGAGATGCACCAGGGCTGGATGTCTTCCAGCCAGCGCAGGAACTCGTTCTTGAATCGGGCCGGGTGGAATCTGATGCGTCCCTCGTGCACCGCCGCCTCCGAGGCGTCGGCCAGCGGACGTACGTTCACGAACCACTGTTCGGAGACCAGCGGCTCGATCACCGCGTCGTCGCGTGAACAGTGGCCCACGGAGTGCGTATACGCTTCCGTGCGTTCCAGCAGACCTTCGTCATCCAGGAACTCCAGGTAGGCCGCCCGGGCGTCGAATCGATCCTGACCGGCCCAGCGTCCGGCGTTCTCGTTCAGCGTGCCGTCGCCGTTCATGATGTTGATCACGGGCAGGTCGTGGCGCTCGCCCATCGCCGCGTCGTTGGGGTCGTGCCCGGGCGTGACCTTGACCGCCCCTGACCCAAACTCGGGATCCACAAAGGCGTCGGCAATGATCGGAATCCGGCGACCGATACCCGGGACCACGGCTTCCCGCCCCACCAGCGATTGGTAACGCTCGTCGTCCGGATGCACGGCAATCGCCGTGTCGCCCAGCATCGTCTCGGGTCGGGTGGTGGCCACGGTCAGGTGACCGCCGTCAACCAGCGGATAGCGGATGTGCCAGAGCGATCCTTCAACGTCCAGGTAGTCGACTTCCAGGTCGCTGATGGCGGACTGGTCGTCCGGACACCAGTTGACCATGTAGCGGCCGCGGTAGATCAGGCCTTTCTCGTACAGCCGCACGAAGGCCTCGCGCACCGCCCGCGAAAGCTGCTCGTCCAGCGTGAAATGCTCGCGCGTCCAGTCCACCGAGGCGCCCAGGCGCCGCAACTGATCGTTGATGCTGTCGCCGACTTCGTCCTTCCATTGCCAGAACCGCTTCTCGAAGCCCTCGCGGCCCAGGTCGTGACGGGTGAGTCCTTCCTTGTCCAGCTCGCGCTCGATCACGTTCTGCGTGGCAATGGCTGCGTGATCGGTGCCCGGTACCCACAGCGCGGCCCGGCCGTGCATGCGCTGCCAGCGAATCATCAGGTCCTGGTAGGCGACAAAGAGCACGTGCCCGTTGTGCAACTGGCCCGTGATGTTCGGCGGAGGGATGGCGATAGTGAAGGGCCGCCGCTCGGGATCGTCGGACGGCTGGAATGCGCCGGATTCGTCCCAGATGTCGTAGAGGCGGGCTTCGACGGCGGCGGGGTCGTAGGGACCGGCCATGCCGTCCAGAACGGAGGGTGAGCGTTGGGAATCCATCAGGACTCGGAATGCGGCGGCGCCGCAGGTCGGGGCCGGACGCTCATCGTACCGCTGAGAGCGGCGAATGAGCGTCCGAGGGCCCGGCGAGGGTGCGGGGGCCTCGCGCGCAGTAAGAGTTTTTTCCAAAAAACTCTTGAGGCGGCGCGGGGGGTGTTTCGGCCGATTTTCAGGTGTGTCGGTGGTGGGGGAGGAGGGGTAGAAGGGAGAGGGAAGAGGAGTGAGCGTGGAACGGCGGCGGGAGGGGTGGGGGCGGTTAGATGGATGTTTGACTGATCGACTCGGAATGCTCGAGGTCAACAACGACGTGGGGTCCGAACTGAACGGCGCACCGAGCAGCGCGAGCCGCAGGATGCGCCACAGGAGCAGGGGAAGGTGTCGGACGAACCAGGCGAGGGGCATTGGGGATCGGGGATCAAGGTGCTGGACTTACTCAGATAGTGTACACTCGCTGCGGACTGGTGGTAATTGCCAGTGGCCAAGAACGAACCGTGCCGATTGGGACGGAGCTGGAGGGAAGGCGGGATTCCTTGGTGGGGCCCGCGGAGTGCCCGAGTCGGTCGCCAAGGTGTCTCAAACTGGGTGGGGTGGTTGGGATACGGCCGTGGTCGGGGCGCGTGCACGGACGGAAGGCGAGATTCCTCACTTGGCCGCGCTGCGATCGGAATGACAGCGGACAGTGGCAGGTGGTTCGGGACGAGGGTGGGTGTGGGAGCGGCCGGGGTAGCGGATTGAACGGGAGGCGGTAATGAGAGATGCCGAAAATGACAGCACTGCTTGCAGTGCTGTCAATGCAGGCGGTGCTGCCAAGGCAAGCAACGCTGGCGGGGATTGCGTTGACAGCGATGCGAAGTGGAGCGACGTAGTTCCGGTTCTCATACTTAGCGGATGCGGAGGCTGATGGCGTTGGCGCCTATGAACGTGGTGAGCAGGCGCTGGTCTCCGAGAGTCTGGTTGCGGTACGCGATCGCCGAATCAAGACCCGGCATGTCAGGCGTGTACCAGCCAGCGAAGAGGTTGGCGGTGATGAGCAGGCCGCCTACACGCAGCAGCCGCATGAAGTGGGCGGGATAGTCGCCGTACTCGTCCAGATCGCCGTCGCAGAAGATGACGTCGACCTGCTCGTCGTAGTCGGCGAGGAATCCGATTGCGCGCGTGTTGGCGATCTTGATCCGGTTCGCGTAGCCCGCCTTGCGGACGTTGGCCCGAGCGAGCGCGGCATGGTCGGGATCCACCTCGATGGTCGAGACGTTGGCCTCCGGCGCCCCGTAGGCCAGCCAGAGGGCGCTGTATCCAAGCCCGGTTCCGATTTCGAGGATTCGGTTTGCGCGAATTGCACCGGCAACGACGCCCCAGAGCGGGGCCCTGGACGTGGGATAGACCGTGCAGGCCGCGCCATGCTGTTGGCGGTGCGCTTCGCTGGCCTGGCGAATATGGTCGAACGGGTCGACTGTCGACGCCTGTGCCGCAAGCCACTGCTCGAATGGCGCCGGCTCATCCATGACGAATAGCCACCCGACTCATGGAACAGGACGGTCACGCTAACAGGATGAGCGGAACGGATGGCCGTGAGGAGTAACGGGCCAGTGGTCGGGGGTTCGGCAAGAGGAGAAAGATCGGGCAGCAAGGGCTGGTCGGGTGAGGTGGCGGGGGGACGGTGAGGGGTGCTGCTGGATCTCGACTCTATTGGGCAGGCTCAGGGCAGGGCCTTCGACAAGCTCAGGACAGGTTCGCCACGAACAACGGGCGGTGAGATCCCAGGCTGCGCGCAGCCCTGAGGCAGCAGCCGCCACGTTGCGGAAGCCGATGGAGGCGTTTGAGGGGTCATGGCGGCGGCCTCGCCGTTATTCGGCGTACATCTCGGCGATGATGCGGCGCAGTTGGGACGAAGCATCGGCGGGGAGGCGGTCGATGCGATTCCGTAGGCGCTGCTTGCTGATGGTGCGAATCTGTTCAACGGCAATCTCGGCGTCCTGTCCCGCGCAACGCACCTGGAGGCGACCGCGCCAGCGGGGGTGCAGGGTGGTGGTGAGCGGGCAGACGACCACGGTGTCCAAGAACCGGTTCATGGCATCGCGGCTGACCACCACGACCGGCCGGACCTTGCGAATCTCGCTCCCCCGGGTGGGGTTGAGATCGGCGATGTAGATTCCGTAGCGGCGGGGGAAGTCCGCCATCACTCCAGGCCGTCAGCCAGGGCGACGTCGAAATCGCCCCAATCCTCCGATTCGGCGGCCATGGCGCGGGAGGTTTCCTCCCACGACAGATGGTGTGTCTCTTTGCCGCGCAGGGCGATGCCTTCATCGAACTCTTCCAACATCAGCCGATCGCTCCAGCCGTACTTGTCCAAGAGCTCCTTGGGGAGCCGGATGCCCCTGGAGTTGCCGATGGCGATCAGCTTCACTTCTCTGGTGCGAGGCGATTGAGTCATGCCTTGCTCCTGCATGCATGCGTCCCCGGTGTAATTATAGTAATTACCACGCCGCCGGAGTCAATGTCCTGCCGGCTTAGCCGCGCTCCGAATCCCAATTGCACCAGATTCTCGTTCGATGGCCTCGTGGAGCCGTTCGTGCCGGGCCAGGCGCTCGCACCATTGAGGTGTGGTTACGGCGTCTCGAAGCTACTGAAAGGGGTTGAGTACCGGGACGCCGGTCGGTTCGAAGTGGCGGAGGTTGCGGGTTACGACGGTCAAGCCGTGTTCGAGGGCCGTTGCGGCGATTAGCAGGTCGGCGTCGTTGTGGCTCAGGCTGGCCGAGAGGCGGCTCCAGCGGCGGGCGGTGGGCACGTCGATGCCGAGCAACCGGTCGGCGAATCCGGCGAGGGTGCGTTCGAGCCAGGCGGCGAGTTCGCGGGCGAAGGTCGAGTCCTGGGAGATTTGCCGGGCGATTCCCCGTTCTATCTCGGCGATGGTCACGACGCTCATGTACAGGTCCGATGGCCGTTGGTCCTTGAGCCAGGCGGTTGGCGCGGGGTGGCGGTCTGGGCGGCGCAGGGCGGAGACCACGTTGGTGTCGAGCAGGTACATCACCAGGCCACGTCGCGAAGGTTCAGCGGCGGGGCATCGAGCAAGTCATCCGGCCCGCCCTTGGGGATGGACAGTAGATGTTCAATGAAGTCGGGCGCGCCGGCCTTCTCCTCCTGACGCAGCCGCTCGTAGTCTTTGACGGCAATGACGACCACGGCGGGCTTGCCACGACGGGTTACGTGCTGCGGCTCGCCTTCCAGCGCCGCATTGACAACCGCGCTGAATTTGTTCTTGGCGTCCTGTAAGGGCCATTGGCGCATAAGATCTTCCCTGTCTAGTAGCACTGGCTAGATTGTTGCGCTGGCTAGCTATGCAGTCAACGGCGGCAGGTCGGCGGCTCGATGGCTGATGGTATGGACGAGGTCCTCTCCGACGCGGAAGATGAGGCGGGAAGCATACCCCTGGATACGGAGATGACGGCATGACCGACTGGGAGACGTGCCCGGCGGTGGAACGTCGTTCCGGCAAGCTCAGCGGGGCCTGGACGTTCGCCGGAACCCGGGTGCCCGTGTCCGCCCTCTTCGAGAACCTCGAAAGCGGCGCGACGGTTGGCCAGTTTCTGGATTGGTTTCAGGGCGTTGAAGCCTGGCAAGTTCGAGCAGTGCTCAAACACGAAGCGGAGGCCCTGAGAGTTCCCGCGCAACTGTGAGGATTCTCTTCGATCAGGGCACACCCGCACCGCTGCGTCGGCATCTGGACGGTCATGTCGTGGACACGGCAGCCGAGCGCGGCTGGTCGGACCTGGATAACGGGGACCTTATCGACAACGCCGAGCAGGCGGGATACGACGTCCTGATCACTACCGATCAGAATCTGCGATATCAGCAGAACCTTGCCGGTCGAAGGCTGGCCGTGGTCGTTTTGCTTTCAACCGCGTGGCCCAAGGTACGGCTGCGCGTGGAGGCCATCCGTACGGCGCTTGACCAGATAGGCCCCGGGGAACTGAGGGAAGTCCCGATCTGAGGTAGAGGCGAAGATGGCGTGACAACCGACACGAGTGAGAAGGGCCTCTAGCGGTGGGGTTGCCAGACGCAGGCTATCAGCGGAGTGCCTCGATAGGACCCTGGGGCGTGGGGGTGCTGTAGCTGAGGGGTGGTTCGACACGACCCTCCGACGGACTCCGGGTCGGCTCACCACGAACGGTCAGGGGCGCGCTTTGCTCGACGAGCGCGGCGGGCTAGTCCGATGAGGTCGGTAGGGGGTCGTCGAATTGGGCGGCGTGGAGGTCGCGGTAGGGGCCAGGTTGGGCGATGAGTTCGCTGTGGGGGCCGCGCTGGACGATGCGGCCTTCGTCGAGCACGACGATGAGGTCGGCATTGCGAATGGTGGACAAGCGGTGGGCGATGACGAAGCTGGTGCGGTTGCGCATGACCTGGACCAGGGCCTGCTGTATCTCGTATTCGGATTCGGTGTCGATGTCGGAGGTGGCTTCGTCAAGCACGAGCACGGCGGGGTCGGCGAGGATCGCGCGGGCCAGGGCGACGCGCTGCTGCTGGCCGCGTGAGAGCCGCAGGCCGCCGTCGCCGACGATGGTCTCGTAGCCGTCGTCCAGCTGCTCGATGAAGTCGTCGGCGCGGGCCAGCGCGGCCGCGGCGGCGACCTGGTCGTCGCCGGCCTCGGGGTCTCCGTAGCGAATGTTCTCGGCGATGGTGCCGCTGAACAGGAAGGTCTCCTGGGGGACGTAGGCGAGACGTGACCGGAGGCTCTCCATCCGGACGTCGCGCAGGTCGTTGCCGTCGACCAGGATCTGGCCTGCCGTCGGGTCGTAGAAGCGGGCGATGAGGTTGACCATGGTGGTCTTGCCGGAGCCCGTGGCGCCCACGAGCGCGACGGTCTGGCCGGGTTCGGCGGTGACGGACACGTCCTGGAGGACCGGGGTGACGCCGTCGTAGCTGAAGTCGACGTTGCGGAACTCGACGCGTCCGCGCGGCTGGACCAGATCGACAGCCGACGGCCGGTTGACGATGTGGCGGGGTACGTCCATGAACTGGAAGATGCGGTCGGCCGCGGCCAGGCCGGACTGGATGACGTAGTTGACGCGCACCAGTTCGGTCATTGGCTGGTGGAAGATCTGCACGTAGGCCAGGAAGGCGATGAGGGTGCCGGGCTGCATTTCGCCAATGGTGATCTGCCAGCCGCCATAGGCCAGGAGGGCGGCCACGCTGAGGGTGCTGAGGCCCTCGATCACCGGCGTGGCTATGGACTCCACCATGGTGGTGTTGAGGTTGGCCTGGAGGTTGGCGCGGTTCTCGGTCTGGAAGCGGCGGGCGTCGGCCTCCTCGCGGGCGAAGGCGCGGCTGACACGCACGCCGCTGACGTTTTCCTCAATGGCGGTGTTGATGTTGGCGATGGATTCCTGCACGCGGCGGTAGCGCACGCGCAACATGCGGGCGGTGATGACGCTGGCGATAAGCATGAGGGGCACCACGGAGAGGATCACCAGGGTCAGGCGCCAGTCGAGCGTCAGCATGACGACCAGGTACAGGAGCATGGTGACGATGCCCGCGCTGGCCGTGAGCACCTGGCCCTGCATGGCCTGCTGGACGGCGGTGACGTCGGCGGTCAAGTGCGAGACCGTCTCGCCGGTGCGCTGGCTCTCGAAGAAGCGCATGGAGTGACGCACCAGCCGGACGAACATGTCGCGCGACACCTGGTAGACGATGGTCTGGCTGCTGCGCGCGAACAGGTAGAAGTTCAGGTAGTTGAGCGCGGCGCGCGCGAGGTAGACCAGCATCATGGCGCCGGCGATTCGCGCAGCCCCGGCGGCGTCGGCTTGCGGGATGAAGTCGTCGACCGCGATCTTCAAGGCCCAGGGCGGCACCATGTTCAAGAGCGAGGCGAGCGACAGCGCGACGAAGGCAATCCCGATGTGGCGCCGGTGCAGTCCAACGTAGTAGAGCAAGCGCCGCAGGGTGCCGGCGACGGTGCGGCCGCTGAGGTTGGAGGTGTCGACGTAGGTCTGACGCATACCCATCAGACGTTGACCTGCCCGCCGGCCTCAATCGCCAGGGATTCTTCCTGCAGCCGGAACTGCAATTCGTAAATGGCGCGGTAGTCGTCGCTGGTTTCCAGCAACTCTTCGTGGGTGCCGCGGGCGACGATGCGGCCGGCGTCAACCACGATGATCTGGTCGACCCGGCGAATGGTCGAGAGGCGGTGGGCGATGACGATGGTGGTGCGCTCCTGCATCAGCTGCTCGAGGGCGCGCTGGATGGCGCGGTCGGTGCGGGTGTCGACGCTGGAGGTGGCCTCGTCCAGCACCAGGATGGCGGGACGCACCAAGAGAGCGCGGGCGATGGCGACGCGCTGGCGCTGGCCACCAGAGAGGCGCACGCCGCGGTCGCCGATGAGCGTGTCGTAGCCCTGGGGCAACTCCGTGATGAATTCGTGCGCGGCGGCCATGCGGGCGGCGGCTTCCAGATCCTCATGGGAGGCGTCCTTGCGGCCAAAGCGCAGGTTGTCGGCCACGGTCATATTGAAGAGGAAAGTCTCCTGCATGACCATGCCGATGCCGGACCTGAGGTCTTGCAGGCGGATGTCGCGCAGGTCGTGGCCATCGACCCGGATGGCGCCCTCGGTGGGGTCGTAGAAGCGGGGCAGCAGGTTGGCCAGGGTGCTCTTGCCCGAGCCGCTGCGGCCGACGATGGCCAAAGAACCGCCGGCCGGCACGTGGACCGACACGTCGCGCAGGATCGGGTCGCGGTCGCCGTATTGGAAGGTGACGCAGTCGAACTCGATCTCGCCGCGGACTTCGGGCAGCGGGTGTGCGTCGGGCTTTTCCTGCACGTCCAGCGGGGTGTCGATGATCTGGAATACGCGCTCGCCCGACGTGACGGCCTGCTGGGTGATCTGGACGGCGAAACCCAGGAAGCGCGTGGGGGCAAGCATGAGGAGCAGATAGCCCTGAAAGGCCACCAAGCCGCCGAGCGTGAATTCGCCGTTGACGATCCGCCAAGCGCCGAGGCCCAAAATCAGCGCCGTGGCGGCGCCGGCGATGAGCTCGATGCCCTGGGAGTAGAGGGCGAAGGTTCGCAGGACTCGCGTGCGCAGATCGCGCAGCTTCCAGTTTTCGCGGTCGAAGCGTTCTTCCTGGTACTGCTCGCGGCCGAAGGCCTGGATGACCTTGATGCCGGAGATGGCCTCGCGGATTTCGACGTTGACTACGCCCATCTGCTGATTCGACTGTCGAAAGAGCGGCACCACGCGCTTGGCGACGGACTGCATGGCGATGAAGAAGGGGACCAGGGCAATGATCGCCAGCGCCATCACCCAGTCCAGCGCGAACATGAAGATCAGGTTCATGGCCGTGAGGGCGATGGACGACAGGATGACGGTGCCGGCCATGTTGAAGAAGAACTGGATCATGTTGACGTCGTTGGTGACCCGGGACATGAGGTCGCCGGTCTGGTGCCGGTCGAAGAAGCTCATGGACTTGGCGCTCAAGTGGGTGTAGAGGTCGTTGCGGATGTCGTGGATGACTTTCTGGGCGCTGTAACGGGCGGCGTAGAGGCGCCCGGCCATGGCGACGTTGGATAGCAGCACGGCCCCAACGAACAGGCCGACGGTCACGAACAGGACGTTCAGGTTGTTGGCCCGAACGCCGTCGTCGATGGCGATCTTGCTGAGCGTGGGCGGAAGGGTGCGCAGCAGCGAGCCGAGCGTGAGCGTGACGAGCATGCCCGCGAGCAGCAGCTTTTGACTGCGCAGGTAGAGAATCAGCCGCCAGAGGATTCTGATGAGCGGTGTCCCGTTGTCGGTAGTTGGCCGGGGCGCGTCGCCGACGCCGCCGCCGGGTCGTAGATTGTCCCACGCAGGGCAGCATCCGTTAGCGGGAGCGGCTCGGGAGACGCCGACAATCCAGCCGGCGTGCGGCGTGGCCGGGTCAGGGCCGAGCCCTTGCCCGCGGTAAAAGTCTTGACCGGCTAAACCAACTTGACAATAATCTGCACACGCCCGGTCCGCCTCGGGGGGCGTTGGCGGGACCGCTGGCCGCTGTTTGCCACACACGCGGAGTAGCGCTCACGGACGAACTCAGCGCCCTCGACCTGGCTCGGCAAATCTACGAACTGGGCGGTATCCAGTTCGGTAGTTACACGCTGGGCCGGTCCACGGTGAATTCCCCGGTCTATGTCGACCCCAAGCGCCTGGTGGCGGTGCCATCGGCGCTGCGGACGGCGGCGATGCTGGTGCGCGACGCGGCGAACCTGGCCGAAGCTCGCCGGCATCAGCAGGCAGAGCCCTTTGAGCTGGTGGCCGGCGTTCCGATGGGCGGCTTGCACCTGGCGACGGCGTACTCGCTGACGTGCGACATGCCGCTGATTTATGTCAAGCCGGAATCCGATCCGGCAGGGCTGGAGATCGTGGGACGGTTCCTGCCAGGCCAGCACGTGCTGCTGGTGGACGACCTGATTACTTCGGGCGGCTCAGTCATACAGACCGCCCAGGCGCTGCGGGGCGAAGGGCTGGAAGTTCGCGACGTGATCGTGCTGGTCGACCGCGATGTGGGGGCAGCCCGTCGGTTGGAGTACCACGGTCTGCGCCTGATCTCGATCGTGACGTTGCCGGCCATGTTGAACCTCTATATGAGCGAACGGCTGATCAGCGAGGACGAGTACCGGCGCAGCCTGGATTACCTAAAAGCGCAACGGCCATGAGCCGGCGCGCTCCGCCCCGGCCCGAGTTGGACGACGAGGACTGGTCGCAGGACGCCTTGTTCGCCAGACCGGTGCGGCGCCGTCGTGCGGCCGTTCCGCCGCCCATCTACCATGCGCGACTGCGTGAGCGCTCGGCGGTGGCGAAGGCGCGCCACGCGCGACGAACCCAGTTGCGGCAACTGTCCAGCGTAGTGTTCATCTGCCTTCTGGTAATTGCAGGCGTCTTGCTGCTCGTACGACTACTGTCATCCGTGGAGCCCCCGCCTCCGGACGAGGGACGCGTCGTCAATCTCCTGGCGCCTGAATCATCGGCGTCTCGCGTCCAACGCGTACCCACGACTGCCGCGTTCATCGACAGCCCATTTACGCGACCGGTGGAAGCGCCACCGATTTCGGCCCGTGCCGCCTTGCTGGTGGACATGGGTGAGCGCACGGTCGTGTTTTCGAAGAACCCCGGTGAGCGTCGTCCTCCAGCAAGCCTGGCAAAGCTGGCCACGGCAATCGTGGCACTGGAGCAGGCGCCACCGGACACGCGCATTCAGGTTCCGGAGAGCGCGACGGCGGAACCCTCGGTCGTGGCCGGCCTCCGACCGGGCGACGTGTTGACCCTGGAACATCTGCTGTACGCGCTGCTGTTGCCATCCGCCAACGACGCCGCCGCCACCATTGCCGACGGGATTGGCGGTCATGCCTACACGGTGGCGCAAATGAACGACCTGGCTCGCCGCCTGGACTTGAACAACACTCACTTTGCCAACCCCGGCGGCCAGGATGCGGAGAACCAATACACCACGGCCTTTGACCTGGCGGTGCTTGCAGCTGACGCCATGGACCGGTTTCCATTGCTGGCACAGATTGTGGCCACCCAGATCCACGTGATTCCGGCAGGACCGGCCAATCGTTCGTATAGCGTCCGAAATCTCAACGGATTGCTCTGGTCGTACGAGGGCGCCATTGGGGTCAAAACCGGCCAGACGGAGGAGGCCGGCGGCAACCTGATCGCGGCGGCAAGGCGCGGGCCCAGGAGGTTGATGGTGGTGTTGCTGGGTAGCGAGGACCGTCTGGCCGACGCGGAGACGTTGCTGGATTTCGGCTACCGGGCGCTGGCGGCACGGGGCTAGATGTTTCGGAATTGTGCGTGCGAGGGCGGCTGGAATGGCACAATCGCGTATCGTTACGGTGACCGGTGCGCCGTTTCGGGAACCGGACCCGCGGGTGAATGGACGCCCGACGGTCCCGCGACTCGAATCGTCGTGGTCCCCCAGCCTGCACAGCGCAGGCGGGATCCGCGGGTTGCCCGGCGGCTAATCGCTCACGAGAAAGAGGAGGGACATGCCCTTCAACGTTGGACCGTTCGAGTTGATCATCATTCTGCTTATCGTCATCGCCGTCTTCGGCGCTGGCCGGATCGCGGGCATCGGCCGGGCGCTCGGCACCAGCGTGCGCGAGTTCCGCGAAGAAGCGCGCAATGAGGACGAAGAGGGCGAAGGCGAAGGTGACGGCGACGACGACGAGACGGCCGTTGGCGCCGAAGGCGCCACGGCCTCCGCTGACGACGCCGAGGCGCCTCCAGCGAAGAAGAAGGAAGAAACCACCAACTAAGCGTTGGTTGAACGGCCCGTCCGGCTGGAAGGCCGGGCGGGCCGTTTGTGTTGCGCTGGCACTGGCGGCGGTCTTCGTTCTTGGCCCGCATCCGTCCGCCGCCGCCCCGATCCTTCCGGAGACCATCCGGGTGCAGTTGACGGTGGCGCCGGGCGCGCTGCGGCTGGTTCCGCCGACAACGGCAACAGTCCAGGTGGACTCGCTACCCATGTCGTCCGAGCCCTCGGCGATGAACGTTGGTTGGGCCTTGCGCTATCTGCGGCTTCCGGACCTGGAAGTAACGCCGATACTGGACGCGCTGGCGGTCCGCACACCGGATGGATCCCGGCCGGACGGGCAGCTGTTGATCGGCCCGTATGGCTGGGACGGCCGCGAGCAGCGCGACCGCCGGGTGCTGCGTTCGGAGTTCGGCGTGGCTCTCGCCCTGGCCACACCGCGCGCGGGCCTGCACATCGGCCGTCGGATCCTGGCGCCGCTGCCGCAGCAGATCGACGTCCAGCCACACGACCTTGCTGACGTCACGACCATCAACGACCGTCCCTATCGCGGGCGCATTCGCGTCGATTTCAGCGGAGGTGACCCGCAGGTGGTGAACGAGCTGAGGCTGGCCGACTACCTGGCGTCGGTCGTGGGGTCCGAGATTCCGCCGAGCTGGGAGGTCGAAGCCCTCAAGGCGCAGGCCGTGGCCGCGCGCAACTACGCCCTGCAGCAGGTGGACCCTTCGGCCGACTATGACATCTGCGATTCGCAGTTTTGCCAGGCCTACGGCGGCGTCGCGAGCGAGCACCCGTCGACGATTCAGGCCGTGCGAGAAACCTCGGGCGTGGTCGCGATGTACGAAGGGGATCTGATCGCCGCCTATTACGCCTCGAACATGGGCGATCACACCACCAGCGCGGTGGACGTGTGGGGGCGGGACGTGCCGTACCTGCGCGGGGTGCCATCGCCAAGCGACGTGGAAGCCCTGAGCGTCAGTTGGGGGGCGGAGGGCTACCGCTGGACGCGCGCCATCCCGCTGCATCGGCTGGCCGACCTCAAGACCGCAGGCGGCGTCCTCGGGGAACTAGGCGAGGTTCGCGTGGTCCGCACCTCGCAGAGCGGGCAGCCCGCGGAGGTGGAATTGCTAGGCGATCAAGGCGCGGTGACCCTGTCTGGCGACGCCATTCGAATCACCCTTGGTCTGCCAAGCGCGTTCGCCGAGTTTCGGACCGTGCCCGCCGAGCGCCTGGTGCTGCTGAACCCAACCTCACGCCGGGTGGCGGCGCTGCAAGCCGACGGATATTCGGTGGAGCAGCGGCGCCGCAGCCTGGCCTTCGCCGAGGCGCCGGCGGAAGTTCGGCTGGTGCGGGGGACGCTGGATGTCGTGGAGTTCCAGCTTCCGGCCCGACTCCTCGTCAACGGGCGTGGTTTCGGTCACGGGGTTGGCATGAGCCAGTGGGGCGCGCAGGGTCTGGCCAAGAACGGCTATTCGTTCGACCAGATCCTCACGCACTACTACCAGGGCATCGTCATCGAGCGCGTGGATCAGGAATCGGGCTCACCGTCCCTTCCCCCGGCCGCGAGGCAAGTCTCCAACCGGCAGCCACAGGGCTAGCGGCAGAGCCGCGCGCCGCGGCTGGCGGCAAAACGCAGGCCGGCCTCGCGACACGCGGGCCGGGCCGAGAAGCTCAGGCCGACAGCGCCGCGGCGGCTTTGCGGGCGTTGTCCGAGGTGGGGTCGCGGCGCACGATGCGCTCGAGGTGGAGCCGGGCGGCAGGGTCGCCCTGGGCGGCACGCTCCACGGCCTCCGCAAATCCGCGCTCGCCGTAGCTGAGGTCGCGAGGCACGGTGGCCTGGTCGCGGCCGGTCCAGTAGTACTGCAAGGCGTCGTCCGTCCAGTCGGCGTACACGTCGTCCCAGTCGTAGGCCATTTCCTGCGACAGGTGCGGCGTGAGCATGTGCTCGGCGATCGGTTCGTGGATGGACTGGTAGCGATTGTCCAGCGAGATGCGCATGCGGTCCTCGGTGACGTTGGGCAGGGCCTTGTGGACCGTGAGGCTGTGGAAGAGCAAGGCGTCGCCCATCTCGTAGTTGGTGGAGAGCCAGGGACCTTCCTGGACCTTCTCGTCCACGACCAGCGAGCCCGCGCCGAGCGAGAAGTGATGATCGACGACCTTGCCCACTTTGTGTGTTCCGGGCACCACCGCAAGGCCCCCCAACTCTTCGGGGCAGTCGCCCACGGGCGCCCAGCAGGTGTAGGTGTCGAAGGTGCCCTGGAAGTGCACGAAGTCCTGGTGGGCGGGCGTGGTGTGGTCGGTGTACTGCGGGAACCAGATGCGCGCGATCTTCATGGGATGCGGGAGTACCGGCGCGTCGATGATCTTGCCCATCGTGTCCATGATCACCGGCCAGTGCCCGGACTGATGGAACTGCTGCAGCCGGTAAACCTCGTGATACACATCGGTGTAGGCCGTGTCGCCCTCGGTGCACTGGGCCTCGATGACGGCGATGCCGTCCAGGGGATTCGTGCCGGCCCGCAGCCAGCCGTGCTCCTGCAGCTTCTCCGTCATTGCGCGGCGCAGGGACAGCATGTCGTCGGGATTGAACAGTCCCTTTACGAAGACATAGCCCTCGGAGTCCATGCGGGCGCGCAGTTCGGGCGGATCGTCCAGCACGTCGTTTGAAACCCGGAGTTCCTGCCAGTCGTCCGCCATATCGGGGTCACCTTCGCGTGGGAGTCGGTCTCGTATGTTCAGTTACGAAGCATACTAGGAGGTACCCGACGGGCGCGGATTCGGGTCGCCCCCGCGCGCGGAGTGCGGCGCCGCAGCGGGACGCCCACCTCCAAGAGGCGGGCATCCGCGCCTACGCCGCCAACCGCCCAACGCCTCCGAAGCTCAGGCAGCCGTCCTTGACGTCCACCGCAACTCGATCGCCGTCGGTGATGTCGCCTTCCAGAAGGCGGTCAGACAGGGCATCCAGGAGGGTGCGCTGGATTGCCCGGCGGAGGGGACGGGCCCCGTAGGAGGGGTCGTAGCCCTGCTCGGCCAGCAGGTCCAGCGCCGCCGGCGACAGCGACAGTTCAATTCCCCGATCGGCCAGGCGCCGGTTCACGTCCGCGACGCGCAGACCCACGATTTCCCGTAGCTGCTCGCGGGTGAGCGGCTGAAAGACCACGAGGTCGTCCAGCCGGTTCAACAGCTCGGGCCGGAAGTGCGCGCGGGCGGCGGCCAGGGCCTGGGCGCCGGCGTCTTCGGGCCGGACGGCGAGGGCATCCATGATGGCGGCGCTGCCGATGTTGCTGGTCAGGATGACCACCACGTTGCGAAAGTCGACCAGGCGACCATGGCCATCGGTCAGGCGTCCGTCGTCCAGGATTTGCAGCAAGGCGTTCAGCACATCGGGGTGCGCCTTCTCGACCTCATCGAACAGCACAACGCTGTAGGGGTGGCGACGCACCGCTTCGGTGAGCTGTCCGGCCTCGTCGTAGCCCACGTAGCCAGGCGGTGCGCCGATCATGCGACTGACAGTGTGACGCTCCAGGTATTCGCTCATGTCCAGGCGGATCAGCGCCTGTTCGTCGTCGAACAGTTGCTCCGCGAGCGCGCGGGCCAGTTCGGTCTTGCCGACGCCGGTGGGTCCAAGGAACAGCAGTGAACCCAGCGGCCGGTTCGGGTCCTGCAAGCCGGCCCTGGCGCGGCGTATCGCCGTGGAAACCGCGTGGACGGCATCGTCCTGGCCCACCACACGCGCATGCAATCGCTCTTCGAGTTGCAGCAGCTTGCGCACGTCGCCTTCCAGCAGCTTGTTGACCGGAATGCCGGTCCACAAGGCGACGACGTCGGCGATGTCTTCTTCGTCGACGTCCTGCCGGACGAGCCGCTTGCCGCTCGCAATGGTGGACTCGGCCTCAGACAGTGCCTGCCGGGCCTCGCGCAGTTCGCCGTAGCGGATTCTCGCCGCGGTCTCGAGATCCATCTCGCGGGTGGCCCGCTCGAGCTCGGTTTGCAGTTCGTCCAGGCGGCGCTTCAGATCGGCGATACCGTCAGCGGCGGCCAGTTCGCGGTCCCAGCGGGCCTGCAAGGACCGCTGGTCTTCTTGCAGGGTTGCCAGTTCCGATTCCAGCGCGGCCAGACGCTCGTGGGAAGCGTCGTCCTCTTCCTTACGCAGGCCCTCGCGCTCGATCTCGAGTTGCACGACCTTGCGGTTGAGTTCGTCGAGTTCCTCCGGCGCCGAGGTGAGCTCCATGCGCAGCCGGCTGGCGGCCTCGTCGACGGCATCGATGGCCTTGTCGGGCAACTGCCGGTCGGAGATGTAGCGATGCGCCAGGGTCGCGGCCGCAATGAGGGCGCTGTCACGAATCCGGACCTGGTGGTGGGTTTCGTATCGGTCACGGAGGCCGCGCAGGATCGAGACGGTGTCCTCGACGGACGGCTCTTCGACCATGACCGGTTGGAAGCGCCGTTCGAGGGCGGCGTCGGATTCCACGTGCTTTCGGTATTCGTTGAGCGTGGTGGCGCCGACCGCGTGCAATTCGCCGCGCGCCAGCATGGGCTTGAGCATGTTGGCCGCGTCCATGGCGCCTTCGGCCGCGCCGGCGCCGACAACGGTGTGCAGTTCGTCGATGAAGGGCACAATCTCACCCTCGGTGGCCGTGATCTCCTGGAGGACCGCCTTCAGACGCTCCTCGAACTCGCCACGGTATTTCGCGCCAGCCAGCATGGCCCCAAAGTCCAGTGCCAGCACGCGCTTGTTCTTCAGCCCCTCGGGAACATCACCCCGCACAATTCGCTGGGCGAGGCCTTCCGCGATGGCCGTTTTGCCGACGCCGGGTTCGCCGAGCAGGACGGGGTTGTTCTTGGTGCGGCGGCTGAGGATCTGGATGACGCGCCGGATTTCCTCGTCGCGCCCGATGACCGGGTCCAGCTTGCCGCGGTCGGCCAGGTCGGTGAGATCGACGGCGTACTTGCCCAGCGCGTCGAACGAAGATTCCGGTGACTGTGAGGTTACGCGCTGCGCGCCGCGCACCTCGCGCAGCGCCGCGAGGAGGGACTCGCGAGTGACCCCGGCGTCCCGCAGCAGGCGAGACGCATCGTCACCATGCTGGAGCAGCGCCAGCAACAGGTGCTCGGTGGAGACGTACTCGTCCCCGAACGACGTTAGTTCGTCGTAGCTGCGGACCAGGACTTCTCGCGCGGCCGGCGCCAACTGTGGCGAGGCTGCGTCGCCGCTAACCCGCGGAATCCGCAGCAACGCGGCCTCGGTCTTTGAACTCAGGTCCCGCGGGGACGCTCCCGAACGCTCAAGCGCTGTTACGGCGATGCCTTCGGTATCGGCCAGCAGCGCGGCCAGCACGTGCTCGGGCCGGATTTGGGCGTGCCCGTGTTCGGTCGCCAGGCTCGCGGCCTGGCTGATGGCCTGTTGGGATCGCTCGGTGAATCGATTTATGTCAAACGCCATATCCGCGAACCTCCTCGTCCGCCGATGCAACGGGAATCAGCACCTTGGGGTTGCCGTCGTGATTCGAATGCGTGCGGCTGCTCGATCGCAAGTCGCGCCATCAATTCGCCCGACCGAACCCCTTCGTGCAGAGCCTTTATATCATCTGAGTGTCTATCTATCAAGTTTTTTCTCATTCCGAACGCAAGTGTGGCCGGCATGACCACGAGCGGCCCGGCGTTTGAGCGACCGATTCGGTAGGCAGCCCGCAACTTGTGCAGGAATTGCACTGGGAAGGGCCTGGGCGCTTCCCCGACCAAGCCGGCCGCGCCGATGACGGCTCCGCCGCCGGTTATGCTCGCGGGCGCAAGGTGCAGTGTTGGGGTCAGCCCAGCGGAGGCGGCTATGGCAACTGAGCAGTGGGTTCCCAGCGCGACGGCTCGACGCCTGTTTGATTCGGCCGTGGTGATCGACGGTCTGGATACCAGCAACTGGGGCGCCGAGCAGATTTTTCGCGAACTGCGCGACGGCGGCGTCACCGCCTGCAACGCCACCTCCGCCATCTGGCACAACTTTCAGCAGACCCTGGACAACCTGACGACGTGGCTGCACTGGTTCGAGGAGTTCAACGCGTACATTCGGCCGGTGCACACGGTGGCCGACATCCACGCCGCCAAGGCCGAGGGGCGGACCGGCATCATCCTGGGCTGGCAGAACGCGACGCCGGTGGAGAACGACGTTCGGCGATTCCGGCTCTTTCACGCCCTGGGCGTGCGGATCGTGCAGCTCACGTACAACGAGCGAAACCTGTTCGGAAACGGCTGCTGGGAGCGGACGGACGACGGCGTGAGCGTGATCGGCCTGGCCGCGATCCGCGAGATGAACAAGCTGGGCATCCTGATCGACCTCTCGCACGTGGGTGACCGCACGGTGCTGGACACCATCGAGCACTCGGAGCAGCCGGTGGTCTTTACGCACGCCAACGCGCGTTCGCAGACGGACTACCCCAGGAACAAGACCGATGAGGCGATTCGCGCGCTGACCGCCAAGGGCGGAGTCGTGGGCGCCAACGCGTTTCCCAACCACCACCGGCACGCCTACGACTCGACGCTTGACGACTACCTGGACGCGGTTGATTACCTGGTGGACATGGTGGGGCCGGACCAGGTGGCTGTTGGCACCGACTTCTGCATGGGGCAGAGCCGCGAGTGGTTTGCCTGGATCGGGTCGTCGCACGGCCACGAGCCGTATCTAAAGTCCGGCGACGTTCCGCAGCCCTATCGGCACTTGCACGGGTTTGCCGGGCCGCTGGAGTTCGTGAACGTGGCGGAGGGACTGCTGCGGCGGGGCTATAGCGAAGTCGACGCTCGCAAGATCCTCGGCGGGAACTGGCTGCGGCTGTTTGGAGAGGTCTGGCGAGACTGATACCCGGCTTGTAGCCGCCCTACCAGTGCTGGCTGACCGCTGAAGCTTCGCGGTCCAGCCGGAACCGGCTCAGGTCCCAACCGGTTCTGCCGCAGGTTGCCAGGTCGGCCATGATCTGGCCGATCAGGATGCCGAATTTGAAGCCGTGCCCCGAGAATCCGGCCGCCACCAGCGCGTTGTCGAGGTTCGGCACGCGGTCGATGATGAAGTCCGAGTCCGGGGTCATGGAATAGGTGCAGGTCTTGCTGTAGACGACTTCGGCGTCGCGCAGACCGGGCATGTGACGGCCCAGGAAGTCACGTAGCTTGGCGAGCGCGCCGGGGTCCTCGTGCTCGCGGTCGCGGTCCGGGTCAAACGGCTCGCCGATCATGTCGTCGGCGACCTTGACGCAGCCGCGCCAGTGCACGGGAATGCCGTAGAACTGCGTATCCATGACCGAGAACGGCGTGAGGCGCGGGGACTCGTACGCGGCCGGATTCTCGGGCCTCAGGTAGTGCAGTCGAGCGGCGGTCGGTTGCACGCGGACTGGAAGATCCGGGAGCAGGCGTGCGGTCCAGGGACCGGCCGTGGCTACGAATACTCCGCCTTCGAATGTGCGTCCGTCGCGCGTGGTCACGGAGGTGACGCGCCCGCCGGACTCGCGTAGCTCGACGACTTCAGCGTCCGTGAATACGTCGGCGCCCTGCTCGGCGGCGGCCTCGGCCAGCGCGCGAGTCGCCGGTCCAGCGGCTATATACCCGCCGACGCCTTCCATGATGTAGCCGGAGTCGACGTTGGCGAACTGCGGAAACTCCCGGCGAACGTCCTGGGCGTCCAGCCAACGCGGCTCGTAGCCCAGGTCGCACAGACCCTGGTAGCCATCGAGCAGCGGTTCGAAGTCCGGCCGGGTCTGCAAAGTGATCGTCCCGGTCTCGCGGTAGAAGTCAGTGCCTGATCGGCGGTCGAACTCCTTCCAGAGTTTCACGGCCCCGGCGACCATTCGGGTATAGGCCGCCTGGCCGCGGTACTGGTACCTGATGGTGCGGGACTCATCGGCGGACGATGCGCGCACGTGGGCCGGGCTGAACTGTTCGAGCAGGGCCACGCGCTTGCCGGCCCGACTGAGCCAGTAGGCGGTGGCGCTGCCCATGACGCCCGCGCCGACGACGACTACGTCGTACACGTCCACGACCATCCCGCGGAGGGGACATACCTCCGCAATGCTACGCGGCCCCGCTCAGTCAAGCGTCCGTAATCGGCAGTTGCACGCGCACGTTCCCACCAGCCTGCGATTGAAGGGCGGCCAGGAGGACCTCCAGGGCCTGGCGCGCCTGCCGACCGTCGCAACTGGGCTCGCCGCCATCGCGGATCAACCCGACCAGCTCCGTGACCAGCCCGGCGATGTGGCCCTGGGTGTAGTGGGTGGGCGTGATGGCGCGGCCGCGCAAGCCCTCGTCGGGGTCGTCGTAGAGCACGGCGTAGTCGTTCGTGAGGTGGATTCGGCCTTCGGTGCCCCAAATGTCGAAGGGGCCGATGTAGCGACCCGGCATGGTCTTGCAGGCGTTCCAGAAGGCGCGCACGTCGTTGTCGTACTCGATCATGATGCTGAGTGCGGGATCGGTGTCCGGGTCGTGACCGCCATCGCTGGCGTAGCGCGGGCCGTAGTCCTCGAAGCCCTTCTCGGCCACGGCGTAGACGGCGGTCGGATTGCCGGTGGAAAACCAGTTGGTCGTGTCGCAAACGTGGGTGCCGTTGCGAAACAGCATGGCTCGGGGACCGCCCTGGTTGCACATGATCCGAACCACGTCGCCGATGGCGCCGTCGTCGATCAACTTGCCGACATCAGCCCACGGAAACCACCAGCGATAGGTGTGATCCACCAGCATCGGGATGCCGGCCCGTTCCACGGCGTCAATGATGCGGTCGGCATCGGCCAGCGTGGTGGCAATGGGCTTTTCGCAGACGACGCCCTTGATCCCGGCTTCGGCCGCGTCGATCACTATCTGTGCGTGGACGTGGTCGCTGGTGACCACGCTGATGAGGTCCAGGTTTTCCCGGTCCAGCATTTGGCGGTAGTCGGTGTAGGAATTGACTTCCGAGACATGGGAGCGCCAGTTGGCGTCGAATTCGTCGATCGCTTCCTGCCGCAGGTCGCAGACGGCGACGAGTTCCGTGTCCTCGACGAAGTGATAGGCCGAGGCGTGCGAATGCGGCATGGTGATGCCCCAGCCGCGTTTGGCGGCCGGAATCGGTGCGCGGGCGCCGATTCCCGTCAGCCCCACGACGCCGGCTCTCAGAGTGCTGCCCATCGGACCCTCCCTATGAGTGCCGCTGGCTTCGCCTTACAGTTCGACGGCGATTTTCTCGGTGCTTGAGCGAATGATGGCGTCCAAGACTCCAATCGTGTCCAGGTTATTGCGTCCGGAGCACGCGTTGTCCCGGCCCTCCGTGACGTGCGACCAGAAGCCGTTCCAGATGTCCTGTTCGATGTCCGCCCAACGGCCGCTGCGCTCGGCCCTTCCGATGGGAAAGACTTCCGAGCGTGGATAGCGCTCCAAGGGCTGTCGCGGCGTGACGGTCATCTGAAAGTCCGTGGAGTTCATCGAGAATCCGTGCATGGTGACGGCGGCTTCCGCGAATTCCAAGCGCAGGTACATCTCATAGGCCTGGGCATCCGAGGTGGCGGTGTAGCTCACGATCACCGGGCCATCGAAGGTGATGATGGCGCAGACGTGCGGCTCAGCCGTCCAGTTGCTGTTGGCCGGAGTTGCGTTGACGCCCCACACGCAACGTGGCGGCCGCTGCACCAGTGACAGCAACGAGTCGACCTGGTGCGAGGCCTGGTGCCACAGGTGCATGGGCGGGTCGCCATTCTCAAAGGGACGCCCGCGGGCGTTGTGGTGCACCATCGTGATGGCGCCCAGTTCGCCGTAGCGCTGGTCGGCGATCATCTCGCGCAGCAGCGGATAGGGGTGGAAGAGCCGGTCGTTCTGGGTGACGACTACGCGCACGTCGTTGGCCTCGGCGGCGGCGACGACGCGCTCGGCCTCCTCCAGGCTGCACGTGAAGGGCTTTTCGACGATGACGTGCTTTCCGGCGGCGATGGCCTCTTCCATAAATGACGTATGGAGATGGCCCGGGGTGAAGACTCCGACGGCGTCACATGGCGTGGCCGCCATGGCCTCGGTCAGAGTGGTGAAGCACGCGGATCGGGACAGGCCGGTGATCTCAAGCGCTTCGTTGAATGCCTCGGGGACGATGTCTACCAGCCCGACGGCTTTGAACCTGTCAGGCAGCGCCATCTGGGCGTTCAGGTGCTGTCGCGCCCGACCGCCAACGCCAACCGAAATGACTCGAAGCGGTTGGGTGCTCATGGCCGCCCGCCTGGCTCGGGGCTGGCAAATGGGGTTGTGATCGTGTTCACGAGGACTCTCCTCCTGGGTCTATAGCTCCGGAATGGAGACCGACAGCGTCTGACCTGAATCAGATGACGCGTAGGCGGCGGTGGTGACTTCGTTCACCCACATGCCCGCTTCCGGCTCGATTGGCGGCGGGCCTTCACCGAGGCAGGCGCGGAAGAAGTCGCCAGTTAGGACACGGTACGGATTGTTGAGCGCGCCGGCTTTGTCGAACGTCCAGGACTTGAGCGGCGCGCTGGCCTGGGCGCCGCTGTAGGAGGCCCACTGCATCGGCTCCTGGTTGGACTCGCCGTTCGGGTTGAACTTCAGCCAGCCGTCGCGACCCCACAAGATGAGGCCGTTGTGCCGCGACGAGCCGTACTCGGCGCTGCTGGTGTAGTAGCCGGAGTTGAGGTTGCCGACCATGCCGTTCTGGAATTCCAGGTTGACCACCGCCGCGTCCTCAACGGTGATCGCCTCACCGCCGACGTTGCGGCAGAAGGCGCTGACCGACTTGAAGTCGGATCCCGCGATGTGCCGTAGCAAGTCCAGGTAATGGCAGCCCAGAATGGTGAGGTGTCCGCCGCCGCCCAGTTCTTTCGAGAAGAACCATCCGCCGGCGGCGACGTCATATTGGGGGCGGGCGGCGGGATTCTGAATCGTGCGCTCCTGGTCGGCCACGAACCAGGCCTGGAACGACAGGAGGTCGCCCAGGAAGCCCTCGGCAACCAGCCGCCGCGCTTCCTGCACGATGGGATAGGCGCGTGAGATGTAGGCGATGCCCAGGTGGAGATCCCGGCTCTTGGCGAGTCGGTAGATCGCGCGGTAGTCATCGATGTCCACGTATCCCGGCTTCTCGTGAAACACGTGGGCGCCGGCTTCCAGCGCCTGGGTGATGACCAGCGGCATGCGCCACGGCTCCATCGTGATGAGCGCGACTTGCGGGTCAAAGTCCCGGTAGAGCTGGTCCAGGTCGGTGAATGTCGCCGACACCTTGCCGGCGCCGCCGGCGCGGACCTCGTCGAACGTTCCGCCGGTCACGTCGCCGACCGCCACCTCGCCGACTTCGTCGTTGTGGAGCGCGTCGATCAGGGCGCCCAGGTGCCAGGCGGTCGGTTCGGTAATCACCGCAACCCGCAGTTTGTCGCTCATTACGCGGCTGCCTATGTCGGTGCGGCTCGATTGCCGCGCGGATGCGGGGATTCTGCCTTGCGTGACTCCCAAAGGCTAGTTTCACGCGCGGCGATCCGCATTCTTGAATCCTCGGAGATGCCGCAGGTCGGTTTCCGTTGGAATCGCGGTCGGCGCTATACTTCGGAAAGCTGTGAATTCGCGACATTGGCAGCGTGGGTTCAGGCGCATGCATGCACGAAAAACAGCGCGCGACGCGCGATGCCGCCGACCCGGGTGTTCGGGCTGGCGCCGGGAAGTTGTGTCGCCCTGTTATGTCCTCGGACCGGCAGTGCCCCGGCCGTGAAAGGACTGATGACGATGACCACCCAACGGTTCCCACGACGACGACTGCTGGCCGGCATGGGCGGCCTTGGGGTAGCCGTGCTGGCGGCCGCCTGCGGCGAGGGCGGCCCGGAAAGCGCGCCCAGGGGCGACACGGGCGCGGAAGCCGCTCCGCAAGGTGACGCCGGCGAGATCCTGGTCTTCAGTAACAGATCGCCGCACGTCACCGCCATTGACATCCTCACGGAGGAAGTGGCCCGCACCGGCGACGTCGAGGGCCTCACGACCTGGGCCTGGAACGACGACAACAACTTCTTCGACGGCCGCCACCTTTGGCTCGGCACGCTCAACCCCGCCGGCGGCACCGCGGAACTGATCACGCTGGATGTGGACACGCTTACCGTCAGCAACCGGATCCCGCTGGGCAGCGAGGCGGAGGGCGTATTCCTCGGCAAGGCTCGCCAGGACGGCACCCTGCTCGTCAGCAAGATGGCCGCTGGGGAGGTCCTTACGGTCAACACCGCCACCCATGAGGTCACCAACACGTTCAGCGACATTCCACTGCACGGCGGGGTGCTGGCCGACGCCGATCTGAGCATCGACGCCGATGGGGTTGAACGTTTCGTCTATCCCACCGGCGAAGGCGACCGGGTCGTCGCCCTCGACCCGAGCAGCGGGTCCGTTCTGGCGACGGCGGAGTCCAAGAAGGGCGGGAATCCCACCCGCCTCACCACTTCGCCCGACGGCTCCATCTGGGTCCAGGAGGCCGGCAAGCACACGGTGGCCGTCTACGAGCCCTCGGCGCTCGAGCTCGTCAAGCGCTTCCAGACGGGCACGCAGCCCATCCTGGGCACGTTTACTTATGACGGCAGCTACGCCTACACCGGCCATGCCGACGACAACTTCGTGCAGGTCGTCGACACGGCCGAGTTGCGGGCCCTGGCCCACATCCGGGTCGGCCAGACCCCCCAGATGGTGGCCGTGCGGCCCGACTTCAGCCGCATTTACGCCATGCTGACCGACGATCAGGCTGTCGCCGTGGTCTATCAACAGGACTGGGAAGCCAACAGCTCGACGATTACGTCCACCAAGGAGAACTCGGTCGCGCTGGAGTCGCCGCCGGTCGGCATGTTCCTGCGCATGACCTCTGTCGGCGGCCGCCTGCGCGATTCCGCTGAGCGGGCCGAAGCCTGCAAGATTTCGTACGCCTGTGGCACGCAGAACCTGGGTACCAAGCGTTAGGCCAGAGCCGGCCGGCTTTGGCCGCCGACGTACGAGCAGGGGCTCAGCTGTGAAAGGACTGAAGCAATGACCACACCACAGCTTCCGCGACGACGAGTCCTGGCCGGCATGGGCGGCCTCGGTATGGCCATCTTTGCTGCCGCCTGCGGTGAGGGCGGCCCCGAGAGTTCCCCCGGCGGCGCGGCCGGCGAAAGCGCCGAAGCTCCCGTTGGCGACGCTGGCGAGATCCTGGTCTTCAGCAACAGCTCACCCCACGTCACCGCCATCGACATTCTCACCGAGGAAGTGACCCGCACCGGCGACGTCGAGGGCCTCGCCACTTGGGCCTGGAACGACGACAACAATTTCTTCGACGGCCGCCACCTCTGGCTCGGCACTCTCAACGCCGGTAGCGCCGAGCTCATTACGCTCGACGTCGACTCCCTGACGGTCAGCAACCGCGTTCCGCTGGGCAGCGAGGCCGAGGGTGTCTTTCTCGGCAAGGCCCGCCAGGACGGCAGCCTGCTCGTCAGCAAGACGGCCGCCGGGGAGGTGCTCACCGTCGACACGTCAACGCATGAGGTCACCAACACGTTCAGCGACATTCCGCTGCACGGCGGCGTCCTGGCCGACGCCGACCTCAGCATCGACGCCGACGGCGTCGAGCGCTTCATCTATCCCACCGGCGAAGGCGACCGCGTCGTCAGCCTCGATCCCAGCAGCGGCGCCGTGCTCGCGACCGCCGAGTCTAAGAAGGGTGGGCATCCGACGCGGCTCACGACCTCGCCGGACGGCTCCATCTGGGTCCAGGAGGCCGGCAAGCACACCGTGGCCGTCTACGAGCCCTCGGCCCTGGAACTGGTCAAGCGCTTCCAGACCGGCACCGAACCGATCCTCGGCACCTTTACCTACGACGGCAGCTATGCCTACACCGGCCACGCCGACGACAACTTCGTGCAGGTCGTGGACACGGCCGAGCTGCGGGCCCTGGCCCACATCCGCGTGGGACTTTCTCCGCAAATGGTGGCCGTGCGGCCGGACTTCACGCGCATTTACGCCATGTTGACCGACGACCAGGCTGTCGCCGTGGTCTATCAGCAGGACTGGGAAGCCAACAGCTTGACGATCACCTCCGCCAAGGAGAACACCATCGCGTTGGAATCCCCGCCCGTCGGCATGTTCCTGCGCATGACCTCGGTCGGCGGCCGCCTGCGTGACGAGCAGGAACGGCCTGAAGCCTGTAGGCATACGTCGGCGTATTGCGCCACGCAGAACCTGGGCACGAAGCGCTAGACCGGAGCCGCCCGCCGGAAACGAACGAACCCGAAGGCATCGAACGCATCGAACGCGCTGCCGCCAACCGTTTGACAGGCTTTTGGGGCGAGTGATAAACAAAGCGCGTTAATGGCGACTTGTGCGGTTGACGTCCAGCCGCGCGGTCGAAGGATTTTGCATTAGGCGGACTAGCGACATGTCGTTGTGCGTCGCGTAGATCCACCGATGCGGGGAGGTTTCATGAGCGGTCCAGTAACACGACGTAAGGTCATCCGCGCCCTGGGGGTCGGTTCCCTCGGAGCCTCGGCAGCGATCCTCGCGGCCTGTGGGGAGACCCAGGTGGTCGAGGTCGAGAAGATCGTCGAGAAGGAAGTTCCGGTCGAGACGATCGTCGAGAAGGAAGTTCCGGTTCAGCAGATCGTTACCAAAGAAGTCGTGAAGGAAGTTCCGGTCGAAGTCCAGAAGGTCGTTGAGGTCGAAAAGGTCGTGACCAGGGAAGTCATGGTCGAGGCCCCAACGCAGATGGAGCCGACCGAGCCGATCCAGTTCATGAACTACTGGGCGGCTGGGACGCGCTGGGAAACCATGAAGGCCGGGTTGGAGGAATTCGACAAGCAGTTCCCCAACATCAAGTACGACCTCATTCCCATCCCGCCAGGGTTCTACCGCGACAAAGTGAACATCATGTTCGCGGCCGGTACCGTTGGTGACGTGGTTGTGCTGAACGGCGCCCGGATGCGCGAGTTCGCGCCGGGTCTCGTACAGCTCCAGGACCACGTTGACAAGGCCGGCATCGACCTTGACGACTACCTGATCCTGTCTCGCGAAAACCCGAACGACCCGAGCCTCCAGAACCTGGACATCGATGGGGTGCTGTACGGCATGCCCTTCATGTCGGGCGTCAACGGCTACGTCTACAACATCGACAAGTTCGATAACGATGGCGTGGAAGCCCCGACGGCCGACTGGACCTGGGACTCGCAGTTGGAAGCTGCCCGTCAGCTCACCAACGCTGACACCAATGAGTACGGTCTGCACCACGGGACAGGCGGCGAGTTCCGCTGGCTGCCCCTGATCAGCGCCAACGGCGGCTGGCTCTTCACGGAGCGCACTCGCCCGGCGCCGGCGTCCGGTTTCGCCACCGAAGGCGGACTCGAGGCGTTCGAGTGGTACGTCAACGCCACGTACGAAGAGGGCGTAGGCGTTCCCCTCGGCGAACTGTCGCAGTTGCTGACCGAAGGCATCACGGCGCCGTTCGCGACCGGCAAGATCGGCATGGAGCCCGGTGGCATTCACGGCCCCGGCGGTCGCAAGCTTCGAGTCGGCGGCCGTTTCGAGTGGGACAACATGCCGTCGCCACGATCGCCGACCGGCGAGGTTGCCTACTCCACCAACGAGTTGGGTCACTTCATCACGGTCAAGGCACTCGAGCACGGCACGGTCGAGGCCTCGGTCATCCTCACGTCGTTCATCGCGGGTGAGTATTTCCAGGGTCTGGTCGCCGACGGGCGTGGGGCGATTCCCATGCACCGCGCCACCATCAACAGCGACCGGTATCTTGGCTTCCAGCCAGGAATGCCGCGCAGCATGAACCTGATCCGGGACCACTTCCTGAGCCCGGACGCCTACGGCCTCATGTTCTTCAGCGGTTGGGCCCAGTGGTGGAACATCCTGCACGACGAAACGCAGCCTGCGATCGTCGGCGAGATTCCCGCCCGCGAGGCTCTGCTGAACGCCCAGGCCGCTTGCGACAAGCACCTGGCCACGTTGCAATAGGTACGATTCACGCTCGTTCAAACCATTGAATGACGTGGATGTGTCGGGCGGGCGCCAAATCCCGGCGCCCGCCCGACCGCCTGTGAACTGAGGACACTTTGCGCACGACTCGATGGCAACGCTGGAGCGGACTGCTCTTCATCGCGCCCTGGCTCATAACGTTTCTTTGGTTCACGTTGGGACCATTCATTGCATCGATTTTTCTGAGCTTCACGAACTACCGGTTCATTGGCTTGCCGGAGTGGGTCGGAGCAGACAACTACGTGAGACTCTTTACCGACGATCCCAAATTTATACGCAGCATTATTAACACCCTGTACTACACGGCAGTTCATGTACCAGGAATCATGGTCATGGCATTCTTCGTAGCAATTCTGCTAAATCAAAAGGTCAAAGGTCAGCCGATCTACCGCACGGCCTTCTATCTGCCGTCGGTAACAGCAGGCGTTGCCACGGCCTACCTGTGGATTCTCCTCCTCCAGCCAAATGGCCTGGTGAATCAGTTCCTGGGAATCGTAGGTATCGACGGTCCCAACTGGCTGACCAGTTCAACTTGGGCCATGCCAGCCCTGATCCTCATGAGTTTTTGGGGGCTGGGCACCACGATGATCATCTACCTGGCTGCGCTGCAAGGCATCCCGCAGCATCTTTACGAGGCCGCGAGCGTTGACGGCGCGGGTGTCATTCGCAAGATGTGGCATGTGACTGTACCGATGATGACGCCCGCCATTTTCCTCACGGCCGTGCTGCAGATCATCGGATCCTGGCAGGTGTTTACGCAGGCGCTGATCGTGACGAACGGCGGTCCTCGTGATTCGACGCTGTTCATTCTTTTGCATCTCTATCGCACCGGGTTCGAGTACTTCCAGATGGGCTACGCATCGGCCATCGCCTGGGTACTGTTCGTCATCATCCTGGTATTCACGGTCATTCAGTTCGGTGTTGCACGTCGTTGGGTCTATTACGAAGGCTCCGCGGAGCGCTAAGCCATGACTGCACGAACGGTAGAGACCGGCCTAGCCTCAGCGGCGGTGCCGTCCGGCGGCCGAACGATCCGATCCCGGCGCGTCCAGGCGCTGCAATTGCTGCTGCGCACCGTGTACTACGTCATCCTCATCGGCGCCAGCATCATGTACGCGATTCCATTCCTCTGGATGATCAGGGCCTCGCTGATGAGCCTCGACATGTTCTACGTGGTTCCGCAGCCCCTGGTGCCGAACCCTCCCGCGTGGAACAACTACACGGATGTGTGGCAGGTAGGGCCGGTGCTTTGGTGGATCACCAACAGCACCATCGTGTCGTTTATTGGCGTAACCGTTGGGACCTTTATTAGCGCACTCGTCGCCTTTGGGTTCGCCCGATTGAGATTTCCTGGCAATCGCATTCTCTTTCTCATTGTGATTTCCACGATGATGCTGCCGCAGCACGTGACGATCATTCCCCAGGTCATTCTTTTCCGAGAACTCAATTGGCTGGACACGCTGTTGCCGCTGATCGTCCCCCTGCTTGGTGGCGCGCCGTTCTACATATTCCTTCTACGCCAGTTCTTCTTGACTCTCCCGCTGGAACTCGACGAGGCGGCTCAAATTGATGGCGCATCGCGTATGCGCGTCTTCTGGACCGTCATCATGCCGCTTTCGAAACCCGCCGTCGCCACCGTGGCCGTGTTTTCCTTCATAAGCCACTGGAACGACTTCTTCTTCCCGCTGATCGTCTTGCAGTCCTCTGAGCGCCTGACGTTGGCCGTGGGGATGCGCTGGCTGCAGGCCGGGCAGTACGAGGCGCAGCGGCTACATCTGCAGATGGCCATTGCCCTGATTGCCGTAGCGCCCGTGGTGATCCTGTTCTTCTTCGCGCAGAAGCACTTCATTCGCGGGATTGCACTGACGGGTATCAAGGGCTAGGTTTCGACGACTTGCTGCGCGGAACCGTGTTTGTTCATGCTGTTTCGACGCGAGGAATCAAATGACTAACGACGCGCCGGTGCTCGCCACCCCACCGCCAATCTCGGTATCCGCGCGTTCGCACTCGGCCGAGTCGACCGCGAGTGCAGGCCTCGCCACCGGCCTGTCTGCTCCAGTTGGGAATTCGGGACAAACCGCCTACGGGGGCGAGCCGATCACCGTACGGTCAAATGCCGTTCGGGTAGTTCGCGCGCTGACCAGGGCACTGATCTATTTGCTGCTCTTAGGCGGCAGCGTGATGTATGCGATTCCGTTTATCTATATGGTGCGTTGGTCCTTGATGACCACCAGCCAAGTCTATGACCCTGACTTGTTCTGGCCGTTCCCCCCAGCCTGGGAGAACTACTCGTATGTGTGGCAGCACCATCCTGTTCCGTGGTGGCTTTTCAACTCATTCATTGTCACGTTCATAGGAGTGACCGTTGGCACCTTTGTGAGCTGCGTTGTCGCCTATGGGTTCGCTCGACTGGACTTCCCTGGCAATAGAGTCATTTTCATGGTCTTGCTTTCAACAATGATGCTTCCTCTGCACGTCACCATCATTCCCGTGGTCATCATCTTTCGCGAACTCAGCTGGATTGACACACTCTGGCCACTGATTGTGCCCGGACTAGGAGGCGGCGCCTTCTACATTTTCATTTTGCGGCAGTTTTTCATGACAATTCCCATTGAACTCGACGAGGCCGCCCGAACAGATGGGGCCTCTCGCATCGGAATCCTGTTTCGGGTAATCCTGCCCCTGTCCAAGCCCGCAATTGCAACCGTTGCGGCCCTTTCCTTCATTGGAAACTGGAACGAGTTCTTTCTTCCGCTCATCGTGCTTAATTCGCCCGAACGAATCACCTTGCCAGTTGGGTTGCGCTACTTCGCCGCCGGCCAGTACACCGAACAGTTACACACGCTGCAAATGGCCGTCGCCATGATCTCCGTCGTGCCGATCATCGTGGTGTTTTTCTTTGCGCAACGCCAATTCGTCCGCGGTATCACGCTCACCGGCATTAAGGGCTAGCCCCAGCGTAATTGTCAGTAATGCGGTCTGGCGGATCGGCGTGCGTTGACTTGGGCCTTGAGTCTCAAGGGCACGCCCAACGTCACCAGATTGTCGCGGACCTTTTCGGCTCCTTCCACAATCTCCTCCATGGCCTGCGGTCCGCTGAGCATCATGTTCTGTGTCACCCAGAGATCTTCCGACGCGCAGGCCTGCTCGGCGTGTGGGCACGACATCGAAGCGTAGTCCACGTCGGGTCCACCATCGCCTCGCGGCCATACCAGCGATAGTTCGCCGTTGGGATCACCAAACAGGTCGGCCCGGTTCATGGGACGCCTGTAGCCGGTCCGGACTCCGATTCCCTCCGCCTGCATGGCTTCGACGAAGCGTTCTCGAGGCAGCCCGTCAAAACCCGCGGCCTCGTAGCGCACGATGTGCAGGTGGTTGGCGTTGCGCGTTACGTAGGGATCCTCGCGACGCGACGACAGCCCATCCACGTCTTCGAGCAGTTCGGCAAGGTACTTGCCGTTCTCGGAGCGTCGTTGGGTCTGTCCCTCCAGCCGGTCCAGTTGGGCGCTGGCCAGAGCCGCCAGCACGCCGCCAAGACGGCGATTGCCCGAGCTATATGGGAACCACTCGTCGGGTTCAGCGGCCGGCGCATCGATGTCCATCTCGCCGAATCGCATCTCCCGTCCACCGATGTCCATTTCGGAGTAGGCGATGGCGTGCTTATAGATGTCCAGGACGTTCGTCATGACCGCGCCGCCAACGCCTGGCGTGAGGTTCTTGCCGGGTCCCAGGCTGAAGCAGCCAACGTCGCCGATCGTGCCCAGGCCTCTGTCGTTCCACGTTGAACCGTGAGCGTGCGCCGAGTCCTCGATCACTTTCAGGTCGTGCCGGTGCGCGATGTCGAGAATGGCCCCCATGTCGCAGGGCAGCCCCCCGAAGTGCACCGTCATGATCGCGCCGGTTCGCTCGGTAATCGCAGCCTCGATCAGGCGCGGATCGATGTTGTAGGTCTCGGGATCCATGTCCACGAAGATCGGCACCAGCCCGACGTTCAGCACGGCCGTCGGGCTGGCCATGTAGGTGTAGGGCGAGAGGATGACCTCGGAACCGCGCGGCAGCCGCAACGCCCGCAGCCCGATTTCCAACGCGCTGGTTCCGCTGCTGACCGCCAGGCAGTATTCGGCGCCCTGGTAAGCCGCGAACGATCGCTCGAAGTTGGTCAGGCTTCGGTCGCCGTCGCCGGACGCCCAGTTGCCGGTTCGCAGCGCGGCAACCACAGCCTCGATCTCGGCCTCGTCGAACTCGGGCCAGGCGTTATACGGATCGGTTCGGACGGGCGTCCCACCGTGCAGGGCCAGCGCACACATGCCTGAAGCTCCTTCCGCCGCCGCTCCGGCCGAACGGGGTGTGGCGCGTATGCTACGCCCCCACGCCGTCGCGCGCTTAGCCCTGGCCGCCAGCTACCCCTGTTTCGTATACCATCCCGCCAACCCATCGGCTGGAGCGCAGGCACATGGACCGCAAGCTCAAAGTCGGCTTCATCGGCTGCGGCGGGATTTCTCGACTCTACACCGACATCTACGCGGGCATGACCGACCTGGCCCAGGTGGTGGCCACGGCCGACCTGTATCCCAGCCTGGCCGAAGACCGGGCCGAGGCCATCCACGAGGCATATACCGCCGAGGCCGCCCGTCAGCGCGCCCTGGCAATCAACGCCCGCGATGAGGAGTCCCGCAAAGCGGCGAGGCAAATGGCCGAACACGCCCAGGCCGCGGCAGACAACCAGATCCGCACTTACGACGGGCACGAGGCTCTCCTCGAGGATCCCGAAATCGACGCCGTGGCCGTTCTCACCACCCCGCCCATTCGCGGCGTGCCCGTGGTGGCCGCGGCGCGGGCCGGCAAGCACATATTCACTGAAGGCCCCATGGCCAAGAGCGTGCAGGAGGCGGATGAGATTCTGGCCGCGGTCGGAGAGGCCGGGGTGACGTACGTTTCACAGTGCGGCGGCCGCTATACCCGTGGCCTGCAGCACGCCCGGCGCGCGATCGAGAGCGGCCTTATGGGGCCGCTGGCCGTGGCCAAGATCGAGATCAACTGGTATCACCAGCAGTCCTATTACATGGGCGGTTGGCACGGGAAGTTCGATACCGAGGGCGGCGGCGCGGTCTTTCACCACGGCCGCTACGTCATCGAGCCGTTCCTCTTCGCTCTCGGCTCACCCATCGTCGAAGTCACGGCCTACTCCGGCGGCTTCCTGCGCGAGATCGAGCACGATAGCTACAGCCTGGCGCTGGTGCGTTATGCCAACGGCGCCGTGGGCATCGTGCAGGGCTCCCTGCTGCATCACGAACATCCCCGGACCGAGCAGACGCGTTGGGAATTCGTGGGCCAGAACGCCTCAATGGTCGTGACTCACGAACACCTGGGCTGGGGACAGCCGACGGTGCTGCTGAACTCCGGTCGCGAGAGCGTGTTCAAGCACACGCTCTCGTTCGGGTCCACCAACACCCCCGGGGTGGTGGCCGAACTGGAAGCGCTTGGCGACGGACTCGACGACTTCCCGGAAGCTCCCAGTCAGCTCCATCAGAGCCGGCTCTGGGCCAGTTGCGCACTCGAAGGGCGTCCCGTTCCGTTCCCGCAGACCATCGCGCGGCAACACGTTGAACTCACACGCGCCATCTACAAGTCCGCCGCCACGGCGTCGACGGTCCAGTTGCCGCTGGACCGCGACGATCCGTACTACAGCTTTGAGGGCAGGCTCCCCCGTCCGGACTGGATGCCGCGACTGCCGAAGGACTGATAAGTAGCTTCAGGGCGGCGGTTCCGGTTAGCCAGGGGCTGCCGCTCTGGCTGCTTTAGTTGGAGGTATCAGTCCAGTCCAACACAATGCCCGTCCATCCGGTTGGGCCGCCCGCAATCATCGCGTACATCTCCTGGGCTTGCGTGTACGGCACGTGGTGCGACACCAGGTGGTCAACAGCCACACCGCCCCGTCCCATTAGTTCGTAGATGTAGGCGCGATTCGCCGGGCGCGTCCAGCGCTGCATGTGGTAGGCGGTCAGCGGGTACAACCGCGTCTGGTAGGTGCCGGTAATCGTCAACTCCTTGCGCAGCAACTCCTCCTGTAGTCGAATATCTACGGCGCCCGGCGGGCTGCCCGTTAGCGTCACTGTCCCGCCTGCCGCGGTGGCTCGCATGCAGTCCGGCAGGATCGCCGGCGTGCGCGTGACCATGAAGACAACCCGGGCACCTTCGCCTTCCGTCAACTCAATCACCCGGTCCACGGCGTCCTCCCGGCTGGCATTGACCGTATGGGTCGCGCCGCTCCGCCGAGCCAGCGCCAGGCGGTCGTCCTGGAGATCGATCGCAATCAGCGGGTACGGATTCACCATTGCCGCAAACTGCGTCACCAGCTGGCCCACCACGCCTTGCCCGAACACCGCCACAGAGTCCCCAATGTAGGGACGTCCGCGACGCACGCCGTGCAGGGCCACGTCGCACAGCGACAAAAACGTGGCCTGCACGTCCGTCACAGAGTCGGGCACTTTGGGCGGCGGGTAGTGCTCTTTCCCGTCAACCACCCGAGGCGTATCCACTTCCACCAGATGCGCACCCTGATGCGGTGAGGTGGCATACACCCGGTCGCCTTCGCGATAGCCTTCAACCTGTCGCCCTACCGCGTCCAAAATCCCCACGCTCGAATAACCCGGCGAGCGCGGTGCGGTGTTTGGCGACTCGAAGCTATTCAGTTCCGACCCAGCACTGATTAGCGACTGCGTCGTCCGCACGCGAATCTGGTTCGGCGCCGGATCGTTCACCCGCACGCTGTCAATCGAAACTCGGCCCGAACCAACGAATGACACCCGCGAGACATCAACTCCAGGCACGGGTTCACCTCCACCTCACGACGCCTCATATCGTCGCACGCGTCTTTCGCCCTTCGCGGCCGAGGTTCCCATCGAGCGGGATTGAGTGCGGCTGCCCGGTGCACGGCGGCCAGCGAAGCTGATTCGACCAACTAGACTGCGAAACCTCAACAGACGCCGATTCGCTCGCTCCCTGAGCAACTGCGAGGCCACATGCGAATCACCGAACTCGAGACCATCGTCATCCAGCAGCCTGGGCCGCTGCGTGTCATTGAAGATTCCATCCACCGCATCGCCTCGGGTCGCGACCTGATCGTGCGGCTCCACACCGAAGGCGGCGTCTACGGCACCTTTACCCTCAGCATTTCGGGTTACGGCGGCGAACTCACGCGCCAACTCTTCGAGGTTGAAATGCGGAAACTGGTCGTCGGCCAGGACGCCTCGATGCCCCGACGCCTGCGCCGACACTTGTTCGATCAGACCGAGTACTACGGGGTGAGTGGCCTCGGCGTCTTCGGAATCTCCGTCATCGACTACTGCGTGTGGGACATCCTCGGCAAGGCGAGGGACGCGTCCGTTGCCCAGTTGCTCGGCCAGTATCGGACCGAGATCCCGGCCTACGGCATGGTCGGCTGGCTCAACTTTCCCGAAGACGAACTGATCGAACAGTGCCAGCGCGCCATCGACGCCGGCTATCGAGCCGTCAAGATCAAAGTCGGCGCGCCAGACCTGGCCGATGATCTGCGCCGCCTTGAAGCTGTCCGAAACGCCCTCGGGTCAGACGTACACGTGATGATCGACGCCAACCAGATTCACCCGGTCGATGAAGCCATTCGTCGCGGGAATGCCTACGAGCCGTACGACATCTACTGGTACGAGGAGCCGCTGCGCCCCTGGATGAACACCGAGTACGGCGAACTCCGAGCCGCCGTATCTGTCCCCATAGCCACCGGCGAGAACATCTACGGCAAGTACGCCGTGCTCGACCTGCTCGAGAAGCGCGGCGTGGATTTCCTGCAGCCCGACGCCCGACGCGCGGGCGGCGTGATGGAGATCATGGAAACGGCCGCACTGGCCGACGCCTACAACGTCCGGATCGCCACCCACGGTGGCTGGCAGCACAACGCACAGCTACTCGCCGCCATGACCAACAGCGTTTACCTGGAAGCCAAAGGAACAACCCACGACGATTGCTGGGTCGAGCCCATCCGCATTGTGGACGGCATGGTCCAGGTGCCCGACCGACCGGGCTTCGGTCTCGAGTATCGCGAAGACTGGCTCGCCGAATGCCGCGTGGACGGGAGCCGTTCGTAGGCTTTCCGCCCGCTAACCAGCAACCACCGGGTTGCTCAGCACGCCGATGCCGTCGATTTCAACCTCGATCGTGTCCCCCGGCTCCAGCGACCCACCTCCGGACGGCGTACCTGTGTAGATGCAGTCGCCGGGCTCCAGCCGGATTGCCTGCGCCAGGTAGGTGACCAGGGATGCCGCGCTGAACAGCAGGTCAGACGTGCTCGTATCTTGGGTAACGACACCGTTATGCCGACCCCGCAATCGCAGGTCCGTCGGGTCCAGGTCAGTCGCAATCACCGGGCCCAAAGGCTTGAACGTCTCCAGACCTTTCCCAAGCATCAGCACCCCGGTCGCCATCTCCGCCAGTTGCAGCGGCCGAGCGCTTACGTCATTGCCGCAACTGTAGCCCAGCACATAGTCCAAGGCGTCGTCCGGGGCAATTCGGTGGCAAGCTTTGCCAATCACCACAACGAGCTCAGCCTCGTAGTCGACAGGTGTAAACGGCTCGTCCTGCAGATTTGGATCGTTTACCGCGTGCGTGAAGCTCGCCTTCTTCGGAATCACAATTGAATCGCCAGGGCCAATCACCGACGTCGATGGGAGCTGAAACACCATCGGGAAGCTAGGCACAAACACATCCTCGCCACCCTCGTGGAGGTGCTCCAAGTAATTGCCGCCAACACCGATCAGCTTTGGTGGATCAACCGGAGCCAGGAGCTTCAACTCATTGACGTCTGCCACACGGCCGCCGACATCAAAGTCGCCGAAGATGTCGCCGCTGATGGCGAATACCGATCCGTCCTGGTCCAGCGAGCCGAAACACGGCCCGACATCCGATTCATAACGGACAAACTTCATTGCTCGACTCCCCGGGCGTGCAGAGACTGAAGTGAGCTCCGAACTGGCCTGCGGCCGGGATTTCCACTGGCGGCAAGCCGTGCGGTGCGAATAGTACGCAATGCCCCGACTTGTCCAAAACCGCTTCTACGCGCCACAATCAGCAGGCCACCGGCACGAGGCGCCAACTTGTGGGCACGATAACCTGTACAAACTGCGGTCGCCACACCGCCGCCCGTTCGGCCACCTGCCGACACTGTGGCTTCGACGCCTACCAGGATCGCCGTGAAGGTCAGGTCGAGGACTACGACTTTGACCGCGTCATGCGACGCATCCGCACCGTTCTCTACGTCATCTTCCTGCCCATCGTGGGCCTGCTCGGGCAGCTGATCATCGGCGCCCTGGCTATGTTGCCCTTCTTTTTCCTGGCCGCCCTCTCGAGCGGCGCCACGGGCGACGGTCCCGTCGAACTCATGCAAGCCCTTATCGGCTTCGTGTTCAACTGGCCCGGCTACCTCATCATGCTTGCGTTCACGTACATCGGTCTCTATCGGCGCTTTCAACGCATCCGCACCCTCTCGCACAGCTTAGTCACCCCAATCACGCGCCGCGTTCGCCGCACCTCATAGCAACACTGCGGTCGCCACTCCAACGAACCAGACTCCAGGCTCGGGCCCGAGCGGCGCTCACCAGTTGATCGCATGAATCAAAATCTGCACATGCCAGTCAATTTGCGGACCGAGCGACTGTCGCTGCGGGCTTTCGAACCAACCGATGTCGACGACGTATGGACCTACGCGTCCGATCCCGAGGTCACCCACTTTCGACCGCTACCGGACCCCTATACCCGCGACGACGCGCTGGACTTCGTCAAGCGGCAGATTCTCACCGACTGGTCCACGAATCCAGAGTTCGCCATCGTCTTCGGGCCGCGGGTCATTGGCGGCGTAAGCCTGCACGTGAGTGTCGAGAACGAGACGGCCGAAGTGGGCTACTTGCTGGGCCGACCCTGGTGGGGACGAGGGCTTGCGACGGAAGCGGCTCGAGCGGTTGTCGGCTGGGGCTTCCGGCACTTCGGACTGCACAAGGTGTACGCGCGCGCCCACGTCAACAACCAACGGTCCTGGCGCGTCATGGAAAGGCTGGGCATGACCCGCGAGGGTGTCCTGCGAGGTCATTGGAAAATGCGAGACGAACACGTGGACCTTGTCTACTACGCCGTGTTTCGCGACGAATGGACGCTGCCAACAGACAGTTGCGAGGACCAGGTCTCGTCAGGAGCGACGTGAAATGAACGTGGAGCGATTCGAAGCTCTTCTTGCCGAGTCTGGAATGGACGCTCTAGTCGCCAGTTCATTGGAGAACGTGTCCTACCTGTCGGGCGCTCGAATGGTCATGCAGCGCCTAATTCCCGACCGGCTGGCGCTGCTTTTGTGGCCGGCCCAAGGCGAACCAACCATCGTCGTATGCAAGGGCGAGGACGTTGCCTGCCGGGACGACTGCCGGATCGAAGACATGCGCAGCTATACGGAGTTTGTGGAATCTCCGGTTGACCTGCTTGCCGAAGTCGTCGTCGAAAAGGGACTTGCCAAGGGCCGACTCGGCATTGAGACGCATTCGCTGCCGGCCGCTTATGTCAACCAACTACGGAAGCGGCTCCCAGACGCCACGCTGGTCGACTGTGCAGATCTCTTGGACCGCACCCGGATGATCAAGACGCGCGAAGAGATCGAGGCCCTCGCCGCGGCCGGTCGAGCGACCGAGCGCGCGATTCGTAACGCCTTCGAGCGGGCATCAGTCGGCGAACCGGAAAAGAAGGTCGCCGATGACGTCACCGCCGGGGTGACCGCCGCCGGCGCCGATGTCCTGAATTTCATGTTTCTGGGCACGGGGACGCGGTCGTTCGAGTGGCATGCCCGTCCCGGCGCAACGCGCCTGGAAGCTGGTCAGGTCGTGCATACGGACGTCGCGGGGAACTTCGTAGGCTACTGGTCGGATCTGGCCCGCACGGCCTTCGTTGGTTCCCCAAGTCCGCAGCAGCGAGACATCTACAACCGCCTGTATCAGACCCACGTCGAGACGCTCGACGCGATCCGGCCCAGCCTCCGTGCCGGCGACCTTTCTTCCATCTGCCAGGCCGCCTTCCGGAAGGTCGGCCTACCCTTTCAGATGGCCCACATTGGCCACGGTCTTGGTCTGGGTCTCCACGAGTACCCCATGCTCAAGCCCACCACCGACGAACTGCTCCAGCCCGGCATGGTGCTCTGCATCGAACCCGCCTACCTCGATCCGGGTGTCGCGGGATATCACATTGAGGATCTCGTGCTGGTCACCGACGAGGGGCGAGAGGTGCTGACCGACCATGAGCGTGCGCGCGAAGCCCAGGTGATCATGTAGTCCGGAGCGAGACCTAACGGGGGCACTACGGCGGGCAGGTAGTTCGTTGGGCCGTCTCGAGCAAGTCGTCAGGCTGATGTGCCGCCTGAATCTATGCTGCCGGCAATTCACTCACCTGTCTGGCCAAGCTGCCCCGAGCCTCCGCACAAGAGCCTCAATGCAATCGTGCGCATCCCCACGAAGCTGTGCTGGTCGCCGCCACTAGGATGAACGCAGACACGGAAGCAAGTTGAAAGGCAGGACATGATCCTGGTTACCGGTGCGACCGGCTACATTGGCGGACGATTGGTCCCTCAACTGCTTCGCGAAGGCCACCGCGTTCGCGTGCTCGTGCGAAGCCTGGCGCGCGTGAAGTCTCGTTCGTGGTCGGAAAAGGTCGAGATTTCGGTCGGCGACGCCTTCAACCCTCAAGACCTGTCGCGGGCGCTCGACGGAGTCGATACCGCCTACTACCTGATTCACAGTATGTCCTCGGGAGTCAGCTTCGGCGACCTGGATGTCCGGGCCGCCCGGGCATTCGGGCTGGCTGCCAGGCGGGCAAGCGCGAAGCGAATCATCTACCTGGGAGGCCTCGGGGAACCTGGCGCCGACCTGTCCCGGCACCTGCGTTCCCGCCACGAAACGGGACAAGCACTTCGGGAAGGCGAGGTCCCGGTTACGGAATTCCGAGCCGCCGTTATTGTCGGCGCGGGCAGTATCTCCTTCGAGATGATCCGATATCTCGTGGAACGACTGCCGGTGATGATCTGTCCCAGGTGGATCTACTCGCGGATTCAGCCCATCGCCGTCGATGACGTGCTGAGCTACCTGGTGTCGTCGCTCGCTGTGCCCGAGAGCGCAGGAAAGATCGTCGAGATTGGCGGTAGGGACGTGACCACCTACCGGGGCCTCACTCTTGGATACGCCAGGGCCCGAGGTCTTCGCCGGCTGCTACTCCCCGTCCCGGTGCTTACCCCACGACTGTCTTCCTACTGGGTTCACTGGATCACCCCCATTCCAGCCAACATCACCGTGGCACTAGTGGAAGGGCTTAGAAACGATGTCGTGGTAACGAAGAACCTGGCGCGCGCGCTCTTTCCCGATATAGAGCCACTCGACTACACCTCGGCAATTGACCGGGTGATAGATGATCTCGACCACGGACACATCCACACGTCCTGGACCGACGCCGCAGGGCCGGAGTCTGAACAGAAGCCAGGGGTGCGCTTGGAGTCCAGCCAGGGAATGATCATCGAGCGTCGCCACCGCAGGATTCCGGCCCCGGCCAGTGACGTGTTTCGCGTAGTTGCTGGAATCGGGGCCGCTCGAGGGTGGTACTTCGCCAACTGGACCTGGCGGATTCGAGGGGCCCTAGACCGTCTGCTTGGCGGTGTCGGACTGCGCCGCGGGCGACGCCATCCCGACGACCTGCGCATTGGCGATGCTCTCGACTTCTGGCGAGTCGAGGACCTGAGAGTCGACAGATTGATCCGGCTACGGGCCGAGATGAAACTGCCGGGACGAGCCTGGCTCCAGTTCAGGCTTCGACCGGAGGCCGACGGCGCCACCCTCTTGGAGCAGACAGCGGCGTTCAGTCCGAAAGGACTGGCCGGTCTGGCCTACTGGTATGCCCTGTATCCGATACACGCCTGGATCTTCGACGGGTTGGCGACAGCCATTGCCCGGCGCGCGGTACGTGACTAGGCGCCCCCGGCAGGACTCGAACCTGCGACCCACGGCTTAGAAGGCCGTCGCTCTGGTCCACTGAGCTACGGGGGCCGGGGCGAGTCTGGCACAGGTCCAGTCCGCTCGCGCCGGACGTGCGGTAACCCGCCGCTACGTGTGAACCGACCATTTCAAGGTCGGTTAGACGAGTGAATCGCTAGCGGTAAGCGTCCTGAAGCCGCGAGATGTCCTGCCCCGGCGCAGCCAAATCCAGGAGGCTGCTGGTTCCCAGTTCTGGCAGCCGACCGGCCAGTTCGTCCTCATACGTCGGGGCATCGAGTTGGTAGAGCACCCCGATGGGAATCCGGTCGCCCCACTCAAACGACTTCGCGATCGCGGCCTGCTGCTTGGCCACGATCTCGTCCTGATTGCTCGGGTCGTGCACCCGACCGTCGAACCCTTCGTCCGCGAGCCGATACGTTCGGTTGTGCCCAATGTCTCTTCCGCGGAAGAAGTCGATCGTCATCAGATCGTTGTAGATCGGGCAGGGCTGCAGGATGTCGATGAGCGCGGTTCCGCGATGCTGCACGGCCCGCACAATCAGGTCAACGAGGTCCGGCTGCGCCATCGCATAGCCGCGGGCGATAAACGTATAGCCGGACGCGATAGCCAAACCAATGGGATTCACGCTCTCTTGGATCGCCGCTTCGGCCATCCCCTTCGTCTTCTGGCCGCGGCGCATCGTTGGAGCCGCTTGCCCCTTGGTCAGGCCGTAGACGCCGTTGTTGTGGACCAGGTAGGCGAGGTTGACGTTTCGCCGCCCTGAGTTCACAAAGTAGCCGGCGCCGATTCCGTAACCGTCGCCGTCGCCGCCGGCGACCAGGACTTCAAGGTCCTGATTGGCCAGCTTCACGCCGGTCGCAACGTTGAGCGCCCGCCCGTGAAGGGTGTGGAGGCCGTAGGCGTTGATGTAGTGCGGAATCTTGCCGGAGCAACCGATGCCAGAAATCACCGCAACTTCATGCGGGGGGCGCCCAAGCTTGGCCAGTGCTTGTTTGACCGCGCTCAGGATTCCGAAGTCGCCGCAGCCGCCGCACCAGTCCGGATGCGAGTCCTCAACCCCAAAGGTCTTGGCCGTCAATCGTTCGGTGTCAGCGACTACCACGGTGTTCGTTGCCCTTCCTACGGGTGCGACAGCACCAGCCGGCCGAGGTCGGCTGCGGAGTGCTCGCATACAGCTTCAACTACTTCGTCCTGAGAGAACGGGCGCCCGTCATACTTCAGGGCCATCCGTTCAAGCTTAATGCCGGTCTGTTCCGCGATCAGCATGCCCAACTGGCCCATGTAGTTGTCCTCGACCAGGACCACTCGGCGGGCGCGGTTCAGCTTCTCGCGCACAACCGAGGCGGGGAACGGCCGCAGCAGCCGAATCTGCAGGAAGTTGGCGGAGATGCCATGCTCGGATTGCAGCACCGGCAGGGCGTCCGTGATTGGTCCACGCGTCGAACCCCAACCCACAATCGTGACGTCGGCGTCCTCCGGACCAACCATCTCGTACTGCCACTCGTCCGGAATCTCCTCGGCCGCCAGGTCGAGCTTCTGCATGCGCTTCTCCATTTGCGCCATGCGGTTCTCGACCTGTTCGTCGATTCGGCCGCGCTCCGTATGTTCGTCGCTGGTCGTCACATACTGGCCGCCCGGTGTTCCGAAAACCGCGCGCGGGCTGATGCCCGACTCCGTGAGGCGGTGACGCCGGTACGGTTCCGAGCCGTTCATTTCCAGCGTCCAGTACTCGCCGCGATCGATGGGGAGTCCATCCAGCCCCAGGTCGTCAAGCGTGACCAGGGAATTGGCAATGAATTTGTCCGCCAGCACCACCACCGGCATCTGGTAGCGGTCCCCCCAGTTGAAGGCCATGTGGGTTATGCGCGCGGCTTCGCGAGCGTCGCCCGGTGCAACGACGATATGGGGAAACTCGCCGTGGGCGGGCTGCAAGGCAAAGCGCAGGTCCTGCTGCGACTGGCGCGTGGGCAGTCCCGTGCTCGGCCCGCCGCGCTGCCATAGAACCACCACCGGGCCTGCGGCCTCGGTGATCGATGCGAAGCCCAGGCCTTCGGCCATCAGGCTGAAGCCCGGGCCGGCCGTTGAAGTAGCCGCTCGCACCCCGGCGTGGGCCGCTCCCACCGCCATGTTCATGGAGGCTATCTCGTCTTCAGCCTGGAGAACCACGATCGGGTACTGGGTCTGCTGGCGTTCCAGCATCACGCTCTCGTCGGAGGCGGGGGCGATGGGGTAGTAGGTCTGAAACCCGCAGCCGGCGTGAATCTTCGCGATCCCAACGGCATCCACACCCTTGATCAGCATGTGCCCGTTGCGCTCGGGCCGTGGCCGCAGCGTGACGTGGAACTCTTCCTTGGCGTATGCGCGCCGTGCCTGCTCGGCCGCGTGTAGCAGAACGTGGCGATTCATTTCCACCATGTCCTGCCGGTGGGCGGGAAGCACTTCGGCGACCAGGGACACGACGTGATTGATGTCAAAATCCAGCAGGGCGCAGCTGGCGCCGATTGGCACCATGTTGCGCATCACGCTGTGGCGGCGGGCGTTATACGTAACGCCGAGTTCCTCGACGGACTCCCTCACCAGGTCGTCGTAGGCAAGTGCGACGACGTGAATGTCGTCCCGTTCAATGGCGGAATGGTCAATCTTGGCCTTGGCGTCCAGAATCACCACGCCGTCCGGCGCCACCCGGTGCAGGTGGCCGCCGTGCCGCTGGTAATCCTGGTACTCCGGCGTTCCAAACAGCGTCTCGGAGTCAAGCGCCAGCAGAAGGTCCACCTGTTCCACGTGTGAATGGACCGGCGTGTCGCTCGTCCGCACGCGGTACGAAATGTGGCGGCCCATGATGTTTGAGTGGTATTCGATGTTCGAGAACACATACAGGCCGGCCCGCGCGCAGGCCTTGGCGAAGACCTCCGCCGAACTATTTACGCCGCCCGTAAGTGCAGGGCCGCCGATCATCCACGAGAGAGCGTTTTCCTTCATCGCGTCGTCACCTGCCAGTGGCCGGTTGGGTTTCCCGTGGCGGGCGACCAAATCTCCTCCAAGCGCTTCATGATTCCATCCATTATCACCAGCCAGACACTCTCCTACCTATCGCAGTCTGTCTACCAGCAGGCGAGCGGCGTGCTCCGGCGTCTCGCCTACCAGCACACCGGCCGCCCGCAGCGCGGATTCTTTCGCGGTCGCACTGCCGGACGTGCCTGACACGATGGCGCCCGCGTGCCCCATCCGGCGTTCGGGGGGCGCGGTTTTCCCGGCGATGAATGAAGTGACGGGCTTCGTCATTCGCTCCTGAATATACGTTGCCGCCCGCTCTTCGTCGTCACCGCCGATTTCGCCCAACAAGACTACTCCATGAGTCTCGGGGTCCGCCTCAAACATCGACAGCACGTCGATGAAGCGCGTGCCGATGATGGGGTCTCCGCCGATTCCCACGGTTGTCGTCTGTCCGGCGCCCAGATCGGTCAAGTGCTGCACGACCTCGTATGTAAGCGTTCCGCTGCGGCTCACCACGCCCGCGTGTCCCGGCGAGTGCACGGCCCAGGGCATCACACCCACCTTCACTCCGTCCGCCGGAGTGGTGATGCCCGGACAGTTCGGTCCAATGAGGTGCGAACCCGAGGCGCGCACGCGCGGCATCACGCGAAGCATGTCAAGAACGGGAATCCCTTCGGTCAGACAGACGATGACGTCCAGTCCCGCGGCGACGCCCTCCAGGATGGCGTCGGCGGCAAACGCCGCCGGCACAAAAATGCACGCCGCATTGGCGCCCGTTTCCTGCGTCGCCTCTGCAACCGTATTGAATACGGGCACGTCCTCAAGGCCCGCCACTGAGGCGCCTGCGCGACCCGGTGTGACCCCGGCCACAACCCGCGTGCCTGCTTCTCGCATCAGCCGAGTGTGAAACGATCCCTGGCTCCCGGTCATGCCCTGCACGACAAGCCGCGTGGTCGCGTCAAGCAGAATGCTCATCGGGCCGCCTCCACGACCAGGGCGGCGGCCGAGTCCATCGAGCGTTCCGCGCCGATCCCGGCGCAATCCAGGAGTTCCAGGGCCTCCGCCTCGCGCGTGCCGGCGACTCGAACCACCAGCGGAACCTCCTGCGTCAGGCGTTCGCGGGCGGCAATAACGCCCGCAGCTACGTCATCGGCGCGCGTGATGCCGGCGAAAATGTTCACCAGGACCGCGCGCACGTTGGGGTCTTCCAGGATGAGTTCGAACGCCGTCGTGATCTTCTCAACGCCGGCCCCGCCGCCCACATCCAGGAAATTGGCCGGCTCCCCGCCGTAGTGCTTGATCACGTCCATCGTGGCCATGGCAAGCCCGGCGCCATTGACCATGCACCCGATCGTGCCGTCCAACTTGATGTAACTCAGTCCGGCGGCCCGTGCGCGCCGCTCGGCCTCGCTCTCCTCGTGCGGGTCGCGGAGTTGCTCGATGTCCGGTTGACGGCCAAGCGCGTTGTCGTCGATGTTCAGCTTGGCGTCGATGGCCTGCAGATCGCCGGCGTCGTCGACCACCAGCGGATTGACTTCGGCGAGAGACGCGTCGACGTCGACAAAGGCCTCCACGAGTCCTTGGGCAATCCCTACGAACTGACGAACCTGTGCGCCGGTCAGCCCCAGCGCGAAACCCAGCTGCCGAGCTTCCCAGTCGGGCAGACCGACCACTGGATCGACGTTCACTCGGAGGATTGCGGACGGGTTCGTCGCCGCCACCTCCTCGATGTCGACGCCGCCCTCGGCACTGGCCATCAGCACCAGCGACTGGGCCGTCCGGTCGATCACCACGCCCAGATAAAGCTCGCGAGCAATGTCCACGGCCGGCGCTACAAGCACGCGGCGCACGGGCTCGCTACCGATGTTCAAACCGAGGATCTGGGTCGCTGCCGCCGCGGCTTCGGCCGGCGAATCGGCCAGCTTCACGCCCCCGGCCTTGCCGCGTCCGCCGGCAAGCACCTGGGCTTTGATAACCACAGGCCATTCAAAGGCGCTCGCCGCCTGCGCTGCGTCGTCGGCCGTCGAGGCCACACGCCAGTCCGGAACCGGCAGGCCGTGGCGCCGAAAGATCTCGCGGGCGTCGCACTCGTGAACCTTCATACGCGGTCCGTGGGTAACGAATACTGAAGCGCCAAGCTCGCTCCCCTAGTTCTACTCATGCACCCAGCGATCAAGCGGTCGCTCATAGTCAAGCACTTCGTCAGCATCAAACCAGTGGGCGATTTCGCGCGCCGCGGTCTCCGGCGAGTCCGAAGCGTGAACCAGGTTACGCAGTCCGGCCAGCGCCAGATCGCCCCGGATTGTTCCGGCGGCGGCCTCGTGCGGCCGGGTGGACCCCACCATGGCGCGCACAACCGAAATGGCCTCCGGTCCTTCCAGGACGGCGGCCACGACCGGTCCGCTCTGCAGGTGGGCCACCAGGCCATCGAAAAAGAACTTCCCCTCGTGCTCGGCGTAATGTTGGCTCGCCTGCTCACCGCTGGCGGCCACCAGCTTCAGCCCGATCAGCCGCAGCCCGCGCTGTTCAAACCGCTGGAGAATCTGCATCGCAATCCCGCGCTGCAGGGCGTCGGGCTTGAGCAGGACTAGAGTCCGTTCCATTCGGCTTCCTTCCTGTGGACGCCCATCCTCAGGCGCCAGGTTCATCGTTCGCCGCGAGCAGGCTGGTCAGCCCATCGCGAACGCCGTCCACATCCAATTCAAGTCCGCCGATCACGACGGCCTGCCATTGTCCCGCCCGCATGGCCAGGCATTGGGTGTCCTCGGTCACAAACCAGATCTCCGCGATCTGCCCCAGCCCCATCGTCTCAACGGCTTGCTCCATCGTTCCGATACTGGCAGAGAGCAGCCCCGGGCCAATAGACCCGCCTCGTCCCCCGAGATCGCCGGTCGGGATCTCACCAATCCTCCAGACCGCGGCGCCGGTGATGCCGGGCAAGCGTTGGATTCCCGCGTGAAGGTCTGAGGCGGAGGTCATTCCGTCGACCCGCCGGCGACATTTGCCGCCCGCAGATAGGCGTCCGCAGCGGCCTGCGGACGGCCGGTTTGCATGTAGTGATCGCCCAACAGTTTCCAGGCCGAACCCCGGAGTTCGCGATGCGCCACCGCTTCCAGTAGCAATCCGTCCACGCGCGAAACGTCCGGATCGTTTGCCGTGACGATGTCGGACAACACGCGCTCGGCTTCCGTCCATTCCGACTGCTCGATCAAGTGGCGCGCCCAGTCAAATGTTGAGAAAGCCGCACCCGCTGAGTCTTCATCCGCGGGCTCGGCGGATTCCGCCGACGCGTCTGAAGCCTCAGGCAGGACGTCAGCCGCACCCGGCAAGTCGGAATCCTCGGCGGTCTCATCGAGACGCATTTGTGTGGAGGCCACGGCTGCTTCATCGCCCGTGACCTGCACACCGCCGGCCGCGTCTGGCTGAGCGTCGGATTCTGGGAGGTCATTCACCGGCTGCGTAGGCTGGTCTTGGACTGTGGATTCCCCAGGCGTCTCAGCCTGCCCTTCAGGCCCGTCGACTGTCTGGGAATCCGCCCCTTTGGGATCAGCGCCTGGCGAGGCCGCTGCAGGTGTTCCATCGGTCGGAGACGGCTCTGCGGCCACCGCGACAGTCCCATTGGATTGCCTAAGCAGCTCCGGCGGCAAGGCGATCTCGACCATGTCCGGCAGGACGAGGCGATGGACTTCCAGGATGCCCAGCAGTTCACGGGCTTCCCGGAACTCGGGATCGATCCGCCCAATCCGGTCCAACAACTCCTGGCCCTCCGCCGTGCGCCCTCGCTCGGAAAGGATGTGGGCGCGCATAACGGCGGCGCGCACGCATTCCTCGGCCTGATCGGCGACGACGCGGCACTCGGCCTCGCAGGCGGAGAGTCGTCCGAGCCGCCACAGAGCTTCCGCCAGCGTAAGGCGGACATCCACGCGCTCCGGACTCTCGCTTACAGCCGCGCGGGCGTGGCGCTCCGCCAGGTCCGGCCAGCCACAGTTGAGATGAACGCGTGCCAAAACCGCGGCACTCGTGTCCAGCGAGTCGGCCTCGAGATTCAGAATCTCAAGGGCTGACTCAAGCACTTTCGGATCGCCGGGGATGAGTTCCACCGCCTGTCGTGCAGCCATGCGAGCGCGGTCTGTATCTCCTCGACGCTGAAACAGGCGGGCCTGGGCGGCTCGCGCCTCGGCGTTGGTCGGTTCGGCGGAGGTGACGCCGCGCAGGTCGTCGAGCGCGGCATCGGAATCATTCACCTGCTCGGCCAGCAGCGCACGCACCAGTCGCGCGGGCGGGTAGCTCGCAAACTCGGCAAGCAGCCGTTCCGCGATTGAACGCGCCAGCGTCGAGTCTCCGTCCGCCAGCGCCTGGCGCGCCAGGGTCGCCGCCTCACTCGGCCGCATGTCAGCCAACGCCTGCGAGCGCCACTTCGGTGGGAATCTCGACGTCGTCGTCCAGCGGGCCGGCCACGGCGATCAGCGGCCAGTCGCGGGCCAGGCAAGCTCGGGCGGAACTGTTGACCTCGTGGCGAGTCACGGCGCGCACCCGTCCAATCAATGTTTCCGGTGTAAGCGGGGTCGGCTCAAGCGCATGCTCGCGGGCGTGCCACGCCGCCACAATCGCCGAGTCCTCCAGGGAACGCACAAGGCCTCCAACAATGTAGGCGCGGGCACGTTCGAATTCGTCTTCCGTAACTCCTCGCTCGACTACATCGCCCAATTCGCCAAGGACGATCGCAATAGCCTTTGTCAACTGGCTCGGATCGGTCGCGCCGTCGATGGAGAGAACCCCCTGCTCCCCGCAATGCCCAACATCGGCGCCGATGTCGTACGCCAGACCGTGCCGTTCCCGTAGCTCCAACACCAGCCGGGCGCCAAATCCGGCGCCCAGGACCGCACCCAACAACTCCATCGCATACCGGTCACGACTGGTCCGACCGGGCGTGAAGCCGGCAATGGAAAAGTACGCCTGTTCGGCCTCGCGCCGAACGACCTGGACTCTTGCCGTCGACTGGCCGTTGGCTTGAAACACGGGATAGATCTCGCGGGATCCGGCGGGCGCGGTACCAAACGCCTCGGCGAGCAAGTCCAGGGCCGCTGCCGGATCCAGCGCCCCCGCCACACTCACAATGGTGTTCTGACCGGCAAACATCTCGGCAGCCCGCCGCAACAGGGCGTCGCGCGTCAATGACCGAACGGTTGTCGTCGTTCCTGCGATTTCGCGGCCAAAAGGGTGATTTGGCCACAGCCGAGCCAGCACGGAGCGGCGCGCTGACTCTTCCGGCAGATCGTCCAGCAACGCCAGTTCATCCAGGATGACGGTGCGTTCCTTCTCGATCTCGTCCAGATCCATCTCCGGCTCGTGCACCATTCGCGCCACGATCTGAAGCGCGTCAGGCCAGGCTTCGGCGGGAACCTTGGTGCCGACCGCCGTCAGTTCCGGCTCGGTCGCCGCATTGATCTGCCCGCCAAGACGCTCGATGGCGCAGGCGAACGCGCCCGGTTCGTGCGAGCGATGACGAAACAGCATGTGTTCAACGAAGTGAGTCACGCCGCTCAACGCGGCCGGCTCACTGCCTGATCCGGCTCGCGAGGCCACGTGCAAACTGACTGCCGCGGTATGCGGAACCGGAGTTGCGATCAGATGCACGTCGTTCGGCAGCCTGCGCTGCACAGCCGTCAATGCGGCAGGCGACCGGGCGTCCGCGCCGCTACGACGTCTGACGCGACCGTCGGCGACCAGGTGCGGTGTCGGCTTCGCGCTCGGCCTTCCGGCGCAGGCGATCGCGTTTCTTGGTGCGACGGTGCTTGCGCCAGGCTACGCGCTTTCGCTTATTCAAAGGAAGCGTACGCCCAGTTCTGAGTAACCAAAGGTTTCGAGCAATGATAACAGGAACGCCGATTGGCTCTGCTACGCTGCCGCTCCGAAGGAGCAGGGCCTAACCATGAAACTCTCCGCGCAGGTACGACTGGCTCCGGGAAACTCGGTCGCCGAGCGGATCGACTGCCTGGCCGCGGCCGGCTTCGAGGCCATCGAAATCCACAGCGACGCGGTCGATCACGTCGCGGAATACCGCAACGCCCTGGCAGCGGCCGGGATCCCCGCGATGAGCATGTGTCCGGCCGGTCGCGGCCTGGACCTGGTGGAGGACGAATTCTCCCAGCGCCGCCGCATCGACCAGACCCGAAGAGCCCTCGATGCCTGCCACGAACTGGGCGTAACGGCCCTTATTTCCGTACCTGTACGCGGCTCGCTTCCGGACGGCATCGTCGCGCAGGACCAGGCGGATAGTTACGTTCGGGCCCTGGAACAGTTGGCCCCGCACGCCGAGTCCGCGGGCGTCACCATCACGGTCGAGCCGCTCAACCGTTACGAAATGCACCTGATCAACACCCTGGCTGACGGAATCGCCATCGCCCGGCGCGTTGGCAGCCCACGCGTGAAGGTCCTGGCCGACGTATTCCACATGAGCATCGAGGAAGACAACATCGTCGCCAGCATTCGTGCGGCCGGCGACTGGATCGGGCACGTGCACTTCGCCGACAACCAGCGATCGCATCCGGGCACCGGTTCGCTCGACTTCGCCGCCGTTTACGCCGCGCTACGCGACATCGGCTACACCGGATCGACAGCCTTGGAATGCCGCATGCGCGGTGACCCGGCCGAGGCCTTGCGTCAATGCGCCGAGTTCCTGCGTGCGGCGCGCGGCTCATAGATGGGGGCCTCCGGCCCGACCATAAGCTCCGAGCGCGCCGCCCAAATCCTCAACCGTGCCGCCGGCAAGCGTGTAATCGTGCTCGGCGACATGCTCGTGGACGAGCACATCATCGGCGCCGCCCGTCGTCTGTCTCGCGAGGCCCCCCTACCCGTAATCGAGCAGCAGGAGCGTCTGCTGGTTCCTGGCGGCGCAACCAACGTGGCTACGAATCTGGGCAGCCTGGGTTGCGACACAGCGGTGGCTGGCGTCGTTGGCGCCGATGCCATGGCCGACCAACTGCGAGACCAGCTCCAGGACCGCGGGATCCGTACCGAAGGCCTGCTGACCGATCCGGATCGCGCGACGGCCGTCAAGCTGAGGATTTGGGCGGGCGGCGAACGCCAACGCCCGCAAAGCATGATCGCGCGCGTGGACACGGTCGATCGGTCGCGAGTTAAGGACGAGACCGCTGGACGGATGATTTCGTACCTGGAATCGGCGCTGATGAAGGCCGACGCCCTGGTGCTCTCCGACTACGAAACCGGTGTGGTCAACGCGTCCATTCTGGACGCCGCATTGCCTGCCGCACACGCAGCCGGACTGGTGATCACGGCTGACGCGCACGGCGGCCTGGACCGGTTCCGCGAAGCCACACTCCTCACGCCGAACCAGCCTGAGGCCGAAGCCGAACTCGGCCGCGAAATCAACTCCACCGCCGAAGCGCTGGCCGCGGCCAACGAACTCCGCACCTCATTAGGCGTCGGAGCGGTGCTGATTACGCTGGGCGCCGCTGGAATGGTCCTGGACGCCGGGGCAGCGGGTCGGCATGTTATCCCCGCGGCGGCTGTGGGACGGGTAGCGGACCCCACCGGCGCTGGCGACACCGTGGCCGCAACCATGACTGCCGCAATCCTCGGCGGAGCCACGCCGCAAGAGGCGGCCGTCCTCGCCTCCCTGGCCGCTCGAGTCGTCGTTCGCCAGCTTGGCGTGGCCGTGGTGTCGGCTGAAGAAATCGTGCGTGAGGCCCGTGAACTCTTCGCCTGAGGCCGAGGTCATTCAGCCAGGCGATCTGGCGGACTGGGGTACACGGGCGCGCGCCGCCGGCCGGCGCCTCGTGCTGACCAACGGGTGCTTTGACCTCATCCATCCTGGACACACGGCCCTTCTCCGCGGTGCCGCGGCCGTGGGCGACGTGCTGGTCGTGGGGCTCAACAGCGACGCGGGCGTTCGCAAGCTGAAGGGACCCGACCGCCCCCTCATGCCGCTGCAGGATCGACTGACGGTTCTCCGGGCCGTGCGTTGGGTCACCGCCGTGACCCCCTTTGACGAGACGACCGCGGATCGACTCATCGAGCAGCTTCGACCGCATTCTTATGTCAAGGGAGCGGACTACGATCCGGCCGTGGGAGGTCGAACGCTGCCAGAGACGGCAACGCTCCAGCGACTTGGGATTCCGGCTGTTTTCGTGCCCCTCGCGCCCGGCCACGCCTCCAGCGAGTTGATCACCCGGAGCCGCCGCACGACGTGAACACGGCGACCGCCAGGCGGGTGGCCCAGGCCGCCGCGCTGGTCGCGGCCGGCAACATCCTCAGCCGGCTCCTGGGCTTCATCCGCGAACCCGTCATTGCCGCCCTGTTCGGCGCCTCGGGAGCAACCGACGCGTTCGAGGTGGCCACGCGCATCCCGCAACTCGTCCATGAGCTCGTGATCGGCGGCGCGATTTCCGGCGTACTGATCCCGCTGTTCAGCGAAATGGCGTCGGATGATCGCCGCCTGGCGCGCACCTTCTCGACGCTCATTTCGTCCGTCGGGCTGGCGTTGGTCGGGGTAACCGTCGTGCTCGTGCTGCTGGCGGAACCGTTGGTCGCCGCCGCCGCGCCCGGCTTGCCGCAGGCGACGCGAGACCTCGCGGTGGTCATGACCCGGATCACCTTGCCGGCGGTTCTGTTCCTCGGGCTATCGGCGGTTACGGCGGCGCGGCTCTACGCCCGCGATCGCTTTGCCGGCCCGTCGTTTGCGCCCGCCACGCTGAATGGAACGCTCATCGTCCTGGCGCTCGCGCTCACGCCGGTTGTCGGACCGGTGGGGGTGGCGGTCGGCTACCTGGCGGGTGCGGGCGCCCATCTCGTCGTCCAGGTTCCGGCGCTGCTTCGAGACCGGGCGCGGCTTACGAAGCCTGCCTGGCGAGGCAATCCCGACACCGCTCGCGCGCTTCGCCTGTACCTGCCCATTGCGGCCGGTCTGGTCGTGGCGCAAGCGCTGGTGATCGTCGATACCAACCTTGCGTCGCGCACTGGCGAAGGCAGCCTGGCCATCATGCGTTTCGCTACCCGCCTCCAGCAGTTCCCGCTGGGCCTGATCGGGTCGGCCATCGCGCTGGCATTCCTGCCGGTGCTGGCCCGCAGCGCACCCGAGAATCCGCGCGACCTGGTCAACGCCGACGAGTTCAAGTCGGCGCTGGTAACCGCCGGGCGCAGTGCATTCGTCCTGATGGTCCCGGTCACCGTCATACTCACCGCGTTGAGCGTGCCGGTGATCCGCGTGGTCTACGAACGCGGTGCCTTCGACGCGGCGGCCACGGACCTGACCGGTCTCGCGTTGCTTATCTATGCGGTGCAGCTGCCCCTCACCGTTCTCGACCAGGTCTTCATCGCCGCCTTCTATGCCACCCGCAACACCCTCACGCCGGTGCTCGTAGGCGTCGGCGGTGGTCTGGCCTACCTGGTGGTGGCGCTCGCGCTGGTCGAGCCCTTCGGCGTCTTCGGACTGGTCGCGGCCAACTCGGTCCAGAACAGCCTGCACGGCGCGGTCCTGGGCTGGCTGCTGTGGCGTCGCCTCGGCGGATTCGGCGACCCCGGACTCTGGTTCTTTGGCGTTCGCGTGATCGCGGCCGGCGGCCTGGCCGCCGCTGTCGGTCTGCTCTTGCGCGAGTGGTCAACCGTGACGCTGGAACCCGGGGGAATGGCTGGCTGGCGCGTGCTATTTGTGAGCGGCGTCGGGATTGCCATCGTGTACGTCGCCGCCCTCGCACTAATGCGAGTCCCGGAGGTGCCGCGACTGGTACGGCTGCTTCGGAGTCGGCTCGGGACGAGGCTGGCGAACTAGCTCGGCCGCGGCGGCTCGTCGGCTACGATCAGCGCTCGCACGCGCCCGTGGGAGTTCTCGTATGGCAGTGATGACCGGCTCCGACGCCGTGGTCCAGAGTTTGATCGCCGAGGGCATTGACCTCGTGTTCGGCATTCCCGGCTATCACAGCGAGCACCTGTACGGCCGGCTGATGCGGCAGGACAAGGTTCGCCACGTGCTGGTGCGGCATGAACAGGGCGCCGGCTACATGGCTATCGGCGCGGCGCGCGTGACCGGCAAGCCAGCCACGATTCTGAGCACGGCTGGCCCTGGAGCGCTCAATGCCGCCACCCCCATGGGCGAGGCCTACGGCGACGGCATCCCGTTGCTGAACATCATGGCCGAGGACATGTCCGCGTACCTCTACCAGGACAAGGGCATCGTCCATGAAAGCAAGGACCAGTTCGGCGTATTCAGCCGTCTGAGCCAGTGGAGCCGCCAGGCCATGTCGCCGGGCGAGATTCCGGGCGCCATCCACGAGGGTCTGCGCCGCATGCACGTCAACCGCCCGCGGCCTGTGGTCGTCGAAGTCCCGGTTGATGTCTTCCAGGGCGAAGGCGAGGTGGAGTTGCTCCAGGAGGAGACGCATCAGCCGCCGCAGGGCGATGCCACCGACCTGGAGCGCATGGCGTCCATTCTCGCCGCCGCCGAGCGCCCGCTCATCTGGGCCGGCGGCGGCGTGATGATGTCGGGCGCCTGGGATGAACTCCGAACCCTTTCGGAGTCGCTGGACATTCCCGTCATGCTCACCACCACCAGCAAGGGCGCGATGCCCGAGGATCATCCGCTCGTCGTCGGCAACCTGAACCAGCATGGCCCGATTCGCCGCTTCATGGAGCAGGCGGACGTCATGCTCGCCGTGGGCGCTCGGTTCTCGTACCTCTCCAGCGGTCGCTGGACGCTGCCGGTGCCGAAGCGATTGCTGCACATCGACATCGACCCCACCCAGCCTGGCAAGAACTTTCCCGCCGAGATCGGCGTGCATGCGGATGCGAAGGCCGGGTTGGCGGCACTGGTCGAAGCCACGGCCGACGCACCGGAGGTCGACCGCGACGAGTGGGTCGACGCCGGTCGTGCAGCGCGCGACGAAGTTCGCGCCGAGCTGGCGCAGCGCGCTCCACTCGAATGGGGCCTCATGAAGGCCATTCGGAACGCCTTGCCGCGCGACACCATCGTGGCCAGCGATCCGCACTTGCTCGGGTATTGGAGCCGCGAACACCTTCCCTTCTACGAGCCGCGTACGTGGCTCTACGGCCTTGCATTCGGAACGCTCGGATACTCGTATCCCGTCGCGCTCGGTGCCAAGATCGTTGCGCCCGACAAGCCCGTGATTGCGCTGACCGGCGATGGAGGCTTTCTCTTTACGGCGCAAGAGATGTCGACGGCCGTTCAGCAGGGACTCAACGTGCCGGTCGTGATCCTGAATGACAACGCCTACGGCGCAATCAAGGAAGACTTCCTGCGCGACTACGACAACGACTACGAGGTCAACCTCAGGAACCCCGACTTCGTGAAGTTCGCCGAGTCCTTCGGCGCCGTCGGCCTGCGAGCCACACCCGAAACGCTGGAGGCCACGCTCCGCGACGCGCTCGAACTCGACCGCCCCTCGCTCATCGACGTGCCGGTGAAATGCCGGAGGCCGCTGCAGGTTCAATAGCCGTTCCGGCGCTGGCCGGTCCCGGCCGTGGCCGGGCTTCAACTGGTTTGCCTGCCTGGGCTATGCTCGTACCCGATTAGGGCATCAGTGAGCCAAGGTCATGCTCAACCATGCTCCTCGACGCTTGGGCCGACGCGACGTGCTCGGCGCGCTCATCGCCGCCCCAGCCCTGATCGGGCTGAGCGCCTGCGCCGACAGTGATTCCTTCGAGTTCAAGCCCTCGGGACGCTGTGGACGTGGCTGTGTGGGTGCGACGGACCACGAGAAAGACGCCGAAGCGCGCCGCTCGGGCCTTGATCAGGCCAAGGCGGCCAAGGAAGCCAGCCAGGGCAGCTAGAACCGGAATCCGCGGTTAACGCTACTCCCGCGGCCGGCTGTTGGGCCGTGCATTCGTTGACATTGTTCTGGGAGCCGAAAGGACGGTCCGTATGAGTCTTGCTGGTCGAATCGCAATGGTCACCGGCGCCAGTCGCGGAATCGGACGCGAAATCGCGCTTGGCTACGCGCGCGCCGGGGCGCACGTCATCCTGGCCGCGCGCGACGAAGCACGGCTGACGGCCGTCGCTGCCGAGATCGATGACCTGTCCGGATCGTCGGACATCGTGCGGCTAGACGTCAGTGACTCGGCCGCGGTGCAGCAAGTGATCGACGGGGTAGTCGCCCGCCACGGCCGGCTCGATGTCCTGTGCAACAACGCCGGCATCAGCAACGCCCGCGGGCATGTTGCCGACGTCTCGCCGGAAGCATTTGCCGGGGTTCAGGCCGTAAACCTCATCGGCCTCTTTGCCTGCTGCCACGCCGCGCTGCCGCACATGGCCGCAGCCGGATACGGCCGCATCGTCAACGTCTCGTCAGGCGCCGCCATCATGTGCAACCCGGGCGAGTCCGCCTACGCCGCCTCCAAGGCCGCCGTCAACGCGCTGACGATCTCGATGGCCAAGGAGGTCCAGGCGTCGAACGTGCTGGTTAACGCCATGAGCCCCGGCTCGGTCAAGACCGACATGAACCCGACCTCGGACGTACCGCCCTCCGAGGCCGTGCCGACGGCCGTCTGGCTGGCCTCGCTGCCGGACGGTGGCCCGACCGGTCGCTTCTACCGGTTCATGCAGGAGCTGCCGATGCTGCCCGACATCGACCTGGACTGGAAAAGCCGCTGACCCGCCGCGATTCCTCGGCCTAGTCCCAGAGCGCCTCCAGCGTCCAGGCTTTCAGCGATCGGACGGTGCTCGGCGCGCCCTGCGAGCGCAACGACACGCCAACGCTGTCCTCACGCTCCGGGTACACGCGCACCGCCAGGGCCTGCCGCCCATTCGCGAATACCTCCACCGCGCTTCGATCAACGAAGACCCGTAGCCGCAGCGGTTCATCGGGAGCGATCAGGACCTGCGCGTTCTCCGGCGCGCGCGACAACGCGTCCGGCGCCACCGACGAGTACGACGTGTCGATCGAGAGCTGGCTCAGGTGCGTCCAGAGCGGTCCGACGATCCCCTGGGTGAAGTGGTTGGTGCGGTAGCCGCGGTCACGGTAGAAGGACACGCGCGTGAACTCTTGCCGGTCTGGCGAGCGCAAGACGTTCAGCTCGACCATCGGCGCGGAGGAGGGTTCGACTTCCAGCTCCAGCTCAAGCGAGTCGCCGGCCGTTCCGTCCAGCACAACCTCCTGATTGGCCGGCAATTCCAGTGAACCCAGGTCTTGCTCGTCCTGCCGCAGGGAAGTCAGGGTCTCGACCGGTTCCACAAACACAACGTCGCCGTCAACTGTGAGACGTCGCGGCAGCGTCATGATCTGGTTCCAGCGCGGCGTGGGCTTGCCCGGATTCATGTTGAAGATCACGATCAGGCCGCCCTTGCCGTCCGGCGTCGCCGACGGCGCGTGAAGTCCGGATGGCCCTGACGGCCCGAAGTTGAACTTCGCGCCGTTCGTCACCACGAACTTGTCGCGCTCGGTGTCGTAGTCGCCCAGCAGGTATTGGCCGCCGCTCGTGTGGCTGTAAAAGAGCAGCATGTGGCGATCGCCGATGGGCCAGAAGTACGGACATGCGCCGTCGTCGCCGACCATGGAGTAGTGGTCGTCTTCAACGAAGGGATGCAGGTACTCCCAGTGCTCCAGGTCCTCTGACCTGAATAGGAAGTTCGCCCGGATCGGCTTGCCGGCTGGGCCCTCGGGCTTGGTTCCCGCGGACAGCGAGTAGTAGACGCCGTCTTTCATCCAGATACACGGATCGAAAACCCGGTAGGGCGCGGGCGGACCGTCGCGATCCGGCATCGGAATCACGGCCCGGTTGCCGACTTTTGCCCAGTTGAGCAGCAACGGATCGCTGGACGTCGCCACCATGTTGCCCGCGCCGACGCCGTGGTAGATGGCGATCACCCGATCGTCCTCAACCAGAGTCGACCCTGAAAAACACTTGTCCTCGGGGCTGGGATAGATGGCGTAGGGCAGGTCGCGCCAGTGCACCAGGTCGGCGGACACCGCGTGCCCCCAGTGCTGCCGGTCGTCCTCCGGCGGATAGGCCTGGTAGAAGAGGTGCCAGCGCCCCTGCCAGAAGCAGAGCCCGTTGGGGTCGTTGAGCGTCGATTCCGGGTTGACGTAGTGATAGGCCGGACGGTGCCGCAAGCCGGCATAAGACTGCCGCGACGCCAGCAACCGCTGCATGAGCGGATTCGTGGCGAGCGCGGCTTCCTGCTCGGCCAACGTCGTCGGATAGGTATACGCGGGAACGCGCGACTTTGGAGCGATCAAGGTGCCTCCGGTCTCGGTGCGACCCGAGCTGACCCCAGTGGATTGGCCAAGAATCTAGACGGCGGCGCATCCTGCGACAAGCGAGCGTCCGTAGGTAAGGTGCCGACGGTCTCCCTCCGGTGCTAACCGGCCAGTGGCGTTACCACCTCGCCGCCTCTGACGACGGCCGCGGCTCTCCAGATCCTGCCGGGACGCTCATTGCCGCTGACATCCCGCAACGGCACTTCTTCCTTCGCTTCCGTCAGCACGACCAGATCCGCGCAGGCGCCCGGCGCCAGCGTGCCCACCTCGCCCGCCAGGCCCAGGAGTTCCGCCGGACGCGACGTGATTCGCGGCCAGGCGTCTTCCTCGCGCATCCCGGCCGCCAACAGTTTGGACACGGTCAGCGGAAGATCGTGCTGCGGGCTGGATCCCACGTGTCGCCGGTACTGATCCGTCGAAATCGTGTCAGGCAGAAACCCTTCCTTGATCACCGTCTCCGCAACCTCGAAGTCAAACGACCCCATCCCGTGCCCCGTGTCGAACAACACGCCGCGCTCCCGCGCATTCCACACACAGTCCAGGACCCGCCCGTCCCTTGCGATGCGGTCCACCAGTCCGTGCAGGCAATAGGTCACCACGTCGCCCGGCCGCAACTGGTCCAACAATTCGTCCAACGGAAAGTCCTCGTCGTGCCTGGTGCCAACAAGCAGCGGGCGATCGGTCGCCTCGCCCGCCTCGATCGCGCGGCGCAACATCTCGCGCGGATCGCAGTCCCCGCAAACGGCCTCGGCCACGTTGATCGCAATGCCCCAGATCAGGTCGCCTCCGTCGCGGATTGCGTTCACGCAGGCGTCCACGTCCGCCTCGGCCAGATCGCCCAGGCTGAATCCGGTGTTGGACTCCCCCGAGGCCGATAAGTTGATGGCCATCCGCACACGAGTGCGAGCACGGCCAATCAGCCGCTCGCGATACCGCGGCCAGTTGCGCGCACCGGCATCGCCTTGGGACATAACGGTCGTCGAGCCCCGCGGCAGGAAGTGCTCATCGGGGTCGACTCCGTACTTCGAGTCCTCGATAGCCGGATGCGCATGCATATCCACCAGACCGGGCAGCAGCACGCCTTCGGGAAAGTTCAGCCGCCGCCCCGCCTTTGGTACCTCGCCCGCATCGGCTCCAATGGCGGTAATCGCTAAGCGATTGCCGTTCGTCGCCACATATCCGGATCCACGGAGACCCCGAGCCGGATCCTCGATGCGGCCGGCAGTGATCAGCAAGTCGTACTCCATGAGTTTCATCGTTTCGGGTTAGGACGCTTTGGACTCTGCATGTTACGTTTGCCTTCGGCGCCGAGCGGATGCGGCGCTCTCTAGGGGAGGCTCACGGTATGGGCATCAGTTCACACATGACCCGACGCCGGATGCTGCGCATCGCCGGTGGACTGGGTGTAAGCGCGGCTGGCATCGCGGCCCTGGCGGCCTGCGGCGAAGCCGAGCCGCAAATCATCACCAAAGAAGTCCCGGTCGAGACCACGGTGTTCAAGGAAGTCCCCGTCGAGACGATCGTGACGAGAACTGAAGTCAGGGAAGTCCCGGTCGATCGCATCGTCACGCAGGAAAAGATCGTTACCCAGCAAGTCGAGGTACCGGTTGAACGCGTGGTGACCGAGATCGTCGAACGGGAGAGGGTCGTCGAGAAGGTCGTCACCAGGGAAGTCATGGTCGAAGCGCCGATGCAGAAGACACCGGTGCGGCTGGAGTTCTCCACCGACTGGGGTTCGGGCGTTCGCGCGGCCACGCACAAGTTCATGGCCGAGGAATACAACAAGGTCCACCCGCACGTTACGGTTGACATCCTCATCATCTCGGGTTCCGGCGGCAGCACCGCCGTTGGCTATTCCGGCATCCTGACTAACCTGCTCGTGGCGGGTTCGGGACCGGAGCTAATGTCCGAGCTGTGGTGGAACGCTGACCTGTACAACCTGGACCTCGAGCCGCACATGCAGCGCGAGGGGTTGACGAAGGACGACTTCTGGTGGCACGACGGCTACCTGGTCGACAAGGACGGGGTCACCCGGGGCGTGCCCTACGGGGTGTACGTGGGCGCCATGATGGCCAACCTGAGCCTGGTCGAGCGGTTCGGCGTCACCATTCCCGACAAGGACTATTCGTTCGACGAACTGCGCGACCTGGCGGCCCAGATGCGCGACCCCGAAACCAACGTTTGGGGTTTTGAGCGTCAGACCTACAGTTGGAACCAGGGCTTTGCCGAGCGCTTTGCCAGCGAAGGCGCCAAGTGGTACGACACGGCGACCGAGACGTCCACCGCTTCGATCGCCACGCAGCCCGGCGGCAACTCCGTTGAGGCGTTCGCCGACTGGTGGAAGCTGGCCTGGGAAGACGGCGTGTCGCCAAACACCGACGAGGTACAGGCCACGCTGGAGTCGCCGGCGAACACCTCCGGCTCAAGTAACCTGTTTGCCACTGGCCTGATTGGCATGTCGGGCTTCGGCTACAACTCGGGCGGGGGCATCAAGAACAGCATCGGCGGTCGCTTCGACTTCCACGTGTTCTGGCCATATCAGTCGCCCTACTCGGGGCTCCGCGGCTACCACAACGAGACCAACAACATCGTGGTCAACCGGGCCGCCGAGGAGCGCGGCAACGCCGAGGAGGCCGCCGGGCTTGCCTTCTTCTGGCACGGCGACATCATGGCGCCGTACCTGGCCGAGTTCCAGCCCGTGGTTCCGGCCGTCAAGAACATCTGGAACAGCCCGTTCATTACCGAGTTCGCCAGCGGAACGGACAACTTCCCCGACTTGGCCGCTGAGGCCGAGAAGGTCGGCCAGTTCCGCGAGAACTGGGTCCGCGGCACCCACTCGCACCCGAACTGGCTGGAGTGGTTCCGTCTCTCCCGCGCCAAGTTGACCGACCGGGCGCTGGTTGGCGGCGAGAGCCCCTACCAGATGATGGAAGAGTTGGACGCGGAGGGAACCGAAGCTCTCCAACGCGAGATCTAGGCTCTCAGGATTTGTTCCGGTGGGGGCGTCGCTCTGGCGCCCCCACCGGCTGTCCAAATGCAGTCTTTGCCAAAGGCGAAGGTTGACTCTGGGCATACGGGCTAGTAGCCCGGAGGTGAAGCGTGGCGTCGAGCAGCCTTAGCTCGAAGACGACGGGTCTCGGCGGAACGCCTGCCCGCCTGTCGCGCTGGCGTGCTATGCGCAAGTGGCTATCCAATCAGGAAGGCTGGGTCTTCATCTTCCCCTGGGTCGTGGGGTTCATCCTGCTTGACCTCGGGCCGTACATATTTGCGCTCATCATTTCGTTCCTTAACTGGGACGTGGGTCGCCCGCCCTCCTTCATCGGATTTCGAAACTATCAGGCTGCTTTCACAGACCCGTTGGTCGGCAAAAGCCTCTGGAACACGTTCTACTACACCCTGTTCCACGTACCCGGATCCACCGTGATCGCTTTTACCGTGGCCGGGTTGCTCAATCAGAAGGTCAGGGGAATGCCGATTTGGCGCACGATGTACTACATCCCCTCCGTGACATCCGGGGTAGGCATGGCGCTCATCTGGATCTGGCTGTTCGCGCCGCGCGGAGCGCTGAATGGGATGCTGGGATGGTTCGGAATCGAGGGTCCCCGGTGGCTGACTTCGACCGCCTGGGCCATGCCTGCGCTCATCATCATGAGCTTCTGGGGCGTGGGTTCTTCCATGGTGATCTTCCTGGCCGGCCTGCAGGGCGTGCCCCAACACCTCTATGAAGCGGCGGAAGTGGATGGTGGCGGCTGGTGGGCGAAGGTCCGCCACGTGACTATTCCAATGATGACTCCCTATATTTTCCTGAGCCTGATCCTGGGTGTAATCGGGTCGTTCCAGGTCGTGACCCAGGCGCTGCTGATGACCGAGGGCGGGCCCGACAACGCCACCCTGTTCATCCTGCTCTATATCTGGATCATGGGCTGGAACGCCTTCAAGATGGGCTACGCCGCCTCGATCTCCTGGATCCTCTTCGCCATAATCTTTTTAGCCACGATCGTCCAGTTCCTGGGCGCTCGGCGCTGGGTCTACTACGAATACCAGGAGCCAGGCTAGATGGCGGCGACAACCGCCGAAGCAGGGCAGCGACGGCCGATCGCGTTGCGCGCGTTTCGCTGGACGCGCCGAGTCCTCCTCTACCTCATCGTGGTCGGCGGTTCCTTTGTATACATGTACCCCGTCTTCTTCATGCTGCGAACTTCGCTGACCAAGGAATCCGACCTCTACGTCGTCCCGCCGATCATCGTTCCCTTGCCGCCGGTCTGGGAAAACTACGCCATCATGTGGCAGAACGGTCCCACGTGGTCGTGGATCAAGAACTCCCTCATCGTGGTCTCGTTCAGCGTGGTCGCCGAGACCGTAACCAGCGTGTCGGTGGCCTATGGCTTCGCACGCACCCGCTTTGCGGCACGCGACAAGCTGTTTATCGGCGTGCTGGCCACGATGATGCTCCCGGGCGCCGTCACCCTGATCCCGCGCTGGCTGATCTTCCACCGCCTGGACATGATCGACACCTTGTGGCCGCTGCTGATTCCGCGTCTCTTTGGAACCGCCTTCTACATCTTCATCATGCGGCAGTTCTTCCTGACGCTGCCGCGCGAGCTAGACGACGCGGCGCGTATCGACGGCGCCTCCCACCTCCAGATCCTGCGCAAGGTCGTCATCCCACTCTCGGTGCCTGCCATCGCTACCATCGCGGTCTTCTCGTTCATGAACCGCTGGAACGACTTCCTGGAGCCGTTGATCTACCTCCTGCGTACCGAGAACCTCACCCTGGCGGTAGGACTGAGATTCTTCGTCTCCAGGTTCGGCACCGAATACCACCTCCTCATGGCCGGCGCCATGCTTCTCATCGTCCCGATGATCGTCGCCTTCTTCCTGGCCCAAAAGCAGTTCATCCGAGGAATCGCCCTAACCGGCATCAAGGGCTAGCTCGCGTCGCCCAACCGCGATTCGTTTCGCTAGACCTTCTGGACTGTAGGGGCTGGTCGCGTCGGGTTTCATGTGCGCCTATGCTGAGCGTCGGCTCCTCTTCAGCCTCGAAGGTCTCCACATGAGCGCCAACCCATCCAGCAGCGACGGCTTCCTCCTCCTGAACCGTGTGGAGTCCTGCCACAACGTCGTCCGGGCCGTCTGCAAGGCCGAAAAGCACCCGCTCAACCCCGTGCTACCGCTCGGCGACATCCACGAGTGGGACTCCACCCACTGCGCCCCCTGGTCGTCCCAGAGCGTCATCTACGACGAAGAGGACAAGCTCTTCAAGGCCTGGTACGCCGGGTCCGACATGGGCGGCGCCAGATGGTGGGCCACCGGCTACGCCATAAGCGAAGACGGCGTTAACTGGCACAAACCCAATCTCGGAATGTTCGAGTACAAGGGCAGCAAAGAGAACAACATCGTCATCGAAGGTCGCGGTCCAGTCATCAAGGACGACGCCGAGCCCGACCCCAATAAGCGCTTCAAGGGCATCAAGCGCCTGCACAGCTATGTCGGCGAACCCGCCTACAGCGAACACGGCGCGCGTGCAATCTTCTCCCCGGACGGCATCAACTGGACCACCGGCGAGCGAATCCTGCTGCCGCGATGGGGTGGACGACCGCCCGACGTCGGCGTCCTGGTCCGTGACGATCAGGACCCCGATCCAAGCCGGCGCTTCAAGTTCGTCTATCAGTGGATGGTGGATCTGGATGAGCCCCATCTAAAGCAGTTCGCCAAGCGAAACCCCTCGCAGGGCCGAGCCAAGTTCCTGGCCTACGGCCCGGACATCGAGAACTTCCGCGAAGCCGACGAAAACCCGCTGATTTCACCCAACGACGGCCTCGAGGAAGAAGACCATCACGTCATGATGGGGCCTTACGGCGGCGCCTGGATCATGGCCTACGAGTACGGCTGGTACGTGCCCAGCGACTACGGGCTCTACGGCATGTATGGCGGAGACATTCGCCTGGCTGTGAGCGCCGACGGCGCCAACTTCGAGCGCGTCAACCCTCACCAGCCCACCATCCCCCGCGGCGCCCACACCGAGTGGGACGGCGGCCTGCTCGTCATCTCCGACAAGCCCGTAGTCAAGGACGGCACCATCTACCTGTACTACGGCGGCGCGGCCGAGGACTTCACCACCTGGCCACCCGAGAACTTCATACCGGGCATCGACTACGGCGGCTCCGGCAGCGGCTCCGGGCGCGTCGTGCGTATGGGCCTTGCCACCCTCCGCGAGGACGGCTTCACCTGCCTCGAAACCCCCGACCGCGAAACCCCCGGCCACGCCACCACGACGCCTATTGAGGTAGAGGGCCTCTCCAGCCTGACCCTCAACGTCGGCGACGTCCGCCAAAATCGCAGCTGGATCGAAGTCGAGGTACTCGACCCCGACACCAACCAGCCCCTCGATGGCTTCACCCGCCGGGACTCCGACGACATCTTCATCGACGGTCTGCGCCGCCCCGTCGCCTGGAACGGCAAGAACCTCTCCGATCTCGAATCCAGGCGCGTCAAGCTCCGCTTCTGGCTCTACGGCGCCGCGCGCCTCTACGCCTACGGACTGTCCTAGGCTTCGCAGCCGCGGTACCGCAGGGTCCACCTAATGAGTGCGCGCTATCCGCCGCAGCCGCTGGCGGAATCAATCAACCTGCAGGACAGGCACGACCAGTTCGCCGCGCCGCCCGGCGAACTGGTCGTGCGCGAGCACCTCGGCCTGATCACCGCCCCATCCGTCGACGGCCACGTCGTCTACCGCACCGAGCGCGGCACCTTCTTCGAATCCCGCGCCACCAGGACGCCCGGCGGCGACTATCTCTCGATTACGCCATAGGCAGCGCTCCAACATCGAGAGTCCGCCCACACCCAAGCCACAACGCCTGCTGCTGTGCCTTATGTCAAGTAGAAGGTTCCAGTTGGCACACGAGGCATCTTGATCAACCACCCGGAAGCGCGATGAGCCTGCCCCCGGCCTAATACCCCCGCTCAAGATCGCAGACATACGCCAGCGGCCGCCCTTCAACAAAGCGACCCACCTGGTCCTCAAGCGTTTGCTGCCGCTGTTTCCACATGCTGGGCGTGACACCCGAGCAGTGAGGCGAGATCAGCACGTTGTCCATGTCCCACAGCGGACTCTCCGCGGGCAGCGGCTCAGTTGCCGTCGCATCCAGCCCCGCGCCGGAAAGCCGCCCCGAACGCAGTCCCTCCGCCAGCGCGTCCTCGTCCACGATCCCGCCGCGCGAAATCACGATCACCGCGGCGCCTTGCTTCAGCAAGCCGATCCGTCGGGCGTCGATCATGTTCCGGGTGCCCGGCGTAATGGGTACGGTGACAACCAGCCAATCGGTTTCGGCCAGCAGCTCGTTCAGCCGCTCCACACCGCCGATCTCGCGAATGCCCGCCGGCACGTCCGTCGGTGTCGGATCGATCGCCGACACCTGCATCCCAAAGCTCATGGCGCGCTGATGCACGGCGCGTCCAATACCGCCCAGCCCGATCAGCAGCATGTGGGAGCCGTCCAGGTCGCGCAGCTTGCGCTCGTACGACCCGGTATCCCAGCGCCGCGCCCGCTGATCGTCCAGCAACCGGCGACCTTGGTGCGCCAGCGACAGCACGAAGAACATCACGTGGTCGGCGATAGGGCTCGTGTGCGCCCCCGGCGAATTCGTCACCACGATCCCGGACTCGGTAATACCCGGGCTTAGCATCGTGTTATTGATCCCCATGCCCGGCACGTGAATCCAGCGCAGCCGCTGCGCTGCGGCTATCGCTTCGGGCTCCGGCCAGCCCAGGAACGCATCGGCATCCACGATCTCGCGCACCTCGTCCGGATCGGTCAGGGCCATGGAGAATGTGACCTCGGGAAAGCGCGCGCCCAGCCGCTCCGCGTAGTCCTCGCCGAACTGACCCGTGCCAATCACGATCTTCATAAGCGCCCCGTCCCTGGCTTCCCTGTGTCCGAGCGTTACGTCAAGTCTATGCCGATAAGTGTTGCGGCTATCCGGTGACCTCAAACCCGAACAGCGTCGCCTTCCGCATCTGGAAGCGAAGTGTCACCGGCCCGTGCGCCGAGAGTTTGAGCCGCGGGCTCCCATTCCAGTCCACCGGCACGCTCAGGTGATCGCCCGTGATCGACCGGCTCGCACCCAGCTCCACCCACGAACCGTGACCCGGCCGCGACGTCCATCCGGCCCCGCGTTCCAGGGCCGAGACTCGCACCTCGCCGTCAGCCGCCGTCTTCACGTTCAGCCGCACCTCGCGCCCGTTCAGCAGTAACTGCGGCGTTGCGAACGCACCGTCGCCCTCGGCAACCAGTCCTGCAATCCGGCCTCGCTCCCACGTGGCATACGCCGTGGCGCTCTCCAGCGTCTGTCGCGGGTACTTGTGCGGCAGATTGTTTCCCGAATACGGCATTCCGATTCGGTCGCCCGACAGGTCGACAAGGCCCTTGCACGAGAAAAGGCACCCTGAGTCGAACGTGCCCTCCGCCCCCGGCTCCAGCACCGGCCCTCCCGGCACCCAGTTCCACACCACGTCGTCCGAACTGGTCGCAACTGCCAGCGACGTAGTGTCCAGCGCCCGGTCGTACAGCGTCGGAAACATGATGTGCGTGGACGGATCGCCCGGGTACGTCACCTTGCCGTTGGTGTATATATCCGTGAACGCCAGGTCGTCCGGCGGCGTGGTCAACACCTGCTCCGGCAGCGGCCAGTCAAAGAAATCGCGGCTTTCGGCCCGCGCGATCGTGCGCCGGTCCCAAGACCATCCCCGTGAATACCATACGTAGCTCTGCCGCTCCGCGTTCCAATCCACCACGTTCATGGTGTCGCTGATGAAGATCACGACGGGCTCCGGATGCGCGGTCCATTTGATCCCGTCCGGCGACGTAGCTACGAAGAACCCGCGATCGGGATGCACCGCAATCCACGGGTCCACCCGCTCCGGATGCTCCCGCGCCCAATGAGTAATGACGTCCTTCGAGAGCCGGCCCATGTAAATCGCCTTGAACCGCTCATGCGCTGGCGCCTGAGGATCCAGGAATACCGACTCTCCATGGATTCCCGGCTCGCCCGCCAGTTCTCGGCCAAACACGATGTTCGTGGCCTCCTGCCCCTGCCACGCGTACTGACCGCAATCCGGCTTGCGCCATTCGAACCCGTCGTCGGATTCCGCGTAGCAAAGAAAGCCTCCCCAGTCGGGACCCCACTTCAGCGTCGCCGCGATCTCCGGATCCCAGTGATCCGGCGCGATCGCGTGGTACCACATGCGGTACAGCCCGCCGTCGCGAATGATCGCCGGACCGCCGTTGTTGTACTCCCACGGCTCGGTACAGGTCAGAATCGGATCCGACCGTTCGGCCGGCTGCGTCCGCAACTCGATTCCGCGCGGCACGTCCGCGTGCGCCGCGCGAATCCCCTCGGGATCCGCCGTCTCCCAGTAGTGAATCGGCTTGCCGTCCGCCCCAACCCAGCGCGGTTGCCCGGCACTCACGAATCGGTAGTCCATGATCGGGTGATACCCGGCGGCAACGTCGAACGGCGGAACCCGCCCCGGCAGCAACTCAGCCATCACTTTCGCCCCTGTAGCGAACCCCGGCCGCGTCGCTGACTATATGCCCAATCCGTCGGACCGGTCAGCCAGGCCACTCCAACCCGTAGTGTCGATCCAGACTCTGAGACGTCCGCACGCGACCTCCGACCGTTCGTGCGCCATAATTGAGCCGCGTCTGCTGCAACAGGTTCCGCGCCTTGGCCGCAAGCCGCCCGCACGTCATCTTCATCACGACCGACCAGCAACGCGGCGACGCCCTCAGCATCAACGGCGCCGATCCCCTGGCCACCCCCAACCTCGACTTCCTGGCGGCCAGCGGAACCAACTTCACCCGCGCCTACGCCGAAGTTCCCTCATGCATCGGCGCCCGCCGCACCATGCTTTCCGGCATGCGGCCCTTCAATCACGGCATGGTCGGCTTCTATGGCGGCGTCGGCTGGGCGCTCGACCACTCGCTGCCAGGCGAACTCTCACGGGCCGGCTACCAGACCCAGTTGGTCGGCAAGCTCCACATGTACCCCCAGCGCAAGCGCTATGGCTTCGACAACATGGTCTGGGCCGACAGCCAGCGCGACAACAACGACTACGCCGAGTGGCTGGCCGACAACGGCGCCACCTCGCTCGAAATGGGCCTGGCCCACGGCGTCTCCACCAACGGCTGGGTGGGACGCCCCAGCCACCTCGACGAGCGTTTCTCCCACACCACCTGGTGCGTCAACGAAGCCCTCCGCTTCATCGGCCAGCGCGACCCCGACGCCCCGTTCTTCCTCTGGGTCTCCTTCGTCGACCCGCACCCGCCCCTCACTCCACCTCTCGTCTACTGGGAACGCTACGAGTCGATCGACCTTCCTGAGCCCTATGTCGGCGACTGGGCGCCCCAACTGGACGCGCCGCCTCCCGGCCTCAATCCCGACGCCTCCGTCATGCGCCTGCGCGAAGACGATCTCCACCGCTGCCGCGCCGGCTACTACGGCCTCGTCAACCACGTCGACGACCAGATCTCGCGCCTGCTCAAGGGCTTCCGCGAAAGCGGCCTGCTGGACGACACCTTCGTGCTCTTCACCAGCGATCACGGCGAAATGCTGGGCGACCACAACCTCTTCCGAAAGACCTGGCCTTACGAAGGGTCCATCCGCGTCCCGTTCCTCGCCCGCGCCCCCGAGTGGATGGACTGCACCGCCGAACTCACCATCGAGCGCCCCGTCGGCCTGCAGGACGTCATGCCGACCATCCTCGACGCGGCCGGCGTCCCGATCCCCGAATCTGTCGACGGAACCAGCGTCCTCCCCTTCATGCGCAGCGATTCGCCGGCCTGGCGCGACTACCTCCACGGCGAGCACACCGCCTGCTACGAGCCCGACCAGGGCAACCAGTGGGTCACCAACGGCCGCGAAAAACTGATCTGGTACACCCGGACCGGCGAGGAACAGTTCTTCGATCTCGACGCCGATCCACTCGAAATGCACAACGCCCTCAACGACGCCGACGCCAGCGAACGCGTGGACAAGTGGCGTCGGCGCCTCATCGACCAACTGGCCGCTCGCCCCGAAGGCTTCGTCAGCGACGGCCGCCTGGTCGCGGGACAGCAGGAACTGCGCCCAGAACAGCTTCAACCCGCGACCAATCAAGTGAGCGCCTGATCGCCATGCCGAGTCGCCGTCCGCACATCCTCCTCATCACCTCAGACCAGCAACGCGCCGACGCCCTGGGCATTGACGGCCATCCCGTCCTGCGAACCCCCAACCTCGACTACCTGGCCGGCAACGGCGCCTGGTTCCGGTCGGCCTTCAGCGAATCGCCAACCTGCATCCCTGCGCGACGCGTCATTCTCTCCGGCCAGGCCCCCGTCACCAACGGCATGGTCGGCTTCTATGGCGGCTACCACTGGAACCTCCGCCACTCCATCGCCTCCACGCTTGCGGACGCCGGCTATCAGACCGAACTCATCGGCAAGACCCACTGGCACCCCGGACGAAAGCGCTTCGGCTTTCAGCACATGCTCGTGGCCAACAGCCAGCGCGACGGCAACGACTACGCCGACTGGCTCAACGACCAAGGCCGCCGCGAAGTCTTGGCCGGCAAGCTGCACGGCGTTGAAACCAACTCCTTCAACGCCCGCCCCAGCCACCTGCCCGAGGGCTACGACCTCACCACCTGGTGCGTCAACGAGTCGCTGAAACTAATTCAGAAACGTGACCCCGAGGCCCCGCTCTTCTTGTGGGTCTCAGTGGTCGATCCGCATCCGCCCTTCACCCCGCCCAAGATGTACTTTGACCGCTACATGGCCCGCGCCGACGACATTCCCGAGCCCCACATTGGCGACTGGGCCAGGCAGTTCGACCAACCCAACCTCGGCCTCAACATCCAGCCCGTCGACATCAACCTGCCCGACGCCTGGATGCGCCGCATGCGCGCCGCCTACTACGGGCTCGTCAATCACATCGACGACCAGGTCAATCGCCTGTTTCGCGCGCTCTCCCAGGCCGGCATGTGGCGGGACACCGTAGTCCTCTACACCAGCGACCACGGCGAGATGCTGGGCGATCACAACCTCTTCCGCAAGACCTGGGCACACCAGCCCTCGGCCAACATCCCATTCATCCTGCGCCTCCCCGAATGGCTCGAACCGCAGCACGGCGCCGTAATCGATCAGCCGGTCGGCCTTCAGGACGTCATGCCGACCCTGCTGGACGCGGCTGGCGTCCCGATCCCAGACTCAGTCGACGGTCGCAGCGTCCTCCCGCTCGCTCGCGGCGACCAAACGTCCTGGCGCCCCTTCCTCCACGGCGAGCACCATGGCGGCCGACGCGGCCGCAGCAGCGCACGCTGGTCGGAATACGCGCCGGCCCATCAGTACCTGACCGATGGCCGCGAAAAGTACATCTGGTACCCCGCGGACGGCCGCGAGCAATTCTTCGACCTGGCTCGCGACCCGCACGAGCTCCACAACGCCGCAGACGACCCCGCCGCCGCATCCCGCGTGGCCCTCTGGCGCCGGCGCATGCTGGACCAGCTACGCAACCGCCCGGAGGGGTTCGTGGACGGCCAACGCCTTGTCGCGGGACGTCCGCAACTCCTGCCCGACCAGATCCGCCCCGACGTCAACCGCCGGGACAACTCGTAGCCGCTATCCGCGGCAATCCCCTAGCGCCACTACCCGAGCAGATTTCAGGCCCACGCACGTCGCGCGGTATCGTCAGTGCAACCTGGTGCCTTGTGCGCCACGCAGGGAGTCCCCGCCATGCTGAATTCCGGCGATTTCACGCTCCTGTTCTGGGACGACAACTACCTGAGTCGATGGAACAACTGCCGGCGGGGCCTCGGTCAGCCGGAGCTTGTACCCGAGGCCACCCTCGAAGAGCCCGGCTTCTGGCTCGGCTCCGGCTATCCCACCGCCTTCAAGCACGAATCCGGCGTCTGGCGCATCCTCTACAACGGCAAGTCCGTCGTCCCCGAGGAACAGCCCGACAGCTACGCCCTCGTGGCCGAGAGCGACGACGGCATCCACTGGGAAAAGCCCGATCTGACCGATCGTGTGCCCCTACCGGACCGCCGGTACCCCAACCAGGTCCTGTCCAAGTCCGAGGACTTCCACCAGTGGGACTGCTACTTCGACGAGCGCGCCGAAGACCCGAACGAACGCGTCAAGGGCTTCGCCGTCGGCAAGGGCAACCACTTGTGGACCTCGCCGGAAGGCCTGAACTGGACTCGCGTTGAAGGCGTCGAATGGCGCAAGCACAGCCCCGACCCGCCCAGCACCGCCTACTGGAACCACGTGCGCGATTGCTACGTCATCAGCGCCCGCCCCGCGCCCCACGCGCATCCACGGCGGGTGGCCCTGTCCGAGACCAAGGACTTCCGCACCTACAGCGAGCCTGAACTGGTGCTCGCCACCGACGCCCTCGACACCCCGCTGGCCGAGATCTACGGCATGGTCGCGTTTCCCTACGCCGACAAGTTCGTCGGCCTGGTCTGGATCTATCACACCGATCCCGTCCCCCTGGTCAAGTACTGGGGAGGCAAGACCGACTGCCAGTTGGCCTACAGCTACAACGGCTGGCACTTCAACCGCTCCATCCGGGAGCCCTTCATCCCTAACGCCGAACAGGGCGAATACGGCGCGGGCACCATGCGCCCGCACAGTCTCGTCGTCGACGACGACAACCAGATCCGCATCTACTCCAGTGCCTCCAAGCTCGAGCACGGCTACCACATCAACCCCCATATCGGACCCAAACGACTCGAGCGCGGACCGGCCGGCGAGGGCAACGACACCGGCGCCCTGCTCATGCACAAGTTGCGGTTGGACGGCTTCTACTACGTCGAGTCCTGCTTCGGACCGGGCATGATCGGCACCCGCTCCCTCTATTGGCAGGGCGGCGAGGCCCGGTTCAACATCCAGTCCGGTCTCGAAACCCGCGTCCAGGTCACCGACCCGGTGGGCGAGGTGATCGAGGGCTACGGCTACGACGACTGCCACCCCTTTACCGGCGACGCGCTCGACTGGTCGCCGCGCTGGACCGGCGGACGCGGCCTTGCGTCGTTCACCGGCCAGGCAATCCGCCTCGAGATCGAAATGAACAACGCCCGCATCTACGCCATCCGCGGCGACTTCCTCCCGCTCTCCGGCCGCGAACTCCGCACGTTCATGACGCAGGGCGAGAAGCCAATCCCGCGCCCCGGCTTCTAGGATGAAGCGGGTTCAGGGCGCCTCTACGAAGGCTCTGTTCTGCTGATCCAATCTGGGATTGCGACAATGCCCCGAGCATTCCGAGTCGGGCGATCGGGCGCGTCGTTCAGCGCACCCAAAGAGAGGCGATAGCCGTGGCTGACGCAGCGACACGCATTCGAATCGTGGTCAACGGCGACCTGGGATCGCCCGCGCAAATAGCACTGGATCAACTCCATCAGGCGCTCGATCAGAGCGGACACACGATTGCGGGCGACCACGCCTCGGTCACGATCCAGCTGGGCACGTCGGCTACGGCCCAACAGGCGGCTCTGCTGGACGCGTCCGGAGCGGCGCTGATCGACTCGCCCGAGTCCCTCGCCTTCGCCTTCGCCGGCGGAACCCTTGCAATCGGCGGCTCCGACGACCGCGGCCTCGCCTACGCCCTTCGCGAAGTCGCTCGCCGCATCGAGCTCGCCCCGGCGCCGCTGGACTGGGCAGCTACCTTCCCGCCCACCAGCGAGTCCCCGTTCCTCCGCAAGCGCAGCGTCTGCATCTTTCCCCACAACGAAGCCGTCGACGGCCCCTGGTACTTCAACCCGGAGTTCTGGCGGGCCTACTTCGACAAGCTCTCGCTCTACCGCTTCAACGCCTTCAGCCTCACCTTCGGCCACCAGACCGCCTACCTGGTGCCTCCCTACGCCTTCCTCGTCCCGATGCCCGAGTTCCCCGATGTCACGGTGCCAAGCCTGACCGAGGAGCAGCGCGAACGAAACCTCGCCACCCTCCGGATGATCTCGCGCACCGCCGTGGAGCGCGGCATCGACTTTACCTTCGGCGTCTGGCAGCAGCACAGCTACGAGTACGGCGAATCGCTGGTCGAAGGTCTCAGCCTCGACATCCTGGCCGACTACTGCGAGCTCGGCATGGCCAGGGTCCTCAAGGCCTGCCCGGACATTTCCGGCGTCCAGCTTCGCGTCAACTCCGAGTCTGGCATCGAGGCCGAAGACAGCCCGGCCTTCTTTCGCTCGATTTACAGCGGCGTCGTGGCGGCCGGGCGCGAAATCGAAATCGACTGTCGCGCCAAGGCCATCGCCGACGACACCTGGGAAGGAGCCCTGGCTACCGGCCTGCCCACCACCGTCTCCACCAAGTTCTGGTGCGAACACCAGGGCATGCCCTACTCCGCCGGCCTGTTGCAGGACTACGACCGCATGGACCGCCGCCACTCCTACGGCGACCTCCTCAAGTACCCCCGCGAGTACGAGTTCCTGCTCCGCATGTGGAACCTGGGCACCAACAAGTTCACTCTCTGGGGCGACCCGGCCTGGGTTAGGCGCTACGCCGAGAGCTGCGCCCTCGGGGACTCAATGGGCTTCGAGGTCTGCGCGCCCCTGTCCAACAAGGGCTTCCGCAACGTCGGCGGCGCCTGGCCGCTTTTTCAGCCCGAAGACATGCACTGGTACGAGTTCGAGGACGAACGCTACTGGTTCTGGTACCTCCTCTTCGGCCGCCTAGGCTACGACCCCTCGTGCGATGCCGCTGCGTGGGAGCGCGAGTTCACTCACCGCTTCGGATCGGACGCCGGCGCCGATGTGCTGGCCGCCGTCTCGGAGGCTTCCCACTACCTTCCGTTCATCACCGCCGCCCACCTCCCGTCGGCCAGCGTCTTCGGCTGGTGGGCCGAGCGCGACACTGGCGGTCTGCTCGACGCCTACCTCGAAGTCGAACCCAGCGACCTCGCCGGTTTCTACGGCGCAAGCGAGTACGTTGAGGACTACTTGGCGGACGCCGTCCGCGCCAAGCTCGCCCCGCTCCAGATCGCCGAACGCCTGGAGCGGCACGCCAACGCTGCCGAAGCCGCACTGAATCGCGCCGATGGCGCGGTTAGTGGAGAGGCGCGCGCCGAATACCGTGGCATCGAAGCCGACGTCCGCCTCTGCTCCGGCCTCGCCCGCTACCACGCCCACAAGCTCCGCGCGGGCCTGGACCTCGCCTTCTTCTACGTGGCCGGCGCCGCCGATCGCCTGCGGTCCGCCAGGGTCCACATGCAGTCGGCCCGCGACCAGTGGCAAGCCATCGTCGACCACACCGACGGCCTCTACGACGACGAGATGATCTTCGGCCCCGTCAAGGACGAATCCGGCACCTGGAAGCGCCTCACGCCCTACTTGGACCACGACCTTGCCCGACTCGACGAAGTGCAGGATGTCTTCGAGCGATTCGGCCTCTTCGCCCACGGCTTCGACTTCGGCGCCGAGCCTGTCGACCCGCGTCCCTGGATCCCCCGAACCATGCAGTCCGCCTGGGTCGAACGACGCTTCCGCGCCGTCTCGCCCGACGTCCAGTACACGCCCGCACGCGGCATCGGCTGGAAGATGACTCGCGACATACGCGCCTTCAGCCCACCGCTCCCCGACAACGGCGACCTGCTGGGCCGCAATCGTGAACCCGGCGATCTTCCCCTCCGCCTCCTGGAAGACGACTTCCAGCACCGCGGACCCAGTCCCGGCTACGTCGAGCACACGTTCCGCGCCGACGTGGCGCCCGGCCTCTACGACGTAACGGCCGTCATGGGCGACACCTCGCCCGATGCCGTCGACCGCGGCCCCATGTGGCTCACCTTCCAGGGCCGTCACCAGACCGAACGCTTCACCATCCCCGCCGGCCAGGTCGTCCGGAAGACCCAGCGCTGCAACATCGCCAACGGTCGTCTCGAGTTGGAAATCAACTCCCACCCCGCCTCCGACTGGGTTATCAACGCCCTCGTCGTCCGCGAGGCCGCACCCCAAATCGGGCATGTCCCCGTCCGCACAGCGGCCCCCGGCTCGCTCGACATCTCCGCCACTGTCACCGCCCCCGACGGCATCGACAGCGTCGACCTGGTCTGGCGCTCCGGCGACTGCCCCTGGCAGCGCGCGTCCATGTCCGCTGACGGCCCCGTCTACTCAGCCGGCATTACCGTCCCCGCCTGCTGTGACGCCGCCTACTACATCGAGGCCACCGACGCTAACGGAGAAACCAGATCCTGGCGCTCTGCCGACGACCCCCAACCCGTGGCCGTCGGTAACGCCGTATCTGCTCCGGCCGTTGACGTGGAACGCGCCTCGCTCGCCGTTCCCGGCCAGGATCTCTCCGTCACCGCCCGCGTGGACTCCGCTGATGATCTTGCGCTAGTAACCCTCTACTACCGCGACCTCAACCAGCGCGAACTCTACACACCGGTTCCCATGCAGCAGACCAACGGTGCCTGGTCGGCCACCATCCCTGGCATGGACATTGTTCGGGACTGGGATCTCATGTACTACGTCGAGGCCATCGACCGTCTCGGCAACGGCTCAATCGGACCCGACCTGGACGTCGAGACCCCTTACGTCGTGGTCCCGGTCGAGCGCTAGGCGCCCAATGTCACCCTTCAGCCCGGGAGCGCGTACGATAGGCGCCGTCGGCCAAGCCAGGGAGTTCCGCATGCCGGCCACCAAGCTGCGGAAGATCGTTCCTCGACGCCGCGTCGTAGCCCTGCTCGCCACCGGCCTGCTGCTGGCGGCCTGCGGCGGCGAGGAAAAGAAGAGCGGGTCGTTCAAGATGCACAAGACCATCGGCGACGGGCCGGGTATGTAGCGCAGTAAACGCGGCTGGGCGGGCCGCTCCTGGCACTCATGCTTGGCACCGTACACAGCTGCGCGATCACCGGCCTTGACGGCGTCGTCCTTGACGTCGAGGCCGACATCAGCAATGGCTTGCCCAAGCACAACGTCGTCGGCCTGCCGGACGCGGCCGTTCAAGAGGCCCGCGAGCGCACCCGCAGCGCCATCCGCAACAGCGGCGCCGTCTTCCCCGAGCGCCGCCTCACCGTAAACCTCGCCCCCGCCGACATCCGCAAGGAAGGCCCCGTCTACGACCTGCCAATGGCTGTGGCCATCCTGGCCGCGACCGGCCAGCTCGAGGGCTTCGACGACAACCAGGCTGTTTATCTCGGCGAACTGTCGCTGGACGGCGGCGTTCGCCACACCCACGGCGTTCTCCCCATGGTCGCCGCCGCCCGCGACGCCGGCGTCGACAAGGCCTTCGTCCCCGCCGTTGACGGCGCCGAAGCCGCTGTCGTCGAGGGCATATCCGTCTACCCCGTCGAATCCCTGCAACAGCTCATTGCCCACTACATGGGCCTCATCCGCATCGAACCCCTGCCCGTCACCGAAATGTCGACCGGGTCCGCCAGCTACCCGGTCGACTTCGCCGACGTCCGCGGCCACGAACACGCCAAGCGCGCCCTCGAAGTCGCCGCCGCCGGCGCCCACAACGTGCTCATGGTCGGCCCGCCCGGCTCCGGCAAGACTCTGCTCGCCCGCGCGCTGCCCTCGGTCCTTCCGCCCATGACCCTCGACGAAGCCATCGAGGTCACCAAGATCTACAGCATCGCCGGCCAGCTTCGCGACGGCACCGGCCTCGTCGTCGAGCGTCCCTTCCGCGCCCCCCACCACACCGTCACGTACGCCGGCATGGTCGGCGGCGGCGCCTCGCCCCGCCCCGGCGAAATCAGCCTCGCCCACCGTGGCGTCCTCTTCCTTGACGAGTTCCCCGAATTCGGCCGCCAGACTCTTGAATCCCTCCGCCAGCCGCTCGAAGACGGCCACATCACCATCACCCGCGCCGCCTACAGCGTGGACCTGCCCGCCCGCCTGATGTTGGTCGCCGCCATGAACCCCTCGCCCTCCGGCTTCGCCGCCTCCGACGGCCCCGGCGGCGGCATGAGCGCCGAAGCCGCCCGCCGCTACCGCAACCGCATCTCCGGCCCGCTGCTCGACCGCATCGACGTCCACATCGACGTTCCCCGCCTCGAATACGCCAAGATGGCCGACGACACCGAGCGCGAACCCTCGTCCCACGTCCAGGCCCGCATCGCCCGGGCGCGAAAGATCCAGGAGGACCGCCTCGCGCCCCACGGCTTCTTCACCAACGCCGAACTCACCGCCCGCCTGATCTCCCGCATCTGCGCCCTCGAACCCGACGCCGAACGCCTTCTGCAAAGCGCCCACGACCGCCTGTCCCTCAGCGGCCGCGGCCACCACCGCGTCCTCAAGCTCGCCCGCACCATCGCCGATCTCTCGGAAAGTGAATCAATCCGCATTGAGCACTTGGCCGAAGCCCTGCAATACCGCCCCATGCTCGACGAAACCTAGGCCGAGCCGCTCCGAACTAGCCCTGTGCCTCCGCCAGCCGCGCAATCGGCCGTTCGTTGATCGGCAGGTGAATCAGCGCCGCCGCAATCCCAAGAATGATCCCGGCCACCCACATCCCGTCGTAGCTTCCCGTCGCCTCGTAGATTCCACCGGCGAGCCAGATGCCCGAGAACGACCCGAGCTGATGCGAAAGAAACACAAACGAAAACAGCGTGGCCAGGTACCGCACCCCGAACACCCGCGCCACGATCGCGTTTGTTAGCGGCACCGTCGCCAGCCACAACAATCCCATGAGCGAGGCAAACATGTACGCCACCGGCTCCGTCTTCGGCAGCAGCAGGAATGCGGCAATCACCGCGGCCCGGCTTGCATAGATGAAGCTCAGGCTCAGCCGTCGACTCAGGTGCGTACCGGCCATACCTGACAGAAACGACCCGACGATGTTGAAGAATCCGATCAGCGACAGCGCAATCGCGCCCACGCGAGGCTCGAATCCCAAGTCCAGCATGTACGCGGGCAAGTGCACCGTGATGAACGCCACGTGAAACCCGCACACAAAGAATCCCATCGTCAGCAGCAGATAGCCCCGGTGCCCCACCGCTTCCCGGATCGCCGCGCCCACGCTTTCCTTGGCCGTCTGCTCGGCCGCCACCTCGGAGTTCCCCGGAAGCAGGAACGCCAGCGGCACGATGGCTAGAAACCCCACCGCCAGGATCAACAGCGCGTCGCTCCATCCAAACGCGCTGATGAACCCCTGCGTAATCGGCGAGAAGATCACCTGGCCCAGCGATCCGGCCGCCATCCCCAGTCCCATCACCAGTGGCCGCCGTTTTGGCTCCACCATCCGCGCCATGGTGGCTATGACGAGCGAAAACGACGTGAAGGTGTTAGTGCCGCCAACCAGCAGCCCTGCCACCAGCAGGAAGACCAGGGGCGACTCAACCAGCGTCATCAGCCACAGGCCCAGCGCATAGGCAACGGCGCCGGCCACCATCACCCGCACCGGTCCGAACCTATCCGATGAGGCCGCCGCCAGCGGCAGTACCACCCCGAACGTCAGTTGCTGCGTCGCCATCGCCACGCTGAACGCCTCGCGCGACCAGCCCCGCGCCTCGGTCATCGGCGGCAGGAACAGCCCGAATATTGACCGAGTACCAAACCCGATCACCGCAATCAGCGCGCACGCCGCGATCACCAGCAGCGGCGTCTGCCACCGCGCCAGTCCGCTGGAAATCTGGGTCCCTGCCGCCGCCGAACCCATGTCTAGGGTCGAATTCGCGACATTATGTCAAGCAATGGCTCGACCAATTGCCCGCGGTGCCTACCGCAGAATGCGCTGATCAATCAGATCCCTGCCGCCCACGCTGTGCTCGATGCTCGCCCCTCGAAACTTCTTCACCTCGAGCTCGGCCAGCGCATTCACGACCATGTACTGCGTCGGCAAGTCCTCCCAGCGCGCGCGCTCAAACCTCACGCTGCCTTCCCCCTGCCAGCGTTGCGGTTCGCTCACGGGCGGGTTCTGTGGACTCAGCACCGCATACGCCGCGTCCGCTTCGCCCCAATCGCCCGTCTTTGGAACGTACTTGTAGTGCAGCGTCCCCTTCAGCAATCCGTCGTCTGCGGAAGCAGCCGCTGCCGCCGCCGGCTCTTCCACCGCCACCATGTTCGATAGCCGCATGTCCATGAACCGGAATCCCAACCAGCTCGCCGTGCACTGCGTCTCGCCCCCGTGAACCACCGGCTCGGGCAGCGCGCAGTAGATCTTTGAAAAGCCCAACTGCTCCCGCCCCGTCAGAATCGGGTCCGTCAGGTTCTCCCACAACACCAGCAGCAGCGGCCCCGTCGCCTGGTCCTGCGATCCATTGAACCTGGCCTGAAACGTCACCCCCAGCGTGTTGTACCCGCGCCCCGCCAGCCAGTCGATCTCGGTCATGTAGCTGGCCGAAACCGTGACCACCGGCTCCCCGACCTGCTCAAACCCCGGCGGCAGCAGCGCCTCAAGCTGCGCCTGCTCCGTCAGAAAACTGACCGAATACCTCCGCGACTTCCGTTCATCGACGCCGAACGCCCCAATCTCGCCGCCCGGGCCCTGCCGCGGACCGCTCATCGGCCCGAAGTGCGTCGGCATCAGGTACATCGTCTTCGGCTTCAGCTCGTATGGCATTCAGGCCTCCTCGGGTCCGGCTCCCAGGTCCGGCTCCTGCAGCAAGTCATGAGCCAGCAGCGGCTGCGCGGCAAAGAGTCCCCCGTCCACCGGCAGCGTCACGCCCGTCACCCACCGCGACTCGTCGCTCGCCAGGTAAACCGCCGCCCAGGCAATGTCCCACGGCGTCCCTTCCGTCCCCAGCGGGCTCACCCGCCGCCGCAGTTCGCGGTCCACCGGTTTGATCCTCGACTGGTACGCCGACTGCAAGTGCCCCGGCACGATGCAATTGGCGCGTATCCCTTCGCGTCCATGAAACGCCGCCGTGTTGCGCGTCAGGATCGGCAGCGCGCCCTTGGTGATCGAATAGGACACCCCCCGGTGCCGCGCTCCGGCGATTCCGTCGATGGACGACACGTTGATGATCGAACCGCCGCCGGACTCGATCATCGCCGGAATCGCGAACTTGCTCGCCAGCACCGCGCTCTTCAGGTTCAGATCGAACGCACGCATCAACACGTCCTCGTCGATCTCCGCCACCCCCTTGCGCCCGTCATGCCCGCCCCAGCGAAATCCCAGGTTGTTCATCAGCACGTGCAGCCCGCCGTAACGTTCCACCGCCGCCGCCACCATCGCCTGGCAGTCGTCGCCCGAGGTCGCGTCGCCGATAAATGCCGAGGCCTCGCCGCCCTCCGCGAGGATCGCGTCCACCGTCCGCTGCGCGTTCGCCGCGGCGATGTCCGACATCAGTACCCGGGCGCCCTCCCGCGCCATGTACACGCAGGACGCCCGCCCTGTTCCGATCTCCCCGGGCTGGCTCCCGCCGCCCGTGACCACGGCCACCTTCCCCGCAAGCCGGCCGTCACTCATTAGCGACCCTGGCGACCGACAGCGGCTTGACTCAGAGCGCGCACGTCAATCCATCTCCAACTGGAGAACGTGGCCTTAGCCTACGCTGCCCGCCTTCCGTCTCTCGCGTCCCGCCCTTGACGCGCGGGCACCACCGGTTCAGATTGCGCGATGATTGCCGGCGAACAGACACCCCACCGGCCGCACGGCGGGCGGTAGAGGGACGGAAGGTACAGATATGCGCGTAGGCGTGGCCGGAGTCGGCCGCATCGGACGCCCGCACGCCGAACGGCTCGTGGCGCACCCGGAAGTGTCGGAAGTGCTGCTGCAGGACGCCAGCACCGAACTTGCGAAGTCCGTCGCCGGCGATCTGGGCCTTCGATCCGTCGCCGGCTACGACGAACTGCTCGCCTCTGTCGATGCCGTCTTGATCGCCGCCACCACCACCGCCCACGCCGAACTCCTGCAGGCCGCCGTCGAAGCCGGCATCCCCACCCTTTGTGAGAAGCCCATCTCGCACGACCTCCAACGATCGCGCGAGGTCGTCGACCTCATCCACCAACGCAACGTCCCCGTCCAGATGGGTTTCCAGCGCCGCTTCGATCCCGGCTTCCAGGCCGCCGCCGACCTGGTCGCCGCCGGGGGGCTGGGTACCCTCTACACCTTTCGCACCGTCGGTCACGACCCCGAACCCGCCACCGAGGCTTACATCGCCGGCTCCGGCGGCATGTTTCGCGACTTCAGCGTCCACGACTTCGACGCCATCCGCTTCGTCACCGGTGAAGAGGTCGTCCAGGTCTTCGCCCAGACCACCGTCCGCAAGTGGGACGTTTACGGTCGCTTCGACGACTGCGACACGGCGATAGCAACCTGCACCCTCTCCGGCGGTGCCCTGGGCCTCCTCAGCTACACCCGCCACAATCCGCTCGGCTACGACGTTCGTATGGAGATGTTCGGCTCCCGCGACAGCATCGTGGTCGGCTGGGACCCTCGCGCCCCCCTCCGCTCGCTGGAGCCCGGCGCCCCGCCGCTCGGGGCGCATCCCTACCCCGACTTCCACGACCGATTCGCCCACGCCTATGCCGCCGAGGTCGATGCCTTCCTCGACGTGGCCCGCGGCCGCGAGCCCTCGCGCAGCACCGCCGACGACGCCGTCGAAGCCCTCCGCGCCGCCATCGCCTGCGACATCTCCAGCCGCGAACACCGCCCCGTGGCGCTTACGGAAGTCCCCTAGGAAACCTCCGTAAAGAGCCGCGCGTTTCCGAAATGCGGCCGCTCTTGCTCCCTCTCCCCGTGGGAGAGGGTTGGGGTGAGGGTCTTCCGGGCACCCAACGACGGGTTACGCAAAACCCTCGTCAGGGAGACCTGATTCGGCCCAAGCTACAGGCCAACCTCAATCCACCTGGCGCTCGAACCCCAACTCCGCCAGCACGGCCTTCTTCACCTTGCACACCATCGTGTACGCCGGGTCGAACATGTTCCCCACGTCGTACTCCACGAACCGTCCCAGCAGCATGTGCGCCTCGCGAGTCGTCAGCCCGTAATCCGTTTCCAGCCACGAGACCATCTCAGTTGTCGCGTGCTGCACGGCCTGATCCAGCGGCCGCACGTTGCCGCACGCCATCAGGTAGGTATCGTCCTCCGCCCTTGGCCAGCCGATCGTCTTGCCCTTGATCAGGTCCAGGCTGAACCTCACGTCCAGCGAGATCTCCACGCCCGTGCCGTCCATCTCCCCGTCGCCTTGCAGCGCATGCCCGTCGCCCAGGAAAAACAGCGCCCCGTCGGCGAACACCGGCAGATAGACCGTCACGCCGGGCTTGATCCCGTTGTAGTCCATGTTGCCGCCGTGCGCTGCCGAGGTCATCGTGCTGATGGCCTCGCCAATGTCCGGCGCCACCCCCACCGTTCCCAGCATCGGCCGCAGCGGTAGCGGCTGGCCGGTCAGGCGGTTTTCGGGCTCGACCAGCGTTACCGTGCCCGCCTCCACGTCCACGTCCCACCAGGCCAACTCCACGTCGCCGTCCAGATCCGCCTCGTACCCGAAGTCCAGCACGTTCGGCGCCAGCCGCGCCGTGGTCCACCCCATCCGCCGGTTCGGCACCACCTCGTGCACGTGCAGCACCAGTGTGTCGCCGGCTTCCGCGCCGTTTACATGGAACGGACCCGTCTGCGGATTCGGCCGCCCCGCCCACTCAACGTTCTCATGATCGAACCCACGGGCGTCGACCGTCGTTGTCGATATCGAATCACCCGCCTCGACGTGCAAAGCCGGCGGATGCGTCCCCATCGTGTTGTAGTACGTCGTGGGCGAAAACTCGTGGTGCGCCATTGGCGGCCTTCACTTATGCGGCGGGATGAAGCTGTCGCCTAGTTTGAAGCATCCGGCGACTCGGAGACCAGCCGGGCCTTCTGTCAACTGCCCCCGCAACTTCCGAGGCACGTCGCGCTGGCGGCTACAGGCCGGCTAGCATCCTCCTCGCCAGGCTATCCGCGAAGGCCGCTCCACGGTTCTTGGTCGGCCACCTCTTCCACTTCGTAACCGATTTCACCGACGCACGGACCCAGGATCGCAAGCACCTTGGCCGGTTCGTCGCCCTCGTTGAAGGTCGCGTGTACGCAGTCGGCCGGGATATACACGGCGTCGCCCGGATTCAGCATCCGCCGCTCCTGGTCCACCCATTGCTCCACGGTGCCCGTCACGCACACGATCGACTCTTCCTGGTCCGGGTGCTTGTGAAAGTCGTGCCCGTTGCCTGGCAGCAGTTCCACGTCGATCACCGTCAGGTACGTGCTCCCGGTCACCGGCGGATTGCTCAGCCACCCCAGTGATCCCCAGTCCAGTTGATCGCGTGGAGTCTCTGACTGAATGAGAAATCGCTTCATGATTAGCTCCGCCGAACACGGCCACACACCAACAGTCTGCGATAGTACAGCGCAGGCATCATTGGCCAGCCATCGGGCACCTGGAGGCTGCGGGCTATGCGATCAGTCATCTGTGTCAACGAACGATTCGACGCCGCGTGGCCCTTCGCGGCCGACTACTGGCACGAGTGCTGGCAACGCCAGGGCGACTGCGAGTTCTATCGCACCGAGGATCCTGAAGCCGGCGCCCCGCAACTCGTCCCCGACCCCGCCTCGGTCCAGCGCCTGGCGCTCCTCGGACTTCCAGCCGCCGCCCGGGACCTCGAACCGTTCAGCGCGCTCGAAGAGTGCTTCCACCCGCGCTACCTCCTCACCAACTGGTGGGGCGACTCGACAACCGACGGCATCGAGGCCGCCATTGCCCGCGGCGTCAGCTTCATCCCCCACAGGCTGGACGTCTACTGGGGACAGTCCGTGGCCGAGTACGGGTTGGGCCTCACCCTGGCCGCGCTCCGCCGTACGCCGCAGACCTACACCGCCATGCGGCACGGGCACGAGACCTGGAAATACCGCCCGGACGTCGGCCGCCCCGGCCAGCGCGGTGAGCAGTACGGCGACGACCCTCGCTTCACCAGCGGCACCCTGGCCGGCAAGCGCGTGCGCGTCGTTGGCGCCGGCAACATCGGCGCCCGCTTCGCCTCCTTCTGCGCGGCCGTCGGTGCCGACGTCGCGATCTGGGACCCCTACGCGCCCGACGCCACCTTCGCCGCGGCCCGTGTCCGGCGCTGCTTTCACCTGCCCGAGCTCGTCAGGGACTCCGAGATCTTCGTCCCGATGCTCCCGCTCACCGACAACACGCGCGGCCTCATAACGGCCGACCTGATCGACGCCTTGCCCCACGGCTCGCTGGTCGTGCAGGTCACCCGGGCTGCCGTCTGCGACACCGACGCCCTCTACCGCCGCGTCCTCAACGACGAACTATCCCTGGCTGCCGACGTCTTCGCCGAGGAGCCCGTCCCCCTCGACTCGCCCCTCCTCGGCCGCCACAACGTCGTCCACACCCCCCACAACGCCGGCCGCACCCGCGACGCCAATCACGCTTGGGTCGACGACCAACTCGCCCGCTTCAAGCCACGCGGCTAGCAACTCGTCTTGGCCGGCACGAAAGGACGCGGACGCTCCCTGGCTCGGGTCTTGAGTTCCCGGTGCTACCGGCCGTGTCGGCGGCAAGAGCGGCAAGCCGCGGGAGCTTCGGGCCGCACGTTCGCCTTACACTTCGAGCATGACTGACCACGACAATCAGGCCGCCGCCCGCCGCCCGATCCTTCTATACGACGGATCCTGTGGCTTCTGCCGCCGCTGTGTGGCGCTGCTTGTTCGCTTGGACCCTGATCATCGAGTGGCGCGGGTCGACATGACCTCGCCCACTGCCGAGCCCATGATGTCCACCATCTCGCCCACCCGACGGCAACAGAGCATGCACGTGATTCGACCTGATGGACGTGTGCTTCACGCCGGTGTGGCCCTGCGTGCCGTGCTCTGCCAGGTTCAGCCGGATGCCTCGTGGCGATCCGTCGGCTACTGGCCGCTCGTTGGATTTCTGATAGACCGGGCCTACGACCTTGTTGCATCACTTCGCAGTCCGTTGGGGAGCTTGACCCGCTGGCTACCCGAACCGCCGCCCGACGACCTGCGAGATTCCGACTGGCCGTTGCTTGATCCCGCTGCCTCAGGCGAGACTGACCGGCCTGATGCAGCGACGTAGGTAACCCATGCCCCGCCCCCCCTTGCCCGATAGCACGGAAGCCGCCGGCCGCTCCAAGGATGTCTTTGCGCGCGTTATGGCCGCCAATCGGCAGGAGGCTGTCGACGAAGTCCCGCCCGTGGTATGGGCCTCCGAACCGTTTCTCTCCGGCTACGCCGGCGTCGGACGCCAGGAGTACTACGAGACCGTTGAGGCCAAGTACTACGCCCAGGCCAAGTTCCAGCTCGAGTTTCCCGACATCCTGCACCTCCCCGGCGTTGCCCCCGACTACGGCTACGCGCCCGAAACCTCCGCCTGGGGTTCGCCAATCAAGCAGGAGGAAGACGGCCCACTGGTGCCCTTTGCCGCCGTCAACGACATCCACGACCTACCGGCGCTCGAAATGCCCGATCCGTGGAAGTCCGGCCACATGGCCATCGCCCTCAGCGACTACGCCTGGTACGCCGACCACATGGATCCGGTCATCGCCCAGACCTGGGGCCACTTCGAAGGCTACGGCCGCTGCATGGGCGTTGAGTCCGGCGCCCTGGTCCTCGGCTACGAGCGCTATCTCATTGAGCTTTATGAGCACCCCAAGCTCATTCACGACTGGAATAAGCGCGTCGTCGAGGCCAACATCGCCTACCTGCGCGCCCAGGAAAGCATCACCGGAACCATCGACCGCCTAGTCGTCACCGATCATCTCCCCGGCCAGGTCGGCCAGGCCCACTGCGAAGAGTTCATCTACCCCTACCTCAAGGACATCTTCGACGCCTTCTCCTCCGCCGCCTTCCGCCTCTATCACAACGAGAACCTGGTACCCGACGCCGCCGTCGCCGCGATCGCCGACATGAACTGCACCGTCTTCATGTTCGGCATCGAGATGGATGTCGCCGCCGAGCACCTCGGCGGACGCGTCTGCCTCATGGGCAACGTCCCCCCGATCCACGTCGTCCAGCATCTCGAACCCGCCGAGATCACCAGCGACTGCCAACAGCGCCTGGCCGTCGGCGCGCCCTCCGGCGGCATGCTCCTATGCACCGCCGGCGGCCTCTCCCCTGACACCCCCGCCGCCCACATCCGCGCCTTCGCCGACTCCGTGCAAGGCGTACCCGGAGCCGCTGGCCAACTAACCAACTAGCCGGCAAAAGCCGGCCGATCCTCGGTCGCAACCATGCGCCGAGGCCCCGGCTCGGTATCCTTCGCCAGCGGGCGCCGGCCGGCGTCCGCAATCCCAGCGGGGAGCTTGTTCATGGCTGATCGGCTCAAGGTGATGGTGACCGGCGCGACCGGCAAGATCGGGCAAACCCTCATGGAGGATCTCCCCGACTGCTTTGACGTCACCGGTACGTCGCGCAGCCCCAACGACGACCCGCGCTTCATTCAGCTCGATTTCGACGACGTGGACACCATCGCCCAGGCCTTCGCCGGCCAGGACGTCGTCGTCCACATGCACGCCAAGTCCAACCACAACACCGACGAATTCGAACCCTACGTGCAGCCGAATATCGTCGGCCTCTGGAACGCCTACGAAGCCGCCCGCCTCGCCGGCGTCCGCCGCTTCATCTACGCCAGTTCCAACCACGCCACCGGCTGGTACGAAATCGTCGGCGAACGCTGCGACGCCGAGTCCCTCCCCCGGCCCGATGGCGTCTACGGCGCCGCCAAGATCTGGGGCGAAGCCCTCGGCCGCTACTTCTCCGACCGCCACGGCATGGAAGTCATCGTCCTCCGGATCGGCAGCTACGAGTACCGCCAGAAGCCGACCGACTTCAGCATGGGCCCCCGTATCCTCTCCACTTGGCTCAGCGACCGCGACCTGCTCAACCTCGTGGAGCGTTCAATCGTCGCTCCCAACATCAAGTACGGCATCTACTACGGCATCTCCGCCAACGCCCGCGCCTATTGGGACATCACCAACGCCGTCAGCGAACTCGGCTACCGCCCGGTGGACAACGCTGAGGAATACGCCGACGAGGTCCTCCCCAAGGGCGGCGTCTACTCCCTCTGGGGCTTCGAAGTTCCCGGAATGACCTGATGCCTCCGCACGAAACCCCGCTCCCCACCCGGAGCCTCGGCCGCCATCCCGACACCTTCTCAATCATCGGCCTCGGCGGCGGCCACCTCTCCCGCTCCTCCGTAACGGACGAAGAAGCTGCCCGCGTCATCCCCGCCGCCATCGACGCCGGCATCACCTTCCTCGACACCGCCTGGGACTACGGCTACGGCGTCAGCGAGGAACGCTACGGCCGTGCCATCCAGGGCCGCCGCGACGACGTCTTCCTCATGACCAAGGTCTGCGCCCGCGACGCCAAAACCGCCCGCTCGCAGCTCGATGACAGCCTCCGCCGCCTCCAGGTGGACCACCTCGACCTCTGGCAGTTCCACGAAGTCAACTACGACAACGACCCCGAGTGGATCTTCGAACCCGGCGGCGCCGTCGAGGCCGCCCTCGAAGCCCGCGAACGCGGCCTCGTCCGCTACATCGGCTTCACCGGCCACAAGAGCCCCCACATCCTCCGCGCCATGCTCGATTTCGACTTCGAGTGGGACGCCTGCCAGATGCCCATTAGCCCCTTCGATGGCGCCTTCCGCAGCTTCAAGTCCGAGATCCTCCCGCTGCTCAACCAGCGCGGCATCGCCTGCCTCGGCATGAAGTCGCTCGGCGGCAACGGCCAGTTCGTCGGCGTCAACGGCCTCACGGCCCAGGACTGCCGCCGCTACGCCCTCTCCCAGCCCATCGCCGCACTCATCTGCGGCATCGTCGACGAGCGCGACCTCGCCCAGGACCTGGAAATCGCCCGCACCTTCAGGCCCATGTCGGACTCCGAGCAGGCCGACCTTCTGGCCCGCATCCACCGCGAAGCCACCGACGGCCGCCACGAGTACTACAAAACCACCACCTACTTCGACCACGAGTACCACCGCGAGGCCCACGACTTCCCCGCCTTCGCCGAAATCCGCAACCCCTAGGTGAGACCTTTGCAAAGTGCCCCTCGCCCCCCAAGCCGCGTCCGCTCTTTCTCCTTCTCACTTGAGGAGACCTTTGCATAACCCCCATCCTCCGGGGCGTGGCCTCTTGGCTCGCTTGGGGAAGAGGCCGGCGACGTCTTGGCCGGAGGGTGCCTGGAGTCCATCCCTTCGAGGAGCCGCCGTCTTCTTCCCTCTCCCTGGCAGGGAGAGGGCTAGGGTGAGGGTCGAAAGCCCGGAGTCCCTCCCAAGCCCTGAGCGAACCACGCTGCCCCCGCGACGACGCCGCTCTTCCCCTCTCCTGGGGAATAGACATGGGGTCTTCGGGGCACTCGCGCTTGAGTTACGCAAAGGTCTCCCGTGGGAGAGGGTTGGGGTGACGGTCTTCCGGCCAACCGCTCCCAGGCTGTTCAAAGGTTCCTAAGTGCGCCTGGCCCTCTGCAACAAGACCCTCGACGACCGCCCCATCGAGGCCTTCTTCCAACTCGCCGCCGAGACGGGCTTCGACGCCGTCGAACTCATCCCCGGCTCACTCGGCACCCCGGTCGCCGACCCCGATCCCGCCATGCGCGTCCAGGTTCGCCAGGTCGCTCGCGCCCACAACCTCGAAGTCGTCGCCTTCAACTCCCTCCTCCAGCACGCCCCCCACCTCAACCTGGTCTCCCGCGACCCCGACCTGCGCCGCGCATCGGCCGCCGAACTGGTCGCCATCGTCCAAATGGCCGCCCATTTCGGCGCATCCATCATCGTTGTCGGCTCCCCCCGCCAACGCCACGCACCCCCGGACGCGACCTTCAAGGAAGCCGTCGACCTCTTCATCGACGAGCTCCGACCCGCCGCCGACGAGGCCGACCGCCTCGGCATCATCCTCTGCCTCGAACCCCTCGTCGCCTCCCTCACCAACTTCATGAACGACACCCGCGAAGGCATCTCGGTGGCCCGCGCCATGAATCACCCCGCCGTCAAGCTCGTCCTCGACGTCAAGCAAATCAGCCAGGAAACGCAGACGTTCGAAGAAGCCGTTGATCTCGCCCTCCCCTGGCTTGCCCACGTCCACGTCAACGACGCCAACATGCACGCCCCCGGCGAAGGCGACACCGACTTCGCCCCCATCATCCGCAAGCTCAAATCCGTCGGCTACGAAGGCCTCCTCTCCATCGAAGCCTTCGGCTTCACCGACGACCCCGCCGTCGTCCTCCCAAGATCCCGCGCCTACCTCGAAGACACCCTCGCCGCCGTCTGATCGTCGTCTCTGACCGCCCGCGCCATATAGATCAACCCAGCCGCACCCGTCATCTCCCGCAGCCCGGCTGACTCCCGCCGCCTTCGCTCCTTGTACCCCGCGTGTTCATAAAACCGAATCGCCGCCGTGTTGCCAATCAGCACCTCAAGCCCCACCGTCAACGCCCCCGCCTCCCGCGCCCCCGCGTGCGCGTGCGCCAGCAGCTCCGATCCAATCCCCCGCCGCCGCTGCGCCTCCTCCACCGCCAGGTTCCAAACGCTGTAACTGTTCCGCACGAACGCCGGCTCCGCCGACACCATGTGCCGCATCCGCCACGAGAGCGCCAGCAAGCCGAACAGCCCGTAGACCCGCATGGTTGCCAGCGATGCTCGCAGCGACTGCCAGGGATCCGTTCGATCCGCCATGTGCGCAATCACGCCAACAACCCTCTCGTCCTCGCAAGCCACAAAGTGATGGTCGGAACCGCCCCAGCACGCAAACATGCCCGCATAGCGCTCCCGCGTGCGCTCGATGCTCCCGCCGCCCCAGATCGGAGCCGCCAGCGGGCCTGCCGCGTCAGCCAGCAGATATCCCACCGCTTCGGCATCTCTTGCCGTCGCGGGCCGGATCGAGATTTCGCCGGCTGTGCCTACGCCCCCGCCAGCGATGCCCACACCGGAAAATGGTCCGAAGCCAGCGACTTCCGCGTCTCGACCTCGGTCACGCTCAGGTCCGGGGTCACGAAGATGTAGTCAATCCGCTCGTCCGGCTCGACCGCCGGATACGTCAACGGACCGTCGGGACTCGCGTCCACGAACCCCGCATTCCCCAGCGTGCGAATCGCCACCGTATCCGGCTCCGCGTTCAAGTCGCCCAGCAGGATCGTCCGCGGCGTATTCCCCCAGTCCTCCAGGATCCGCACCACCTGCGCCGCACGCACCGTATCCCCGTCATCCTCGTGGTCCAGGTGCGTATGCAGGATGGTGATGGGAGCGCCTGAGGTCTGAATGCCTATGCGCTGGAAACCGCGCGGCACCCGCCCCTCGCTATTGAAGTGCGTGTTGGCCACCCCAAACACCGGCAGCCGCGTCAGCACCGCGTTCCCCCACAGATCACCCAGGTTGGCGCCGTAGTAGGCCGGCATGTCCAGCCGCAGCGACAACCAAGCCATCGTGTCTACGGCGCCCGAAATCACCCAGCCGCGCCCGATCTCCTGCAACCCCACGATGTCCGTCGGCCGCTTCTCGATCTCCTGGGCCACCGCCTCCAGGTCGAACTTACTGGTCCCGCCGAACCCCTGCCGGATGTTGTACGTCATCACGTTCAGGTTGGCCCCGGCCTCCAACGGCGTCGAGTCGGCCGACGGCGCGCCCGAAACCAGCCCCACGGCAAACGGCGGCAGAAACAGCAGCGGCGCCCAGAACGGAATCAACCGCCTTCCTTGCATTTGATGACGACTCAACGACGACCCCAGCGCCAGCACCACCGTCGCCCCGACCGATCCCGGCAACACCCAGGCAGGCGCATAGAAGGAGTAGAAGATGAACAGCAGCGCCACCAGCAGCACGCCGCCCACCGTCACGTTGACAGTCGACCAAGCCGACGTCCGCGGCTTCCGGTCCTCCGGAAACAGCGCCGTCACGACCACTGGCAGACCCAGCCCCACCAGCGCAAGCCCCGGAATCGTGCTGCTCGGCGCCGAGCCGGCCAGCAACGCCCCCGCCACCATCACCAGCGATGCCGCCGCCACGTGAACGAAACTCATCCCTCGGCCTGACTTCGCCGAAGCCGACGACCACCCCAGCCCCGCCGTCGCGGCGGCCGCCACCCAGATCAACGCCGCCCGCAAGTCAAGGCCGCTCGGCGCCGCTGTCTGTCCAAAGTTCCCGCTGAACGCCATGAACACCATCAGGGCCGATCCAAGACCAAGCAGCGGAATGCTCCGCAGCGGGCCGCCAAACTCGGCCGTTCGACCTGCCGCCCGCCAGCCGCCGCCCAGCGCCAGCAGTGCCAGCAGCGCCACGATCCCCGCCGCCCACGGCGAGTCGCTCAGCGGCGCGTCCACCGTTCGGAATACGCCCCGGATCGCCACGTCCGCCGTAAACGCCAGGGCCAGTCCTTGCCCGGCGGCGCGACCCACGCTCGCCACCCACAGCGCCAGCACCCACCCGAAGACAACCGTCCCCACGCCGCCGATCCACATGTCCGCCGTCGGCGACCCCGACAACTGACCCGCCACGGCCATTCCTGCCAGCAGCACGATCGAAATGCGCCGGGCATGACCAATCCCAAGAAACCGTGCCAGCGGACCCGCCAGGCCCCACAGGATTACTCCGCCAAACACGATCGCCGCCAGCAGCACCCGGTCCGAGGTCTCCCCGACCACCCAGAAAATGTGGCTGGTAAAAACCCGAACCGCCTGCAAGCCCAGCACCACGGCAGCCGCAACCGACAGCGTCCCCACGTCCGGCCGCCGCACCATCATCATCGTCATGCGTTACTGGCCCCTCGGGCTCATTGGTGAACCCGCTCTGCACAGCGGGAGAGGGTTGGGGTGAGGGTCTTCCGGGCAACCACCCCTCGAGTTAGACAAAGGTCTCCCGCGCGAGAAGGTTGTGGTGAGGGTCTTTGCGTGGCTCATTGCCCAAAGCTACCCATTACTCCCGGCTCGTCTGCCCGCCAGCGTTCGCCGCGCGCGCGCTGACTCCCAGCACACCCAGGAACCCTTCCGAATCCACATGGTCAAAGTCCCCCACGCCTTCCATGCTTGAGGCGTCACTATAGAGCGAATGCGGCGCGTCCTCCGCCCCTGCGAACTGTGCGTGGCCCCGGTACACGTCCACGTGCACCGTGCCCGTCGCCAGCCGCGTCACTTCGCCGATGGCCCGCCGCAGCGCCGTGCTCGCCAGGTCATACCAGTAGCCCTCGTAAATCTGACGCCCCAGCGCCGCCGACAGCGAATCGAACACCGGCCGCGTCCGCCGGTCCAGGATCAGCTGCAGCAGGTACTCGTAGGCGCTGCCCAGCAGTTCCATGCCCGGCGCCTCGTACACCCCGCGCGACTTGATCCCCACAAACCGGTTCTCCACCGTATGCAACCCGATGCCAACCCCGTTCGCCCCGCCAATCGCATTCGCCCGTTCGAAGACCTCCAGCAGCGGAATCTCGTCCCCATCCATCGCCACCGGCGTACCCGCCTCGAACCGGAACGACACCCGCGTTTCCTCGTCCGGCGCGTCCTTGGGGTATACCCCCATCTCCGGCTCCACGAACTGCGCGTGCGTGCTCAACTCTTCCAGCAGTCCGGCCTCGTGCGTCAATCCCAGCAGGTTCGCGTCCGTCGAATAGGGCTTGTCCAGCGTCGCCCGGATTGGAATCTCCTCGGCCTCGCAATACGCGATCATCTCGCGCCGCCCCGGAAACTGCTCCAGGAAACTCGGGTCGCGCCACGGCGCGTACACCTCCACCCCCGGCGCCAGCATGTTCGTCGCCAGTTGGAACCGAACCTGGTCGTTGCCGCGCCCGGTCGCCCCATGGCTCAGCACCGTCAGACCTCGCGCCGTCAGTTCCGGCAGGATCGCCGCCACGGTCGCGTACCGCGCGATGCCCGTGGTATTCCAGTAGCCGCCCTCGTACTTCGCCTGCGCCTGGATCACTTCCAGCCCGGCCCGCGCTAGCGACTCGCGCGCGTCCACGATCAGCGCTTCCTGCGCCCCGGCCACGCGCATGCGTTCGGCCACGTCATTGATGTCGTCTTCGTCCGGCTGCCCCAGGTCGGCCGTCAGCCCAACGACGCCCACGCCCTCCTCAACCAGCCATCGCGTGGCCGTGCAGCTATCCAGCCCGCCTGAAACCGCGGCGCCAATCGTCATCCCCGCCAGGTCCTCAATCCGCACAAAGCCCCTCCCGCCAGGAAATCCTCCGCGAGCCTACCCCCTCACCCCCCATCCCCGCCGGTGCGTTCCACGCCATGCCGCCGCAGGGCCGTAGGGGCGGTTCGCGAACCGCCCTCTTCGACCATGCGCACCGGCCTCGAGGTATAACCCCCGGTCTTCCGAGAGAATCCCGCGCGGGCCGGCGCCCGTCTCACGACCCAAACACTCGGTCCAAGACTCAGGGTGATATCAATGCAATCATGCTATAACGGTATGTGTCTGTAGATGGAGACCCGGTCATGGCCAGCATCATCGTGCGCAACCTCGACGACGGGCTGAAGCGCCGGCTGCGCCTCCGGGCGGCTGCGAACGGACGATCCATGGAGGCGGAAGTCCGCGACATCCTGCGGACGGCGCTCAACCGCCAGCCCGCCGCGCCGAAGAACCTGGCAAGCGCCATTCGCGCCCGCTTCGCGCCCCTGGGCGGCGTCGAACTGGAACTCCCGCCTCGCTCACCCATGCGCGAGCCGCCCCGATTCGACTGAGGCGGCCGCGGTGATCGTCCTGGACACCAACGTCGTCTCGGAACTGATGCGCCCCGATCCGAATCCCGCCGTCGTGGACTGGGTGGCCGCACAGGCCGTTCCACGCTTGTTCCTCTCCACCGTCAGCGAAGCCGAGTTGCGGTACGGCGTCGAGATCCTGCCGGCCGGCGAACGGCGAACCCGACTGCTGGACGAGGTAGAGGGCATGCTCTCGGAGGACTTTGCCGGCCGCATCCTCCCCTTCGACAGTGCGGCGGCCCACGCCTACGCCCTGATAGCCGCTGCCCGACGCGCTGCCGGACGCCCCATCAACCATGCCGATTGCCAGATCGCGGCCATAGCCCGCTGCCGGGGAGCCTCAGTAGCTACCAGGGACGTCGCCGGCTTCGAAGGAAGCGGGATTAACCTGATCGACCCCTGGGCCGCTGCCTAAGCGCACCTGAACCCGAAGGCAGACCCAACTCCGGCCTAGCCAGCCGCCTCGATCCTCGCCAGTTCCCCCGGCAGCCAATCCGCGTACCGCAACTTCCCTCGCTCCGGGTCCGGCTCCGGCAATCCCGCCTTCGCCAGTTCCTTGCGCAGCGGGTGCTCGCCCCGCTCCAGCGGAAAGTCCACCCGCGACCGGCTGAAGTGCGAGACCCACGCCCCGTCCATCATCTCCATCACGGCCCGGCCCTCGAACCCGCCGCACTCGTGCTCGCGGTCTTCGTCCAGCACTCGCACCGTTTCCTCGGCCATCCACAGGTCGCCGCCCGCGTGATCGTAGTAGTCGTGCCCGTGCAGGTACCGGTCCTCGTCGGCCAGCTCGTATCGCTCCCACGGCGTGTCGTCTACGACCTCGTCGCGCCCGCGCCGAATGAACAGCTCCCGAGAGTTGTACAGGCACAGCGCCCCGTCCTCGCCGTAAATCTTGATGTGCACCCAGCCGCTGCCCGACACGCTGCGCCGGTGCATTTCGGCAAAGGCAGTCAGGCCGTTCTCGAACTCATATAGCGCCGAAATGTCCTCGCCCGCCAGCAGCCCGAAGCCGTACGAACCCTCCACTATGTCCGCGGCCGTGGTTGGACGCCCACCGGTCAGGCACATGGCAACCACGCTGCGCGCATCGCCCGCGAACCGGCGCGTGCCGTTCAGCATGTGCGTGCCGATGTTCAGCATGTCGTAGCCGCCGTAGTAGCCCTTACCGCGAATCTTGATCGTCGTCAGCGGCCCGATCTCGCCCGCGTTGATCAGCCGGTCGGCCACGTTGAACGTCGGCGTCGTCCGCATCTGGTGATGAATCGCCAGCCGCGTCCCGTTGGCCTCCGCCAGCTCCAGCATCCGGTCGGCGTCGGTCAGGCTGGTCGCCATCGGCTTCTCCACGATGACGGCCTTCGGCGCCCTGTGTTCAAGTACCCCGATTGTCAACGGCGCATGCAGGTCGGTCCGCGTCGGAATGTTGACGATGTCCAGGTTCTCCGTGTCCAGCATCGCCCGGAAGTCGCTGTACGTTCGCTCCACCCCGAACTCCGCGGCCGCGTCACCCAGCCGCTCCGGATCCACGTCGCACAGCGCCGCAATCTCCACCCGCGGATGCAACATGTACGCCCGCGCCTGGCTCAACCCCCGCGGCCCCACGCCCAAAAACCCGACTCGGTACGTAGTCATCGCAATCTCCTCGCGGCACGTTCCCCCGTTAGCCGCGAACCGTAGCAGACGCGCCGGTCTCAGCCCGGTTGACGTACCAACCCGGCGGGCGCAGCATTCCCTGAGCCATCATATTGGGAGATCCAGTCCATGAACGTCGTGCTCGTCGTCTTCGACACTCTTCGCAAAGACCACCTCGGCGCCTACGGCAACGACTGGATCCGCACCCCCCACTTCGACGCCTTTGCCGCCCAGGCCATCCGCTGCACCCGAGCCTTCCCCGAGGCGCTGCCCACGCTCCCCTTCCGTCGCGCCCTCCACACCGGCCAGCGCACCTTCCCCTACCTCGGCCACCGCGACTACAAGGGCGACTTCTCCGGCGCCCCCGGCTGGGGCCCCATCCCCGAAGAGCAGGACACCGTCTCCGAACTGCTGACCGACGCCGGCTATCGCACCGCCCTCTTCACCGACTGCTACCACCAGTTCAAGCCCAGCAAGAACTTCCACCGCGGCTTCGCCGAGTGGCAGTGGATTCGCGGCCAGGAAACCGACCGCTTCCGCTCAGGCCCCGCGCTCCCGCCCGACGCCATCCGCCGCCACGTCCCCGAGCGCCTGCCCGAAAAGCACCAGCGCCGCGAATTCTTCACCCAGTACTTAACCAACAACCTGTTCCGGCGCGAGGAAGCCGACTTCTACCCCGCCCGCCTCTTCAACGACGCCGCCCGCTGGCTCTACGACAACGACGACGCCGACGACTTCTTCCTCGTCGTCGACTCCTTCGACCCCCACGAACCCTGGGAGCCGCCCGCCAGCTACCGCCGTCTCTACGACCCTGACGACGGAGTCACCGACATCATCCAGTCCCTCTACGCCCCCAACGGCAACGTGCTCAACGAGCGCGAAGTCAAGCGCATCCAGGCCAACTACGCCGGCGAGGTCACCCTTTGCGACCGCTGGTTCGGCCACTTCATGGAACAACTCGAACTCTCAGGCCGCGCTGACGAAACCATCGTCATCGTCGCCTCCGACCACGGCCACAACCTGCGCTACCCCGACGACAAGGACCTCATCAGCAAGCAGGGCCACCCGCTCACCCGCGCCGTGGCCGACCTGGTGCTGCTGGTCCGCTACCCCGACCGCGCCCGTGCCGGCCAGACCTACGACGGCCTCGTCACCAACACCGACATCGCCGCCACCGTCCTCGCCGCCGCCGGCATCCAGGCGTCCACTGAAGGCCGGGACATCGGCCCCGCCCTCCGCGAGAACCTCCCGTCCCACCGCTCCCACGTCAGCATAGGCTGGGGCCCGCTCATGACCGTCGTCACCGACGACTGGTGGTGCAACGCCACCATCTGGGGCGAAGAACCGCTCCTGCACAAGCTGCCCCACGACGAAATGCTCCGCACCAACGTCGCCGACGACCATCCCGACGTTGTCGAGGAACTCATCAACCTCGCCATCGCCGACGCCGGCGGCGAAATCCCCGCCCAATTCGCCGAATTCAAAGACCGCCCCGGCTGCACCCCTTACCTCACCGCCATCCAAAAAGGCGACGACTACGTAGCCCGCCGCCGCTAACGCCCCCTCGGAAACCTGGTCTTCCTCCCTCTCCCTCGAGGGAGAGGGCTGGGGTGAGGGTGAAAAGCCCTGGGTAACTCAGATGTTAATGCCGGGCAATCCCGCAAGCCACAAGAGTCCCTGCAAGACTCAGCTAGGCCACAAACTCCTCCAACCGCACCGTCCTCCGCTCGTCACTACTCCGCACCCCCGCCGCCGCAATCCGGATCGTATTCAGATTGTCCCGGCTCGACGTCAACGGCTCCCGGCCCTCATTCAGCGCCGCCATCAACTCACCCATGCTCCCGCCGAACGCCTCTGGAAACCACGCCCCCTCGATCGGGAAGCGCACCCGCCGCTCCGGCTCGTCGCGCTGCGTCACCTCTACCCACTGCGGCGTCCCCGTAATCGAGCCCTGCGCCCCGTCGATGTGCCAAAACTCCGAGTGCCCCGCCTTGCTCTGCACGATGTTGTTGAAGTGATCGATCGCCGTCAGGTCGCCGCTGTCGAAGTGCAGCGCCAGCGTGTGACTCAACGGTGAGACCGCGTTCTGCCCTTGCATCATCGCCGTTGTCGCGCTCACCGCGTCCGGCGTGCGTCCGCTGAAGTGACGGATCAGGTCCAGGAAGTGCACTCCGTGGTCCACGATGTTGAAGTTCACCACGTCCCGCCACCACTTGTCCGGCTGGTCCTGGTAACTCCGACGCACGTGCGCCACGCTGAACAGCGGCCCGCAGATGCCCGAGTCGATCAACAGCTTGATCGCCGCGTGCGCCGGTGCCCAGCGCGCCTGCTGATTGATCATCAGCGTCACCCCGGCGTCTCGCGCCGAGTTCGACAGCCACGCCGCGTCCTCCCAGGTCATCGCAAACGGCTTCTGGGACAGGATCGGCTTCCCCGCCTTCAGCAGCGCCGGCCACAGTTCCAGACGAGCGTGCGGATGCACCGCCAGGTCGATCACCTCAACCTGCGGCTTCTCCAGCACCACCCGCGGATCCGTCCCCGCCGCCTCGATCCCCCACCGCGCCTGCGTGGCTTCCACCGCCGCCCGATCGATGTCGCTGCACGCCACCACCTCGTACCCAAAGTCCCGGTACGCCGGCAGGTGAGCCCCGTTCGCAATCCCCCCGCACCCGATCACCCCAATCCGGTAGTGCCGCCCTCGCGGCGCCTTCGGCCGATAGTCCTCGGGAGTCAGTCGCAAGTCATCCAGGTTCATATCCACCGCCTCGGCGCCGATCGACGAGAGAATGCCACGCTCGCCAGGCGTCACAATTGGCCCGCCCCCGCTCGTGGTGAGCCGGGCCGGTGTACTCACCGGACCGTGTCGAACCACCCCCCGCCGGACCCCACCCCGTTCGTGGTGAGCCGACCGGGAGTCTTCGGACGGTCGTGTCGAACCACAGAGCCGACAGCACCCAAGCTCTCCCCCTCCCGTCTGGCGTACCGGCCGGTTTCTAACCGGCCTCTTCTGAGCACCCAACCACCTGACCCCTTCCAGGCCACACCGCCCGCTCAGCCAGATCGAATGCACCCAACCTCCGCCCCCTTCACTCACTCCTCGATTACTGTGACAACCGCGCAACGCGGCGCACCATCGACCGACCGCGGCCTGCCCGGCCGGGCATCATGGGACGCGCTAGCGGCGCACGGCTCCAACACTGAGGTGACGGCTTGATCACGAACCGGACCGACTCACGCCAGCCTGACGCTGGATATCAGGGCTCACACCGTGCCTACGACTCGGTCGTAATTCCCGACATCCTCATTCCGGCGCGAGACGGCGTGCAACTGGCAGCCGACCTCTATCTGCCCGCCCTCGACGGCCGTGCGCTTGAGGCAGAGTTTCCTGCCCTGATTGAGCGCACCCCCTACCTCAAGGACTCCGGCCGCTACGCCCGCAAGGCGCACTGGTTCGCTCGTCGCGGCTACGCGGTCATCATCAACGACGTCCGTGGCCGCGGCCGTTCCGGCGGCGAGTGGTATCCGTTTGCCAAAGAGGCGCCCGACGGCTACGACGCCGTGGAGTGGATCGCGGTCCAGCCCTGGTGCAATGGCCGCGTCGGCACCATGGGCGCCTCCTACGCCGGGTCCGACCAGAGCGCCCTCGCCACCCTCAACCCGCCCCACCTCCGCGCCCAGCTCGTCGGCCAGGGCACCAGCAACTACCTGATTTCTTCAATGCGCCAGGGCGGCGCCCTCGAGCAGCGCTTCATCAGCTACGCCTACCGCATGGCCATCACCAGCCAGGAAGCCGGGGCTGATCCCGACCTCGAGCGCGTCCTCCGCGCCGAGTTCGATCGTGTTCCCGAGATCCTGGGCCCGCCTCTCCGCTTCCGCCCCGGTCGCACCGCCCTCCGCTTCCTCCCGCTCTACGAGCAATGGGCCTGGGACATCCTCACCCACGGCGGCAGCGGCCCCTACTGGTCCCAGCGCGGCTACACCATCGACGAGTACTGGCACGAGCACGCCGACGTCCCCGTCCTCTTCCAGAGCGGCTGGTACGACACCTATCCCCGCGGCGCCATCGCCAACTTCCACGCCCTGAGGCGTCTCAAGTCAAGCCCCATGTCCCTGCTCCTCGGGCACTGGCGCCACGGCGAATCCACGACCGAGGAGACGTCCGCCGGCGACGTAGACCTCGGCCTCGAATCCGCGCTGCCCCTCTACGACGACCTGCGCCTCCGCTTCTTCGATCACCACCTCAAGGACATGGAAACCGGCCTCGACCGCGAGCCGCCCGTCCGCTTCTTCGTCATGGGCGGCCAGCTCGGCCGCTCGCCGGCCGACCTCGAAGGCCGTCTCTGGCACGGCGGCCTTTGGGAAACGTCCGACCAGTGGCCCCCGCCCGACGCCGCCGAGAGAGCCCTCTATCTGCAAGCGGACGGCTCCCTCGCCACGGAATCACCCGGCGTCCCGACCGACCCGACCCGCTACACCTTTGACCCGCGCAATCCCGTCCCCACCACCGGCGGCTCCATCAGCGCCGCCGAGGAGGCGCTGCCCTCCGGCGGCTTCGACCAGCGCGGCCAGCCCGGCCGCTTCCACGGCCACCACGACACCCTCTCCCTGGCCAGCCGTCCCGACGTGCTCAGCTTCGAGACTGCCCCGTTCGACGAACCGTTCGAGATCGCCGGCCCCGTCGAGGTCGTGCTCTACGCCTCCAGCAGCGCTGTCGACACAGATTTCACCGCCAAGCTGCTGGACGTCTACCCGCACAGCCACGAAACGCCTGGCGGCTACGAACTCAACCTGACCGACAGCATCCTTCGGGCCCGCTTTCGCAACGGCTTCGACTGCGAGGAGTTCCTGGAGCCTGGGGAGATCTACGAGTTCCGCATCGTCCTCTACCCCACCGCCAACCGCTTCGCCCCCGGTCACCGGCTGCGCGTGGACATCTCCTCCTCCAACTACCCCCGTTTCGACGCCAACCCCAACACCGGCGAGCCTTTAGGCGAATCACGGCGCGTCGAGCCGGCCCACCAGTCCGTCTACCACGACCCCGAGCACCCCAGCCGCCTCCTCGTCCACGTCCGGCCTGTCGCGGAATGACCACCGGCTGCTCGGAGGAGTGGAAATGACTGAGCTAACGGTCGATAAGACCCGTCTGACGCTCGTCCAGGGCGACATCACTGTTCAGCAGGTCGACGCCATCGTGAACGCCGCCAACTCCGCCCTCAGGGGCGGTGGCGGCGTGGATGGCGCCATCCATCGCGCCGGTGGCCCCGACATCATGGCCGAGTGCCGCCGCATCGGCGGCTGTCCCCCCGGCCAGGCCGTCCGCACCACCGCCGGCCGCCTCTCCGCCAACCACGTCATTCACACCGTCGGCCCCGTCTGGTCCGGCGGCGATGCCGGCGAGCCCGACCTGCTCGCCTCGGCCTACCGCCGCTCCCTCGAAGTCGCCGCCGCCCACGGCGCCCGCACCGTCGCCTTCCCCTCCATCAGCACAGGCGTCTACGGCTATCCAAAGGACTTGGCCGCGGAGACCGCGCTGGATGCTGTGACCACCGCCGTCATCAACCTCGACATCGACCAGGTCCGTTTCGTCGTCTTCGGTGACGACGACCTCGAGATCTACCAGCGGGCCATGCAGGCACGGGCGTCCGAGTGACGAACGACGCCGAACAACGCGCCGCTCGCCGCACCCGCGAGCATTGGGAGGCCAGGTACCAACAGCGCGAAACGCCCTGGGACGACGGCCAACCCTGGCGCCCGCTGCCCGATCTCCTTGCTCGTTTCGCCCCGCCCGGCGGGCGGCTGCTCGACATCGGCTGCGGCCTCGGCGGCAAAGCCGCGCAGATGGCCGCCCTCGGCTATCGAGTCCTCGGCGTCGACATCTCCCAGGCCGCAATCGACGAGGCCCAACGCCTGACTGCCGGTCTGGATGGAGTACTCGAATTTCGCCGCGCGAATTTCCTCGAAGAGTTCCCTGACACCCCATTCGACCTCGCTTTCGACCGCAGCGTCTGGGCCACCTTCGACGAATCGGGCCGCGCCGCGTTCGCCGGCCAGGTGGCCAAATGGCTCGTGCCCGGCGGTTACTGGATCAGCCTCACCGGCTGCGCCGACAACCGCGATCCCGAAACCGGCAAACCCGACCCGCGCGGCTATCCCAGGCACTCGCTCCAGGTCATCGTCGCCTGCTGCGAGCCCCACTTCGAAATCCTCGAAGTCCGCCGCGAACCCTTCGGCGCAACCCCCGACACCGACTTCACCGCCTGGGCGACGGTCATGCGCGTTCGCTCGAAAGTGCGGCGGGATCCAAGGACTGCGGGCTGAGGCATGGCTGGAGACTGAGTGGTTTGTCGAGGTTCGTAGACTAAACGGGTCCACGAGAGCCCGAGCCACACGAGAGCCAGAGCCAATAGTGATTGCATTCCGGATTGCGGTGTGGATGGTCCTCGAGGTGTCGTGCAAGTCGCTGAGAGGAATCGGCGAAGTCGAGACTCCTCGGAGAGTCTCGGGATGACCGACAGCAGGGTTGGGGAGTTGCGGGCGGCGGCGCGGGCGTTGTGCGTGGAGACGGCGCCGGTGGAGTTCGGGCTGGCGAACTATGACCTGGCCGGAGCGCTGCTCGAAGGGGATGCGCCGACCGACGAGTTAGAGGAAGCGGCGCAGGCGGCGGCGCGGGCGTTGCTGGTGTTCACGCCGCAAGAGCTTCCTGACCTCTTTGCAGGAGCAAGTGAACGACTGGGACAGGCGCAGTGGCAGGCCGGGCGCCGCGAGGATGCGCAGCGCACATACACGCAGACAGCTGGGGCGCTGGGCGCGGTTGGCCACCATGCGCTGCAAGCCCGGCTGCTGGCGGGTTACGCGCGGGCGGCCGGCCAGGCAGCGAAGCTGGACGATCCGTTCAGCGTCCGACAGGCAGTTGGGGTCTTCGACGAAGCGATCGCGGCGGCGCGGAAGGCCGAGGCGCGGGGGCTGCTGGTGTCACTGCTGAACGGTTCGGGCCGGCTGCTGGCGAGCACTCCGGCGTCAGCGGATGAGGCGTTGTCGAGGTTCGACGAAGCGGCCGACGTCGTAAACGACGCCGAGGTGGGCGTAGCGATGGCGGTTCATGCAAACCGGGCGGCAGCTTACGGGTTGCGGGAGAGGGGCGATCGGGACACGAATCTGCAAGAGGCGATTGCAAGTTATAACCGGGCGCTTCACCTGCCCGGCATTTCGGAGCATCCAGCGGAAGCGGCGCAGCTTTACCGGGCGCTGGGGACAGCGTGGGGGCAGCGGCCGGGCGGGGACCGGGCGCAGAATCTGCGGCAGGCCGACAGCGCGTTGCAGACGGCGATCGAGCTGCTGCCGGCCGACGGCCGGGCCGACGAACTTGCGTCAATGTGGAACGAGCGGGGGCTGGCGCAGACGGAATTGGCACAGCGCGGGATTCCGGGGTCGACCGACGCGGCGGTGAAGGCGTTTCGCGAAGGACTGACGGCGGCCAGCGAGGGCGAGGCGTCGGCGCTGGCGGCTCAACTGGCGAACAACCTGGGGTCGGCGATCATGACGGCGGCGAACCAGGGGCTGGAGGCGTCGCTACCCGAGGCCACCGCGGCACTGGATCGGGCAGCGGTCCTGTGGACGTCGCTGGGTCGACCGGAGGACGCGGGAGCGAGCCAGCTGAACGCGGGGCTGGTGTACCTGACATTGCATTCGACGGAGCGGGACGCAACGTACCTGGACCGGGCAATCGAACGGCTTCAGGCTTCGAGCGTGGCGCGTCCGCTGGCGACGCACCCGGCGCCGCACGCGGTGGCGCAGTTCAACCTGGGGATGGCGCTGGCATTTCGAGCGCAGGGCCGCAGCGCGCCGGACCTGGCGGCGAGCGTGGATGCGTTTCGGGCAGCGTTGCAAGTGTGGACGGGTCCGAACGCTCCGCCGCAGGCGGCGGTGGCGCACGCAAACCTGGGGAGCATGTTGTTCGGGATGGCGAAGCAGAACGAGCCCGACTTGCTGCGCGAAGCGGCGTATCACTACGAGCAGGCCCTACAGGTGTACACGCCAGACACGAACCCGCAGCAGCACCAGGTAATTTCGAACAACCTGGCGTTGCTTCGACAGCGGCAGGCGGCGGGCAATGGGGCGGTCTGACCCGTACGGCGCGGAGAGTCGAGACCTAGCCTTGTTTTCCAGCATCGCCAGCTCTTGCGAGGCGTTCCGTCCTGCGCAGCGACGGGGCTGCCGTGACTCGGAGGGCGCTTCCGGCCGACCGTTGATCCGTCTGTGGTTCCGGGCCTTGTGCATCTGAGCCTGGAGTTGGCAGCACTGGCGGCGGTTGGGACTGATCGTGGTCTCGGAAGTTACGACCGCGGCCGGGTTGCGATCCTCCCTGGCCGACGGCTGCTTGCCGAACGTGAGCTTGCCGTGGGCGGCGGAGATTGAGGCAGCGCCGGCGAGTTTCTGGCGTCCACGCTGTGTGCTGGCCTTTGTGTCGCTGGAACGGTTGACTGCAACGCGCGGGCAGGGAACGTCGACCAGGCGAGTCGTGGCGGCCCTGGTGGGCTTCGTGGGTCTACTTGACGAGCCGGTGGCTCTAATGGTGTTGGCGCTGTAGATCGTCTAGGAGGCCGGGTGGTTCATTCAGGCGCGACCAGGATGCGTCCCGACGGGTAGCGTAGCGGTACGTGCCGCTTCAAGACCGATTGGAGCGGCGTCGCGGGCTTCGACAGATTCCTGATACAGCGAGTCGCGGTGAGCGGCGCCGAAGGATTGGAGCTAACGGGGCGGGCTGTTGAAATGCCCTGGACGAGTTTACTGGCGAGCGGGGACCGAAAGAAAGGCTTGGATGTTGGCGTTCGGTAGTAGTTCGAAGCGGGCCGCCACGAACGGGAGTTGCGCGTTGACCAGGGGAGAGGGGCGTGCCAGTATCGAAACGAGACCGCGCTAGGTGGGGAGCTAGCGGTGCCCTTGAGCCGCAATCCGCTATAGCGGGCTGAATCCCCGCCCGAGGTCCCTCCGCAACGTGTCTGCCGTCGACGCTCGGTATTGAACGCCGGGCCTCGTGCGACGAAGGCCTTCCAACCCCGTCAGGTCCGAGAGGAAGCAGCGGTACGAAGCCCCCTTCGGGCGCCGCGAGTCCACCTGGCCGGAGCCGCGGCCCGTCGGTAAGGCGTTGCTGGTGGGTTCGACGGCGGGTGCGCGGCCTCTATCTCTATCATGACGCTGCCGTCATGCCGGGAGGCTTCCGTGGCCGCGTCGCGTCCGCCATCGTTCCAAGCGCTGTATAACCGCTACCGCCCGCAGCGGTTCGACGAGCTAATTGGCCAGGAACACGTGGTGCGGACGCTGCAGAACGCTCTGGTGCACAATCGGCTGAGTCATGCGTACCTGTTCTCCGGCGAACGAGGCACAGGCAAGACTACGGCGGCGCGGCTGCTGGCGAAGGCGGTGAATTGCCTGGAGGGTATCCAGGCGGAGACGTGCGGCAGCTGCGAGCACTGCCAGGCCGTCGCGAACGGGTCGTTCCTGGACCTGATCGAGATGGACGCGGCCTCGCACCGGGGAATCGACGATATCCGGGAGATCCGGGAGCTGACGCAGTTTGCGCCAGGGGCGGGGCGCTATCGCGTATACATCATCGACGAGGTTCACCAGCTTTCAGCGCCGGCCAAGGACGCGCTGCTGAAGACGCTGGAGGAGCCGCCGCCACAGACGCTTTTCGTGCTAGCGACGACGGAGCCGCACCGGGTCCCGGCGACAATCCGGTCGCGGACGCAGCACCTGACATTCCGTCGCATCGGCGTGCTGGAGCTGACCGCTCAGCTGCGCAGCATTGCCGAGACCGAGGGCGCCGAGATCGAGGAGGCTGCACTACATACGCTGGCTCGCAACGCCGGCGGCAGCGCGCGGGACGCGGTGAGCTTGCTGGACCAGGCGCTGGCCTATAGCGATAACGAGGCCACCGCGGATGCCGTGAACTCAATGCTGGGGCTGACGGGGCGCGACGCGGTGATCCAACTGCTCGGCCACCTGATGGACGGCGACGCGGCGTCAGGACTGCAGGCGATCGAACGCGCAATCGAAGACGGCACAAGCCCGAACACGCTGCGACAGCAGATTATCGACATCCTGCGGGACATCCTGATTCTGAAGACTTCACGCGAATCGACGTCCGTCGGCCACCTGACGGAGGACGAGGCGTTCGAGTTGACGCGGCGCACGGAGAATTCGAGCCTGCGCGACATCGTGCGCACGCTGGAAGTGTTCGCGGAGCCGGACCCGCCGTCACGGACAGGGGTGGACGCGACGCTGGAGTTGGAACTGGCGTTCGCGCGGGCGGTACTGGCGATTACGGAGACTTCAACGCCGGCGGTGACCGCCGCACAGGCCCAGGCAACCCGGCAGCCGGTTAGCGCGCCGGCCGCACTGCCACAGCCCGCGCCCGCCGCCAAAGCACCGGCCACGGACGTTGCCCGGCCGCCGGCACCGCAACCCGTGAGCGCGGCGGATGGCGAAATCACGGCGGCCTCGATTGCCGCCTGCAAGGACGCGTGGGTTTCGGTGATCCGCCAGGAGTCGCGCGAGATCGCGCCGTACGTTGGCGAAGCCGAGGTGATCGCCTATTCGGACGGCACCGTGACCCTAGGCTACCGCAGTGGCTTCCTGTTCGACCGGGTACAGAGGCCCGATGCGCTTCGGCAAGTCGCACGGGCCCTGTCGCAGGTGCTGGGCCATCCGGTTCAGATTCAGAACGAGCAGCGGGGCACAATGGCGCCAACGACACGCCCATCGACCGGGCCGGCTCACAATGACGATCCGGTCGTACGCGTCGCAATGCGCGAGTATGGAGCCAAACCGATCTCAGACAGTTCCGCCACGGGAGGTTGACGCATGTCGATGAAGATGTTCCGGCAGTTCCAGAAGCAGATGGAGAAGGTTCAGGACGAACTGAAGCAGATGACGGTGGAGGCCACGGCGGGCGGCGGCGCGGTCAGGGTGGTTGCCACCGGGGATCAGCGGGTGGTGTCGATTGACATCGATTCAGCTGTGATCGATCCGGAGGACGCGGAGTTTCTGTCCGAAATGATCCTGGTGGCCGTGAACGATGCCATGGAGCAGTCGCAGGAACTGGCCAAGAGCAAACTGGGCGGGCTGACCGGCGGGCTGAAGATTCCGGGCCTGGGCTAGCGCGTGGCGGACGCGCTGCCCCACGCGGTCACGCGGCTAATCGAGGAGTTGACGCGACTGCCGACGGTGGGGCCGAAGACGGCGCAGCGGCTGGCGTTCTTCCTGCTGCGCGGATCGTCAGGGCAGGCGCGCACGTTGGGGACGGCGATTGAGGCGCTGCACGAGGGGATCCAGACGTGCGAGCGCTGCCGAAATTTCGCGGACAGCAACCCGTGCGCGATCTGCCAGGACCCGACGCGGAATACGGCGTTGCTTTGCGTGGTAGAAGATCCTCTGGACTTGGTGGCGGTTGAGAATTCGGGTGGATTCAATGGGCTGTATCACGTGCTGCACGGAGCGATTTCGCCGCTGGAGGGAATCGGGCCGGACGACCTGACGATCGATCTGCTGGTGCGGCGGGCGGGGCGCGAGCGGATCGGCGAGGTGGTGATTGCGACCAACGCGACGATCGAGGGCGATGCCACGGCGATGGAGATCCGGCAGCGGCTTGGCGACCTTGGCGTGCGGGTTACTCGACTGGCGCGTGGACTCGCGACGGGCGGCGACATTGAGTACGTTGACGCCGCAACGATCGCGCAGGCACTGGAGGGTCGGCGTGAACTCTGAACTTTCTGCCCAATCCGGCGACCAGGCGACGCGGCTGCGCTGGCTGGGTCACGCGACGTTTCTGCTGAGCAGTCCCGGCGGGGTGCAGGTGCTGCTGGACCCGTTTAACGTGGAACTCGGGTATCCAGTGCCTGACTTGCCGCCGATTGACCTAGTCGCGGTCAGCCACGAGCACGCCGATCACAACAACGTGGGGCTGGCGCCGGGGACGCCGAAGGTCGTGCGGGGCATCTCGGACAGCGGCTGGCATCCGGGCACGGTGACTGTGGGGGACGTGACGCTGAGCATGATCGGCGGGGCGTATCACGACGAATCGCAAGGCCGGGAGCGCGGACGTACAGCGTTCATGTCGTTTGAGGTGGGCGGGCTACGCCTGCTGCACCTGGGGGACCTGGGGCACCGGTTGGATACGAATCTGCTGGCGCAGTGCCGCGGACACCAGGTACTGCTGATCCCGGTGGGTGGTTTCTTCACGATCGACGGCGAGACGGCAGGCGCGACGATGGATGAGATTGGGCCCGCGATCGCGATTCCGATGCACTACCGGACGCCGCGCTTACCGGGTCATCCCACGGCTCCGCTGAACGAGACCGGATTCCTAGTTGGCCGCGAGGTGCGGCGGGTGGCGGAGACCGAGATAGCGCTGCGGCCGGAGGAGCTCCCGGCGCTGCCCGAAGTCGTGGTGCCGGCGGTGCCGGGCGGCTAGGTTCCCGGTTGGCGCGGGGGCAGGCAGGTTACTTCGGCATCCTTGGTCAGATCGTCAAAGTACGCCTCGCGGACGTTGCCAACTTCGACGGAGGATATTCGCGCTGAGACCCGCACGGGTTCGTGGACGAGGCAGCGAAGGGCCGACTCCCAGCGCAGCGTGACGCCGGCCCGCAGGCGTTCGGGAACCCAGGTCAGCGTCTTGGTTTCGCGAGCACCGCCGCCTACTTCCCGGCCGCCTTCGTTCGTGATCTTCGCGCGGGTGGTTGGACTGTAGTCCCGGTCCGATCCCGCATTTTCCGCGAGCGTCAGGGAGGTTTCGACCAGGACGTCGGTTTGACCGATATTGGTCGCCAGCAGAATCACGTTCGTGCGGCTGGGGCCGACTTCCTCCGTCTGAATCTCGAATTTGAGCTCGGGGTCGGGGGTGGGCGTGGCGAGGGGCTCGACAGTTCCGTCGCACGTCATGGCCGCCAGTCCAAGCGACAGGACGAGCACTAGCGCGATCACGGACGCCGGGCGCCGTCGTAAGGCAGAGTTCCACAGGTTCATGACATAGAGCTTAGTGCAGAATGCGCAGTCATCGCAGGATTGCGCTCGGCCGCGTCAAGATCCAGGGACACGAGACATCGAACGGCCGCTGACCATCACGCTGCTTTTCTTGCGGCTAGGGCTCACCGCGTTTGGGGGCCCGGCGGCGCATATTGCCATGATGCGGCACGAGTTTGTGACGCGGCGTGCATGGCTGACCGACCGGCGGTTCCTGGATCTGCTGGGCGTGACGAACCTGATTCCGGGTCCGAACTCCACCGAGATGGCGATTCATCTAGGCAGAGAACGGGCCGGTTGGCGAGGGCTTTTGGGAGCGGGGGTCGCATTCATCGCCCCGGCTGCGGTCATGGTGACGGTGCTGGCATGGGTTTATGTCGAGTTTGGAACGACGCCGGCGGTGACTTGGGTGCTGTACGGAGTCAAGCCGGTCGTGATTGCCATCGTGGCGCAGGCAATCTGGGGCCTGGGGCGGGTGGTGGTGCGCCGCTGGCAAACCGGGCTCCTGGCCGCCGTGGTGATTGTGCTCGGACTGCTGGGCGTCAATGAACTCCTGCTTCTATTCGGCGGCGGCGCGGTGGGGGCCCTAGTTCAACGCCCACGTTGGCTGACTGGACGCCTTTCGGGGGTGCTCTTCGCACCGCTCGCCAGCGTGGGCGCGGCAGCCGCGGCACCTACATCGTTCAGCCTGTTGGGCATGGCCTTGCTTTTCCTGAAGATTGGCGCCGTGCTCTACGGCAGCGGCTACGTGCTGCTGGCCTTTCTACGGGGCGATTTCGTGGAGCGCATGGGATGGCTGACGGAAACACAGCTGTTGGATGCCGTGGCCATTGGGCAGGTAACGCCTGGCCCGGTGTTCACGACGGCGACGTTTATCGGATATCTGCTGGCCGGAGTCCCGGGCGCGATTGTTGCAACGATTGCCATTTTCCTGCCCTCGTTTGTCTTCGTGGCCGCGGTGCACCCATTGGTGGAGCGGCTGCGGTCGTCGAGTGTGACCGCACCCATTCTCGACGCCGTCAACGCGGCCGCGGTGGGCCTGATGACCGTGGTGCTGGTGTTGCTTGGACGATCGGCGCTGGTCGACGTACCAACTGTCCTGGCAGCGCTGGTTGCGCTTGCCGTTCTCATCGTCACGAAGGTCAATTCGCTCTGGCTGATTCTCGCCGGCGCGGCCCTGGGCGCCGGCGTACACGGGCTTGGCGTGGTTGCCTGATTGAACCGTGCAGTTCCGACGGCCGCTCGGCACATGGGGATCCTGGCCAGTCCTCCGAACTCTCGACGGCCAAGGCTCTAGCCGAGCGCGACCGGTTCCGCGCATACTGTAGGCAGCGTGGACGAGGCACCCGGGCTCGGAGCCGGGTGCTCATTCGGGCGGTGGAGGCCCAGTGTCAAGCGCACCGTCCGAGACCGGTTCGTCAGTCAGCCTTGAGCGACCGGCCATCGTAGTCCTTTTGGGCGTATTGCTGGTGGCGGCCATGGTTACGACGTCGCCCATTGCCTATTGGCTGCTCTATGCGCTGGGCGGCCTTGTGCTTCTCTCCTACGTTTGGACTCGCAATGCCGCGCGGTCGTTGGCACTGCGTCGACGACTTCGCGGACACCAGATCACTGTTGGCGACGAAGTCCAGGAGGACTTCGAACTCGTCAATAGGAGCCGCCTGCCGATTCTGCTTGTGGAAGTGGATGACCATTCGGAATTGCCCGGCTATCAGGCGTCCGTCGCTGAGAGCCTCGGTCCACGACAGCGAAAGCGCTGGATCTCACGAGGTCTGGCGGAACGCCGCGGACTCTATGGGCTCGGACCGACGGACCTACGCGTTGGCGACCCATTCGGAATCTTCTCCTCGGAGCGTCGGATTGACGTACGCACGACGATTGTGGTGTATCCCCCTATATCGATCATGGCGGACGTCGAGATTCCAGCCGGCTCGATGGTGGGCACCTCGCGATCGTCTATACGCACGCACCAGGTGACGTCAGACGCCGGCGGGATTAGAGAGTTTCAACCTGGCGATCCACTCAAGCGAATTCACTGGCTTTCCAGCGCGCGCAGGTCGCAATTGCTGGTCAAGGAATTTGATCTGGAGCCCACGGCCAATCTCTGGATAGCTCTAGACCTGCATCGGGACGTTCAGGCCGGCTACGGCGATGAGTCCACGGAGGAATACGGCGTCAAGATAGTCTCGTCGTTGGCCCATCAATTCGTGCGCGACAACAAAGCGGTTGGCTTTGTTGCCCTGAGCCGGCAGGGGCGGCACTTGATCGAGCCTCAGAAGGGGCTGAAGCAGCTGTGGCGCATCCTGGAGACGCTGGCGGTCGTTCAGGCCACTGGCACGGCGCCCTTTCACGAGTTTCTTTCCGCCAGCGCGGCCGGGCTGGGTCGCGGTACGAGCCTCGTGGCGATTACGCCCTCAGCCGACGCACGATGGCTTACGAGCCTGACTCAACTCGGCCACCGCGCGATTTACCCACTGGCAGTCGCGATTGACGCTGCAACGTTCGGGCCCAGCGAATCGAATGCGAGTCTGCGACCGGCGGCAGCCGCCGCTGGAATCGGATTCGTGGGCGTTGAGCAGGGCATGCGTTTTGAACTGCTTAAGGCCGACGGTCAGAACTTCGCCGAGATTGAACGCACCCAGCGGCGCCCCGTGACGCTGGCGCCGGCGTGAGCGCGGCGTGACCGCCAGCGTTGCGAGCCGCCCCCGGCCGCTGGCCCGAGCTTTGCAGCTCCCGCGTACGGCCTGGCTGCCGCTGATCCTGGTTGGGACAGCCACGCTGGCCCCATTGATCAGTATCCACGCGGTCGGCTGGGCTCCGGGGACGGAGGTGCTGCTTTCGGTCGCGGTCGTGGCCATCGTCTTTGGATTCACGCTGTCACGCAGTCGCCTGTCGTCTCGATCGATCATCCTGATCGGAATGATCAGCGATCTGGCCGTGGCATACGTCGTGGCCTCGGAAGCGTTTCCAGGTCCGCTTGACGCCGTTCGAAACTTCGTTCTGCTGTTTGGGGACACCGTGGAGTGGGTGCAATTGCGACAAGCCGGCAACCTTGTGCGTGAACAGCCGCTGGCGACGGCGGTGGGCGAGAGCGCCGGACTGTTTCAGGATCTCTTCTTCCGCCTTGAGTCGTGGTTCCAGGCCGCATTTGCGTTCCAGGTGAGCCGGGACAACGTGGTGTTCCTGTTCTGGATGACCATGGCGGCCTGGGGCATGGGATTCACGGCGGCCTGGGCGGCGTTTCGCCTTCGCAACGCCTATCTGGCAATCGCGCCGGGCACGCTGGCAATTGCCGTGAACATTACGTACATCGGTCCCGACTGGCCGCCATTCGCAATCTTCCTTATCGCGGCACTGGCCCTGACCGTGCACACGCGGCTGGCCTCGCTGGAAGCCAGGTGGGAAGACACGCATACCGACTTCTCGGAGGAGCTTGGTCCCACCGTCCTGATCGTGAGCGCACTCCTTATCACGGTTGTGGTGTTCCTGGCGCTGATCCTTCCGCGCGCTGGAGGAAACCCACTCGCCGAAGCGTTCTGGACGTATATGGGCGATGGATGGGGCAACGTTGAAGCGGGCATTCAGCGCGTGTTTGGGGGTGTCACCAATCCTTCGGGCTCCACCCTGGCCGGACGCGAAACGCTCGCGCTCTCCGGACCGCAACCGTTTGCGCGCAAGGAGACGCTGATCATCGAAAGTACGGTTCCGTCGTATTGGCGGGGTCAGACTTTCGATACCTATACCGGCCAAGGCTGGCGCAGCACCATGCGGATGCTCGAAGGACGCAGAGCCAACGAACCTCTGACCGAGAGCATCAACCTCCGGTCGCGGCTTGCGTCGCGCTCCAACATCGAGATTCTGGAGTCGAATTCAGCAATCCTGTTCGCGCCAGGTGATGCTCTGCGTCTCAATCGCCCGTATCAGATCCAGGTGGCCGAGCGCGAGGTGGTGGTAGACGACTACGCATCGATCCGGGCCACGAGACGCGTTGGGCAACGGCTGGTGTATTCCGTGGATTCGACGCTTGCAGCCGCGACGACCCAGCAGTTGCGGGAAGCGCCAACGACGTACCCGGCGTGGGCCGAACGCTATCTCGAGCTGCCCGACTTACCACCCCGCGTCCTTGAGTTTGCCGCGCGACTGGCGGATACGGGTGACACGGCACTCGACCGCGCCCGCGCCACCGAGTTTTTCATGCGCCGATTTCCATTTGCCCAGGACACGGAGCCGCTGCCGCCAGACCGGGACGCGACCGACTACTTTCTATTTGACCTTCGTCGCGGGCACTCCACGTTGATCGCCTCGAGCATGGCCGTACTGGTGAGAGCCATGGGGATACCGGCGCGCGTGGCCGCTGGCTATGCCCAGGGAGTATTTGATCCGGTGACGCAGCGCTACATCGTGAATCCGAGCGACGCGCACACCTGGGTGGAGGTGTATTTCCCCACGTACGGATGGGTGCTCTTTGAACCGTCAGGATTCAGAGCGCCGGAAGTGCGCGGCGGGGCTACCGAAGGCGTGGACGGCGGCGGCACCTTAAACCCGGACGCCGCCGACCTTTCAATGGTCGATGAGTTTCTCGACGAACTCGACGAGCTGGACTCGGCGAACTTTCAACCGTTGGCGCCGACTGACGACCTCAATCCGGTTCAAGAGTTCCTGGGGAGCCTCGGGGGAGCGATTCTCGCGCTGATTGTGACTGGAGGCACCCTCATCATGCTGGCCGTACTCTATCTGCTTGGCTCGCTGGTCCGCGACGTGCTTCAGAACCCGCGTTCAGCGGTAACCCGACGCTACGAGCGCATGGTCAAGTGGGCGGCGCGGGCGGGGTACAATGTTGGCCAAGGGTTTACTCCAGCGGAACTTGGCCGCCAATTGGCGGCGGAGCTTTTTCCGACGCCCGCTGTGGAATCACCCTCCAGCCGGGCGGCCCCGCCCGAAGTTGTTGCGGAGACGTATGTTCGTGCGACGTACGGCCGCCGACAGATTTCACGCTCGGAGCGACGCATGGTTGACAAGGCTTGGCGGCGCGTGCGCGTGAAGCTCGTGGTACGCACGATGCGGCGGCCATTACGCCGCCTCACTCCTTCTCGAGTCTGACCCATGGATCTGGCAGGCGTTCGCGACATCGCGGTGGTGGTGCTGGCGGCAGTGGCCCTGGTTGCCACGCTTGTGCTTCTCATTACTGGAATGCTGGTCTGGCGTCTATTGGCAGCAATCAGGACCGACGTTGCGCCAATCATTCAGTCAGCGCGTGAAACCGTTGACACGGTCAGAGACACCACGGAACTCGTGAGCGACGTAGTGAAGGACGGCACCAGTTCAACCTCCGGCGCGGTCAAGAAGTTTCGTCGCGTTCTGCGTATGGCGCTCCGCTGGTGGAGCTAGGTGGATGCCACCTTGACCTGGGTCATTATCGGGGCAGCCATTGGGTTCTTTGTCGGGGGAGCCATTGGAACCGTCCTCGCGCCGCAGCGCACGCAGAGGGTCTTGGACGGGCTGCCGGAACGGTTTAGCGCAATTCGCAACTCGGCGCAGCGGGCGGCCAACGAGGCGGAGGTACGCGTCCGTCGCCGCTCCCAGCGCTCGCGCGGGCGCCGCCGCCGACGCGGCCGCGGACGCCGCGGTAGGGGCTGATGGAAGCCGCACGGGACATTGCGATCATCGTCCTGGTCGTCCAGGGGCTGATTATTGGGCTGGCGGCGTTCGTCGCCGGAGTTCTTGGGGCCATCGCCATCGTTGAAGCCACGGTGAACGTACGGCGCGGACTGCGACGGACCGCCGCGAAGCTGGAGCGGACAAACAAGCGCGTGGACTCGATTGTCGAGACGCGTGTTCTGCCGCCAATCATCCAATACCACCGCGGGCGGGCAGCGGCGCGATCCACACTAGAGCAGGCGCGGCGCGCGCTGGAAGATCTGAAACGCACGGCCGGGGTCGGCGGAGGCTAAACGGCAGGCAGCCGAGGACGTTGCTTACACGCTGTTGAGTTCGTCCCGCAATGCTCCAAGCCGTCGGTAGCAGCGGACGAGGTCTTCAAACGAGTAGCGCGTGTTCAAACCGCTGGGGCTGGGAACCAGGAACACCACTGACGATTCCAGCGCGCGGGCCTGGCGGCCCGGCCTGAGACGCGGCGGTGCGGAGAGGCCCTCGCCATACCTGAGGTAGTTGCGGTAGCCGCCGATGCCCTGAAAGCAGACGATGCAGGGCCCGAAGCGCCTGATCTTCTCCGTGAGGACCGGCACCCAGCGGCGGTAGTCGGCGGCTCGAAGGTCCTTCGCCGTGGGGGTCGGGCGCTTGACGACATCGGTGAGTCCGATGCCGAACTCAAGGACGCGGGCATCGGTTTCAGGCCCCAAGGGCTCGCCGAACAGGCCCGCCTGATTGGCGGCGTTCCAGAAGCGGTTGCCGGGCCTGGCGTAGTAGTGGCCGGCCCGAACGGAATACGCGCCGGGATTGATGCCAACCAGCAGGATGTCGAGGCCGGGCGCGAGGTAGTCCGGCAGCGTGGGCACGGATTCCGCGCATTCGCCGGCTGAGCTTCGGCAAGGCGTTTGCGGCACCACGGCAAGACTCCGCACACTTTTCGGAGATCGCCATTGAACCAAACGGTTTGCAACTCACCGAAGCGTCTCGGGATCTCGTGACATTGGCTAATGCACCGGCGGGCGAAAAGTCCGGCGCGCCGTTGCCGACGGTGATTTCCGCCGACGCCATTGCACGACGCGTTCGTGGGCTTGGCGCGGAAATCTCCGCGGCTTACACGGACCGCGAGCCCGTGTTGGTGCTGGTGCTGCACGGGGCGTTCATCTTCGCCGCCGATCTCGCGCGGGCCCTGACTCCAGCGCATCAAGTGGAGTCGCTGGCGCTCGCTTCGTACGACGGTCGCGAGTCGAGCGGACAGGTGCAGGTCGTCAAGGACGTGGACGGCGACATCGCCGGTCGGGATGTGCTAGTCGTCGAGGACATCGTGGATACCGGCCGCACGGCGGCAGCCGCGCTGGCGTTGCTGGAATCCCACGGCCCACGTTCGATCGAGGTGGTGACGTTGCTGGACAAGCCATCGCGACGCGTCGTTGAAGTCACGCCGCGATGGATTGGCTTTGAGATCGAGGACATATTCGTGGTTGGCTACGGGCTCGACTTGGACGGGCGCTTTCGCGGACTGCCGTATATTGCGAACGCCGACACCCCGGATTTGAAAGGCGAGTCATAGCTCAATGCCCCTGGTAACGGTCGACAACCGCAGCGTCTCGCTGGACGTGCGCGGTACCGGCAGCACCGTCGTGTTGTTCATCCACGGCGTCGGGCCGGGCGGGGCCGCGTGGGACCTAGTCACCCAAGGTCTGGCCGAAACGTGCCGCGCGTATGTGCTGGACCTTCCCGGTTTCGGCAAGAGTGAACGCGGGAATGCGACAGGCTCGGTCGACGACTCGGCAACCCTGGTGCATCGCGTGCTGCACGCGCAGGGTCAGACCGAGCCCCTGGCAATCGTGGGACACGCCTATGGTGGGTTGGCGGCCCTGGCATTTGCCGCTCGCTTTCCGAGCCATGTGACCAAGCTGGCGCTCGTTTCGACCGCCGGATTCGACAACAATCCGGCGGCAACACTAGGGCGACGGGACAGAATCACCGAGGCTGGATGGGACACCGGCACGGCCGAGGACTGGCTTCGCGCAGGCCTGGTTGAGGACCTGGCCGAGGCGCACTTTGACGCCATGCGCGACGCCGCGGCCGAGGTGGACGCGGAGGTGGTTTCCGGCTGTTTCGCGAGCAGCGCTCGACGGGTGTTGCTGGAGGAAGCCTGCGCGATCGAGGCGCCCACGCTGCTCGTACGCGGCTCAGACGATCCGCTGGTAAGCGAGAACGACCTGCAGATCCTGGCCGCCCGACTGGCCGGCGCAGAGGTGGTATCGACGCCGGGTGTCGGCCACTGGCCGAGCCTGGAAGCGCCCGACGAGTTGCGGTCCGAACTGGTGCGGTTCCTCGGCCTCTGACCGCGAACAGGTAGTGCTAGCCTTCCCGCTAACACGCGCACCACACGACGGATCCTCGGTATGAAATTCGTTCGTTACGCGACTGAATCCGGGCCGGCCCTTGGCTCTCTGAAGGAGTCGGGCGCCGTCTACGCCGTCAGCGGCGACATGTTCGGCGACTACGAGGTGGGGGCGCAGGTCGGCACGGTGGATGATCTGGAACTGCTGGCGCCGGTGGATCCCGGCAACGTGATCGCCGTTGGGGCCAACTACCTGGCGCACATCCTGGAGGGCCACGACGAAGACGCGATTCCGAAGTTCCCGATGCTCTTCATGAAGCCCAACTCCGCCATCACCGGCCCAGGCGCGCCGATCGTGCTGCCGGACCCGGCGAACTTCACGCAGTCGATGAACGATCCGGACCTGCAGAAAGACCCATTCGGCGAGGTGCATTACGAGGCCGAACTGGTAGCGGTGATCGGGAAGACCTGTCGAAACGTCTCGGAGGACGAAGCGCTGGACTACGTGCTGGGCTACAGCTGCGGCAACGATGTCAGCGCACGCGGCCTGCAGGTGAAGGAAATGGCGACCGGCGTGCTGCTGATGAGCAAGGGGATGGATACGTTTGCCCCGCTCGGGCCTTGCATCGCGACCGACCTGGACCCGACCAACCTGGAGATCATGGCCAGGCTGAATGGCGAGGTGAAGCAGCACAGCAGCACGGACGATCTGCTGTTCGGCGTGGCCGCCTTGATTGCCTACACCTCGCAGGGTGTGACGCTTAGGCCGGGCGACTGCATCTACACGGGCACGTGCGCCGGGCCGTCGGCGCTGTCGCCGGGCGACGTGATCGACATCGAGGTGGAAGGCGTGGGGGTGCTGAGCAATCCGGTGGTGGCCGCCTAGCGGGCCACCGGTGGCAGCGGCATGATCCGCAGATTTGACCTGCCGTACGGTGAAGAGTCTCTGGCTGTCCGCGCAGCCGGGGTGGACCTGGCGGGGATTTACACGCCGCGTCCGACTCCGCCGGCGCTCGCTCCCCAGGCGCTGATCCGGGAGGCGCTGGACAGCCCGATAGGGTCGGCGCCGCTGCGCGAGGCGGCTCGCGGCAAGTCTCGAGCTCTTGTGCTGATCGACGACATCACGCGGGAGACGCCGGCGGACCTGTTGCTGCCGCCGATCCTGGACGACCTGGAGACGGCGGGAATAGCGGCGGACGACATCCTGGTGATGATCGCCCTGGGCACGCACCGGCCGATGACGGAGGCCGAGATCACGCACAAGGTCGGGGACGAGGTGCTGGCGCGGGTACGAGTGACGCAGCACGACCACCGCACGGCGCCCTTGCGCGACCTGGGAGTGACGCCGAGCGGGACGCCGATCGAGGTCAACGAGCACCTTTTCGAGGCCGACATCGTGATTGGGACCGGCGCCGTGGTGCCTCACCACATTGCCGGGTTCTCGGCGGGCGCCAAGATCGTGCAGCCGGGAGTTTCGGGCGCGGCCACGACGGCGGCCACGCACATGTTCAGCGCCAGGGCGCGGACGCCGTTGCTGGGCCGGGTCGACACGCCGGTACGGGCCGAGATGGAGCTGATTGCCGAGCGCTGCGGCATGAAGCACGTGTTGAACGTGACGCTGAACGCCGACGGGCGGATCGTGACCGCTCGCTTTGGCGCGACGCGGCCTACGTACCGACGGGCCGTCGAGGACGCCCGTCGCATCTACGGCGTGCGCGCGCCGGCCGGGCTGGACGCGGTGGTGGCCGGGTCGCATCCGTGCGACATCGAGTTCTGGCAGGCGCACAAGAGCCTGTATCCGGCGATGCTGATGGTGCGGCCGGGCGGAACCATCATCGTTGTTACGCCGTGCCCCGAAGGGGTGGCCGTGACGCACCCGGACATGCTCGAGTACACGGCGCAGCCAGCGGAAGAGTTGTTGCGACGATATGAACGCAACGAAATCGACGACCGCGTGGCGGCGTCGCTCGCCGTGGCCTGGGCCAGGGTTCGGGAATATGCTCGCGTGGTGCTGGTGTCGGACGGGATCGCGCCGCACGAGGCGGCGGCGCTTGGGTTCGAAACGACGGCGGACGTGGAGACCGCGCTGTCGGCCCTGGCACGAACGAGCGGCACCGCGCCGCAGGTGGGCGTTTTGACGCACGCACCGGACACGCTGCCGCTGGTGGCCTGAGGCGTGGAACGTTGGGCCGTTATTGCCGACGACCTGACCGGAGCACTAGATACCGCGCTGCAATTCCGGAAGGCCGGCCAGCAGACCATGGTTTCGACCCGTCCCGGGGTCTGGCCGTCGCGCGGAACGGTGGTAGCCATGAGCACCGAATCCAGGCACGTTGCGGCCGCCAGCGCCGCCGAGAGCGTGAAGGACGCGTATCAGGCGCTGCAAGACAGAGCGTCGGCACGGATCTATAAGAAGACCGACTCGCTGCTGCGCGGGAATATTGGTGCCGAGCTACTGGCGCTCTGCGACACCGCTGGTGCGGGTCCGCTGGTGTTTGCGCCCGCCTATCCGACCGGCGGCCGCACGACGATCGATGGAATACACCGGCTGGACGGCGTACCCGTTGCGGAGGCCGCGCCGGGACGCGATCCGCTGACTCCGGTTGTGGAGTCGCATATCCCAACCCTGCTGCGGGACAGCGGCGGCCTGATGGCTGAGGGTGTGCCGCTGGATGTTGTGCGCGGAGGCCAGGAGGCGCTGGTAGGCGTGCTGACCAGGGCACGCCGAAATGGCGTTGAGGTCGTGGCGCCCGATGTCGAGACCGACGATGACTTGCAAGCGATAGCGTCGGGGCTTGGCGTGTGGGCCGGCGGGCGAATCAGCGCGGGCTCGGCCGGGCTCGCCGAATTCCTGGCGCGGCCGGATCGAGGTTCAGCCAAGCCTGAGGCTCTGGGACGATCGGCGTTCGTGGCGGCCGTGGTGGGCACGCCGAGCGCGCATACGGAGATGCAGGTCGAGCGCACGCTGGTCAACGGATCGGCTCAGCGCATGCGAATTCAAAGCGGAGCGGACATCGAAGCCGCAATTCGAGAGATTCGCCTCAACCAGTCGAACGACCGGATGACAATCTTCAACACGACGCTTGAAGGAACGGCGCCGCGGCCGGAGGAACGCCGTCAGCAGTTACGGTGCGTCGGCGATCTTTGCCGAGCCATCGTTGACGCCGTCGATCAGCCGGGACTGATTCTCACCGGCGGGGATACCGCACGCGCCGCGCTGGACGCGCTGGAGGTTGATGCGATCGAGGTTCTGGGGGAGATCGAGTGGGGCGTGCCCGGCGGGCATGCCCTGCGCGGCACTGGCCGGGTGGCGTCTGTGGTGACCAAGGGTGGGAATATGGGAGATCCCGAGGCGCTGACGACCGCCTTTCGAAGCCTTTCCTCCAAGGTGAGCCAAGCCGCATGACCTCACGTTCTGCCATCCAGCGTCCGCTGATCGCCGTCACCATGGGGGATCCGGCGGGTGTCGGTCCCGAGATCACGGCGAAGGCCCTGGCGAACTCGAAGATTCGAGCCGTATGCCGCGCCGTGGTGGTGGGTAACTTGCGGACGATGGAACGGGCCGCCGGTGCGGTGGGCGTCAACGTCGCCGCCGCGGATCCAGACGCGTTGGACCGGGAGATTGATGAAATTCAGGTCCATGACCCCTGGGGACGCGATCTGAGTGAGGCGCCAGTAGGGACGGTCGACGCCAGGTCAGGCGCGGCGGCGGCGGAGGCGGTCATCGAGGCGACGAAACTGGCACTGGACGGCCGCGTGGCGGCCATCGTCACCGCACCGATCAACAAGGCCGCCATCAACGCCGCCGGATACCACTACGCGGGGCACACCGAGTTGCTGGCCGACCTGACGGACTCGCCCGGCGCGCGCATGTTGCTGGTGGCACCGGGCCTGCGGGTGATCCACAACAGCACGCACGTATCGCTTCGCGAGGCCATTGACCGGGTGACGCGGGAAAACGTGCGACACGTGATTGGCCTGCTGGACGAGACGCTGCGGATGATGGCCATCGAGCGCCCGCGCCTGGCCGTCTGCGGTCTGAATCCGCACGCGGGCGAGGGCGGTCTATTCGGCCACGAGGATGACGCGTTCATTCGGCCGGCCATTCAAGACGCGCGCAACGACGGTCTGGACGTGACGGGGCCCGAGCCGGGCGACACCGTGTTCAACAGGGCGCGTAACGGGGCGTTCGATGGGGTGGTGGCGATGTATCACGACCAGGGACACGTGGCGGTGAAGGTGGCCGGGTTCTTTGACGGCATCAACGTGTCGGTCGGTTTGCCCATCATCCGGACGAGTGTCGACCATGGCACGGCATTCGATATTGCCGGGCAGGGCATCGCGCGGGCGGATAGTATGGAGATGGCCATTGAGACTGCCGCCACCATGGCCGTTAGTACCGGACGCGCGGCGGCCCCGGAGACTGCCTGATCTGATGAATGCGCCGTTGCAGCTTGCCCAGTTGGTGCTTTCCGTGATCGTGATTGCCGCGGTTCTGATCCAGTTGCGGAACACGGGGATGGGCTCGGCTTTGGGCGGCAGCGACAGTTCGTTCTTTCATGCCCGGCGAGGGGTCGACCGGCTGACGTTCAACTTCACAATCGGTGCTTCGGCCCTTTTCTTCCTCGTTTCAATCCTGGCCGCCGTCCTCCAGTAGGTCGTCGCGCACGAGGGACGCGTCGCAGATCTGTCCGTAGGGACAACGGCGACATATCTGAGGGTCCACAGCCCGATTCGGCGCTTGCCAGAACGGATCGAACTGGCTCGCCTCAATGCCACGCACGATGTCGGCAGCCCGAGAGGCAAAATACTCGAGGTCGTCGCGGCCGTACGTCCCGTTTAACTGCTGGACGAATGGCGGATCTTCGCGCACCAGCACGTCCACCCGTACCTGGGGAATGAAGAACGGCGCGGGCAGGTTGCCCGGACGAATCCGCGATCCGGCCCTGAAGACTCCGTAGCCGATCGCGTAGCACTGGAGTTGGAGGTCCCGATCCGGATATGACTCGGGGTAAGCCCGCCACGAGGTCTTGTGGTCGATCACCACGCCGTTCCGGTCGATGAGGTCGACGGTGCCGACGAGTTGGACCTGGACACCTGGAATATCGAATCTGAATCGATGCTCTACCAGATGCGGCGTGACGCCGGGCGCCACTTCCGTCAGGTAGAGATCCAGGACCGATTGACCTGACGCGTAGGCCTCCTCGAACTGGTTTGACAATGGCCCCGATGCAGTCCCGGGCGGAAGTCGGGAATACCAAACGTCGTCGTAGATCTCAGCGGCCTCGTCCACATCCAGGTCATACCCGTTGCGGCGTTTCTCCAGGAAGTCGCGCTCCAGGGCGGCGTGGACCGCCTGGCCGACGAGCGACGCCGGCGAGTCGGTGGTTGGCACCCGATCCACGTAGCGCATCCGATACTGGAGCGGACAAGTGTCGTACGTGCGTAGCTGTGTAGGAGAAATGGATCGAAGTTGCCGCTGCATGTCCAATAGGAAGCTGGCTGGCGCTCGCCTAAGCGTAGACGCCGACGACGCACCGCGCCCGGACGTTCGGCGGCAACGCCGCGGCGCGAATAGCGGGCGGGGCCGGAGCATTCAGTGAGCGATCATCCCGAAGCCTCGGTCGTGATCGTGACCTGGAATGGGTTGTACCACTTGCAGCGTTGCCTGCCGGCGCTGCGCGACCAGACCGGGGTGAGGTTTGAGACCATCGTGGTCGAGAACGGCAGCACTGACGGCACGGCGGACTGGATTGCCCGGGAGTATCCGCGGATCGTTCTCGAGCGCCTGGACTCGAATCACGGGTTCGCCGCGGCCAATAACATCGGCTTTGGACTGGCGCGGGCGGACCTGGTTGCAACCCTCAACAACGACGCGGTTCCCGATCCAGACTGGCTGCACTCGCTGGTTCAAACCGCACAGGAGCATCCCGAGGCCGGGTCGTTCGCCAGCCGGATCGTGCTGGACCGGGATCCCAACATCATCGATTCCGCCGGCGTGGTGACGGACGTGCTGGGCATCGCGTGGGACCGACACAACGCAGAGCCGGTTGGTTCGGACGAGGGTGGCGAGGTCTTCGGCGCGTGCGCCGGGGCCGCGCTGTATCGAAAGGCGCTGCTGGACGAGACCGGCGGGTTCGATCCGGCCTTCTTCGCCTACCTGGAAGACGTGGACCTGGCGTGGCGCGCTCGTTGGCTGGGCTGGACCGCGCGCTATGTGCCGGAAGCGCGGGTGGTGCATGCGCACTCGGCAACTGGATCCGAAGAGTCGCCGTTCAAGACGTTTCACCTGGGACGCAACAAGGTCTGGACGATCGCCAAGAACCACCCCACGCGCGCCCTCTTGATGTACGGCCCGTTACTAGTGGCCTATGACTTGGCGTCGTTGCCGATCACGATGACGCGTCAGCGGAGCCTGGCGGCCGTTCGCGGACGACTGGCGGGGCTGCGAGCTCTTGGCCGAGTTCTCCAGCAGCGAGAGCGTGAGGCGGCCCGCCGGCGCGTTGCCTGGGAGAACATTCGTCCGTATGTCAACGGCCCGTCGTGGCCTTGGGACATATGGCGACGCCAGCGGCGGTTGCGGCAGGCGGTGGTGACTGACGATCCGAGAACTGCCTCGGACGCTCGCTGATAGACTCGCGCACTCGGGGCGTGGCGCAGGCTGGTAGCGCACCTGACTGGGGGTCAGGAGGTCGCCGGTTCAAATCCGGCCGCCCCGACCAGCATCCGAACCTGTTACGTGACGGCCACATTGCACCGGCCTTGTCACGCGGAATCCGAAATGGGCCGCTCTGGGGCTAGGCGGCTTGGCTCCAGCTTGCGATGAAGTCGTCCAGGTCAAAATCGGCGGGCATGTGCTCTTGCGCCCAGCGGGAAGGTTCGCTCGCGAGGCTTGGCACGAAGTGCTCGGTCTCCGTTTGGAGCCTGGCGTCCAGCGGTGCAAAGCGCTGTCCAAGCAGCTTCGTTTCAGCGGCGGTGAATCGCCGTGCCAGCGCCTCGAGGTTGCCGATGCTGAAGGTCTGCTCGCCCACGGCTGACGCGCGCTCGCGTTCCGGAAGGTTGGCCAGTTCCAGGCGCTTCAGCGCACCGATTCTGCGAGCCAGTTTGGACAAGAGGACCACGCAGACCATCCGCCCGGTGTGGCCTGGATGCAGGAGGGCCAGCGCCTGCCGGAAGGCTGCCGGATCCCGGTCGAGAATCGCGCGATAGAAGGCTTCGATCCGATTGTCCTCGCGTTCAGCCAGTTCCATAAACCGATGGAAGGCCGCTTGTCCCTCCGGCGACAGATGCTTGACGAAACCCGGCTCCCAGAGGAAGCGGGAGCCGTACGGATACAGCCGGCCACCGAACGAGGTGTACCTGAGATGGATGATGCGCCGCAGCCTGGTGCTGTAGTTGCTGGGCCAATGCAGGATGGTGTTGATGTAGATCACGCCGTCGCCGGCCTCGAGCTTGACCTGTCTACAGTGCGACAGCTTGGCGCGTGGGTCCTTCAGAAGCTCCCGGTTCTCCCACGAGGTGTTCAGACGGCGATGACTTCCGGGGACTACCCACAGCACATCGTCGTCATACACGGGGATGTTCCACTGCACGGAGCTTGGACCGTTGGCCAGCATGTCGGCCTGTAAGCCCGCCAGGGGCGCATTGTTAGTTGGCCCGTGACTTACATCGCGATGCCACAGATCCGGTCCATACGCGGTCTCCGGGTTGCACAGGAGAATCATCTGCTTCAGGCCCACGTCCTGGGTGCCAAGCGCTTGCCGGCTTACACCGAGCGTGTTCTCGTGGAGACAAAACTCCACCGTGTTGGCCGTCGCCGCATCGACGACGGACTGAAACGCGAGGCGAGGCTGCTTGGCCGCGTAGGCGAAGCAGCCCGGGTCGTCGCGATCACGCGCCCAGTTAGCCTGCTGGCGGTCCACCAGCGTTTCGAAGCTGGCGCGCAATTCGTCCAGCCGTTCGGGCGGAACGACGTTCTTCAGAATCACGAAGCCGTCGTCGAGGAGTTGCTCGGTATCGATCTGGATGGGCTGTGCCCCAACGGCGCGGCCGCGTCAGTCTAGACCGGACGTGCGGCTTCAAATGGCCCGCCAGGGCGAGCACCTGCCCTCGCCTCTCCCGGTGTGGCCACAATGCTGGCCGGTGGTCGACCGATCAGGCTCCGCTAGCGACCGTAGGTTCGGCCCTTCCAGCCGCCGCCAACGCCGGCGTAGTGCCGGCGCGCCGAGTCCAGGGTCATGGCGACGTAGATGACGGCCGACAGCGGCAACGTCACAGCCCGAAACACTGTGCCGCCGTACCAGCGGGTCATCGGTACATAGCTAAACGTCATCAGTCCCAATCCGAGAATTCCAGCGGCGAGTGCCACCAGCGACGGCTCAAGGGCGGCTCCAGCCGCGAGCCCTACGCCCCCGACAACTACCGCGATCGGCGGCGCGGCGAAGGCCAGGAGCAGAGCGACGACTGTGCCCAGGAGTCGCATGGGCGAGTAGGCCAGCTGGGTGTAGGCCGTGCGCGCCACGACGTGCCAGACGCCGGATAGTCCGGCGTAGCCGCGCACGCTGTGGACGTTGCGCCCCAGTCCCAGCCAGGTCCGGCCTCCCGCCTGCTTGATGCGGGCGGCCAAGGCGCAGTCGTCGATGATCTCGCCACGGATCGATTCGAAACCACCGATCCGCTCGAATGCGCGACGCTGTATCAGCACGCACCCACCCGCGGCGGCCGCCGTGCTGCGGTGGGGATCATTCGACCAGCGGAACGGGTAGAGCAGGCCAAAGAAGTAGACGAACGCCGGCACCAGCAACCGCTCGAAGGGCGTGACCGCGCGCAGGTGGGCCATCACCGACGCAAGGTCCAGTTCGCGGTGTCGAGCCAGCCCGACCAGCCGCCGCAGGAGATCCGGTGGATGGGCGATGTCCGCGTCCGTCAGGAGGATGTACTCGCAACGTCGCGCCGAATCCGAGTTCGCGCCCGTGCGCATGGCCCAGACCTTTCCGGCCCATCCATACGGGAGTTGAGGGGCCGCGACGAGGTGCACTCCGGGGCCCGTAGAACCAGCGCCAATGCCTTCGGCAACCTCCGTTGTGCCGTCAGTGCTGGAGTCGTCCACCACGACGATCTCGAAACGGCCGGGATAGTCCTGGTCCAATAGCGTGGGAAGCGTTCGCGGAAGGACCGCCGCCTCGTTTCGTGCCGGTATCACGACTGTCACGGACGGCCAGTCGCGGGAAGCAGCGTCGCGGGGAGAACCCGGAAGTTGCACATTGACTCGCCAGTACCACCCGCGACCGAGAAGCAACCAGACCCACGCGGCGGCAGCGACGGCCGCCAGCCCCGTGAGGACCGTCAGCCAGATGTCGATGTGCGCTCGTATCCAGACCCCGACGCGGTCAGTCCGCGCGGGCGATCCAGAATCGCAGCGCCCGGTCGTCGCCGACTGTGGCAAGCAAAGCACCGTCGGGACTGTAGGCCAGCGCTCGGATCCAGTCGATGTGGGCATCGATGGCGCGTCCGAGTTTGAGGCGGCCGGTGGGATCGCGCAGGAGCGCGCGTTGATACGCGCCAATGGCCAGTTCGTCGCCGTACGGCCGATAGGCCAGCGAGGTGATGAGACCCGCCTCCGGCTCAATCTCTCGCAGGAGGCTATTGGAGCCGCTTGCCAGGATCTTGATCGTCTCGCCGTCCGCCAGCGCCATCTCGGCGACATGCGGATCGAAGCGAATTGCCCGGATCCAGTCGTCGAATCCCGTCAGCCGCAATCGCTCGACTCCCGTCCCCGCATCCAACAGCAAGACTTCCTGGTACGTGCCTACTGCCGCAAGACCCACTCCATCCGATGCAATGGACGTGACGGGTCCCAATCCCATTACCACCCAGTTTTCGGCGCCATTGCTCGGATCCAGCCTTCGTACGACACCGCGGGCGTCGCCGGCCAACAGGTAACCGTCCGCCGCGAACGCCAGGGCGGTGACGCTATCCGGAACTGTCGGAGCATCGGCCAATAGCATCCCGTGCAGCGCGTCCCACAGCCGCACGCGGCCATCGTCTCCGCCGGAGGCGAGCACTCGTCCGTCCGGCGAATAGGCCACGGCGCGCGCCGGTCGGTCGTGGGCGGCGATGGAGGCGCGCACCGCACCGTCGGTCCCGACGATCACCAGCGAGCCATCGTCCAGGGCGGCCGCAACCGACGTACCGAGGGGACTGGAGTCCACGGCATTGACCGGCGCGGGCAGGGTGGCTTCGGCGGCCAGTTCCGAGAGCGCCGTGGACCACACGCCGACGTCTCCGTCCCAGCTCCCCGAAAGCAGGATCTCGCCATCCGGGCTGAAGCTGAGCCCTTGTACGTCAGTCGTGTGACCGGTCAGGCTGTACAACCTGCTTCCGTTGGCGACATCCCACACACCCACCGTTCCGTCGCTTGAGGACGTGGCCAGCCGACGCCCATCCGGGCTGAAGGCCACCTGCCACACGGAGTCGCTGTGTCCAGTCAGCGTGGCCAGCGCCGATCCGTCAGTTGCATCCCACAGCACGGCCGTGTTGTCATCGGCGCCAGAAGCCAGGCGCGTGCCGTCGGGACTGATAGCGAGGGACAGCACCGCGCGCGAGTGCTGCTCGACGAATTCGAGCAAGCGCATGCCCGTTGCCATGTCCCAGATATCCGCCCTGGCCCAACCGGAGGTGATCAGGCCGCCGCCGTCGGGCGTAAAGGCGACGCCATTTGACCAGGCGTCAATTTCGTCGAACTTGGCAAGGTGCTCACCGGTCTCCACATCCCACAAATGGGCAGCGGCGTAGGTCGTCGCAGCCACCAGCGTTCCGTCCGGGCTAAAGACCACGCTGGTGAACCACCGCTCGTCGGCTTGGAGCACCTGCAACTGTTCGCCAGAGCGTGCATCCCAGAGCCGCACGGTGTCGTCCTCCGAAGCGCTGGCAACCAGCGAGCCGTCGGGCGAATAGGCGACTTCGTAGATGCCGTCGAAGTGGCCCTCGAGTTCATGAATCGGCGTCAGGGTCGCGCGGTCCCAGATCACGACTCGGCGGTCGTAGCCGCCGGTGGCGAACGTGGAGCCTGATGGATCGAACGCCACGCTGGTTACCAGGGGACTGTGGGCTTCCACGAGCCGTCGTGGAATGCGCGGCGGGGCCACCGGGATGGTTGCCGCCAGGGGAATCATCCCGGCCTGTTTGAAGTGGTCGCCGGCCGGGGCCAGCTGTACCTGACCGTTGTTCAGACGCAAGACGGCTCGCTGGGCCCGGAGCACACCTCCGTCCGGCGCCGATGCATATCCGAGCGGCAGCCCAAATCGAACAAGGGCATTCGGAGCGGTTCGCCAGAAGTCTGTGATTTCCAGAGCAGCGGTCAGCGCTTCCAGGCGGGCCAGTGGGCCGGCCTCGGGAGGCAAGGATGTACCGGGCGGTACGCCCTTGAAGTCGAACAACCACGAGTCGTGTCCCGCTGCGGACAGCACGTCGTAAATGTTGGCTAGGCGAACTTGGCTGTCAGGGCCTGTCTGAAGCACGGCCCGTTGAAACGCCTGGTAGACGAACGGCGCCTGGTGCCAGGGCTGCGAGACCGGAAAACCAAGAGTCTCATGACCTCCGAGTTCCTCGTAGGCGGTCCAGAACTGAGCGTCGCGGTCGTCGGTGACGGCGAAACCAAGACCGCCCCCGCCACCGGTCTGCGCATAGAAGAAGCCGTGCTGGAGCGGGAAGCTGGCAGGAGCGGACGCGGCTCCAACTGTTGGTAATGCAAGCAGCGCGAGGGCCAGCAGCACTGCGATGCCACCACGAAGCTGTCTGCCCATCAGCGTCGCGCAATCGCGCGATCGCAGCGTCTGCCGAAACTGGCGGTGCACTAACGCCATGCCCTTCGGCCATTGAGCGTCACGTGCAATCCCCGTTATCGGCTCGACCGAAGCGCTGCGCGCAATGTCGGCGCGAGTCTCGGCTGTCGAAATACATAGCCGGCATCCAGGAGTTTTCGCGGAACAACTCGCTGGCTGGAAAGTAGTGCTTCCCGGGCAAAATCGCCAAGCGACGCCCGAAGGATCGGCGCGGGTATCGGGAGAATTGCCGGGCGTCGCAATTCGCGGGCCATCGTCTTTACAAACTCGCGGTTGGTCACGGTTTCCGGCGCCGCCACGACGATGGGGCCGCTCAGCGTCTCCCGCGCGATCGCCAGACGGATAGACCCAATCACATCCGCCAGGTCAACCCACGGCCAGTAGTGCCGGCCGGACCCAAACCAACCGCCGATTCCCAGCATGATGGGCAAACGCATTCGAGCCACGACGGGCGACTGGGAGTCGATTACGGGCGCCAGGCGGACAATCGCAACGCGAACTCCGGCGTCGGCGGCCGGTTGCGTCGCCGCTTCCCACTGGGTGGATACCCGGGGCAGGAACCCTTCGCCGGGCGGGCTGCTCTCGTCGAGCCGTTCTTCGCCGCGATTTCCATAGATGCCCGTGGCGCCGGCGCAGACGAGTACCGAAGGCCTCTGTGACAAGCCCGCGATGGCTCTCGCCAGCGTGTCGGTACCGCACACGCGACTTTCCCGGATTCGTTGACGTTTTTTGGCCGTCCACCGCAACGCGCTGATCGTCTCGCCGGCCAGGTGCACCACGGCATCCGTACCCTCCAGCCCAGAGTGATCGATGTCTCCGGTCTGCGGGTCCCAGCGAATATCGCCAGGCTGCACGCTCCTGGTGGCCGGTCGTACCAGGCGGACGACTTCGAGCCCGTCAGCGCGAAGGTCGGCGACGAGGGCCGCACCGACCAACCCGGTCGAGCCGCTGACGGCGACGCGCATTTATGTCAACTCTCGGTTAGACAGTACGGGCGCCTTCGTCATATACGTGCGCCGGCGGACGTCGCAAGTCCCAGATCAACCCGGTCCAGCTCAGCATGGTGAGCAGGTAGTGGGTCACGTCGATCTCCCACCAGAAGAATCCATTGCGCTCAGAGCCCGGGTACCGGTGATGGTTGTTATGCCAGCCCTCGCCCAGCGTGATCAGCGCCAGCAGGAGGTTGTTTCGACTCGTGTCCTTCGTGGGGAATCGCCGGCTGCCCCACATATGCGCACCGGAGTTTATGAGGTACGTGGTGTGCAGCAGCATGACGGTGCTCGCCAGGAAGCACCATACGAATACCTGCAGCCAGGTCACGCCCGTAGAAGGGAATGCGCGCTCGAGCCAGAAACCCAAGGAAATCGTGCCGCCGGCGTAAAGCAGGGTGCTGCCGAAGTACCAGCGGTCGAGCCAGCGAAGTTCGGGGAAGCGGACCAGGTCCTTGACTTCTTCCCAGCGCGTGTCGTCGCGGTTGTAGGCGAGCAACCAGCCCATGTGCGCCCACCAGAATCCGCCCTTGAGCGGGGAGTGCACATCCTCCTCCTCGTCGGAGTGCCGGTGATGAAAGCGATGATGTCCGGCCCACCACAAGGGCCCCTTTTGAATCCCAAACGTGCCCAGCAGCGCCATGACAGCCTGGAAAACCCGCGTGGTCTGGAAGGTGCGGTGGGAGAAATAGCGGTGATAGAAGCCGGTAATGAAGAAGACGCGCATCCAATAGAACGCCAGGCAGGCCACGACGGCCGGCCAGCTCACGCCCACGATGAACGCCGCGAGTACTCCCAGATGCAGGGCAATGAACCCCCAGTTGTGCCGAATGGCCTGCCAGGCGGTATAGCGCTGTTCGACCCGAGTCGGCAGCTTGATCTTCTCCAGCTTCAGACCCTCCGGCGAAGCCTCAAGGCTTGTTTCGCTCACCAGCCAGTCATCTCCCTATGTGTCGCGCCGCTTGCGCGGCGGCCACGATACGTCCAAATCGAGGATGCGCAAAGCGCGGGTTGCTGACAACCCCGGCAGGCCACGCAGGCAAGGAGCATCAGCTCGGTCGGACCTGGGACCGGCACGCCTCAGTCGGGATGCTGCAGGTGCAATTCTGGCGGCTATGAGCCGGTGGAAGCGGCCGACGTTGGGGACTCGGCGCGCTCGATGAGCACCTGGACGTCGCGAATCGTCCTTGTCTCGAAGCTCGCGGCGCAGGATGCGAGGTAGAAGTCCCACATCCGAATGAAGCGCTCGTCAAACCCAAGCGCCCGCACACGCTTTTCAGCCTGCCAGAAGCGACGCCGCCATTCATCCAGCGTCCGAACATAGTGAGGGCCGATTTCCTCGATAGCGCGAACCGCCAGCGCCTGCCCGCCCCGCCGCACGGACTGCCGAATCTCGACCACCGCCGGCAGGACGCCCCCGGGAAAGATGTACTTGCTGATCCAGCCGGAGGCGCGCATACCTGAGGAGGCATCGCGGTCCTGGATTCCGATCGTCTGCAGCAGCATCGTTCCCCCGGGTCGCATGACTCGTGAACAGGTAGCAAAGAACTCGTCCCAATACTCCTGGCCGACGGCCTCGAACATCTCGATCGACACGACCTTGTCGAACGTGCCCTCGACGTCGCGGTAGTCCGAGTAGACGATCTCGACTCGGTCCTCCAGTCCGGCAGCCACGACCCGCTGCCTGGCCAGGCGATGTTGCTCGCGCGATACCGTGATGCCGACTACCCGGCAGCCTGTGGTCTCGGCCGCGTGGATTGCGAATCCACCCCAGCCACAACCGATCTCAAGCACCCGATCCCCGGGGCCCAGGTTCAGCTTGCGGCACACGAGGTCGAACTTTGCCTGCTGTGCCGCGCTCAAGTCCTTGCAACCGTCCCAGATCGCGCACGAGTAGGCCAGCGATTCGTCGAGAAACAAGCTGAAGAACTCGTTTCCGAGGTCGTAGTGCGCGTGGATGTTCTGTTCACTTCCCGAGCGCGTATTCCGCCGTCGTGCGTGGCGCCACAGGTCCACCAGCCGTCGTGGCAAAGACATCGCGGCATCCAGCCGTACCCGTCGCGCATTGGCCAGCGCGCCGCGCAATACGGCCCGAAGATCGGGGCTGGACCACAGCCCCTCCATGTAGGCCTCGCCGGCGCCCGTCGATCCACCAATCAGGATCTGGGTGAAGGCACGGTCGTCGTGAATGTGGATCCGTGCGACGTCACCCTGCGCTGCATCGCCAAACGATTTTTCGGAACCGTCCGGCAGACGTGCCTCAAGCCGCCCGTGGCGCCAGCCTCGAAGCTGGCTCACGACGAGCGTGCGGGCAATTCGGTCAATCGCGCGGGCGAGAATCAGACGACCGGACACATCTTGCGGACTACTAATTCTGCCACTCGCGCCGCCGGGCTACGGCGGGCCGTCGGCTACAACCCTTCCGGCCAGCATGATCACACGGTCGCACGTCTCCGCTTCCTCAAGATGATGCGTGCTCAGGACAACCAGGCGCCCGGCTTCGCGCTCATCGTCAATGACATTGAGGATCCGGAATTGGCTGGCAAGGTCTAATCCGGTAATCGGCTCGTCGAGCATTAGGCACGGAGCATCGGCGGCCAGGGCAGCGGCCATTCGCACTCGTTGACACTGGCCGCCCGAGAGTTCGCCGAAACTCCGGTCAAACAGGTCATCAATCTCCAGCCGCGAACTCGCATCCGAGATTCGGCGTCGATCAGCGCCACGCAACGGTCCCAACAGGCCGCGATGGCGGTACTGCGACATAGCCAGGACCTCGCCCACGGTAAGCGGCATCCACGGATTGGTGCTGACATGCTGGGAGACATAGGCCACTTCACGTGGCCTGGGACCGCGTCGGGTTCCAAACGTCGGTTTGAGCAAGCCGGCCAATATCCGGAGCAGCGTCGTCTTGCCGGAGCCGTTGGGGCCTGTGAGCGCAACGCTCGTGCCGGCCTCAAATGACAACGTTGTCGACTCCAAGACACGCCGACCGTCAAACTCCACGGTTACGTCGTTGAGTTCGATCACAGATCTGCAGCCAGATTGAGCACGAGGAGCAACTTTAGTACATTCTCGCCACGTCTCCGTGCAACTGGATTCACCCAGCAAGAGATTTAGCCGAAGTACTTCTTATGCCGCCAGTGCAACGAGTCTTCGTCGGAAGGATCGGAAGGATTGGACTGGCGGCCTCAATTCTCGCGCTGAGCCTGGCCCTTGCCGCTTGCGGCGAGGCCGACACCGATTCGCCGGAACAAGGTTCGGCGCTCCCGACGGTTCTAGCCAGCACCAGCATCTGGGGCGATGTGGTTGCCAACGTGGCCTGCAACGGTCTGGCCGCGGTTGACGTGCTGACTCCGCCGGGCGCCGACCCTCACGATTTCGAGCCGTCGCTGGCGGACCGTGGCCGGCTTGAGGCAGCGGCACTCGTGGTCGCCAATGGGCTCGGACTGGAAGAGCGCTTCGAAGACACGCTCGAATCCGTCGAGTCCTCCGGTACGCCGGTGTTCTACATCGCCGAGCACATCGACACGATTGAAATTGCCGACGATGGGCATTCCCATGATCACGGCCAGGCCGGCGGGCACACCCAGGACGAGGGCCATGCCCACGAGGGCGATGATCCGCACGTGTGGTTCGACCCGCTTCGCGTGTCGGCCTCGCTGCCGCTCCTGGCCGAGCACCTGGTGGAAGACGCCGGGCTCGACGCCGACGCCGTCAACGACTGCATGACGGCCTATCAGCGTGAGCTCGAGGAAGTCCACCACGAGCTCGAGCACCTGTTCGAGGACATTCCCGAGGCTCGTCGATTACTGGTAACGAACCACGATGCGCTGGGCTACCTGGCGGACCGCTACGGATTCCAGGTGGTTGGCACGGTTATTCCATCAACGTCCAGCCTCGCCGAGCCCAACGCGGCGGAACTGGAAGAACTGGCCAAGGCGATTGAGGCCGACGGGATTCCAGCGGTCTTTACCGAGGCCTTGCACTCCAAGGAAGTCGTTGATGCGCTGGCCACGCGAGTCGGGAATATCCAGGTTGTGATTCTGTACACCGATGCGCTGGGCGAGCCCGGCAGCGGCGCTGAGACGTACATCGACCTGTTGCGAACCAATGCGACGCGCATTCGCGATGCTCTCAACTCGTAGGCGCCTGGTCCGGCGGCCAAGCACAAGATCCGCGAGCCCCTAACGGCATGGAGCTCTTTACGGATCCGCTCGGCTGGTGGGTCGATCCCTTCATATCAAACCAGTTCATGCGGAACGCTCTATTCGCGGGCGTGCTGGCTGTGCTGACAACTTCGAGCGTCGGCACCTGGGTTGTGCTGCGCAGCATGAGTTTCTTGGGCGAAGCGCTGGCCCACGGCGTGCTTCCCGGTATTGCCATCTCCTTCATCATTGGCGGCGACACCGCAGCCGGCGCTCTGATTGCGGCAATCGTGATGGTGTTGGGCGTCAACCTGATTCGGGCACATTCACCGCTGCCCACGGACACCTCGATCGGTGTTCTGTTTGTAGGGTTTCTTGCGCTCGGCGTGGTGATTATGTCAAGCCAGGCGGGCTCGTATGTCGGCGATCTCAGCCGCTTTCTCTTCGGATCTATCACCGGCGTCGAGACCGATGACTTGGTGCGCCAAGGCGTCGCCGCCGTAATCACCGTCGGCGGCGCCCTGATCTTCTACCGCGCTTTTCTGGTTCTCACATTCGACGAAACGCAAGCACAACTCCTGGGTTTGCGACCCAGGTTGGCCCATGTGGCCTTGCTTGTCCTGATTGCAATAGCTGTCGTCGCTTCGTTTGAGGCGGTCGGCAGCCTGCTGGTCGTCGCGTTTCTGATCGCGCCGGCCGCCACGGCCACCATGCTGCTTCGACGCGTGCCCGTAATCATTGGGACCGCCATTGGCATCGGCTTGCTGTCGGTCGTCGTTGGCCTGCTGGTGAGCTATCACTACGACACGGCGGCCGGCGCGACAATGGCGCTGGCTGCCGTGTCGACCTTCATGGTGGCGCTGGTGGGGCGAACGATCAGGCAGAACGTCGTCCGACTGCGTCGCAGCCAGTCCACCTAACGCTCGAGCGGTCACGCCGGCCACTTTGATGTCGCGCCACCCTCCCGGACTTGCCAAGCCGACCGATCAAGTCGTTCACTTGTGCAGAGCACGATGTCGAGAGGTACGCACCGGGCCAGGAGGAATGGCATGTCGGAGATGATGCGAATCGCGACGGGCCAGTTCAGCGAGCCGACGCCGGACATCCTGCAGTTTGCCGCGCAGATGGGGGTCAGCGGCATCGTCCTCAACTCTCCGCGCCTGCCGGGCGGAGAGCGCTGGGAAGTCGAGGACCTGGTGCGTCTTCGCCAGCGAGTCGAGGCGCATGGCCTGAAGATCGAGTCGATCGAGAATGTGCCGCATCATTTCTATGACCTGGCGATGTTGGGCCTTGAAGGGACTGACCGGCAGATTGCCAACTACCAGGCCACCGTCCGCCACATAGGCGAGGCCGGAATCCCGATTCTCGGCTACCACTGGATGCCGAACGGCGTGTGGCGCACGGAACCCAAAGTGATCCGCGGCGGCGCCGTGGCCACCGCCTTTGACGCCGCCACCGTTACCTGCGACTCGCCCACCCACGGCCGAGTCTTCACCGCGGATGAAATGTGGGACAGCTACGCGCGCTTTACCGACGCCGTGCTACCCGTGGCCGAGGCCAGCGGGGTTCGGCTGGCCCTACATCCAGACGACCCACCAGTGCCATCGCTGGGCGGCGTGGCCCGGTTGATGCGCTCGTTCGAGGGCTTCAAGCGCGCCATGCAAATCGCCGACAGCCCGAACAACGGGCTGGATTTTTGCATGGGGTGCTGGTCGGAGATGGGCGAGGATGTGCTGGCCGCCATGCATCACTTTGTGACCGAAGACCGCCTGTTCTACGTGCATTTCCGCGACGTGCAGGGCACGGTGCCGGTTTTCAACGAGTGTTTTCTCGGCGAGGGCAACGTGGACATCGCGGCCGCCATGCGAACCCTCTACCACGCAGGCTTCACCGGCTTCCTGATCGACGACCACGTGCCGAAGATGGTGGACGACACGCCCTGGGGACACCGCGGTCGGGCCCTGGCGACGGGCCAGATGATGGGACTGCTGGAGGCGATCAAGGCGGAGGGTCCACCGCGCGCCTCCAAGGTGCCGGCGAAAGTCTGACCCTAGACCTCGGAGGTAACAGCGCCGTGCGGATTACTCAGGTACGTACCGTCAACGTGAACATTCCGCGGACACCTCCAACTTCACAGCCGCGGCGACCGGGGTGGAACTCTCACGCGCGCCGCGCGCTGCCCATCAACAAGTACCCGGAGTTCTCTCGAATGCACGGGCGAATGCCGGGCGCCAATACCTGGGAGCGCGTGTGGGTGCAGGTGACGGCCGAGGATGGAACCTGGGGCCTGGGCGAGTGCAGCTTTGGCGAACCCGTGGCTGCCCTGGTCGATTTCCACTTCGGGCCGCTACTGGAGGGACGAGACTGCCTGGCGCTGGAGTTCCTGAACGATTTGATGTGGCGATCGACCCAGCGATTCGGCGCCGGTGGCATCGCGACCGTCGCGCAGTCGGGAATCGACCTCGCGTTGTGGGACCTGAAGGGCAAGTTGCTGGGTCAGCCGGTGTACTCGCTGATCGGCGGTCCCTGCCGCGAGAAGGCGCTGGTGTATTGCACGTCAGACGATCTGGACTGGTCGCAGGAACTTGGATTCACGTGCTTCAAGGTCTCGAATCCGGCGCACTACGACGAGGGCATCGACGGAATCAATCTCGTCCAGGAGCACATAGCGACGGCGCGCGAAGCGGTGGGTCCAAATGCCGAGCTCATGTACAACCCGGTCATGAGCTTCAACGTGGAGTTCACCATCAGGCTGGCCGAGCGCCTGCGGCCGTACAACCTGCGGTGGCTGGAAGAGCCGTTGATACCGACCGACCTCGAAGGCCACATCGAGCTACGCAAGGCCATCAACTGGGTGCCGCTGGCGACTGGCGAGGACCACCACGGGCGTTGGACGTTCCGGCAGCTCGTGGAACACCGCGCGGTTGACGTGCTACAGCCCGACATGATGTGGTGCGGCGGGCTCTCGGAAGCGCTGAAGATCTACACCATCGGCGAGGCGGCGGGGCTTATCACGATTCCGCATGCGGCCGTTGCTACACCCTGGGGACAGCACTTTGCGATCTCAATGCCGGAGTCGCCGATGGCCGAGTTTTGGATGGGGAGCGATCCCGGCATACCACTTGAAGAGGTCTGGCCCATTCCCGGTCTGGCTGTACCGAAGGATGGCTACATCAGGCCGAATAACGCGCCGGGCTGGGGCATGGAGATTGACGAGGCGTGGATCACGCCCTGGGATCACTCAGCGGCGCCGCGGGCGCGAGGGCTCTTGGATGGACTTGGAGGTAAGTCGCAGGAGTCGCCGGTATCCGGTGCGATCTTCTGAAACGCAGACTCTTCGACCTGCCGCCTCACCCCAACTGCCTAGATCAAAGTCCTCAGGCAATCAGTTCGGCGTAGCGCTTGGCCTGGGCGATGAAGTCCACGCCCACGTCCTCGCTGAACGCATCCGCCAGGCGTCGAAAGACCGCCCCGACGTTGCCATCGCCGATAGGCGCTCCGTTGAAGCGCGTGGCAGGGATCAGGCAGTACGGCGTGGTGGTGAAGAAGGCTTCGTCGGCCGTAGCAACGTCGTACGGCTCGAAGTCGGCCTCGCGCGCGGGAATGCCAAGCTCGCTGGCGAGCGCCAGGGTCGTGTCGCGAGTGACGCCACGAAGGACGCTGTGGCCACGGGACGTGAGAAGTTCGCCGTTGCGCACGATGAAGAAGTTCGAGCCGGTGCCCTCGGTGATGAAGCCGTCTTCGCCTTGCAGTACCACAAAGGTGTCGGCTGCCTGGGCGGCGATTTCCTGATTGGCCACCTGGTAGTGCAGGCGCGACCGGCTCTTGATCTTGGGATCTAGCAACCGGGAAGGAATGGCGCGCTGCCGCGGCACAACGGCGTTCAGGCCCTCGTCGTAAAGGTAGGCCGACTCGCCCAACATGCCGTCGAGGGGATAGGTGTAGATCAATACCGAGGGGCCCGTGTGCGCGACTGAACTTCGATATCGCCCCAAGACCCCGGGAGAGAGCTGGTGCACGATCGAGAAGTCGATTTCGGGATCGTAGGCCGCTCGGTTTCGCTCGATGAGTTCGCCGGTCAGGGCGGCGAGTTCGTCCATGGAAAGGTCGCAGGGCACTCCCGAGGCGCCCAGCGACGCCTCCAGCCGCTCCAGGTGTGCATCCAGGCGGAATGGCTCGTGGAGGAATGTTCGCGTGGTTTCGAACACCGCATCGCCCCAGACGAGGGACGAGTCAAAGATCGATATCGCGGCGTTGCGCTCGGGCACCCATGCGCCGTTGAGATAGACGACTCGGTCGGGTGCGTGTTCTTCGCTCATGCGCCGTACTCCGCGGTGTAGATGTCCTGGACGACCTGCAAGGCACGCAGGCTCGGCAGAACGTCGCCGATGGTGGGGTTGGGTGCTCGCTGTTCATTGAGCGCGTCGAAAAACTCGCGGTCCTGGGCGGTGATGACGTCGTGCGGCACGACTTCGGTCATGCCGGCGTCGAAGATCACCCCGTCCTTGCCCACCAGCGTGCCCGTCGCGTAGTTGGCCGATATCGTGTCCTCTTCGCCGATGAACAACGCGTCGTCGAGCGGCTGGTGGGTGTTGTAGGACAGCGAGATGCTGCCGACGACACCGCTAGACGTCTTCAGGGCTATCGAGATGTCCATTGGGATCTTGAGGTGGTGGTGCGGCGGGCCCAGCTTGGCGGAGACCTCCGCTTCAGTAACACCCAACACCCACATCCACGCGTCCATGGCATGCCCGCCGTGATGCCAGATCAGGTTGTCGGTCCAACTTCGCTCGTAGCCAACCCAGTTGACGTTGAGTCGACGAATGAAGCCGTAGCGCTGCACGGCGTGATGCACGGTCAGCGAGCCATCGGCCACCATGGCGCGCATCCGCAGCATGGCCGGCTGAAAGCGTCGCGTGTGGGCCGCCATTACCGGCGTGTCCGCGGCCCGGGCAGCCTCGTCAACGGCGATGGCGTCAGCCAGCGATGTGGCCACCGGAATCTCCAGGAGTGTCGGCAGCTTGCGCTCAAGCGCCGCCTCGGCGTGTGCGCGGTGAAAGTCGCTGGGCGACGTGATGACGACGGCGTCCACGGCCGGATCGTCCAGCCCGAGATCCAGGTCGATGCCATGCCGTTCATAGCCCGCTTCGGCGGCAAACTCCGATACCTGCGACTCACGGCGCCCGACCACGTGGTAGAGGGAGTGGCCCAACTCGCGAATGGCGCGGGAGTGAAATCCCGCGATGCTGCCGGACCCCACCATCAGTACGTTCACTACGGCGTCTTCCTTCAGAGCGACGGCAACGCAACCCATAGCCTAGGATGAGCCGTTCGCAGCAGCGTCAGCCTACCGTGCCCCCTCGACTCTCCGTTTGGGCCTACCCCTGGGACCTCGCCGACGAAGGCGTCGATTCGGCGCTGGACTGGCTGGTGGCGCACGGGTTCGACGCGATCGAACTCTGCCCCAACTATCACGCGATATCGACATTCTCGCCGCGCAATCGCCGTCGCTCGCAGTTCTATTCGGAACAGGGCGCCGTGTACTTTCCCGCCCGAGCTGAGCGATACAGCCGGATCAAGCCCGCGCTCTTTGACGAACCTGAGGTCTTGGCGGTCTACGAGCAGACTTCCCGAGGCGCCGAGTGCCGAGGGATGCAGCTCAACGCCTGGGTCATTGGGATGTTCCAGCCGTGGCTTGCCCGTGCCTATCCGGATACGGCCGTCGAAAACGCGTTCGGGCACCGCAGCTTTGCGGCGACGTGCCCTGCCCATCCGGACATCCAGGCGTACATCCCCGAAATGCTGGCCGATCTATGTGACCAGTTCTCGATAAGTGGCTTGACGCTTGAGAACGTTGGTTACCCGGACTTCACCTATGGGTGGGTACGACCGCGCATCCTCGTGCACATGGACGCATGGACGCAGTTTCTGGCGGGACTCTGCTTTAACGAACACTCCATGTCGGCGGCTCGCGCCCACGGCGTCGATCCCGAGGACGTTCGCTGGTCCGTGGCCGGTGAACTTCGCGAACGCCTCGAAGCCGTACCGGATCCGGATGCGGGTGACGAAGACGTGCCTGCGCAAGTCGCGGAACGCTGCGAGGCCGACGAGGAGTTTCGCGGCTACCTGGAAGCGCGCGAGCAGGCGGCGATCGGACTGGTGAAAGCCATTCGTTACGAGTTACGGCGCAGCGGCGTGCGGGTGGGCGTCAGCGAGGCATCGCTCGGCTGGGCCAACCACGGACTGCGCCTCGCCGACCTGCTGGACACGATCGGCGCGCTAATGATTTCGGATCCCACGCACAGCGCCGAAGTCGCCGACGCGCAGGTGCGAACGGTGCGTGATAGCGGCGCCGACATCGAGATCACGGTCAATCAGACAGCGCATCATGAGGTCGATCCGCACGGCCCGGGCTTTACGGCACGGGCACGCCGACTACGCGAGATCGAGCCGGATCGCGTGATGGTCTACAACTTCGGCCTCTTGGCCCCGGCCACGCTCGCGCACGCCGGCTCGGTTCTACGCGAACACCTGGGATAGCCGACCGCCGCCAGACCCCCGAAAGGAAACGCGATGCCGCAGTACGTTTCAATTCGCTTCTACAAGCTACGCGACGACGCCGATCCGGCAGCTTTCGAAGAGGCGTTTCGAGAAGCGCCGCCAACCTGGGGCATTGAGCGAATCCTGCTGCTGCGCGGGTTCAAGGCCGACACCCACGCGCTGGCGCCAAGCGAATACGACTACGGCAGCATTCACATCTATTCGGATCTTGACGATGCGGTGAAGACTGTGGGTATGGCGGGCGACATGGCGGCGCAGGAAGACATCCCCGACGCCCTACGTCCGTTCATCCGGTTCTGGCAAACCGCGCACGCCGGCCCGATCGACGAAGGCGTAGTCAACGGCTTCACGCTGATTTCAGAGTCGCCTTAGACGCCTCAGCACCCAATAGCAGCTAGAGTCCCACCGCCCGCAGTACCGGTCCGAGCGCCGCCTGAAACTCCGTGGCGTCGACACCCCGGGCGTTGTCCGGCGGTGCGACCGGGGTGCTGGCCGTCCAGTCGATCTCAATCTCGCCGGCCGCCCGCATGCCGGGTCGCGCCAGTCGAATATGCACAGGGCGGTACGACTGCGAGTCGACAAAAAGGCTGGCGAATTCGTAGCCGGGATTCGTAAGCACAACGCAGGTTCCGGTCGAGGGGCACGGTTCAGCGCCTTGCTCGGCCCAACCCTCGGCGCGAATCGGCCCAACAACGTCCCCCACCACTGGAAAGGCTGCAGCCAGTGACTCCACGCTGGGTATTTCGGTGTCGGCGGCGCTGCGGTCAACGGAGATCCACTCGCTATCGGCGTCTGCCGGTCCCTCTCGGAAGTAGGCCGTTCCGCCGACTTCGATCAATTCGAAAGCCACCTGCCCGGATTCGCGAATAATCGAGACAGCCAGGCGGGTCGTCAGGGCGGACGGACGCCGCTCAACTTCGACCCGCACGTCGCCGTCACCGTCATTCGTCGGCGATGTCAGGCGAGCCGATACGGACACTTCATCGCCAGCGATCGTCGCGTCGAACGTCGAGCGGTCGAACGCGGCGGCCATGAGCTCAGCAGAGTCCCCAGTCGTCGCCGCGCTCTCGCCGCACCCGGCCAGCAGCCCAGCGGCCACCGAAATAATCATCAGATTCAGGCTGAGAAACCACAGTCGCCGGGGATTCGGTGCCACCGCTAGATGAACGCGAGCATGCCGTCCGCCTTGGTGGGACGGCCTCGGCGCCAGGGCCGGTAGGGGTATTTCTCAAGGATCCCATCGCTCAGTTCCACGCCCAGTCCGGGTCGGTCCGGAATGGACACGTACCCATCCGCCAGCTGGATCGGCTCGTCTAGCACCTCGGCCCGAACTCCCGAGTCGTCGGCGTGGTACTCGAGGATCAGGAAGTTGGGCGCCGTCGCCGCAAAGTGGACGTTCACGGCCGTGGCCAGCGGTCCGAGCGGATTGTGCGGCGCGACGCTTACGTAATGCGCTTCGGCCATGGCCGCGATTTTTTTCATTTCGGTCAGGCCGCCGGTCACGCAGACGTCTGGCTGAATGATGTCGGCGGCGCCGGTGGCGAGCAGCCGCTGGAACTCGAATTTCGTGTAGAGACACTCTCCGGTGGCGATGGGAATCGGCGATTTGCGAGCCAGCTTGGCCAGCGGTTCAAACTGCTCCGGCCGCACCGGCTCTTCAAAGAAAAAGGGCCGATACGGGCTGATGCGCTCAGCCATTTCCAGGGCACGCGCAGGTTCGAGGATCTTTGCGTGCGGGTCGACGCCAATATCAATGGCGTCACCCACCGCCGCGCGCAGAGCGGCCATTCGCCGCTCGGCTGTATCCAGCTGAACGCCCCAGGGATCAGCATCGCCGTTTGGTGCGGAGGGACCGATCTTCAGCGCCGTATAGCCGTAAGTCTCGATGAGCCGTTTGCCGTGTTCGCCCATGGCCTCGGGCGTAGCACCGTGCGCCGACTGGTACACACGCACTCGGTCACGCACTTTGCCGCCCAGCAACTGGTATACCGGGGTTTCAAGGGCCTTGCCCTTGCTGTCCCAGAGCGCCTGGTCAATCCCGCTGATCGCCGCCGTGATGATCGAACCGGTCGGAAAACGGCTGCCGGCATACAGCTCGTGCCAGATTCGTTCGCCGTCGAATGGGTCAAATCCAAGCACCCAGTCTTCAAAGTAACGGACGGTCTCGGCGACCGCCTTGTCAGGGCCGACCGGATAAGCCTCACCGATTCCCGTGATGCCGGCATCCGTCATCACGCGCACGATCGGCCAGTTTCGTGAGCCGTCGTTAATGAAGTCGCAGGCCAGACCTGTGATTTTCAACGTCTCGATCTCCCTACCACGCCGAGAATGAGCCTAGCGCGGCCAAGTGTCTTTGCGCCGCTAGAGCACAACGAACAAGAGCACGAAGTACGCGCCGACGAGAAGTACCGGCGGCATCAGTCCAAGCACGAAGACGCTGAGCAATCCTCGACGAGCGGGCGGCACAAGTGTGTGTAGGGCGGCGAAGCTGGTCAGGTGAGCAAGTACAAGCAGACCAGTGCTGACCGCAATGGAACCCGGATTGCTCACCCACCATGCAGGCAGGCGCGTGGCTAGGGACTGGCGGCGTAGCAGCTGATAGACCAGATCCTGTCCCTCAGGCGCCGGATCACCTTGCATGAAGAGCTGTCCCTCAGGATTCGTGTCACCGCCGACCGCCGCAAGAAAAACCGGCCAGCGAGTTCCGCGCGGAATGTCGAATTCGACGAAATATGTCTTTTCGGCCGACAGCGTCTCTGAGAATCGGAATAGCACCATCTCAAACCTGCGATGGGTCGACACGACTGTGGTGCTCGCGGATTCGGCGACGGTCGAACCGCGCGGGCCTTCAAGTCGTAGGCGGGTGCCCAATACCGCAGCACTGTCCAGAGGGCCTCCAACGCGCACCGGCGCCGCCAGCGTGTCAAACGGCTCCGCAGCCGTGAACACCTGGCCTGGCTGCACGTCGGCTGAGACGGGTCCCAGGGGAAAGACTGCGGTTTCCTTCTGATAGGTGGTCGAAGGCCAATCGACCGGGACGAGCATCACCGCGCACCAAATCCCCGCAACCACGATGGCCACGAGGGTGTTGCCGATGTGGCGTCTAGCCATCGTCGTCGCCCACCACGCGATAGATCACCCGGGCACCGCCCGGACTGGTAAACACCGGCGCAAGCCGGTCGTGCGCCACTGCCCGGTCAAGCACGGTCTGCTGTGCGGGACTCAGGTGGTTCTGCGCGGTATAGACGAGATCGATTCCTAATGTGCTGAGATCTTCGGGGGCGAGTTCGTCCTGAGCCCGTGCATAGACATCGGCATACCGCTCGCGCGAGCCCCTGTTGTCGAAACCCATCGGAACCTGCAGCCGGCCAAACGTCACGGCGTACTTGTGCATGCCGTCAGCCATGCTGCTGCTTAGTTCGATGAAGGTTCGCGGTCCGGGGAGCAGGAGAGCGCGTTGAGGATAGTCAAGCTCGGCCGCGAAACGTGCTGCCGCGAGCTCCTCCGCAAGCACCGGGCTCTCGGGCGTTCGCACCACACCGGGCAGCAAGGCAAGACTTACCAGCCAGGTGCCGGCAGCCAGTGCGACCAGACCACACGCCACGAGACGCGCGAGCCAAGTCCCGGTACGCCGCCAATGCCACAGGGCAGTGATCAGGATCGCTAGCGCCGGCGCCGAGAGCAGCAGGCCGACCTGGGTGAAGCGCCAGGTATTCCACGGGTTAAGTTCGTCATTCAGAACGCCCGGTATGAGCAGCGCGAATAGCCCGATGGCCGCAGGAGCCGCGAGGCCGATGCGGCGCTTAAGCGCAGCCACAACCACTGATCCGGCGATGGCTATCAGCGACCACCCGAACCCTTTCCAGGTCACCGGATCCAACACGCCCGCGCGCGTCACGGGAACCGTGGACATAAAGAGCGAGGGTTCAGGAAACAGCCCGTGCGTCGGAACTGTGAAGAGGTCCCTGGTGTCTAGGCGGAGAAATCCAGCTCGGTCGGGGCCGCGAGCGAATTCAGCCAGCGGGCCTTCGGGCACAAGCGCCATCAAGGATGCGGTGAGAACCAGACCAACGAGCGCCAGTGCCTCTTTTCGTCGCTCCGACAGCACGAGCACGGGCACAGGCAGGAGCAGACCCACCGCGATCACCGGAAACACGTGCTCGGCCGTAACGCCTATTCCGGCAAACGCAAGACTGCCAACCAACAAGCTGGGCGGAAGACGGGTATGCCCGCCGGACATGGCAACCGCCAAAGCACCAACTCCCGCCGCGGCCGCCAATCCCACGACGAGGGTGTAGCTGAACGGGATGAGCTGCTGAAAGGACTCGCTGAGCACATAGCCTTCTTGTAGACGGGCCGGCCCGATGTCGACGAGCTTCTGGGCACTCGAAGCCGTCAGTTCGCCGAAGGGTGCGTTCGGAAGCGCGAGAAAATTCTGCGGACCAGCGACCGCGACGAGGAGTCCAGCCAACAGGCCGGTGGACTTGTCCGTGAGCAGCGTCACAGCTGCCGCAACGCCCCACAGGCACGCCAGTACGCTGACCAAAGTCACCGAGAGACTGGCCGCGAACACGTCGGCGCCACCGAGCCGTGCGACTGCCGCCGTCCAGAGTGGCCCACCAAATCGGTAGAAGAAGATTGTGTCCGGTTCCCATGGATGCGCCGGCGGCCAGTTGCCCGCCAGGAAGTGAGCGGCCAGTCCAAGTCGGATCAGCAGGTTCTCGTGCGTATTGGCGTGCCAGATGCTGGAAACAAACTCGACGCCACTAATGAACAGAACGAGCAGCAGCAACGAGCCGACTAGCCATGGCCACTTGCCGAGGTCTACGCGCAGCGGATCGCGCCGCCATTGCCAGGCAAGCCGCGCGGCCAAGACAGCGCAAGCGGCGTTGACTGCGGCCCCAGCGACTAGCAGGGGGACAACCTGCACGAGCGCGGCGATCCCAAACGTCACCAGGCCAATGCCCACCCCAAGGCCCACACCGCCCACGACCAAGAGCCGACGCTCATGTGGAAGCAACCAGCGAGCAATCTGCAGACCTGCCGCGCACGGAAGCAGCGCAATCAGCAGTGTCGAGAGGTACTCGTAGGGTTCAGCGATCAAGACTGGGTCGCGCAGACATGAACCGAGCCAGCCTAACCCGAGGCCGCGATCTGTCGGTCCCGGCTATGCTCACCCTCCACGGCTATGCCGGAGTCCGACATGATTGATTTCTCGCGATCCTTCCTGACCTGGACGCACCATCCTCATGAGCCCGACCCGATTTACAAATACACCGGCGGATTGCTGGCCGATCGTGGTGACGTGATCTGCGTACGTCTGAAGGCGGACGCGCGACTGACGATCACTCCCGACACCGGCGAGCCCTTTACCTGCTACGTCATCGCTCCCTGCCGGGCCGAATACACGATCGTCAGCGACAACCTGTTCCAGATTCCGAGCGGCGAGTACCGGGCCGTGTTCTCCGAGACGCTCGGCATTCCCATCGGAAGGCAACCCTCCGACGAAGCCGAGAACCTCAGTCGCCAGTTGCTGGCTGAGAACTACGCCAGGTTCGATGTCGACATTCGGCACTTTGCGCACGCCGAGCCGTTGGCATCAGTTCTCGAGGTAATCGAGGCCACTCGGGCCGGTGCGCTGATGAACGCATCCTGTACCTACCGCGACGAGGCCCGGAAACTGGCCGTGACCATCGAGTTCCCAGTCGAGTTGATCAACTTCGACGAAGAGAACGGGAAGTTTCAGGTCTGCACCGAGCCCGTGATCCTGCCTGACCTGGCCACCTGGGACGGTCACGGACTTGATCGCGTCTTTCTGGCTGGCGTGGCTTTCAGCGATTTCGAGCACGTGGAGTTCATCCTGCAGCGCGCAATCGAGCCGGCGGCCAGCGAACTGTCCTGGTTCCACGAAGTTCGCGGGCGCGACCGCAACGAAGTTCGTGCAGGAGCCGTCGAGCCACCCGGTGTAACCCGTGGGCGGCCGAAACCGCTGGTGTTCAACGAGGTCTGGATGCGCGACGCCGAAATCACGATCGCGCGCGTGTCTGGCGAGGGATAGCCAGGCGGGGCACACTGCCGCCAGCACTTCGCCGCGATTCGCGGCGCACCCGTCGGGAGCCTGCTGTGAGCGATTCGCTGCGCGTCGCGCTGATCATTGAACCCACCGGCAATCACCTGGGGTCCCTGTACGCCGCGGCTCAGAATCCCGAAGTTGGGGAAGTCGCGGTGCTTGACGCCACCGGTGAAATGTTCGACGCCGCCAAAGAGGCCGTGGGCGACCGGGTAACAGCCACCTATACCGATCCTGACGCCCTGTTCAGCGACTTCAACCCAGCCGCCACCCTGGTGACGCTGGAAGCTTGGCGGATGCCGGCCATGATCGAGGCGTCGCTGGATGCGGGTTGCCACGTCTGGCACGAGAAGCCGGGATTCGCCGACCTGAACGACTACCGGCGCATCTACCGCAAGGCTCAGGCCGCGGGCCTGAACTTCTCAATTGCGTACGTAAGCCGCCAGCGGGCCATCGTGCAGGAGGCTCGACGCATCGTGGCCGAGGGTCTGCTGGGCGACCTGTTCGCCTGTCAGGCGTGGTTCATTGCCGATCATGATCGAACGCACCAGTGGGCCACGCTGCAGGGCGGCTGGATTTTCGATAAGGCGCGATCGGGCGGCGGGTACCTGACGTTCCTCGGCTGCCACTATCTCGACCTGATGCGGTTCGTCACTGGAGACGACTTTGCCTCGGTCAGCGCAGTGACCGGCGTTGTGGGCGGCGAGCCGCTGCCGGTTGAGGACGCGGCCTCTGTGACAGTCGGATTCAAGAGCGGGATGGTCGGCAACCTGAGCGCCGGGTACTACGTATCGCGGCCTGAGTACGGTTCCGGTCGGCATTCCGGATTCATCCTCTGGGGTCACGACGGATGGCTTCGGTTCAATCCCGGCGGAACGCGCCGCGGCGAACCGCTGGAATGGATGTCGCATCAGGGCGCTCACGCCGGATCGCCGCACAAGTCCTGGTCTTTCAGTGACGAGGACGCCAGAAACGACGAGTACAACCTGATGACCAGCGCGTTCTTCCAGTCGTGCCTGTCCGGCGGTCCGCCCCCGCTGGAAAACGAAGCCGGGATGTGGGTGAACGAGGCTGTCCAAGCCGCGTACCGCTCTTCCGAGACGGGCATGCGACAGGCCGTCTCGATTCCTGAGACGCCGTAGGCCGGCTAGACGCAGCCGTCGAAAGAGCGGCCGCGGATCTGTAGCGGAGGCGGAACCCTGGGCGCCTCCAGAGCAGCGGTGCGGCGGGATTCGGCTCGCATGTAGTGGACGGCGTAGCCCCGGCGGCGGGCGGTGCTGGTGTTGGCGCGGCTGGCGTGCCAGGTGAGGCTGTGGTGGAAGCTGACGCTGCCTGAGCGCAGCGGCCCGGGGTCCGGCATGAACGCGGGGTCGCTGCCAATGAGTGAGCGGTGCTCGTCCATTTGTTCGTTGCTCAGGAGGCCCCAGCGGTGGCTGCCAGAGACGAATTCGAGGCAGCCGTTCTCCAGGGTGGAATCGTCAATGGCGGCCCAGGCGGTTACCAGGTCCATGGGGTAGATGTCGATGAACGACTTGGAGTCCTGGTGCCAGGGTTGGGCGGCTCCGATGGCCGGGGGCTTCATGAAAAGCTGGTCGGCGTAGAGCTTGATGTCGTCGGTGTCGAGCAGGTCGGCGATGACGTCGACGATCGCTGGATGACGGGCATGGTCTTGGAGCACGTTGTCCTCGCCGGCCAGCCAGTAGAGCTTTCGGACCTCCAGTTCGCGGGCGGCGGCCGTGGCCTCGCCTTCGCGAATGACCTTTTCGGCCTGCACTCGCTCCGGGGCGGCGTCCGTCTCGCCACGGGCGATCTGGTCGGCGCGTTGGCCGAGCCGCGAAACGTCGTCCGGTGACAGCAGGTCTTCGACAACCAGCCAGCCGTTCCGCCAAAAGCTGTCCACTTGTTCGGTGCTGAGAGTGCGGTGCGGAAAACTCATCAATGTCCCTCGTTTAGAGCGCCTCGCCAGTCACACGCGGCCGGGGAAAGAGCGCCCGCGGACCTGTTTGAACGGAGGCATCTTGGGCGCGTCAGTCACTTCCTCGTCCTTGTAGGAACTGGCCCGCATGAAGTGGGTGGCGTAGCCGCGGCGGCGCATGCCGGAGGTATTGGCGTTGCTCTGATGCAGCACCAGACTGTGGTGGAAGCTGACGCTGCCCGGGCCCAACGGCGCGGCCCGAACTGGCCATTCGTCAGTGCCTAGGTCGGGCAGCAACGGCTCAAGGCGGGGGCGAGTGAGCATGCCCCAGCGGTGGGTGCCGGGGGCGAAATTGAGGCACCCGTTTTTGGTGGTGGCGTGGTCGATGGAGGTCCAGGCGGTAATGAGGTCCATCGGCAGGATGTCGCGCCAGGACGCGGAGTCTTGGTGCCAGTCCTGGGCGGCGCCGATTTCGGGGGGTTTCATGAAGAGTTGGTCGCCGTAGAGCTTGATGTCGTCGGTACCCATCAGGTCGGCAATGACATCGACAATCTTGGGGTTGGTGACGTGGCCCCAGAGAAGGTCATCGTAGACCGCGAGGTTGAAGAGTTTGCGGACGGAGAGGACCTGGTTTTCGACTTCGCGCTCGCCTTCGCGGAAAACTCGTTCCAGCTGGATGCTGGTTTCGGGGATGTGATCGGCCTTGCCGGCGGCGATAAGGTCGGCGCGTTCGGCGAGGTCGGCGACTTCGTCGGCGTCCAGCAGATTGTGGATCGCGAGGTAACCGTCAATGTGGAACTGGTCGACCTGTTCGCGGGTGAGTGTGCGTAGTTGTGGCTCCGCCACTGCCATTCGAGTCCCCCTGCCGCCGTCAGCGTATTGCCGAAACCCGTGTGGCGATGCTACACGGTTTGGGCCGAGAGAACGAAGGCCAATAGCCAGACGCTACCTGGCGCTGAGCGGATCGGCGGTGCTTCCAGGACGGCTTTGCGTCCCGACTGTCGAGGATCGTCGGAGGTGTAGGCAGACCTCGGGATGACCGTCGTAATCGGCGGCCGGGCGAGGAACTCGCGCCTATCAGAGTTTGGAGGAATGAGGCCCAATGCACCCGTATTGTCGACGGCCGACACTTCTCGGAGATGTGGTGGTCGGCAGCTCGTAGTTCGATTCCCGAACGAGAGGGGTGTTTCGTGGCCAAAGCAGTCCACCGACCGTCGCTGGATCTTGCGGGACAAATGGCCGACACGGTATAACGTACCCGAAGAGATTTAGGTGAAAGACAAAGGGCTGCCATGGGATTTTCATTCATCAAACGACTTGTAGCATTCTCACTGCTGGCCGTACTTGTGGTGGTGGCCGCAGGGTGCGGCGAGGAAGAAAAAGGGCCATTTCGAATCGGAGTGATGGAGTCGGTTACCGGAGCCGGTGAGACTTACGGCACCGTGGCGGTACAGGCGAAGCAACTGGCCGTGGACGAGATCAACGCAGCAGGCGGAATCAACGGTCGCATGCTGGAGCTCGTTGTTGAGGATTCCAAGTGCAACGCTCAGGACGCCATCACCGCCTACAACAAGCTGACTGACGTGGATGAGGTAAAGATCATCCTCGGCACGTCGTGCAGCGGGGCGATGCTGGGGGCGGCGCCGCTAGCGGAGAAAGAAGGCGTGGTGATGTTCTCCGGGCTGGCTACGAATCCCGACATTGCCGAAGCCGGGGACTACATATTTCGAACGTCGCTGAGCGATGCCACGGTCGGCGTTGACACGGGGAACGTGCTCTGGGCCGACGGGATTCGAAATCTGGCAACCATCAACGAATCCACCGACTACGCCGAGGGCGTGCGACGAACGACCACGGCGCAGTTTGAGAAGCTGGGCGGTCAGATCGTGGCTGCGGAGAGCTACCCGTCCGACACCACCGACTACAGAACACAATTGACCAAGATTCTGAACGCGACCCCCGATGCTCTGCACATCGCAGCACAGGCCGAGGCCAGCGGCGGCACCATAATCAAGCAGGTTCGCGAGTTGGGCTATGACGGACCGATCTACGCCGACGTGGTACCGATCGGTACGACGGCCCTTGAGATCGCCGGCGAGGCAGCAACTGGCGTGAAGGCCATTACGCCCGATCTGGACCCGGCTAACGCCAAGGCCCAGGAAGTGCTGGCAGCCTTCAGAGAGGAATACGACTACGTAACGTTGCCCTGGTTCCTGGGCTCCGCGTACGACAACGTATACATCGCCGCTGAGTGCCTGAAGAAGACCGGCGACGACCAGGATGCCGATGGCTTCCGCGACTGTCTGTACGACATCACGTGGAGCGGCACGATCGGCGTGGACTACAGCTTTGACGAGAAGGGCGAAGTCGTAGGACTGTCCAATGCGGTGCTGGAGGTGCTGCCCGTGGCCGAACGAACCGAGGAGAACGGGGGCTACAGAGTTCTGGGCGCCGCGCCGAGCAACTGAGTCTGATCTAGTGGTTCTTACAACCGTGGGGTTGGTCCGCAGGGCATGGGCCAACCCCACGGTTGCGTACCGACCAGTGACGGTCCCCGCCGGGACGTCGAAATCGCCCGCTGGCAAGGCGAGCGAGCCTGCGCCCCTACACTAGTCCGCCATGAGTCTCGCCCAACTGAGCGGTTTCATGCTCGGCAGTCTGCTGCGCCTTCGCGAGCACCAGAGCCGGCTCCTGGCCACGGCTCTCGCCGTGGCCGTCGTGGCCTATATCGGCTGGAAGATCGTCCAATCGCCTGACCAGGCCCTGCAGTTTGCATTCAACGGGCTGGCGGTCGGCGCGGTCTACGCGCTGCTGGCCATGGGCTTTACGCTCGTCTATAGCACCGTCTGGTTCTTCGACCTTTACTACGGCGCGGCCGCGGCCATCGGCGCATACGGCGTTTTCTACCTGCGATCGCACGATGTCCTGGGGGGGCAGTACGCAGTCAACAGTGGTCCGGTGAACGTGTTATTCGCGGTCGTCACGGCCGGCGTTGCCGCCTGGGCGCTGCACGTCCTGCTCTATCGCCGCTTGCTCAGGCGTGTATCGCCCAAAGCTCTGCTGGTAGTTGGCGGACTACTGGCGACGGCGATCGGCGTCTACACCGGCCTGGTCTTGGCCAATCCTGCCGAACTTCACCTGGTCCTTAGTCCCCTGGTCGCGCTCCTGGTGGCGGGGGTGGCGTATTGGGGCCTTGGACACGCCTATCGTCAGCTGGTCGACAGCACCGGCCGCCGTCCGATAGCAGCCATCGCTGCGGCGGCTATCGTCCTGGGCGCTTTCGTCGCCGTCCTGGTCGCCAATACTCCAAGCCTAGGCCTGTACCTGAGTTGGGGCGTCGCTTGCCTGCTGTCGGGGACCGTAAGCCTGGCGCTGTATCGCGGTCTCTACGTGACCATGCGAGAACGGGCTAACTCGCCGCTGATCATGCTGGTGGCGTCACTGGGGATTCTGCTGGCGATCACGGCGTTCATCACCATCGTGTTTCGGAGCGCGCCCCGGCCGCTACCGGACACCTTTGGCAGTGAGCCGTGGACTATCGGCGGTGCCAACATCAAGGGATTCAATGTCTTTGCGATCGGCCTGGCACTGGCCGGCTTCAGCATTCTCCTGTTCATGGTCAAGAAGACTGCCTTTGGCAAGGCGGTACGGGCGATCGGCGATGACGAGGAAGTGGCGAAGGTCGTCGGCATCAACACCACGGTCATCATCGCCATCGTGTTCTTCATCGGCGCGGTTTACGCGGCTCTGGCCGGGCTCGTGAGCGGCCACGACACGGCGATTCAGCCACGAATGGGGTTGCTGTTGCTGTTGAAGGGCTGGATTGCGTCCGTTGTCGGCGGCATCGGAAGTCTGTACGGCGCCATCGTCGGAGGCTTTGCGCTGGGCATGCTGGAACAGTTCGGCATTTGGGATTTGGCCGGCGAATGGCGTGATGTGATCTCGTTCATTGTGTTGATCGTTTTCCTGTCGTTCTGGCCGCAAGGCCTGATACCGAGGAAATAGCCGGGTGAGCATCGCCACCGGAGCGATTCGAGGCCTGCAGGAGGTCGCGCGCGATCCAGGATCATGGTGGCGACGCTCGAAGGGCAGCGTCGAGCTGTGGGCCAACCTGATCGTTCTCGGCTGGGCGCTTGTGTTCATGCTCTGGCGAGGCGGCGGCTTTGCGATCACCGTCGGCAGTGTGTTCGCCATCTGGGCAGTTTTGGCCGTCAGCCTGAATCTCGTCGTCGGTTACACAGGTTTGCTCTCGGTGGGACACATCGGCTTCTTCGGCATCGGCGCTTATGCGATGGCGGTGCTCACCTCAAGTGCCTCCTACGAGCAGTTGCGCACGGAGGCAATTCCGACCTTCGGTTGGCCATTCTTCGCCGCGCTGCCGATCAGTGTGGTCCTCGCCGGCCTCGTGGCCTTGGTGGTGGGCGTCGCATTCAACCGCTTCCGTGACGACATTTATGTCCTGGTCTCGTTCGGATTCGCGGTCATCGCCTTTACCACGTTTCTGAGCTGGCGAAACCTGACCAGGGGCGCCTTTGGAATCCACCAAGTCGCCCGGCCGGCCATCGGTCCGTTGGTCTTTGACGGCGAATTGGAGTTTCTGGCGCTGCTGCTCGTCTTCCTGGGGCTGGTGGTACTGATCTCATGGCTCATTGTTACGTCTTCGTTCGGACGGGTTCTCACAGCCATCCGCGAGGACGAAGAGGCAATCGAAGTCTTCGGCTACCGCACGACTCACTACAAGCTCGCAATCTGGGTCATCTCGGCCATGATGGCCGGATTGGCTGGCGCCCTCCTCGCCAGCTGGAGCACGTTTATCGACCCGAACTCTTTCGTTCTGCTGGAATCGGTCCTCCTGGTTTCCATCGTGATCCTGGGAGGATTGGCCAGCATCTGGGGATCGCTGCTTGGGGCCCTGGCATTCGTGATGTTGGAAGAGGGCATGCGCTTCGTCCCATTCCTACCATCCGAATTCATCGGCCAGATTCGACAGATGATTCTGGGAATCCTCCTGGTCCTGCTGATGCTGTTCAGGCCCCAGGGCCTGGTCGGGAGGTTCAAGCTTTGAGCACCGAGGTCGATCCCCGCGTCTACGTGCTGGAGACGCGCGATGTCTCAAAGAGTTTCGGGGCCGTTAAGGCCATTGACCAACTGTCGATCTCCATCTTGCGGGAGTGGATCACCTGCATCGTCGGGCCAAACGGATCCGGCAAGTCAACCCTGATCAATCTCCTGAGCGGCTTGCTTCCGCTGGATGGAGGAATCGTGGTTGTCGACAACGTCGGCCTCCGGGTGGTGAAGGCGCATGACTCGCCGGACCACGGCATCACGCGCACCTTCCAGGAAGTTCGGCTCTTCGACCAGATCAGCGTCTGGGACAACATCATGGTGGTCTTGACGGAACGCCGCGTGTTTCCGGCGCTGTTGGAACGTACGAAGCCAAGCCACAAGGAAGAGGCGGAGAGGATCCTGAAAAGCGTGGGCATGTGGGAGAAGCGCGACGCCATGGCCCAGGATCTGTCCTATGGCCAGCGAAAGCTCCTGGAAATCGGGCGCGCCATGGCGATGGACGTGCAGATCTACCTGTTCGACGAGCCATTTGCCGGGCTCTTTCCCCGGATGCTGGAGCAGGTCAAGTCAATCTTGAAGGACATGCGAGAGCAACAGCGCAGCATTGTGTTTGTGTCTCACAACATGGACATCGTTCGAGAGTTGTCCGACCACCTCTTTGTCCTTGACAGCGGCGCCCTGCTCGCTGCAGGCGAGGTCGAGGAAGTGCTTGGCAGGTCGTCAGTCATCGATGCTTACCTTGGCAACTAGCGTGGATCCGAACGGAACAATGCTCCTCGAGTTGGTCGATATCTCGGTCCGCTACGGCCAGGTGCGCGCTCTCACCAAGGTGTCGCTTGGCGTCAGCAAGGGTGAAATCGCGGCCGTGATGGGTCCAAATGGCGCCGGCAAATCCACCGTGCTGAAGGCGGTCATGGGACTAGCGCCCGTCGTGGATGGGCATGTGAATTGGCGTCAGAACCCGCTCACCGCGCCGACACACGAGATCGTGCGCGAGGGCATTGCCTTTGTGCCGCAGGGCCGGCGCGTGTTCACCCATCTGACGATTGAAGAAAACCTGGAGATGGGCTGCCTCTATCTAAACGACGCGGCTGAGAAGCAACGGCGCCTGGACACGGTGCTAGAGCTCTTCCCGGTCTTGCACGAAAAGCGGCGCGACCTGGCCAGCCAAATGTCGGGCGGGCAGCAGCAGATGCTCGCGCTGGGACGCGGATTGATGGCCGGGCCGGAGGTATTGCTGCTGGATGAGCCGACGCTGGGGCTGGCGCCGATCGTCGTGAAGGAAGTGTTTCAGAAGGTCGCGGAGATTAGCGAGAAGCTGAATACCACGATCATGGTGGTAGAGCACAACATCAAGGGTGTGCTGGATATCGTGGATCGCGCCTACGTACTGGACATGGGACGGGTGGTGCACGACGGAACGCCGGAGTCGATCCAGGAAACCGACACCCTGACGCGAGTGTTTCTTGGCAAACTCGATGCCGGAGAATCGACCGAGGAAGCGTAGGGTGAGTGTGGTCCGCACGTCACTGCGTCGTTGCCCGTCATTGCCACGGAGCGACTGGCAGCGCACTACCTTCGCTGCGACGTAGGGCAAGACCCCGTGGCGAAAGGACAAAGCGGGCAACGGCTTGGTGATCGCATCACACTGGCCGATGTTGCAGCCGCCGCCGGCGTGTCCCGGACGACGGTCTCCTGGGTGCTCAACGATCGGGCTCGTCGCATCCCCGATTCCACGCGGTGCCGTGTACGAGCAGTGGCGGAACAGTTGGGCTATCGGCCCAACCGAGTCGCGCGCCAATTGCGGGCCGGCCGTCGGCACGCGGTGGGAATCGTCACCGCTCTCTCCGTTCCAAATGCGGCCAACTTCCTCAGGTCACTTGCCACCGAGGTAAAGCGCCTAGGGCACCAGCTGGAGATCATGGACGGTGGCTTGGATCCAGAAATCGAGCTCGAAGCGCTGCGGACCATGGTTGAGCAACAGGTGGACGCGATCGTCCTCCTGGGTGATCGCGATCCCGCGTGGCCTGGCACGGACGAGCTTGAGGAGGTGCATGGAGCTGGCCTGCCGTGCATAGCCGTGAGTGTTCGTTGTCCTCGCGCCCAAGTGCCGTTTATAACGTCCGATCACGTGCGTATGGCTGAACTGGCTACTGAACATCTCGTCGCCGGAAACCGCACCCGAATTGCTTTGGTGAGTGAGCCGGATGCAGCGACCGGCCCAACCGCACTCCTTGGCCTGCGGCTTCGGGGTTACCTCAAGGCGCTGCAAGCGGCAGGGCTACCGCCGATGGCTCGAACGCTCGCTGATGTATCGCGGCTCAGCGGCGAATCAGACGGGGGACTCGTCAGCTGCGTGCAGACTTGCGACGCGATTGTGGCATCGTCCGACATTACGGCCCTGCGGGTCATCCGAACGGCTCGCGAGCAAGGCGTGGCGCTCCCGTCCAACCTGGCCGTGGTGGCAATCGGCGAAAGTCCGCTGGTCGAGTTGGTAAGTCCGCGCCTTTCGCAGGTTGTGCAGCCCCATGCTGACTACGTGCACGCGATTTCTCGAATCTTGAGGGACGTCCTGCAGGACTCACATGGCTGGGATGGACGAAGCATCGTGACCGAGCCGCGCCTGATCGTGCGCGAATCGAGCTTGAACGGCAGCAACTAGCCGAGACCGCTTGACACCGGGCATTTCGGACTCGTAACATCCATCCGCATTTGGTTTATCGTTCAACCGCATCGGTTGACGCGGTCACGGTCTGGAAACCGTGAACCATTGCAATCCTCGGGGAGGAAAGCCATGGCACCGTCGCACAGTAGTCGCAACGTCTCTCGACGCAGCTTGATCGCCATGCTTGGCGGAGGGTCGGCCGCTATCGTCCTGGCCGCTTGTGGCGAGACGCAGGTCGTCACTCAAGAAAAGATCGTGACCCAAGAGGTCGAGAAAATCGTCCAGGTCGAGAAGGAAGTTCCCGTCGAGAAGGTGGTCCAGAAGATTGTGACCAAAGAAGTCCCAATCGAAGTCCAGAAGGTCGTTGAAGTTGAGAAAGTCGTCGAAAAGATCGTGGAGGCCCCACCACAGGCAACGCTCCAGCGCGTCGAGATCATGACGCCGTACGTCGGGATTCCGCGCCGTCAGCCGCATCGGGCCTGGATGCTCTTCGTCTCGGAGCGGCTGGCTGAGCACTACCCGAACATCATCATGGATCACAAGCCCACGACAAACACGACGGACACGTTCTTCATCCGCGTGGCAGCCGGCGATCCTCCCAACATCAAGGACACCGCAGGTTGGACGATACTCAAGGCGCAGGAGATTTGGACTGATCTCACTCCGTTCATTGAAAAGGATGGCGTTGATCTCGACATCTACTATCCGCTTGCGTCCGGTCTAAGACAGGACGACTCCGTATATGGGCTGCCATTCCTCGAAGTCGCCCAAATGGGCTTTTACAACATCACCATGCTTGACCGCAAAGGCGTTCCTGCGCCGACGGCTGACTGGACGTGGGACGAGTACCTAGAACGCGCCATGCAGCTCCGCGATCAGGAGACGAACGAATGGGGCCATCACGCACCCCCGAATTGGGAGTCGCACTATCTGTCCTGGGTGCGCGGTGCCGGTGGCGACTACCTGAGCGACGATGGTCTTAGCACAACGCTCGATACCGAAGAGGCGCGAGCAGGGCTTCAGTTCCTCACTGATATGTACACAAAACACGACGTCGCCTTCCCGGTCGGGGATCAGAGCCTGGGCAACCAGGACGCGGTGTTTGCGACCGGCACCGTCGGACTATTCTATCGACATGCTGGCTATATCCCGTTCGGCCGAGAAACAATCGCTGACAAGTTTGATTGGGACCTCTTCCTGCGGCCGACGAATCCTCAAACCGGCATTCGAAGCCACATCTACAATCAGGTCGCATGGTCCGGTGTCACACAGGCAGGCGAAGTCGAGGCTACCTGGACCGTAATTAGATTTCTAACGGATGAAGTTGCAGCTGAGTTTGTTGGCGATAACCAGATATATCCCCCAGGTACTCGCGAGGCACTCTTGACCAACTTTCTGGCAGGTGATCCCCCGCCAGCTTCGCTTGATCTTGTGCCAGTCGCGCGCGATGAAGCGACCGACTTGAAGTACGTGACATCCAATTGGCTGGAGTGGTTCCGAGAGATTGGTAATCACATCACCCCGGCACTAACGGGAGAACTTACTCTTGACGAGGCAATTGCAAACATGATCACGAACGGCGATCAGATTCTGGCTCAGTAGGTTGTCTGATGGCCTGGTCTGGAGAGTTATCGGCACGCAGGTGCTTGCTCGCCAGGCCAGGTTCTCCTCCGAACGCTCGCGGTCACGGTTCGGTTGAAGGAATAGATTCATGCCACGTCTGCGTCTGAGATGGCGTGACGTCGAGCCGTACGTATTCATTTCGCCATTCATGATCGGCTTGGTGGTATTCATCATTGGGCCGACGTTTGCGTCGCTCGTGCTCAGCTTTATGCGTTTTGAGTTCGTGAGACCGCCGGAGTTCATAGGCTTCGACAACTATGCAGAGATGTTTGCCGGCGATCCAAAGGTATGGATATCCCTGTGGAACACCGTGTACTACATGACTGGTCATATACCACTCGGGATGGCGATGGCCTTTTTCGTCGCCCTCATGCTCAATCAGAAGGTTTGGGGACAGGCGCTCTTCCGAACAATGTACTACTTACCTTCCGTGACTGCCAGCGTGGCTACGGCAATTGTGTGGTCCTGGGTATTCAACTCACGCTTTGGCCTACTCAATAACTTCCTTAGCCTGTTTGGCATCCCGGGCCCCCAGTGGTTAGCGGATACACGCTTTGCCATGCCGGCGCTTATCATCATCAGCCTCTGGGGTATGGGCAGCACCATTGTGATATTTCTTGCCGCCTTGCAGGGCATCCCTGAGAGTCTCTACGAATCCTCGTCCATTGATGGCGCCGGACGCATACGCCGACTGTGGCACATCACGATTCCGATGATGACTCCCGCGATCTTCTTCGTGCTCATTATCCAGATCGTTGGATCGTTCCAGGTCTTCACCAACGCGTTCATCATCACTGCGGGCGGACCGGGTGACGCCACATTGTTCTTCGTCCTGCATCTATACAACAAAGCTTTCGTGGCTTTGCGCCTCGGCTATGCATCGGCCTTGGCGTGGCTGCTCTTCGTAATCGTGCTGGTTTTCACCATTACTCAGGTTGTCGCAGCCAGGCGTTGGGTCTATTACGAAGGCGAGGTAACTTGAGCGTCCAGGCGCGTCCCTCGAATCTCGGAGCTGTCCGATCCGAGCCCAGAAGAGAGCCGGGTCCTGTTCGGATACGTCGAAAACACTACCGTATTTTTAGTTTTATTCAATATGCCTTCATATACGCGGTCATCCTCGTCGGAAGTGCGTTCTTTGTGGTTCCGTTTCTGTGGATGGTTCGCTCCTCGTTGATGCGACCTCAGGATATCTTTTCCGTACCGGCGATCATTGTCCCCTGGCCGGTCCATTTGGAGAACTACCCGGACTTCTGGAACTCCCTTCCGTTTGGTAGGTTCTTCGCTAATACCGCAATTGTCACGTTTACGGCCACGATCGGACTCACGCTTAGTTCAGCTCTCGTCGCGTTTGGGTTTGCTCGATTCCGATTTCGGGGACGTGGCTTTTTGTTCCTCCTCGTACTAGCGACAATGATGCTTCCCAAGCACGTCACACTTCTTCCTACATTCTTACTGTTCCGTAGCATCGGTTGGATTGACACCCTCCTTCCACTGATTGTCCCCAGCCTCTTTGGGAGCGCCTTCTCGGTGTTCCTACTTCGCCAGTTCTTTCTGACGCTGCCCCTGGAATTGGATGAGGCGGCAAGAATTGATGGCGCGAGTTCATTCCGGATCTTTTGGCAAATCGCTGTACCGCTCTCGAAACCGGCAATTGCCACGGTCGCTTTGTTTGCGTTCATCGGGCATTGGAATGAGTTTCTCGATCCGCTGATCTACCTGAGTTCAATGGAGAACTTCACCGTCGCCCTCGGGCTGCGGTTCTTTGTGTCGCAATATAGCGGCACGTTTTGGGAACTTATGATGGCGGCATCAACGGCAGCCATGCTTCCAATTGTGATTGTGTTCTTCTTCACGCAGCGCACCTTCATCAGAGGTGTTGCGTTGACTGGGATTAAAGGGTAGCAGTATGGCGCCACTTCGAGTCGGCATCGTGGGCTGCGGACAGATGGCCGGCAATCATGCCGACGCTCTACGCCTAGCTGACGAAACAGAGCTTGTAGCGGTGGCCGACATTCGTCCGCAGGCCGCCCAGGCGTTCAGTTCGCGCTATGGACCCTTGGAAACGTACGCCGGCTGTAGGGAGATGTGCCGTCGTGCCGGTCTGGACATGGCAATAGTCGCAACCCAGGGGCCGCATCACGTTGAGCCAACGCTTGAGGCCGCCGAGTCAGGCGTCCACGTACTGTGCGAGAAGCCCATGGCACTGACGTTGAGCGACTGTGATCGCATGGTCGAGGCGTGCCGGAAGGCCGGAGTAAAGCTGGCGATCAATCACCAGCGACGAGTGAGTCCGTACAACGACGTTGCCAAAAGTCTGATGGAGAACGCTTGGGGCTTTGGGGAACTCGTGGCAATTGAGATCCGCTTCACCAGCGGTAGGACAGCCGCGTACGAACTCATGGAGGTAGGAACGCACTTCTTCGATTGGGCGAGAATTTTCTGCGGCGACGTCGAGTGGTGCTCGGCCGACTTCATGGCAGGCGGACGGCTGGCCGACCTGGACGACGTCCACCTCAGCAGCGACGAGGGCCGGCCGGATCAGCGTGAGGAAGGCCCCCTGCTTGGCGATCGCGCGGACATCCGCTTCGGGGCGGCAAATGGGGTGATTGTGCGTGCGCTTCTGGGCCAGTGGCCCCACCTTCCGTTCAAGGGTCTCGGCTCCGGCATTGATCTGATTGGCACGGAAGGTCAGGTACTCATCCGCGGTGAAACGCCCTACTCGCTCTGGAGGTTCCGGGGCCCGTACATGACGCCAGCCCTGGGCCACGGCTATGAACGGGTACCCGTTCCGGCCGAGGAATTCGGGGCCGACGGACGACCCATCGATTTCCGCGAAGCCCTGCTCCGTCCACTGGCGAGCATGTATGCCGAAATGACGAATGCTGTTCGAGAGGATCGCGACCACGCGTCAAGTGGTGAGCACGGTAGGGCGGCTCAGGAAATGGTGTTCTCTGCCTGGGAGTCGCATGTCACGGGTCGTCGGGTGAGACTTCCCCTGGAATATCGCGGCCACCCGCTCGTTCGTTGGCAGCGCGATGCCGGCCGAGACCCCGTGGGCGGTTGGGCTGAAGCATGACGCCGCTTGACGTCGCTCTCGTCGTTGAGCCAACGGCGTGGCACGTGGCTGGATGGATTAGTCGGCTTGCCGACCGCGACGACATAGGGCGCGTCTACCTAAGCGATCCGACCGGAGAGACGGAGGCCGAAGCGCGCGCGGCGTTTGGCGACCGACTCTCCGCCGTGTTTTCGTCACCAGCGAGGCTATTTGAGGCGACGCAACCTGAGGCCACCTTCATCACGCTCGAACCGCGACGGTCTCCGCACGCGTGCGGCGTCGCCTTGGAAGCCGGATCCCACGTGCTGTATGAAAAGCCCGGGGCGGTGGCCGCGACGGACCTGGCTGAGCTTGCGGCGACGGCGCGCACACGTGATCTGCAGTTCGTCTGCGCATTGTCGAACCGCATGGCGCCGCATATCCGCTACGTCGCGGACCTTATTCGGAGCGGGCTAATCGGCGACGTGTGGGCGGTGAATGCCGTGTTCGTCGCCCGAGACCGGCTCGTGAGAGGCTGGCAGACATTCGGCGGCGGCTGGCTGTTCTCCAGAGAACGAGGTGGAGGCTGGCTCAACTTTCTCGGCTGCCACACGGTCGACCTGATTCGATGGGTGACCGGCCAGGAGTTCACCGAAGTCTCGGCGTTCGCAGGCAAGGTGCATGGCGAATCGTTCGACGTGGATGACACGAATGCCGTGTCGTTCCGGCTGAGCGGGGGCGGGTACGGAACGTTGTTGACCGGGTACGACCTGCCCGAGCACCCCGGGCTCGGGACGATTTCGGTGTACGGAAGTGAGGGCTGGCTGTCCACCGAGCCGCTTGCCATCGGCTCTCCAACAGTGACCTGCCACGCCACGAAGCCGCCCATACCGGAGAGCCGCGACTGGGCCATGGATTTCTATAACGGTGCGACCGTGGACGTCTATGCGCTGCTGGCCGACGCCTTCATTGACGCTGCTCGCGGCGAAGCGCCGACACCCTGTGAGCCGGAAGCCGGCGCACGTGTACTTGAATTCACGGCTGCCGTACGGGCCGCCGCCGAGTCGCGGCAGACCCAGCCTGTAGGTGGCCCATGAGTCAACGACAACCGGGCTTGGATCGCCGACCGGCATTCCCCAATAACCACGACGCCCATTCAGATGAAGCGAGGCAACTGTGAACGAATTCGACCGGCTGAAGCAGATCGTGGACGAACGTGTCGAGGCTGAGCGCGATTCGCTCTTCGCGCTCGGCAACCAGATCCTGCACGAGCCGGAACTCGGCTTCAAAGAGCATGCGACGTCCGAACGCGTGCAGCAGTGGTTCAGACGGCTAGGCTTGCCGTTTCGCGCGGGGCTGGCGGTCACCGGGGCAAAAGCTACCCTGGACACCGGGCGGCCCGGCCCAACGTTTTGCCTGATGGGTGAATTGGACGCCATCGTGGTTCCTGGCCACCCCCACGCCAACCCAGACTCCCACGCCGCCCACGCCTGCGGCCACAATGCGCAGATCGCGGGCCTAGTAGCTGCGGCAGTAGCGCTGACCGACGACCGGATCCTGTCCGAACTGTCGGGCCGGATCGTGTTCTTCGCCGTGCCGGCGGAGGAATTCGTAGAACTCTCCTACCGGCGTCAACTCATTGACGAAGGCGCCATTGAGTTCATCGGAGGCAAGCCCGAGCTCATCCGGCTGGGCGAGTTTGATGACGTGGACCTGGCAATGATGATCCACACCAGCGCGCCCAAGCATGGCGAAATGCCGGTGGAGCTTTGGGAATCACTCAACGGGCTAATTGCCAAGACAGTTTCCTTCAACGGCAAAGCCGCCCACGTCGGCAATCCCTGGGATGGGGTCAATGCACTCAAGGCGGCCACGCTGGCAATGGATGCGATCGACGCTCAGCGTGAGACTTTCCGCGAAGACGACGGAGTACGTGTCCACCACATCGTCACGCGCGGCGGTGACCTCGTGAATGTCGTGCCCTCCGAGGTCGTGCTTGAGATGAACGTCCGCGGCAAGACGGCCGAGGCAATACAAGAAGCGGGGTCACTGGTTGACCGATGTATCCACAGCGGTGCCCTGGCGTTTGGCGCACATGCTGTCGTCGATACGCTCCCCGGGTATCTGCCGCTACGAAATGATCCTGGACTCGCGGATGTCGTGATTCCCAACGTTGAGCAGATATTTGGCGAGGAATGCGTGGGATACCGAGGCCACAGCGGATCCTGCACTGATACGGGCGATGTGAGCCATCTCATGCCAACGATCCAGCCCTCGATGACGGGAGCGTCAGGAAGCGGCCACGGCGCGGACTGGGCAATTGCCGACCCGGACGCGGCGTATCTGAGCCCGGGGAAGACGTTGGCAATGACTGCCATTGATCTCTTGCGCGGCGATGCCGATCAAGCGCAGTCAGTTCTGGCCTCGTGGGAAGCGCCGATGAGCAAGAACGAGTACCTCGCGTTTCAACGCGGGATTCGCAGTCAAAAGACATTCGGTAGCTAGGCGGGCGAGCCAGGGAGCCGCTGGTTCAGCATCAACAGTGTTTTGAGGTTCCTGAAGAAGGCTGGCCAGCCAGACTCGGCACCTTCGAGGTAAGCGTCCCACTCATCGGTGTCGGCGACTAGTTGGTGCTCGACCCGGACAACGCATGTTCCGTCACAAAGGTCCTCTACAGTCCATTCGGTGGTGACGGGTGGGCCGTTGGGGATGAAGTCGGGGCTCTGGACGACAAAGCGGTGGGGCGGTTGCCAGGTGGTGATGGTGACGGAGTCGGTGTGGTTTGGGGTGAAGGTGAAGGTGATGTGGTTGGGTGTTCCGTTGGGGTTTAGGGCGAAGGATGTGGGTACGAACCAGGACGAGATTCCTTCGGGGGTGGCGATGGCGGACCAGACCCGGTCGGGTGGGCCGGGAACCTGGACTTCGACGGAGACCGAACGGCGGCCGGAAGGGCCGACGTGGACGGGCAACGGGCTATTGGAGACCTTTGGGCGCCAGGTCGCCTATTGAGCTTTCGAGTTCGTCGGTATCCCCGAGGCGGACGCGGCTGGCGGTGGATGGCAGGGGGGTGTCGTACTGGTAATCGGGGTCGGTTTGCTGGCGTTCCCAGGTGTCCAGCATCTCGCGCCAGGCGCTGCGCAGGGTGCGAGGCACCGGCATGTCGTGGGCGACTTCCTGGTGCAGCTTCTTGAGGTTGTAGCAAGGGACGCCGGCGTACATGTGGTGTTCCAGGTGCCAGTTCATCCGCCAGTAGAGGAACTCGAGAATCGGAATCAGCGTGTTCGAGCGAACGCATTTGCGGAAGTCGGGGACGTTGTCCCGCAGGCCACAGTGCTGGGGCAATCCGCAGAAGTAGGCCGCCCAGCCCGCGGTGAACGAGACGAACGTGAGCAGGAAGGGCCAGATCCACTGGCCGGAAACAATGGCAAAGACGATGACGGCCGCGTGGAAGGTCAGCTGCGCGCGCGCCCACCAGATGGAGCGCCGGTGCTGGTCGGGCTGATCGGCGTGCAGCGAGTTCAGCCACTCCGCCTTGGTGGGATCCGACTTGCCCGGCGTCCCGATGGCCGACCGAATCGTGAAGAAGATCGTTGGGATAAGGCCTTTACCGCCGAGCGTGCGTCCGCGCTGTGTCCAGATGTTGAACGTGAACATCTGAAGCAGGAAGGTCTTGCCGGTCGTGGGTTTGATTGGAAGCAGGACCTCGCGATCGCCCTCGGGGTGCAGCGTGTAGCGGTGGTGGTAGGTATGGCTGCTGGCGTAGTCGAAGACCTCCCACCAGCTGAGCAGACTGAACAGGTAGAGGAAGATCTTGTTGAGGATCTTGGTCCGGAAGACGGAGCCATGGGCCAGTTCGTGGGGGGCGACGCCCCGGAAGAAGGTCCCGACCGTTCCGTGGAGGAACAGGCCAACGACAACGCCTACCCAGATCTGCTGTAGCCAAAAGAAGTAGGTGAGAGCGCCGGTCATCAGGAATAGGGCCAGGTGACCGCCTGCTTGATACCAGCCCTGCAAGTCGCTGCGACGGGAAAGCTCACGCAGCCTGGCGCCGTCGATCGGGCAGCGATACCACTCGACGCGGAGATCTTTGCGTACTTCGTCAAGCGGCCGGTAGCTCATGGCTTCTCCTCCCAGGGCCTTTGAACCAGGGGATTCATCGTGCCTTGCATAGCTATCTCAGACCCTTCGGCGCGAGGTCTCCGATCGAGCTCTCCAGCGCGGTGGATTCATCCTCGCGGATGCGCTGCGCGGTGGCGGGCAGCGGGGTGTCGTACTGATAGTCGGGGTCGGTTTGCTGGCGGTTCCAGGTGTCCAGCATCTCGCGCCAGGCGCTGCGGAGGGTGCGCGGTTCCGGCATGTCGTGGGCGACTTCGTGGTAGAGCTTCTTGAGGTTGTAGCAGGGGACGCCGGCGTACATGTGGTGCTCCAGGTGCCAGTTCATGCGCCAGTAGAGGAATTCGAGGATCGGAATCAGAGTGTTCGAGCGCACGCATTTTCGGAAGTCGGGGACGTTGTCTCGCAGGCCGCAGTGCTGGGGCATGCTGACCAGGTAGGAAGCCAGATTGGCGATGAAGGGAAAGATGCTCACCAGGAAGATCCAGATCCATTGGCCGGTCAGGATCGATACCACCCAGACGGTTGCGTGGTAGGTCAACTGCGCGCGCGACCACCAGAGCGAGCGGCGGTACTGTTCCGGCTGGTCGTAGTTCAAGGCGTTCCACCACTCCGACTTGGACGTATCCGGCGAGCCGGGCGTCGAAAAGGCCGATCGGACCGTGGCGATGATGGTGGGGATGAGGCCGCCGGCGCGGCCGAAGGTACGGCCCTTCTGCGTCCAGAGGTTGATGGTGCATATCTGGAGCAGGAAAGTCTTGCCGACGGTCGGTTTGAGGGGAAGCAGAACCTCGCGGTCGCCCTCGGGGTGCAGGGTGTAGCGGTGGTGATAGGTGTGGCTGCTGGCGTAGTCGAAGGAATCAAACCAGCCCACGAGACCGAAGAAGTACAAGAAGAACTTGTTCAGAAACTTGCTTCGGAAGACCGAGCCGTGGACAAGCTCGTGACTCGCGACACCGCGCAAGAACGAGCCCACGGTTCCGTGGAAGAAGAGCCCGATGACAACGCCGACCCAGATCTGTTGCAGCCAGAAGAAGTAGGTAATGGCGCCGGTCGTGAGAAAGAGCGCCAGGTGACCGCCGGCCTGGAACCAGCCCTGGAGGTCGCTGCGGCGGGAGAGTTCGCGCAGCCTGGCGCCCTCGATGGGGCAGCGGTACCACTGGACCCGAAGGTCTTTGCGAACGTCAGCCAGCGGCCGGTAGCTCATGGCCGTCTCTCCCCGCGTTGCCGGATCTGCAAACCCGTCATCATTCGGAGTCGAATCAGGCTAGCACTGCGGTCGGCGGCGGTCGATATGAGCGGGCAATTCACGGCTGTCACTACCGGCCGGAGATCGACCACTGCGATTGCTCCGAAGGGGAATCAGGGACGTAGGAGGCGAGTTCGGATTGGTGGGATTGGATCTTCTCGATTGCGGTGAGGATCTGGTCCATGCCGTCGCGGGTGTCGAGGGTTACGCGGGTGGGGAGAGTGACCATTTCCTGGGCGCAGGCGCGTTCGGCGTTGGGGCACTTCATGGCGGCGTAGTTGACGTCGGGGGCGGCGTTGGCGCGGGGCCAGACGCGGGTGAGTTCGCCGTCGGGGTCGGTGAACAGGTCCGCCTGGTGCATGGGGCGGTGGTATTCGGTCTGGCAGGGGATGCCCTCGGCGTTGAGGGCTTTGACGAAGACCTCGCGGGAGAGGCCGCCGAAGGCCTGGGCGTGGTAGCGCAGGACGAAGAGGTGGTTGGCGGCGCGGGTGGCGAAGGGGTCCTGGCGGCGGGGGGTGACACCTTCGAGGTCGTCTAGAAGGGCGGCGAGGTAGCGGCCGTTGGCGTCGCGGCGGGCGGTTTGCTCGTCGAGGCGCTGGAGTTGGGGCAGGCCGAGGACGGCGTGGACGGGGTGGAGGCGGCGATTGCCAGACGAAAAGGGGAAGAACTCGTCGGTGGCGGGACGGGTCTCGTGGGCGCCGGTGAGTTCGCGTCGGCGCTGGCGGCGGGGGTGGTTGAGTTCGCCATAGCCGCTGGCGCGTTCGTGGATGAGCGGGTCGTTGGTGATCAGGACGCCGCCGCCGCCGGCGGAGAGGTTTTTGCCGCTGCCGCAGCTGAAGCAGCCGGCGTCGCCGATGGAGCCGAGGCCGCGGTGGTTCCAGGTGGCGCCGTGAGCGTGGGAGACGTCCTCGACGATCGCGAGGTTGTGGCGCTTAGCGATGGCAAGGATGGGTTGCATGTCGCAGCTGACGCCGCCGAAGTGGACGGTCATGATGGCGGCGGTGCGGGGGGTGACGGCTGCCTGGATTGCTGCGGGGGCGATGTTGTAGGTGTCGGGGTCGATGTCGGCAAAGATGGGGACGAGGCCGGCGTTGAGGATGGCGGAGACGCTGGCGAAGAAGGTGATTGGGGAGACGATGACTTCGGCGCCGCGCTCAAGGCGGAGGGCCTGGAGGGCGAGTTCGAGGGCGCTGGTGCCGCTGTTGACGCCGATGCCGTAGCGGGCGCCGTGGGCGGCGGCGAAGGCTTGCTCGAACTGGATGACGGGGTCGTCGTCGGAATGGTCGCCGGCGCGGAGGCGGGCGGCGAGGGCGGCGATGTCGGGCTCGGGGAAGACGGGCCAGGCGGGGAAGGGTTGGGTGCGGACGGGGGCACCGCCGGTGAGGGCGAGGGCTGGCATGTCAGGACCGACTTTCGGGGGTGACGGTCGACCTGGGGGTGAGGGTACATGGGCGGTGGGGGTCTCGCGCGCGGTAAGAGTTTTTTCTAAAAAACTCTTGAGGGGCGGCGGGGTGGTTTTGCGCCGAGTTCCAGGAGCGTGGGGTTGGCCCCGGCTTCTCCGTTTCGCGGGTGCGCCACCGGGTGAAGCGGGTCGATGGAATGGACCGGGGCGAGGGCTGTGGTTCGACGGGGCCACTTCATCGTGGCGTCGTCGATGGGCGGGCGGGATAAGGCTCGACAGTCGCGGCCAGCCGCCTGTCCCGACGGGCAGGCGGCGTGCAAGAAGCGAACCGAAGGTCAGTGCGAGCCGCAGGAGGGCGATCACGGGCGGTCTGGGAGCCGCCAGAAATGCCATGAGGTCCACCCAGTGCGCACGACGACCACCACGATTGACGGGCGCTCGACCGCGAGCTGAATCGGGCGGAGGGCAAGAAGGCGGCGGCGTACTCGGCGGGTGAGGCGAAGCGCGCCAGCCGAAAGACGGTGTACGGCGGCTCGGATCGGGCGGAAGGCCGCGGAGCGCAGGCGTCGAGCCAGCTGATGCGGGGTGGGCGGAAGGGGAAGGCGCGGCGGGAAGGTGGGCATGGATGAACTCCGACTTGCCAAACGGATACGCCTAGTGTACACTAGCTGCATACGACTCGCAAATTGGGCGGCGGGAGATTAGCGCGAGCCGGTAGCGCAGAGAGGTTTGGACGTGGGTAAGCGACGGGGTAGGAAGCGGCCGACGAGCGCGGAGCAGCGGTTTCGGTCGGCGGTGTTGGTGAAGGCGGATGAGTTGTCGGACCTGGTGCTGGACAAAGCGCTGGCGGGGGAGCGGTGGGCGGTGGAACTGGCGTTCCGGTATGCGTTCGGGGAGCCGCCGCGGGCGGGGAGCGGGCAGGCGTTTGCGGGGTTACTGGAGGATTTACGTGCGGCTGCCGCCAGCGGTTCGTAATCACCTGTGGGCGCGGGTGGGGTACCGGCCGTACCCGGAGCAGCGCGCGGCGCATGATTCGGAGGCGCGGATCCGGCTGATCGCGGGCGGGGAGCGGGCCGGGAAAAGCCGCAGCGCGGCGATGGAGCTGGCGGGGCGGTTCCTGGAAGGGCAGCTGTACTGGCTGGTGGGGCCGGATTATGACCTGTGCCGGCCGGAGTTCACGTACCTGGTCGAATCGCTGGAGTCGCTGGACGCGATCGAGACGCTGAGCATGCCGAGCGGGCAGTCGAACCGGATGTTGCTGCGCAACGGCACGGTGATCGCGACGCGGACGGCGCAACGGGCGCTGCGGCTGGCGGGGCAGGCGCCGGACGGGATCCTGGGGTGCGAGGCGGCGCAGCTGTCGTATGAGGCGTTTCTGCGGCTGAGCGGGCGACTGTCGGAACGGCGCGGCTGGTTGTGGCTGAGCGGGACGTTCGAGGGTTCGCGGGGCTGGTACGCGGAGAAGTTCCGGGCCTGGCAGAGCGAGAACCCGGACGAGGCGGCCTCGTTTTCGATTCCGTCCTGGGCGAACCGGACGCTGTTTCCGGGCGGTCGGGAGGATCCGGAGATCGAGCGGCTGGCGGTGGCGTACCCATCGGACCTGTTCCAGGAGCGGCTGGGCGGGGTGCCGTGCGCGCCGGTGTCGCTGGTGTTCCGGGAGTTCGAGCCGGCGGCGCACGTGCGGACGATCAAGGACTCGTACGAGAGTTTCGACAACATCGAGATCGCGGTGGATCCGGGCTATGCAGGGGCGTACGCGGTGCTGGCGGTGGCGCAGCGCGGGTCGGAGGTGTTTGTGCTGGACGAGGTTTACATGCAGTACGCGATGACGTCGCAGGTGATCGAGGCGTGTAAGCGACGGTCGTGGTGGCCGTACGTGCGGAGCGGGGTGATCGACATCGCGGGGCGGCAGCATCACGCGATGCCGAGCCAGATTGAGGTGTGGCTGGCGCAGGCGCGAATCCGGCTGCGCTCGCACCGGGTGCTGCTGCAGGACGGGATCGAACGGCTGCGGACGTTCTTACGCAATCCGGGGACGGGGGCGCCGCGGATGACGGTGAATTCGCGCTGCCAGGCGCTGATCCGGGAGTTTGGGAATTACCGGTATCACGAGCCGCAGGAGCATCACCCGGTCTCGGAAGTGCCGATCGACGCGGACAATCACGCGATCAAGGCGTTGTGTTACTGGCTGTATGACCGGTTTGGGGCGGTGAGGCCAAGGGGGCCAAGGCGGTCGATTCCGTTTCGGGTTATTACGGATTAGGGGTTGTGGAGTGGGCGGTTGGGGTTGGTGCGTTGCTTTGGCTAGCCGTCGATGCTCGTGTGCGTTGGTTGCGCGGAAGACCCTCACCCCAACCCTCTCCCACCGGGCGAGGGAGCAAGAGGCGGATCAGCGGGATGTCGGACACGAAGGTGCTGGAGATTCTGCGGGCGGTGTGGCCGAGGGGGCCGAGGAGGTCGTTTCCGTCTCGGATTGTTACGGATTAGGGGATGCAGCCTGGGGAGTGCGTAGTCGGAGTTGGCGCGACGGGGCCGGAGTTAGGTGAGGCCGTCGGAGCAGACGATGCGGATGATCTGGGGTTCGGGGGATTTGCTGGCGGCGGAGTCGTCGGGCGGGTTGAGGCGGAAGCGTTCGCGGAGGGCTTCGAGGCGGGTGATCAGGATGGTGCCTTGCAGTCCGAGCCGTCGAATCTCTTCCAGACCGTTTTCGGCGCCTGACGGCAGCTCGGCGAGAAAGATGCGACGGAGTGTGTCGATGCGCTTTGCCAGGTCGGGCGACGTTGCCAAGTCCGCGCGTGCCTGATTCAGGCGTCGCGATACGTAGCGGCGGGCCTGGGTGTTGCGGGGACGACGGGCGCGGCCGAGGCGTTGCTGCACATCGGTTCGGAAAGCCTCGAAAGCTCGCATTACGCGTTCGTTTGTCGTTGGCGGCAGTGTTTGGGCGGGCGTAATCGGCTGGCACTCGGCGGCCGCCACGAACTGGGCGGGGCTGATCTGGCGCGGTTCCTGACCGTCGGCGACGGCGTAACAACTCTTGACTTCGCCGGCAGCCAACAACACCAGCGTCTCGCCGGCGCGCGGGGCATCGAACGGCGACGCTGGGGCCGTCGGTTGGTTGGGGGACACCAACGGCATTTGCATCCCGTCGACCGCCAGAACGTTCTGCAGATGGACATCCGATCCGTCGCTACCGGGCTCCCCGCCGGCATTGAGCGCCGAGCGGATGCCGTCGGGCAGATTCACGACCGTTTCCCAAAGCTCAGGACTTTCCTGCTGGATTCGCTGTAACAGGGCGACCGCACGCTGGTTGGCGGCCAATTCGTCGAGCACGTCGTCTTCTTCTGGTAATTCCTTTTCGACATAGATGCGGAACATGTCGCCGACGTTTAGGCGTTCAGACTCAGACAGCAGCTTGCTGTCGAGGCCTATCAGGTCGTGGAAAGATTGGATGCGGTTACTTAGGCGATCGGTCAAGTCCAACTCGGCGTCCACATCGGTGTCGGGCCACATGTTGTGCAGGTGGATTACGTCGTGCTCGGAGCCAATGCGGTCGACACGGCCGAAGCGTTGAATTAGCCGGACGGGATTCCAGTGCAGGTCGTAGTTCAGGACACGGGCACAGTCCTGCAAGTTCTGGCCCTCCGAGACAACGTCAGTGGCAAGCAATACGCGAATCTCGTTGCGTGGGGCTCGGCCACTTCTTTCGGGATTGCTCTTCGGGGAAAAGCGACGGACGATACTCGTCGCATTGCCGCTGGTGCTTCCGGTCAGACGCGCGACTTCCGAATTGCCATCGGGATTGAGTTCGCGATGCAGGTACTCGACGGTCGTCTCGGCCTCCGAGAAGATCAGCACTTTGCCCGACGCCACCTCTGACCGATCGAGAAAGCGGCGCAGCGACTGGAGCTTGTCGTCGTCCTCTGGCCCGATGTCGACGATTCGAGCCCGGATGTCGGCTAGCAATCTGAAGTCGGCATCAAGATCGTCGAGCCAGCTCCCCAGCTCAAAGTCAGCGGTGGAGTGGACGAGCGTGGACCGCTCAAGTGCACGCTCGCTTCGCTTCTCCTCCTCCTGTTGAAGGATTTCCAGCAATTCACTGGCGTCAAACGACTGGCCGGACAGCACGCGGGTGGCCGTGGTCCCAATCGGAACAAAGCCGGCCTCGAGAGACTCGCGAAAGTTCCGGTTGCTGTGGACCAGAGATTCCAGCGTGGAGCGGAAAGCCGCGATGCTGGACTCCAAGCGTTTGAAGAGCAGCGCCCGCATGAGGTTCGGGATTCGGTCGCCTGCCCTAAACAGGTCGCGATACTCGTTCTTCTCCTTGGCCGCAGGCTTCAGGTAGTCGGTGGCCCTGTACCGGGCCGCCTGGTGCTCCTTGAGCCGAGCCTGAAGGTCGGCGAGGGATCCGGCCTTGGCGTACACCTTGTCCAGCCGGTAGTCCAAGTTGCTCAGCACCGGGTCCGGAAAGCGCACGGGTTGCTCGTTCACCATGGCCGTGTCGCCGTAGAGTTCGCGAATGTCGCGGCGCCGGCGACGAATGAAGATTGGCGCAAGCACTTGCTGAATGTCAGCGTGGGGCGCGCTTGGCGGCGTGGGCTTGTCCATGGGCGGCACACCCTGGGCACCACTCTCTACCCATGCTTTGTGTTCGGCCTTATAGTTTTCGTAGTCCGCTTGGTACTCGTGCCAGCGCCGCGCGTTACGGAAATACTCCTCCAGGTTGAGCGGTTCGATGTTCAAGCCGTGCTCCGTCTCATCCAAGAACAATCGCAACTGGCGGTAAATATCCATCGGACCGAGGTTTTGGGGCGTCGCGCTGAGCAGAATGACCTTGTGATCTCCAGCGTCCAGGTATTGGCGGAGACCGAGCGAGCGCTGGTTGAGGTTGCGGAAGTTATGGGCTTCGTCAACCAGCACCGGCCCGCGGTTGGCGTACCGGTCCTGCAGGATCAAGCCGTGTTCGGGTGTCTGGGCATCGACATATCGGCCCAACTCTTCGTCAAACTCGGGATCGGGGACGGCACGGATCATGCTGTGGGACACGACCTCGGCGCCTAGACCGAACTCCTCGTTGAAACGCCGCCACATGGGGACTAGTCCGGCAGGACAGAGGATCAGCGGCAAGCCGTCGTTTGGATTGCTGACGCGGAGCTGGCGCAGAAGTTCGGCACCGATGTAGGTCTTGCCCAAGCCCACGACGTCGCCGATGTAGCAGCCGCCGTAAGCCTCAATCATGCCCAGCCCGCCTCTGACGGCGCTGAGCTGAAAGTTAGCCAGTGGCTCGGCGGGCTGCGGCAGCGGCAGTTCAGCGCCCCTGAAGTCGGTGTAGTACAGCTCGTGCAAAGCCTTGAGGTAGACGTGATAGGGCGGTGTGTGGGCGAGCACCCAGGAGCGATTTAGCTGAGCTAGCAGGGTCTGGCTAATGTCCTGAGAGTCCTTCCAGAGCGACTCGAACCATTCGCGAAGCGCGGCCATTTCGGCATCGCCGGTGACGCGCACGTTGAGTTCGGTGTTGCCCGTGAAGCCGGCCAGGGTGAAGTTTGAGGAGCCGACAACCGCCGCGCCCGGTTCGGCGTGGTTGGCGTACCAGCAGAGGTAGGCCTTGGCGTGCAGGGGACCGCGCGGGTAGGAGCGGATCTCGACCTTCCCCGACGCAACCATGTCCCGCAGCAAGGAAACTGCATGCTGCGAATCACGGTCCTGAGGCAGAAGGGCGACGCCCCGGGCGATGCGGTCCACAGACTCCCGAGTAACGGAGGCCCGCTGCCCGCGCGGCAGCAGACTGTCCGTATTCAGCCGGGCGCGGAGCGCCTGCGTCTGCTGGAGACCGAGGGCGACCTGGTCGAGCACTTTCCTGTCAGTGCGTCCGACCAGAATGCGGACCTTGTCCAGTGCAGCCAGGTCGTCAACTACCTGCTGGAAACCGCTCATGAAGAAGTAGCCCACGGCGATGTCGGCACGGGCGGAACTGGTCAGCATTTCCTTCAAGCGTGCGAGCAGTGTCGGGTCGGTGGAGGCGTGGAGGATGTTCATCGGATCAGGCCTGTGCGCTTGCCTCGAGACTCATTCGCGCAACGGTCAGGCAGAAGCCTCTGGTAGCGCTCACGCCGATCCGGCCTCTCCAGAGCCATCCTTACGATAGCTATGCAACTTGGTTGTGACTGCCGACGCCGCCGACATGAATCTGTGCGGCTCGCCACTAAAGGAAACGCTGACCAGCATGGTCGGCGAACGCGTCGGCGTCTCGAATATATCGCATCACCGTTGCCGGATTGGCATGGCGAGTGACCTCCATGATCTTGTCCAGTCGTGCGTGGTGAACGGCCGCACTCGTGACAAAGCCCGCCCGCAAGGAATGCCCCGCGACATCCCTTGGATTCAGCCCGATGAGCGCTGCATAGTGCTTCAGAATCCGAGGAATATCACTATGGTGCATCGGCCTTCCTCGCAAACCGCCTCCGCGCTTCATCGTCTGGAAGAGCGGCCCATCGGTGATGCCGGAATCCTCCAGCCAGATTCGTAGACGCGCTATAGGACGGATGCGTCTTCCGTCCAAAACCGCCACTCGCTGCCCTCTGCCTTGTTGATCAGTCTTGGATCTCCGAATCGTAAGCCACATTCGGTGTTCCTCCCCGTCCAACAAGAACTCCACGTCTTCGACACACAGACTGCATATCTCCGACCGGCGCATGGCAGCGGCGAATCCAACAGCAATGATGGCGGAGTCTCTCTTGCCGATCAAAGTGTCCGGGCACACCTGCAACATAGATTCAATGTGGTGCTCCCGCAGCGCTTCGACCCGGCGATTGGTAGAGCCCTTGACTCGATGCAGGCCTCTAATCGTCGCTTGGACCAGCGGATGGCTCGTTGGTGAAGGCTTTCCGGCCATAAGAAACGTCTTATTGACAGCACTCTTATAGAGCATAATTGTACCCATCGCAAGTACCACTCCACTGTGTGGGCTGGGTTGCGTTGCCAGCTGGACAAAGAAGTGAGCTACTTGTTCCGGGGACGCCGACAATGGAATGGGAATATGTTCAGCAACACAGTACTCAACAAACCGATTCCAACCTTTCTGATATGCAGTACGCGTATTGTCAGATAACTCTGACGGAAGTCCTTCGGAATACGAATCTCTATCAGTAAAGTCAGGATCCAGCACAGCATGCTCCTTGTCAAAGTGGGCGTGGCCTCAGAGGCCGGACAGGCTACCGCAGCTGATGCCCAACGTGCACGGTCGTCTCCTGGCAGACCACGCAGGCCATTTGTGAATAGCTGGAATGCCGATCCAAGTGCAAGAAGCTCGACACTGTATCGAGAAGCGCAAGTCGGTGCATGAGGTTCCGAACTCACGAGTGCGAAGGGATTGCCCGACTGCCGGATGGACCATCGCGACATCATCTAGTCGTTGGATATGCTATTTACTACGGAATAAAAACTGGCTTCAACGATGCCTTCATCATCGATAATCAAACTTACCAAGATCTGATCGCTCACGACCCCAAATCAAGGGAAATTATCAAGCCGGTTGTGCGCGGTCGGGATATCCGGCGATATCGACCACATTGGGCGGGGAAATGGCTGATTGACACTCACAATGGGTACGACAATGTACCTGCTGTCGACATCGAAGAGTACCCAGCGGTGAAAGCACACCTCGACAGTTTCTACACACGTCTAGCAAGACGCTACGACAAGGGACAAACGCCGTATAACCTCCGTAACTGCGCTTACCACGAAGAATTCACCAGGGAGAAGCTTCTCTGGATTGAGCTTGTCAACAATGGTCGATTTTCCTACGACAACAGCGGCCTCTATGGAGAGGCCACTACGTTCCTTCTGACCGGGGAGTCGATAAAATACCTTTGCGCCCTACTCAATGCGACCCTCACCCACTGGTTTCTAGAAAAGACTGCTCCGACTTCAGGAACGGGCACGTTGCGCTGGAAGAAGGCTTATGTTGAACGATTACCAGTACCGAAGGTAGAGCGCGCCAGGGAACTAGCGCTTGTCCGACTAGTAGAGCGTATCCTTGCCAATTTGGACACAAGGCTCACGGACAGTGAGAATATAGAAGAGGCGATTGATCGTCATGTGTATAGACTGTATGGATTGACCGAAGATGAAATCCATGTAATCTCTGGTAAGTGAGAGTCTATTTGCGAATATCTTATCATGTCTATTACACTCCATTTTGTCAATGAGTCTAAAGCTATTTGTTTACTGCCGCGATCTCTTCAGGCGTTAGCCCATAGAGGTCATACACGAGCTTGTCTAACTGCGCCTCAAAGTCCTCCGTGTTCGTCCTAGGATCGGCGGCCTTAGCATGGATGATGCGATCCATCAGACGAACAAGCGGTTGTTGTGCGTGAGTGCTGACCGTGGGGATCAGGATCCGTCCGACGTGAACTATTTCCCAATGAAATGTACCTGTCCCAGATGTCGGATGTCTTCGTCGTGAGAACCAAGCACTTACTCTGGCATTCAATATAGCACACAGATACTTTAAATTCCTTCCGACTATCATGCATCCAGCGTTTATGCAATAGATCTCGCTCTCATCATATGCAAAGGTTCCTTGACTTGAAACACGTCGCCATAGCAGTTTCTTGCTCTTGAACTCTTCGTGGTAAGCGCAGGTATCCTGTAATTCAAACCAAGCGTGGCGAGTCGTCTTTCTAGATCGTGTTCCATCGGAAAACCGTATTCCCGATTGCTCGAGCCGCTGTTTACCATATGAAAGTAGGTGCTCCTTCACTGCGGGATAGTCATCGATGTTTAGATCGAGAGAAGGAAAGGTAGATATTAGCCATCGGCCTTTCCATTGGGCTTGGTAGCGTTGTATGTCTCGTCCACGAAGCACGGGCTTAATGATCTCTTCGGATTTTGAGTCTTGGGAGACTATTGCTTCCTTAGTTTGATTATCGATGATGAATGCGCTGTTGAGGCCCGTTGTTATTCCTCGATAAATAGCAATATCCCAATCTTTCAATGGCGTGCCCACGGCAAGCATCTTGTCCATTACGCTCTGTTCTAAGGGCGACAGGATGCTCCATGGTCCTTCACCTGCGGGGCGAACCCGGCCTAGCAAGCTAGCAGCCGACGGGAAGTCGTCACTCGGCAGGTGGTCCACATCGGCCGCAGGGAAGGTCTCGCCTGCGCCTCCTTCTCGCAAGAGAAGAACGCTGGTGTCCACGATCGCGCTCGCAAAGACATCCTTGCCGAGTTCGAGAAGAACGACCGGCTCTTGCTCTTCCGTGAAATATTGGCGAAGTGACTTGCCGTACTCAGCTCTCAGCCAGCTATTGGAAGTGATATAGGCGAGCATGCCGGCACGTTTCTTGAGCAACTGACATCCGCGCTCGTAGAAGAGTTGGTAGATGTCACCGGTGCGGACGAAAGTCTGGTAGCCCACGTCTTGGTAAAGCTTGCCCAACCTGCCTCCGTCTCTCTGCAGCTGGACGTACGGTGGATTCGCAATGACGACGTGAAAACCTTCATGTGCCGAGAAGACTTCTGCAAAGCTGATGCGCCAGTCAATCACCTTTTCGGGGACAGCGATTCCCCCAAGCATGTCACCCAGATGTTGCTGTATGCGCTCAATCTCAGACTTCTTCGAGCTCTTGACGTTTCCTTCAAACGCACGCATGTACTCGGCTTTTAGACTGCCGAGTTTAGATGCTCGGATATACTCGGTAAACAGATCACCCTGCAATGCCGGATTGGGATCCGGAGCGAGGAGGCTGTCGCCGCATACAATCTTAAAGTCCAGGTTGGGTAGAGGCTCGGGCTCCTCGCCTTCAATGGCGAGTGAAAGCCACAATCGCAGCATGGCGATATTGACAGCGAATTGGTCGTTGTCCACGCCGTAGAGGTTGCGCTCGATGATGTGGAGCTTCAATTCGTAAAGGCTGCGGGAATCTGTCCTAACGTTGTATAGAGTGGTCTGCAGGTCGACTAGCTCTTGCAACATGCCCAGCAGGTATGCACCGGATCCGCAGGCGGGGTCGACGACGGTGATCTCATCCAGTGCCTGGCTGACCTTCAGTGCGGCGCTTAGGGGTATTCTGCTGGCGTCACGCTTGTCCACGAATTGCTCAATGTCTTCAGCGCCAAGGCCTATTTCCCTGCCTTCCAGATAGCCCTTGATCGCCTCGCGGCACATGAAGGCCACGACCGTCCGCGGTGTGTAGTAGGCCCCGGACTCGTTGCGACCGGTGACCAGCTCCTCGAAGACCTTGCCGAGCATTTCGGGGTCGACGGCAACTTCGATGTCGAAGGGAGTGGATTCGAGGACCGTGAAGTTGAAGCGGTTGAACAGTTGGACGAGCAGGGGTTCCACGGCCGAGTCCGGCACTTTGATGTCGATTCGCCGGTCCAGTTCACTCTTTTCGAACAGGCCGCCGTTGAGGAAGGGCGGATCCCCGTAGACAGAGGACATATAACGGCCTGCTCGGTTTACATCGGTGGACGACGGGTTGTTGAGTCCACAGAAGAACAGAGGGTGTAGACGATCGCGGTAGAAGCTGGTTTCGTCGCGCCGAGACTGGTAGCTGCGCCAGAGTGCGTTGAGGTAATCGGTATCGCAGTCGAACGTCAGCCAGCCCTTGCGCGAGAGGAAGTGGACAAACATGAGGCGGTTGAAGAGTGTCTGGACGAACAGGTGCCAGTCGGCCTCGATGTCGCTATTTGAGCCGATGATGAGCTTCTCCGCGTCTTGGAATACGCGCTTGTATTCGGCGAAAAAGCGTCTGGTGACCGGTTCGACATCGAAGGCGGTTTCGAGTGCTGTGCGGATGCTGCCGGAATCGACGTGGTTCGAGTAAATGTTGGCGATCTGCTGGACGGCGGTGCGGCGGGGCAGGTCGCGCTCGACGACCATGCGGCGGAGGGTGGGTTGGGCGGTCTCGAACTGCGGGTGGACGACGTGCAGTTGGCTTCTGGACGTGTTGGTGAATACGAGCAGGAGATCGTCGCCCAGATCGTCCGCCAACTGGCGGGCTGCAGCGACGGCTTCCTGCTTGCGTACTCGGTCGGTATCGGAGGTATCGAGGGCGATGTAGCAGACGTGGACGCCGTCGAGGAGGGCGATGCGTTCGGCGGACGGCGGGAGAGAGACTCGGGCCGGAGCCGAATCTAGGGATACGTGGCCAGAATCAGGGTTGAAGTCCAAGGCCTCGACGAAGAGCCGGCGGACTGCCTGGGCGCGTTCGTCCGGCTGGGCGGCGGCGAATACCTCGTCGATGTGCTCATGCACCTCGATCGCGTCCTGCACGTTGATGATCGGCACGTCGTGGATGCCTCCCGCCCAAAAGGCCTGGGGATTATAGGGAAGGGGTGGGGAAGGAGTGAGTTGAGAGGAGAGAGCGGTGAGAGGGGGAGGTTCGGGAGCATTTCGTAGCGAGGGTTGCCAGGGATGGCTTTGGTGGGGTCTGTTGGTTGGTTGCCGCTGGGTCCCGGCCCCGTTCGGCAGGCTCAGGGCAGGCCCGTTCGACTGGCTCAGGACAGGCTTGACGCCGGGATGGCGGGGGGGGTCAGGGGCGTCGCTTGGGTGTGATTGTTGACGGGATTCAGGGGCGGCACTGGGGTCCTTCCGCGGGCGCGGTGAGCGCCACGAGAGGGGAAACGCGATGATGACCGCCCGGGTCCAAGAACCGCCTTTAACCAGATCGGACCTACGGGACGAACTGGATCGGACGCTGACGCACTGTGCCACGAAGGCTGACGTTGCCAACCTGAAGGTGTGGATGGTGGGTCTGCTGCTGGTGGTTGTGCTGAATGTGGTGGGAACGGCGGGGGCGATTGTGGCGGCTTTTCTGGCTCGCCAGGTCGCGGCAAGCGCTGAGTCAAGCGTTTGCGAGTCTCTGCGACAGCGCGAACCGTATAAGCGCCGGCCGATTTCGGAACAGCCGATCGACGCGGACAATCACGCGATCAAGTCGTTGTGTTACTGGTTGTATGACCGGTTTGGAGCGGTGCGGCCGCGGGGGCCAAGGCGGTCGATTCCGTTTCGGATTACGTGGTGATGGAGGAAGTACCCGGAGCAGGAGAAAGACAGGTGGGGTTTGGCTGATTGCTGCTGTTTCCGCGTGGGTGCTGGGGCCGGCAGCCACCCTCATCCCAGCCTTCTCCCTCAAGGGAGAAGGAGAAAGAGCGGCATCCGGCGGTTGGTGCTTGGGGTCGCTGTCGACAGTCTGGGACGGTGAATCGGCAGGGGCCGCGGCGGTCGATTCCGTTTCGGATTGTTACGGATTAGGGGGTGTGGAGTGGACGGCTGGGGTTGGTGGGGTGCTCTGGCTAGCCGTCGGTGCTCGTGCGCGTTGGGTGCGCGGAAGACCCTCACCCCAACCCTCTCCCACCGGGCGAGGGAGCAAGAGTCGGATCGGCGGGGTGTCGGACACGACAGTGCTGGCGGTCTTGCGGGCGGTCGATTCCTTTCCGGATTACGTGGTGAGGCGGGGAGGCTGCGGGGAACTTATGGACGCGGGAGTTCGGATTTTCGGGTTGCTTTCGCTGCGACATGGTTGCCCGGAGGACCCCTCACCGATTTCGGCCGAGGACGGCCGAATCTGCCTCTCCCCCAGGAGAGGGGAAGCTGGGAGCGGTGCTGGTTCGTATGCGTCTTGCCCGGAAGCGCCCTCAGCGATTTCCGGCGAGGACAGCCGAATCCTTCGGCTAGCTCAGGACAGGTTCTGCCTCTCCCACAGGAGAGGGGAATGAGGGAGGCGCGGGGATTCGTGGGGCGGAGCAGCGCCGGGGATGGCGGGTGCTGGTAATGCTTGCACTGTCAGCAACGCAATCAGTGCAGGCATTGCCGACAGTGCAAGCAACGCCGGCAGGGATGACGAGGTGGGAGACACGCTAGCGGCGGCCCTGGGCGTGGTGAGGTAGCCGGGCGATTGGGGTCGGAGCCCTGCAGTGGTTCGTTTGAAAAATGCGTACGGAATGTGGGTGAGGTGGCTATCGGGGCGGGGGCGTGGTGGTGCTGGGGTGGGGGCGGTGCCGGGCGTACGCTACCGCGGGGCGCCTGGCGGCGCCGGTGCTGGGCGACTACCCGCAGGTGCACTACCGCCCGCTCGTAGCCACCGGCCGCATCCAGCGCGATGCGCGGGGGTTGCAGGATCTGGGCTCGGGCCGGCCAGCGTCGCCGGGCAGGTGTCGACCTCCACGCCCAGGGCGTCCTTCGGCACATCGAGTTCGACGGCGAAGTCGGTTGGGGCCGTGCTCCTGGGGGCATCAGATAGCCGGGCGATTGGGGGCGGAGCCCACTAGTGGTTCGTTGGGAAAGTGAGTACGCAACATAATCGACGTGGCTGCGTGGGGGCAGGGGCGCGGTCGTGCGGGGGGTGGGGGTGGTGTTGGGGATGCTCGGCCGCGAGGCGCTGCGGGCGCGCCAGGTGGGGTCGGCCGGCGGCGCGGCGGGCAGTTGCCGGGCCGGCCAGCGTCGCAGAGCGCGGCGGATGTGGGGCGCCGGGCAGGTGTCGACCTCCACGCCCAGGGCGTCAGTCGCCGGCTCGGGCTTGACCGTGAGATCGGTTGGGGCAGCCGCTTTGAGTGTTGTGAGGTAGCCGGGCGATTGGGGTCGGAGTCCCCCAGCGATTCGTTAGAAAAATGCGTACGGATTGTGGGTGAGGTGGCTATCGGGGCGAGGGGCGGGGGTGGGGGCCAATGCCGGGCGTACGTTACCGCGAGGCGCTGCGGACGCGCCGCGTGGGATCCGCCTGCCAGACGGCCGGCAGTTGCCGGGCCGGCCAGCGTCGCAGGAGGCGGCGGGCGTGGGGCATCGGCCAGGTGTGAACCTTCAGGTCCAGGGCGTCCGTCGCCGGCTGGGGCTCGACTGCTCGGTTGGTTGGCGTGGCCGCGTTGGGCGACGTGGATAGCCGAGCGCTTGGGGTGCGGGGCGTTTCAGCAGTTCGCTACTTGAGTGAGTACGAGCGATTGTCGACGTGGCTGCGTGGGGGCGAGGGAAACGGTGGTGCGGGGGTGGGGCGGTGTCGAGGATGCTGGGCCGTGAGGCGCTGCGGGCGCGCCGGGTGGGGTTGGCCGGCGGGGCGGCGGGCAGCTTCCGGTTCAGTTTGCGGAGGGTGGGGCGCCGCTCGGCCAGGTGGGCGTCGCGGCGCAGTCGGCGCCGGCGGGGCGCTTGGCGGCGCCGGTGCTGGGTGGCCACCCGCAGGGTCAGCACCCCCCGCTCGTGACCAGCGGTGGCTGCCAGCATGCGGCGGGGGGGGCGGCCCTGGACTCGCGCTTGCAAGGGTGGCTGGCCGCGGCGTTCGAAGGGCATCGGCCAGGTGTGAACCTTCAGGTCCAGGGCGTCCGTCGCCGGCTGGGGCTCGACCGAGCGGTCGGTTGGGGCGGCCGCGCTGGGCGACGTGGGGAGCCCAGCGATTGGGGGCCGGAGATGAGGAACGGGAGAGGAAGGAGTGAGAATCGAGAGGCGGAGGGGGAGAAAGACTGGGTGAGAGGGGGAGTAGGAGGTCGGGAGGACTTGGTCGGGCTGGTTTGCCGCAGGTTTGGTTGGACAGGCTAACCGGGGACACGGGTTGGAGCAGCGCGAATTGGTTGCTGCTGGGTCTCGGCCGCGGACGCCGGGATGATGGCGGGAGGCGGTCGCCGGGGGCGCTGATGCGGGAGTTCGGGAATTACCGCTACCACGAGCCGCCGGAGCATCACCCGATCTCGGAACAGCCGATCGACGCGGACAATCACGCGATCAAGGCGTTGTGCTACTGGCTGTATGACCGGTTTGGGGCGGTAAGGCCGAGAGGGCCGCGGCGGTCGATTCCGTTTCGGATTGTTACGGATTAGGGGGTGTGGAGTGGGAGGTCAGTGGTTGGGGTTGGTGGGTTGCTGCTGGTTCGGCGTGGGAGTTGGGTCGGCGGCCACCCTCATCTGAAGGCCAGGAGTGAGCGGAGAGAAGTGAGAATTGAGAGGCGGAGTCGGAGGTTGGGAAGCTTTGGTCGGGGTTGGTTGCCAGGGGTGGCTTGGTCGTGCTCTTCGGGCGAGTTGCTCCTGGGTCGCGGCCGGGGTCGCCGGGATGGGGGAGGGGCGCCATGGGGGTGGGAGTGCGGGATGGCGGCGGGCGACCCGATGGACTACGAGCGGAAGAGGCCGGTTAGAAACCGGCTCGTGCGCAAGATGCGGCAGGAGCGGACGCGCTGGGTTGGGTGCTGGGGGCAGAATGTGAGCGGCACCGTGGGTTGGCGCCGCTGTGAGGGGTTGTTTTGGCTGATGGGATGACGGCTGCAGAGTTCATTGATAAGTGGCGGGCGGTAGCGTTGAATGAGCGGGCGGTGGCGCACGAGCATTTTCTTGATCTTTGTCGGTTGCTGGGTGAGCCGACGCCGGTGGAAGCCGACCCGGACCAGGAGTGGTACCGCTTTGAGAAGGTGGCGCGGAAGGATAGTGGGGGCGGCGGCTGGGCGGACGTGTGGAAGCGGGCGCATTTCGCCTGGGAGTACAAGAGCCAGGGCCGGGATCTGGACGCGGCGTTTCAGCAGCTACGGCAATACGCGCTGGCGCTGGAGAACCCGCCGCTGCTGATCGTCTCGGACATGCGGCGCTTCCGCATTTACACCAACTTCACGAATAGCGTCAGCCAGGTTCACGAATTCACCATCTACGACCTCGACGACAACGAAGCCTGGAGCAAGCTGAAGTGGGCGTTCAGCGACCCGGAACGATTGCGGCCCGAGCAGACGCGGCAGACCGTCACGGAGCAGGCCGCGGCCACATTCGCCGACCTGGCGCTGAAGCTGCGCAAGGATCACGACCGGCAAGAGGTGGCGCGGTTCGTTATCCGGCTGGCGTTCTGCATGTTCGCGGAAGACATGCGGCTGCTGCCCGACCAGCTATTCCGGCGCCTGCTGGATACGGTGCGGCGTCGGCCCGAGCAGTTCGCCCCGCTGGCGAGCGAGCTGTTTGCCCGGATGGCTTCCGGCGGGATGTTCGGCGTGGACGACGTGCCCTGGTTCAACGGCGGGCTGTTCGCCGAGAACTCCAAGGCCCTGCCGCTGGACCGGACCGGTATCGAGATCGTGCGTGAAGCGGCCCGCCTGGACTGGTCGGAAATCGACGCGTCAATCCTGGGCACGCTGTTCGAGCGGGGGCTGGACCCGGACAAACGCACTCAGCTCGGCGCGCACTACACCGACGCCGACAAGATCATGCGAATTGTCGAACCGGTGATTGTGCGTCCCTGGAAGGCCGAATGGGAGCGCACCAAAGAACTGATCGCCCACGAAATGGCCCACGTCGAGCCGGCGGGCGCGGGCGGCCGGCGGCGCCAACGGGCGGAGCGGACGCTGCGCGAGTTCCTGGGCCGGTTTCGCGAGTTTCGCGTGCTGGATCCGGCCTGCGGGTCCGGGAACTTCCTTTACCTGGCCCTGCGCGAACTGAAAGACCTGGAGCATCGGGTGCAACTGGAAGCGCACGCGTTGGGGCTGGGGCGGCAGTTCCCGTCGATCGGCCCCTCCAGCGTCAAGGGCATCGAGCTCAACCCGTACGCCGCCGAACTGGCGCGAGCCGCGGTGTGGATCGGCGAGATCCAGTGGATGCAGCGCAACGGTTTCGGCCTGAATCGCAGGCCGATTCTCGATGACCTGGAGTCGATTGAGCACCGGGACGCGGTGCTGACGGAGGACGGGCGGGAACCGGAGTGGCCGGCGGCGGATGTGGTGATTGGGAATCCGCCGTTTCTGGGTGATCGGGTCATGCGGGACGGCCTGGGACACAGCTACACGGAGCGATTGCGGCAGGCGTATCAAGGCACGGTTCCGGCGTCTGCCGATCTGGTCTGCTACTGGTTCTCCAAGGTCGGCGACTTGGTTGCCCAAAGCGAGATCGCTCGGGCCGGCCTGGTTGCAACGAACTCGATCCGTGGCGGAAACAACCGAGCGGTGCTGGACCGCATTGTCGATCGAGGCGCCATCTTTGACGCATGGTCGGACGAGCCCTGGGTCATCGACGGGGCGGCCGTACGCGTGTCCTTGATCTGCTTCGGCGCCAAGGACTCCGACGACGCCATCCATCTGAACGGAGCGGCGGTAGAACGCATCCATGCCGATCTGACCGAAGGAAGCGTCGATCTTACGCAGGCCTCACGTCTGGAAAGCAATCAGGGCGTTGCGTTCCTGGGCGTCAACAAGAACGGCGCGTTTGACATTCCCGGCGACCTCGCGCGCGAATGGCTGCGGCTACCGTCCAACCCAAATGGTCGGCCGAACGCCGACGTACTGAAGCCGCGAGTGATTGGAAGGGACCTAACGCGCCGCCACTCGGATGGCTGGATCGTTGACTTTGGATTAACTCTGAGCGAGGCGGAAGCGGCGCTGTACGAAGCACCGTTCGCCTACGTGTCAGGCAACGTCAGACCGGTGCGGCAACGGAACCGAATAAAGAAACTTCGAGACGAGTGGTGGCGGCACTGGCGTCCGCGGCCTGCCATGTGGCAGGCGCTGGATGGTCTGTCCCGCTACATCGCCACCCCAACAATGGCGAGGCATCGGCTGTTCGCGTGGTACGACAGGAGCGTTTGCCCCGATCATCAGCTCATCGTGATTGCCCGCGACGACGACACGACGTTCGGCATCCTGCACAGCCGATTCCATGAACTCTGGTCGCTCCGTCTCGGCACCTGGCTCGGCGTGGGAAACGATCCGCGTTACACGCCTACGACCACCTTCCAGACGTTTCCGTTTCCCGAAGGTCTAGCGCCCGACATTCCAGCCGCCGACTACGCCGACGATCCGCGGGCTATCGCCATTGCACAGGCCGCACGACGACTAGTGGAGCTCCGTGACCACTGGCTGAATCCGCCGGAATGGGTGGAGTGGGTGGAGGAGCCGGTGGCGGGGTATCCGAAGCGGGCGGTTCCGACTGCCAGCGCACCTCTGAAGGAGCTTGGGCGGAGGACGTTGACGAATTTGTATAACGAGCGGCCGCGGTGGTTGCTGGATGCGCATAGGGAGTTGGATGCGGCGGTGGCGAAAGCCTATGGACTGCTTCCAAGCATCTCAGACGAATGCTTGCTACAGAATCTCCTAAGTTTGAATCAAGATCGGCTTAGCTGACGACACGATCAAACGGTATGAGTAAGCCCGAGAACATTCCAGTTCGTCATCACTATATTCCGCAGATGCACCAGAAGCGTCTAGCGAACACCCAGGGCCTCCTTTATCGATTCGACAAGCGCTCTCCTGAGCGATGTGTATTCCGGACAACGCCTAAGAATACTTTCGTCGAAAGACACTTATACGATCAGCACCACGAAGATGGCAAGGTCGAGACATCGGCCGAAGAGACCCTTGCCGTGCTTGACGGAAAGGCGAATACAGTAATTCACAAGATTGTCGAATCTGCCAGATCTGACAAGTTGCCCGACCTCGACTTTCATGAGCGTTTCACGTGGGACTTATACTACTACACCCTATACAAACGAACTTCTGATGCCATGAGAAGAATGGAATTGGAAGATGAACAAATAGCAGAGATAATCTCACGGGTTATAGTTGAACACCAAGTTTCAGATAGAGCAATCGTTACCGAGCAGGAACGCACTAATCTTCTTGGAGCAAATTTGAGGCAGACTGCCAAGGTACGCGGAGTCTTGCAAGTGGGTGCAGCATTTCAACTCTTTAGCAGACGCGGTCTTGATATTGCAATTATAAGGTGTTCTTCAGGATGCCTAGTCATCGGAGACAATCCGATCATAAACTTCAATCTCTGCAAGCCAGCGCGAGTCTTACTGCCGCCTCTTGAAGGTTGGCTGCCGGTTGCTCACGATGTAGCTGTACGACCAGCCTTTACACGCAGCGAAGGGATTTCCTTGTTCACGAAGGACAAGGAGTTCGCTGGCTTACTCAACGATCTGATGCTCCGCCAAAGCACTACAGTCGTCGGACGATCGCGCGAAGTGGTTGATGCGTTATCTCGCTGACGGGGGTGCTGCAGGCGTCGAGACGCCCGAGATGCCGACGCTCGTTGCGCCTACTTCACCATGTGGCTACCTGGTGACGCGCCTGCAACATTCAGGTGAGCACTAGGGACGCGCGGGGTTGATTGGCCGGAACAGGTCCGTCTGAGAAGCGGGCCGTACGCGAGAGTGGATATGGGTGGCGGGTTTGTGTTAAGGCCTAGGACTGCTCGGTCTGGGAGGGGATGGGATTGGGCGGGATTTGGGAGGGGGGTGGCGGAGGTGGGTCGCTGGCGGGGCGGATGTAGAAACGTCTGAATTCCTCACCGCTTTCTGGATCCCGAAGGATAAACATGGCCCTGGTGATTTTCACGATCTCGCCGTGCCGGCCATCGTTGTCCACCACGGTCTGTCCGACGACGAACTCAACTTCGTCGTCGCTCTGTGGCATTACATCCTCTCCACCAGCCAGTTCAAGCGCCGCAGCCACCTGATTCAGGGTCACCTTGAAGAATTCGCGGCCCGACGGGACTCGCGACGGTTCGAAGACGGTGTGGAGCGCGGACTCAACCTCGAGGTAACGGTCCACGCGTCGCGCAATCTCGCAGGTGAATGGCGCTGGTACGCCGGTGGAATAGAGTTCGTCCAAGCGCACCTGGACGTTGGCGCGACTGGTGCCGCCGATCTTGACGAGGCCGGGCATCAGGGGGTTGGTGGCGGCGTAGACGATTCCGGGTTCAGTATCAGCTTGGGTTTCGTCGTTGGTCATGGATCTGACAGGTTTGCAGCGGCCAGCAACAGGGGAGTGGGCACGCGCGAGTATAGGGAATGTGGATAGTTGGGTTGCCGCGCGGCGATTCCGCGTGGTTCGTGGAACGGGGCGGGGGCTGGGGCCTTGTAGCAGGCTTATGTCAAGTTGGGCATCTGGTTACTACATTTGATTGAGAGGGGCTTCCGACTTTCGCCAAGATCCGTGGGTTGCCTGGAAGGCTTGGGTGCTGGGGCTTTGTGGTTCGACACGCTCCTCCGACGGACTCCGGGGCGGCTCACCACGAACGGGGGCGAAGCGAGGAGAGAGTGAAGAGGAGTGAGCAGTGAGATCGGACCGGATGAGGAGGTGAGGTTGTGGGTTGCCAGGGGTGACAGCGAGGTACTGCGACTGCTGGTTGCTGCTGGGTCCCGGCCGCGGACGCCGGGATGGCGGAGGAAGAGGAAGATGGGCGGGTCGGGGACTGGCCCCTGCAGCAGGCACCCCTGCGACGGATGGCCTTACGAAAGGGAGGGGGCGCGTGGCGTGGAAGAGGCAAGGGTGGATGCCGGCCCAGCGTTGGAGGGTGGAAGCGTATGACCTCGACCGGAAGAGGCCGGTTAGAAACCGGCCCGTACGAAAGGCGGGACTCACGTAGGCGGCGTTTGTTGCTGGGGCGTGTCGCGGGAGAGGTTGTGGATGCCTTGGATGAGGGCTTGGAAGCTGGGGGAGTGGTTGCGTTGGAGGGAGAGATGCTGGGCCAAGCGGCGGGCGCCGTTGGTTTTCTGGAACTGGGGAATGAGGCGACGGACCTCTGCCGATGGTTTGACGATGGCGTCAGGGTTGCGGTAGCGGGCACGGCCTCGAATTCCGCGGAGGTTGTCGTTTCCATAGGCGTCGGCGAGGGCGTCGGGTTCGCCCAGGTACCAGGCTTCGAGTTCCTGGCAGGCGATTCTGACCAAGGTGTCAGGCCGACGGCCTTCCCGACAGAGGTCGGTCAGTCGTCGCTTCAAGGCGTGACAGTCGCCGCCATCGTTATCTCGCAGGACCACGAAGCGGACTCCTGGCTCACGCCAGGCTCGCAGCTTGCGGGGCACGCTTTTGGCCAAGTCTTGCTTGCCTTCGTGTGGGACACATTGAAAAACGAGGCTGGGGAACAGCCGTGGCAGCAGGCCGTCCAGCAGTGTCTTCATCGACGGCTCTTCCAGCAAGAACACGACTCGGCTCACCGAAGGCTGGCACCTTCAAACAATCCCTGTTTCCAGAGCGAGCCCGGCAGGTCGCCTTCGTCCACCAGGTCGCGCAGCAGTTCATTCTCGTGCGCTCGTCGGACGCTGCTGTATCCGCCTTGCTTGACCAGGTAGAAGACCTCGTCGATTTCCGCGCCGTTGAGGAAGTCTGGTGAATGCGTGGAAACAAATACCTGGCCGCCTCGGCGCGCGTAGTCCCGAAACTCCTCGGCGAGTTCCGGCAGCAACTCGGGGTAGAGCTGGTTTTCGGGTTCTTCGACGGCCAATAGCGGATGGGGCGTGGGGTCGTAGAGCAGCACGAGATAGGCGAACATCTTGATGGTGCCGTCGGAGACGTAGCGGGCGATGAAGGGGTCTTTGAAGCTGCCGTCCTGAAAGCGCAATACGAGCCGCCCGTCCTCGGTGGGTTTGGCCTCCACGCTCTCGATGCCGGGAACGCGGCGGCGCATGGCGTCGAGTACCTGCCGGAAGCGCTTGGGGTGGTGCTCGTATAGGAAACGCGCGACCTGGGCGACGTTGTCGCCGCGGGTGGAAAGGTGCTCGGCATAGCCGGCTTCAGCGCTGGGGCGGGCGTCTTGGATGTGGAAGTTGGATATGTGCCAGTTCTCGATCAGATTGCGGAACTCCGCGACTACTCGGAAGTCCCGGAACTGGCCCAGGCCTTTGATTGCGAGCACGCTGGGATCATCAAGTTCATAGTGATCCCAGGCCGGTTCCGCATCTTCCTGGCCGTAGACCGCCTCGTTCGTGATCGCGGTGCCCTCGCCGCGCGAGAAGTCGACGAAGTGCCAGGGCCGACCGTGGCTTCCTCGTCGGTATCGCAGCACTTCGCGCTCAACGACGACGCGCCTCTGGCGAATTGCGATTTCAAGCATGTACGTGACGAGGCGCCCGCCGCTCTCGCGGAACTTGACCGTGATTCCGATCGGCTTCCGCCGGCGACGGCTCCTCAGTTCATGGAATCCGCCTCGCCGAGCCACGGCGGCGGCGGCGTTCTGGGTCAGGGCATCCTTGAGGAAACTGAAGACGTCCAACAGGGTGGATTTGCCAGACCCGTTAGCGCCCACGACGACTGCCATCGGCGGTAGGTCGCTGAGGATGGCGTGGTGAAAGACGCGGTAGTTGCGGAGTTCGAGATGCTCAATGTGCATCCGCTCGCTCCTCACAGCGCCGAGGCAGTGGTTCGGTTCCGCGTTCGATGTGCAGGTTAGCCCAGGGTGCCGCGTTCGGCGCCGGATTCGCGGGTCTCAAGTTGACGACCGTCGGGATGACGGAAGGGTCGGACGGAAGGGTTGGGGCCTCCTTTGACAGGCGCAGCACGGGTTCATTACGAACGGGTGGGGGCCGGCGGAGGTGCGCGGAGGATTGCCTGGTGGGTTGGGTGGTGGGGCTTTGTGGTTCGACACGACCGTCCGAGGACTCCCGGTCGGCTCACCACGAACGGGGTAGGGGCCGGCGGGGGGGTGCGCGGAGGACGGCCTGGTGGGTTGGGTGGTAGGTCTGAGTGGTTCGACACGACCGCCCGAGGACTCCCGGTCGGCTCACCACGAACGGGGTGGGGGCCGGCCGGGGGGTGCGGAGAACGGCCTGGGGGGTTGGGTGGTAGGGCTTTGTGGTTCGACACGACCGTCCGAAGACTCCCGGTCGGCTCACCACGAACGGGGTGGAGGCGGTGGGGGTGTCGTACTGGCGTTGTTTCAACGCCCGATTGCGAACTTAGCCGGGCTGCGTTTTGAATTGGTGGTTGAATGACCACTCGGCTGCGGCGCAGTCTCCCCGGTTGGTGCAGGCGCGCAGCTTGACCGCGTACCAGGTGTCCGGCGCAAGCCCGGTGAGCCGGTGCTGCCAGGCGTTGGCGCCGGTGATCTGGACCGTGGTGGTTTGGGACGGCTGATTCCGCGGCCAATACTGCATCTGGAAGCCGGTTATCTCCAGGTCGCGCGTGGGGCCCGTCGCCCACCAGGTCGCCCAACTGACCGTGGTGGCGGTTGCGGTGGCGCTGCTTACGTAGCCGAATAGTCGCGGCGGGAACGGCCCCAGCACCGGCCGCACCTGGGCCGCGCGGGCGAAGGCGTCGCGCACGGATTGCATGGCCTCCTCGGCCGACTCCGTGAATTCCCTCCAAACGTAGTCGGGGATTGGTGACACCGTGACATGGTGGATGAGGCTGGGCGTGGCGCCGCTGGACCCGACCGGGAACACCTCGATGGTGACCGTGGCAGTGCCGGGGGCGCAGCCGCGCATGACGAACCAGAAGTCACGAGTGGTGGATCCCGAGATCGTGGTCCATTCCGATGCCCCCAGGCAGTCACCGATCCCCACGATGGAGGGGTTGGTGCTGGACACGACGACATCGTAGGTCTGGGCAGCATCCAGGTTGGAGAGGTGGATGGTGCCCCCGTCCCAGATGGAAACTGTGATCTGTTCCACCAGGTCGCTGAGGCGGATACCGAGCGCGGCGGCCGGAGCCCGGCTCTGGGCGCCCTGGTTGTTCTGCGGCGCCTCAGGCGCCAGGGGACAGGCCGCAGTTCGCCGCGGGCAACTCCAGAGCCCGTATTGCACGCCGGAATCGGTTCCGCGAAGGAAGCTGTCGACGGCCCGACGTTCTATGACGTTGGATGCGACGGCACTTGCAAGGTTGGCGTCGCCGCTGCGCGCGAGGGCCGCGTTCCGAACGCGGTGATAGTCGGGATGCTCGGTTGGCGGGACGGACGGCGAGGTAGAACCAGGTTCGGGCTCGGGTTCCGGGACGTCGGGCGGGATGGCCCAGGCGAAGGTTTGGCGCACGTCGTCGCGGTGATCGGACCGACAGGCGCGCTCGGCCTCGGCGTCGTCCATGAAGGCGCGCTGGTAGATGCCGACGTTGCCGGGGTTGCCGCGGGCGGCTTCCGCCAGATCGTTGAGCGCGACGCAGGTTGCCGGCCACGTCCCAGCGACCGCTTGGCCTTCGCCGCCGAGCGCCCAGGCGAAGGTTTGGCGTACGTCGTCGCGATGATCGGTCTGACACCACGATTCAGCCTGAGCACCGAACGCTCGCTGGTAGATGCCGACGTTCTGGTGGGCACCTGCGGCGGCCTCGGCGAGGTCGTTGAGTTCAACGCAGGTTGTGGGCCACTGGGCGTGGGCGATCGAGACGCCAAAGGTGACGAGGGCAATCGCCGCCATGAGCAGCGACGCGGTGCGTCGGAATCCCGCACGTTTTCGTGACGACTTCGTTTGGCCGATGACCGGCTTCACTGGACCGCGCTCCAGTGCCCCTCGGCGCACCCGCACGGGATAGGCCGTTGGTCAGCATCGAGTCGGTGGTTCGAGTCTAAAGCATTGAATGGTGGACTCGGGATTCCATGGGCGACTGCGCTGTGGGCGTGGCCACCGGAATGATGTGACGACGATGGTGCGAGTCCAAGAGCGGCGCTGACGGGGCCACAGCTACTGGACGAAGGCGGACGTTGGGAATCTGAAGTGTGGATTGTGGGTTTGTTGCTGGTGGATGTGCTGAATGCGGTGGGGGCGGCCAGGTGGATGGGCGAGCCAGGGCGAGGGCCTATGGGAGCGAGACGTGACGCGGGAGTTAGAGGTCTTTGAGGGCGTCGACGATGGCGTTGGCGGTGACGAGGTCGTGGATGCCGGAGTAGATCTGGGACCAGCGGACGATGCCGTTGGTGTCGATGACGAAGGCGGAGCCGGTGGCGAGGTTGTCGCCGTAGAGGTTCCAGACGTCGTAGGCCTTGGGGACGTCGGTGGAAAGGTCGTAGACGACCTGGAAGGGGACGCCGAGGCTTTCGATAGCCCACTTGGCGCCTTCGAGGTTGTCGGTGCTGAGGGCGACGACTTCGGCGTTCTGCTCAGCGATTTGCTGGTAGTTGTTTTGCAACTCCACGAGTTGCGTGCGACAGGTGCCTCACCAGAAGGCGCGGTAGAAGACGAGGACGACGTTTTTCTGGCCCTGGAAGCTGGCGAGGCTGACTTCGCCGCCGCGGGCGCTGGGGAGGGTGAAGAGGGGGGCCATGGGGCCGGCGGCGACCTGGGGCGCGGGGGCCTGGGTGGGCGCGGGGGTGGGTTCGGCGGTGGGCTGGGGGGCGGGGGTTGCGGACGCGGCGGTTGGCTGGGGCGCGGCCGT
>JAJDZU010000012.1 GCA_022824495.1 Chloroflexota bacterium | reverse complement strand
GGGCCGGGACAGACCGTTGACCCCTGGGTCCCTTGAGACCGTCGGTGAGCGAGGTCGTCCCGGCCCTAGCGCTGACCCAGAGCCCGAACAGTTGCCGGGGCCGTGAGCACGAGCCCGAATCTGCAAGGCGGGGCGCGTGGTCAGCACCCAAGGAGGGTACCGAATGGCCTCGCCAGCGGATCTCGCGGTCGGAATCGATGTGGCCAAGCAGCGCCTGGATGTGGCCGTACATCCCACGGCGGCGACCTGGACGGTGCCGCGCACCCGCGGCGGCCTGCGGCGGCTGCGCGCCGACCTCCGCGCCCTGCAGCCGACCCGCATCGTGCTGGAAGCCACGGGCGGGTACGAACGCCGCGTCGTGGCCGCCCTGGGCGGCCTGCCGGTGGTCGTGGTCAATCCGCGCCAGACCCACCACTTCGCGCGCGCCCTCGGCATCCTGGCCAAGGACGACCGGATCGACGCGGGCGTGCTGGCCCGCTTTGCGGCCGACATCCAGCCGCCGCTCCGGCCCCCGCCCTCGCAGGCGGTGCAGGAGCTGCAGCGCCTCAGCCGACGCCGGCGCCAACTGGTCAAGCAACGCGTCACTGAGCAGCAGCAGCGCCGCCACCTGGCGCCCGCGGAGCTGGCGGGCAGCGACGCCTTCCTGGCCGTGGTGACGCCGCTGATCCAGGACCTGGACCGGGACCTGGCCGCCGCCCTCCAGGCGGATCCGCACCTGCAGACCCGCGCCGCCTGGCTGCAGAGCATCCCCGGCATCGGCCCGGTCGCCGCCGCCACCCTGCTGGCCGAGGTGCCCGAACTCGGCGCCTGCACTCGCCAGGAGGTCGCCGCCCTGGTCGGCGTGGCGCCCTTCAACCGGGACAGCGGCGCCTGGCGGGGCCCGCGCCGCGTCTGGGGTGGCCGCGGCCAGGTCCGCGCGGTGCTGTACATGGCCACGGTCGCCGCGATCCGAGCCAACCCCCGCCTCCGCGCCTGCTACCAGCGGCTGCGCGCCGCCGGCAAGCCGCCCAAGGTGGCCCTGACCGCCTGCATGCGCAAGCTGCTGGTGCTCTGCAACGCCGTCTGTCAGCACCAGACCGCGTGGGACCCGACCATGGCCTAACACTCGACGCCCCAACACAGTTGCTCACCGATTTCGGCCGAAGACGCCCGAATCTGCCTCTCCCCTCGGAGAGGGTGAAGAACCGCGGCCTCCAACTGTGTTGGTCCCTGGTGAGTTGGTTGCGCGGAAGGCCCCTCACCGATTTCGGCCGAAGACGCCCGAATCCTTCGGCAGGCTCAGGACAGGTTCTGCCTCTCCCCCAGGAGAGGGTGAAGATTCGGCTCGGCTGCCTCTGGCGGCTCAGGGCAGGCTCGGACGCCGGGATGACGGGTTACGAGCGAGGTGGGGGCCAAACTAGGGAGAGGTCGAGACTGCTCAGCCGCGGGTCGAAGGCCGGGCTGTGGTTCATCGCGTCGCGCGGAGCATTGGGCGAATGATCCGCTTGGCTTCCTCGACGTTGGCTACGACATGCTTCTCTGGCACCCGGTCCAGCGTCCCCATGGTGTTGAGGGTGTTGGCCACACTGTCGGTCAGTCCGGCAATGACGAGAGTTCTGGGACTTCGCGCCGTGGCGATCTTGATGAGATCGCCGATGATGAACGCGGCGGAATCGTCCACGTAGACCGTTCGAGACATATCGAAAACAGTGATTTGATGCTCCCGGATGTCGGGCCGGACGATGCGGCTGATCTCAGGGGCCGAGGCCACGGTAACGCGATCCGGGAATACGACCAGACCCGTGCTGGCCGCAAAGATGTCGACGTCCTTTCTCGGGTCGGCTTCGTCCAAAACGACGAGGTCCAATAACGGCACCGAGAGGAGCGAGGAAACCTCCAGGTTTTCCAGCCGTCGGGCACTAGTGAGTCCGGCGACGACCAACCCGACTGTGATGGCAATGACGAAATCCACGAACAGAATAAGACCACAGGTTATAAGCATCACAAATACATAGCTCTTGGGGATACGGTGAATTCTAAGAATGAAGCGCCATTCTATAAGACTCCAGCCAGTTCTTATGAGAATGGCGGCCAGCACGGCTAATGGGATTTGCGCCGCAACCGGCGCCAGGAAGAGAATCACTGCCAGGAACGCCACAACGACAGTCAGGCCGGCAACCGGCGATCGTCCCCCGCTGTGCGCGTTATTGAAACAGCCCTGAGTCGATGAGCCGGCCAGGACCCCAATCGATCCCGCCGCTATATTTCCGATTCCCTGGGCAATCATCTCCCTGTTCGGTTGGTTTTTCGACCCGGTGATTGAATCCAGAGCCATGGCTACAATTACCGTATCCACCGAGGCGAGCAATGCCATGATGAACGCTATAGGCAAAACTCGTGCGAAAAAATCCAGCGAAACGACCGATAAATCCGGGGGATGGATGCTAAGCGGAATTTCTCCGATGACCGACGTCTCCCGAAACCAGATCACGCCCACGAGTGTTCCCGCAATCAGCATGACGAAGGCCGGCGGGGAGAGGCGTTGGAGCCGGCCTCGCCACACCATGCCCAAAGCCAGGCAAAGAACAGTCAGCGCCAGAGCATCGAGCTTCAGCTCGCCCAGCGCAGCAGGATAGGCTCTGATCGCTCCAACCACATTGCGGCCGGCCGGAGAGTCGCCCAACGCTACGAGACCCTCCTTTACGATGAGCAAGATTCCGACGGCAGTTAAGAATCCCGACATCAGGGAATAGGGGATATACGCCGCATATCGGCCCAATCGCAAGAGACCGATGCCGATCTGAATAAGGCCGGCCAGGATTCCGGCGGTTGCCGCTTCAGCGATGCTGGTGGCGTACTCCGCAACGACGACCGACATCAGAATGGCAACCAACAGGTTGGGACCATAGATCATCGCCCTGGTTCCACCCAGGGTGGCCGCGAATAGTCCCAACGCGACCGCGCCATACAGGCCCGCCGTGGGACCCAGACCGGAAATTACGCCATAACTCAGCGCGACCGGCAGCGCTACCGCAGCGGCAGTGAGACCGCCGAGCACATCGTCACGAAAGTCAGCCAACCCATAATTGATGCGCTGCGGTATTGCCGTGATTACGCTTCGTCTTATCATCGCAAGCGCACGCATGCCCTTGCTTTGGCTTTCAATATTGCGTCACTTGAACGAAACCCGGAGTGCTGATACCCGACGACGCAAGACACATTGGCACGATGCCCACACATGCGCCGGGGTGTCAGTGGAGCCACGCTGGTCGCCTGTCCTGCTCGTCCGAGCTAGCGCACGGTGATTCCGCTCCTACAGAATGAGAGATCGTACATGGACGGCATTAACCCGTGATTAACGCATGGCTATTCTTTCACGAGCTACGCTGTGGCAGCAGCGCGCTGGTTTCCCGATGGTGGGCCGTGTTGACGGGGTTTCAACGCCTGGGGGACTCCAGGTTGCACCTTCCGCGGCCGCTGGCCGTCTTCCCCTTCGCCCCCGGGAGGTCTTTTCGTAGCCCGGGGGTGGTTGCCCGGAAGACCGCTCACTCCAACCCTCTCCCCGAGGAGAGACCTTTGCATAACCCGGTTTGGTTGCCCGGAACACCCCTGACAGATTTCGGCCGAAGACGCCCGAATCCTTCGGCAAGCTCAGGACAGGTTCTGCCTCTCCCTTTGGAGAGGGAAAGAACGGCGCCCGCTTGTTGAGATTGACATTGCCCCCTCTGGGTTACGCAAAGGTCTCGGAGGAGAGGGAGCAAGAGCCGTCCCTCTCGCGAGGGCGAGGGGTGTCTTGCAAAGGTCTTGCCGGGGAGGAGGCAAGAGCGGGCACCTCATTGAAGACGAGGGGCGTGTTGGCCGGGTCGCCAGGGCGTTGAAGCGGGTTGTCGGCGGCGAACAGTCGCGGCACCGAATCCTTGCGGCGACAAAGCGCGTTCCTGCCCAGGACCGAGCGGGAACGTCATGCTTGTGGCAGGCCGAGCGGTACGGGATTCCTCGCGGGACGCTGGTAGCGTCAGGTCGGATCGGTTGTGTGCGCCGGGTTGGCGAGTTCTTCTCGCAGAACCTCGCGCACGATGCCTCGGAGCGCCGTCGCATCGCTCGCCTCCTGCCTGACCGGTCCGTGACTGTCGATGAAGCCATCTAGACGTTGGCGGAGGTCGCGAATATCGGAGCGGAGCCAGGCAAATAGCGCGAGGATCAGCCCGCCCAGTGCCGCCGCGCCGGTCACCGCGACCGTCAAGAAGGTTCCAACATCGAGCGACGCGGTTGTGTCCATCGGGTCCTCCGGGCGCAGGCTGTCGGTCCGCGCGGCACAGGCTCCATGCGTGGGCTGCTGATGCCGTCCGCCCCCGGCTCTCGAGGCTAGGCGCGGGCGAAGGTCTGGTCAACGTGGGGCCACGGTCGCGGGGTTTTTCGATCGTGTGATTTCCGGTCGGAGAGCTCTTGGTCTGCGAGAAGGAGTGAGCTGAGACGTGGAGGGGGAGGTTGGGAGCGTTGGGTCTGGGTGGGTTGCCAGGGGTGGCTTGGGTGCGGTCGCTTTGAGCATGGTGCTGGGTCCCGGCCGGGGACGCCGGGATGGGGGAGGGGAGGAAGGCAGGCGGGTCAGAGACTCGCCCCTACGGTGGAACGGATGAGGCGGGCGGAGGGTGGTTCGACACGGGCCTCCGACGGACTCCGGCCCGGCTCACCACGAACGGGGGAGGGGGAGGTTGGGAGCGTTAGGTCTGGGTGGGTTGCCAGGGGTGGCTTGGGTGCGGTGGGACTGAGCATGGTGCTGGGTCCCGGCCGGGGACGCCGGGATGGCGGAAGGGAGACGTCGGGGGTTGGGATGACGTGGGGGTGGGGTGGGTGGCCGGAATGCGGTTGGTCGGGCGTCCGTTGCGGCACGACCGGAAGACGGGCGGGTCACAGACCCGCCCCTACGAAAGTGCCGGGAGGCACCGGGATGGCGGAGTGAGGTGCCGATTTTGCTAGGATGGGTGGGTTGATGGCGTGGCGTGCCGGTTAGGTTGGCGCGCGGTTGGGACGCCGGATTTTCTTGAGCCAGAACCAGCGGCGGGATCGTTATGGGTTACGCGATTTTTGCGTCCGGGGGCAAGCAGTACCGCGTGTCGCCGGGCGATGTGGTTGAGGTGGATCGGCTGGATGCCGAGGCGTCAGGGTCGCTGACGTTTAACGATGTGTTGCTGGTGAGCGACGACGACGGAGTCCGGGTCGGTCAGCCGACGGTGGACGGGGCATCGATCGAGGCGAGCGTGCTGGAGCACGTGCGGGGGCCGAAGATCCGGATCTTTACGTACCAGGCGAGTAAGCGCCGGCGCCGACGAATGGGTCACCGCCAGGAACTGACGCGGGTGCGGATCGAGTCGATCAGCGCGCAGGCGGCGTAGGTTCAGCAGACAACGCGGAAGGACAACGAGCAATGGCACACAAAAAGGGTCTGGGCAGCAGCCGGAACGGTCGCGACAGCAATCCCAAGATGCTGGGCGTGAAGAAGTTCGCGGGCGAGGACATTCGCACGGGGCAGATCATCGCGCGGCAACGCGGGACGAAGTTGCTCCCAGGGGCTCACGTGGGCGTGGGCCGGGATCACACGCTGTTTGCGCTGGCGGACGGGACGCTGGTGTTTGAGCAGGTTCGGGGTCGGAAGCGCGTTCGAGTGGCTACGGCGGCCTAGGTTTCTCTGGATCTGGATTCGGTTGGCGGAGTTGGGGCGGTTGGGATGCTTGACCCGAGCTTGGGTGCTTAGGCCGGCAGCCACCCTCACCCTGACCCTCTCCCTCAAGGGAGAGGGAAAAGACACACCCGCCGATTAGGATTGCTGACGTAGCGTTCGATTGATGGTGAGCGACCGCGACCGGAAGACCCTCTTCCGCAGGAGAGGGAATGACTCGGCGGATGCAGGGTCGCGTGCGACAGGAGGTTCTGAGACGGGGCGAGGTCACGAGCGGAAGACCCTCACCCCAACCCTCTCCCACAGGGAGAGGGAGAAGACTCGGCGATCGCTTGGGATTGTTGCCGAAGCGTCGGGGTGAACGTGAGCGGTCACGAGCGGAAGACCCCTCACCGATTTCCGGCGGGTACGCCGGAGTCTGCCTCTCCCCCAGGAGAGGGAAAGATGAGCAGCCCCCGTGGGTGCTGCTGAGGGCCGATAGCTCAGTCGGAAGAGCGCCGCACTCGCATTGCGGAGGTCGTGGGTTCGAATCCCATTCGGTCCACCAGAAATAACCGCTCAAAGGTGCGGGGATGGACACCACCAAATACGCCGTCGTGATTGAGCGAGGGGCGACAAGCTACGGAGCCCATGTGCCCGACTTGCCCGGTTGCGTGGCGGTTGGCGAAACCAAGGCGGAGGTGTGTCGGCTGATTCGCGAGGCTATCGAGCTTTATCTACAGGCGCTTGAGGAAGACGGCCAGCCGACTTCGGGTGTTCAGACGTTCAGGCGAATCATCGGTTAACTCAGATCAGCGTGGCGCCGCGAGCACTTTCCGACTTGATCGCCCTCGGTGAGGGCTTCACTACTGAATTCAAGCAGTCCCTTTCGTCGGACCTCGGCAGGGAGATATGCGCGTTTGCCAACGCGACCGGCGGGGTGATCCTGATTGGGGTTGACGACACTGGAACCGTCGTTGGCGTTGACGACCATAACCGGCTGAAGTCCCAGATCCAGAGCATGGCACGTACTGCGGACCCGCCGGTGTCCGTGGAGGTTGAGAGCCAAGGAGGTGTTCTGAGCGTCGCTGTGCCGGAACAGCACGGCAAGCCTTATTCGTTCCGGGGACGGTTCTTCATCCGCGAGGGGGCGAACTGCCAGCAGTTGTCCCGCGACGAGATTCGGGAGTTCTTCTTTGAGGAAGGTCTCATACGGTTCGACGAGACTCCATGCAACGCCTTTGATCCACACGTCGAGATCACCACCACTCGCTGGTTGGAATTCGCCCGACGCGCCGGCATTGACTCCGGGCTGGACGCGATGACCGTTCTGGAAAACCTGCATCTGGCAAAGGGCTCCAAGGTGACGCACGCAGGGGCATGGTTGCTGGCTGACGACGTCACTCGTTTCACGATTCCGGCCAGCGTGACGTGCGCAGTTTTTCGGGGAAGCTCCAAGACACACATCCTGGACCGCAGAGAGTTCAAGGGGAATCTGTACGCGATCTACGTGGAGGTGATGGGCTACCTGCAGGCAAATCTGAACTCCGAGTTGATTCCTCACGCCCTCGGGCGGGACGAGCGCCTGGAGCTGCCCGAGACCGCCCTGCGGGAAGCGGTTGTAAATGCGATTGCGCACAGGGACTATCGCAGCACGGCCAACGTGCATGTGTACATCTATCGGGATCGGGTTGAGATCGTCACGCCCGGCGGACTACCGGCGGGGATGCGGGAGGAGGAACTCGGCAGCAAGAGCGTCCCGCGGAATCCGTTGCTCTTCAGCATGTTGTACCGCATGAACCTGGTGGAGCAGATTGGGAGCGGCATCAGGCGGATTCACCATTCGTGCCGCGAGCACGGCGTCGCGAAACCGACTTTCCAAGTGTCGCCGGACTGGCTGACCGTGACGTTTCCGCGCCAGCAGTCGGCACCCACCCCCCATGTCACCCCCCATGTCACCCCCCATGTGGGACGGCTGATCGCGGTGGTTCAGGGGGAGATGAGCCGGGCAGAGATAATGGAAGCCTTGGGTCTGGCGGACCGCAGACACTTCAGGACTATCTACCTGCAACCCGGAATCAATGCGGGCCTGATCGAAATGACCCTCCCCGACAAACCAAGGAGCAGGGCGCAACATTACCGACTGACCAACCTAGGTGGACAGGTGCGGGATTCGCAAGAACAAGCAGAAGATGCCTGAAACTGTCGGCCTGGCCACTGAGAAAAAGAGGCATTTCTACAGGCAATTCCGGGACCTTATGTCAAGGCAGTCAAGGCCGACGGTCGATAGCTCAGTCAGAAGAGCGCCGCACTCGCATTGCGGAGGTCGTGGGTTCGAATCTCATTCGGACCACCAGGCTCACGGCTCCATCTGCGCTGGCTGCCGCATACTGTCCTTGGAGATTTCCGCAGGTGTCGTTGTGGACTTAGGCGATGGGCCTAGATAACGGCGGAACCAAGTGAAGCTAGTACGAGGTTGGGAAAGCCAATACGCACCAGCAATTACGGGTAAATTACGGATGACGCAGGCAATTTGCTATCGAGACATCGGAGAAGACGGTATTGGAGATCAAAGGGAAGGCGAGGTGCGCGCTCGAGTGCCAGAGACACTGACGGTACGTTGGCAGAGGGAAGAGGACTTCCCGGTGCATGCTACAGAGGAAATGGACGACGCGTTTGCTCGCCAGTTATGGGAACTTCTGGATGATAAAAAAGATGACCGAGCGATCATAAGCCAAGGGCCAGGAACGTGGACGAGATCTAGGGATCTCAAGTTGGAGGACTCTCAATTGGGAAGTCCATTCATACTCTGTCTCTCGAGAGAGCCTACGTCAAGGGCGGCCTGGGAACGGCTACAAGCTGCACTGCCGGACAGATACGACTTCTGGACTGTAACCGAGGATGTGGAAAGCCTGGATATTGAGATCCGGTGCGGAATACGGCGTTGGATATCATTAAACAAGATTTCGGCGCACTGTAGCGCCACTTACCGAGACTGGGTAAACTACTCTTACGATGTCGATCCTCGAAGCGTCGACCTTGATGATCTCAATGAAGCAGTCCAGATCGAGCGATGGTTTCGAAAGAGCAATCGATTCAGCGATCAAGAGGAGTACAGAATTGCATGGAGCCTATTGGATCCACAGTGCAGGAAGTTACCCGAAGCAATCGAGATTGAGCTAACTAGGGCAGGGATTGATCTGTTCAAACCCTGGACGCCCCCAGAGCGCTAGAGGGAACTAGTGCCCAAGTCCGGCCATCGTCACCAAGTCTCCAATCGCTCAGATTATCCAAGTGACAGTTCGAGCTCGAACCTGCCTGCCGTACACATCGCCCCACGGAGATTGACCTCTCATAGGTACTAGTATCGGTACCATAAGACTCGTTATCGCAGTCAAATGCGGTCGATAGTACGGAACGCTTTAGCTCTTGCTCCTCGCCGCGTCGCCCTCAGACTCCAACCCAGGCGTCGCGGTCTTGGATTTGCTCGTCTCGCCGAACCTATCGGAGATTGGCGCGTTGGCCGGCGGTGGGGGTGGCCGAGAACGGGTCTATGTGGACTCGGCCGGGAGATTGGGTGGCTTGGACGGTTGCCTGGACTTGGCGGGGTTCTGGACAGGCTCGAGACGCAGCCTTAGGCCCAGGGCGCGGGTGACCTTGAGGAGGGTTGCGAGGGTGGGGTTGCCGTCTTCGGAGAGCGCCGCGTAGAGATTGCCCCGGTTTAGGCCGGTTTCCCGAGCGAGGGCGCTCAGGTTGTGGGTTCGAGCGACATGCTTGAGGGCAGCGCGAATCACGGCGCCGTCCCCGACATCCTCGTCCGTCGCCGCTCTGAGAAGGCCTTGCGCATCCTCTGCGGTTCTTATGTAGTCCGATGCATCGAACGTTCGATACTTCTCAGCCATCGGTCCCTCCATTCGGTCGCCATTCTCCTGGCCCGCTGAATGTCTCGCCGCTGGATGTCCTTTTCACCGCCAGGCAACGGCCATTGCCCACCGTGCGCCTCCATATCACCCCTCATGTTGCTCCTCTGGTGAGACCTTCGCGCAACCCGGGGCTTGGTTGCCCGGAAGACCCCTCACTCGGGAGGAAGGAGTGAGCGAAGAGGAGTGAGAGGTGAGAGGGGCAAGAGCGGAGAGGAGACCTTAGAGAGCCGGCGAGAGATCACGTTGATGGGGATTGGTAGTAGTTGCCGGGATCAAGGGTAGGCAAAGACGAGGGCCGATGGCTCAGTCGGAAGGGCGCCGCAGTTGCATTGTGGGGGTATGGGTTCGGATCCTGTGCGGTCCGCCACCACCCTGCACGACGGTCGCAGGTTGGGCGCGGTAGTCTGAGCGGGAACTCGGACTACGTAGCAACGCCAAGGCATGAAGGTCATCCTCCTCGGGGCCGGACGGGGCGCACGGCTTATGCCCTTCACCGCGTCGCAACCTAAGTTCTTTACTGAAGTCGCGGGCGCCAGAATTCTCGATTGGACGCTAGGTGCGTTTCGACAGAATGGTCTGGACCGGTTTGTCTTCGTAGGCGGGTACCTGATGGACGTGGTTCGGGACGCCTATCCAAATCTCACCTATGTAGAAAATCCCGCCTGGTCCACGACCAACATCCTCGCTTCCCTCGTCTGTGCTCGTGAACACATGGCCCGCGGCTTCTATGCGACGTACACCGATACGCTGTACCGCGGCGGCGCCGTGAAGGCGCTTCAGGATTCGCCGCACGACATCACGCTTGTCATGGACACTCGTTGGCGTGAACGGTATGCGTTTCGGAGTATGCACCCGGAGTCGGACGCCGAGAAGATTCTCGTGGACGGCGCCCGCGTGGTCGAGGTTTCACGGACGATCAAGCCGCACGAGGCATCCGGAGAGTATTCGGGCGTGCTTAAGATGACGCCCGAGGGCGCATCTCAGTTCCTGCAGTTTTACGACGAACTCCACGCCGAACTTGGCGATGAGCAAGTCATCGCCGATGGCAGGCCCTTCCGCATGGCGTATGTGATTCTTCTACTCGACCGGATGATCAGAGATGGAATCCCGGTACACTGCGTCGCCGTACCCGGTGATTACCATGAGGTCGACACCATCCAGGACTACCACCTGGCCAGCGCCGACTGGATGCGGTTCGCGAACAATCCTGTACCTGAGCCACGTCTGACCACGAGCAGAGAAAACGCACGAAATCTTGCCTGAACGCCAAATGGAACGAGGCCTGTTTCCAACCACCGTCGTGGGCTCCATGCCGCGACCTCAATATGTGCGTGACCTGATTGAATCACAGGTCGAAGGGGGCGGCACTTCGGGCGATTTTCGGCGGATGATGGACTCCGCCATTCCATACGTGGCGCAGATGCAGGAGCTTGCCGGCATCGACATTATTTCCGACGGGGAATGGCGTAGAAAGTCATACGTTGGGGTGATTGCGGATATCTGCAGCGGGTTCGATCTGTCCATCAAGGAAGTCCTGGGACAGCGCCAAACTTGGCACGTCGTCACTTCGAAAATCGAAGTCGCAAACCCCGGCCTGCTGGCGAGGGAGGCACGGTTCCTCAAACTGCATACGGGACGCGATGTCAAAGTCGCCATACCATCGCCATACCTGTTGGGTGAGCGGATGTGGGACCCCGAATTGTCAAGTGCCGCGTATCCCACTCGACGTGACTTCACAGAGGCGCTCGTGCCCGTGCTTCGGCAAGAGCTGGAAGCCCTACGCGACGAAGGGGTAGCGATAGCGCAATTTGACGACCCTCACCTGTGCCTGTTCGTGGACTCGAAGGTGCGGGCGGGCTACGACGATCCGCAGGCCGAGTTGGCTTACTGCGTCGACTTGCTGAACCGCGTCGTCACGGGAGTAGACGGCGTCCGGTTGGCAATCCATCTGTGTCGGCGCAATAAGGGTCGCGCAGGATGGGTCGGCGAGGGTGGATATGAGCCGATTCTTCCAGCCCTGGCCGGTCTCAACGTCGATATTCTCATGTTGGAGTTTGCGATACCGGCGGCGGGCGACTTTGCCGTATTGCGCGAACTCCCAGAACGCTTCGATATCGGCCTGGGATGCGTGGACTGCCGCAGCAGCCACATCGACACGCCATTCGAGATTGCCGACCGCGTCAGGCGGGCCGCCGAATACGTCGCGCCTGAGCGTTTAATGCTGCACCCCGACTGCGGTTTCGCGCCGGGAAGCGCTGCCGATATCCCGCTGGACGAGGCGTACTTGAAGCTCAGGAATGAGTCCCTGGCGGCTGAGATGCTCAGGGCGGAATTTCGGTAGCTCGGCACACTGCCGGAACGCGCAGTCGTCACATAGCAACCTCCCACCGCAACGTTTGCAATTCAATCTGACACGGTTCACCGGAGCCTTTAATTTACGTTGTTTGTGGTCCGCATTGTTGAGGAATTCGTCATCTGAGCCGGTTCGCGTTCACTTGCCGGCGGCGAGATTCCATCCATCGCTTTAGGACGGTTAGATGACCCGGTAGTCCCGCCGCATTACTCGAGGTAGGAAAACCGGCCGGTTGGCTAACGGGCGGCGCGAAGCGTCCGCAACGCCCAACGCCAGTGGCTGGAAACGGACAGTTCGTTGTGGTGGAAGTCTCTGACCAACCCCTCTTCGTCAATGACGTAAGTCACGCGCAAGTTGCCCACCCCGGTATCAGGCCTGAGGTCGTAGAGGGCGCCGACGCGGCTATCCGCATCATGGGCCAGGGGCAGGTCAATCCTCAGGAATCTGAAGTACGTGGCCAAGCGCCTTAGCTTCCTCTCTTCGGCAGAGCTGATGGCGAGCACAATGGCGTTACGGTCGGCCATCCTCCGCTGGGATTTTCCAAATCCCACGTTCTCGGCCATTCACCCCGGGGTTAAGGCTCCCGGAAAGAAAAAGAGGACAACCCTGGATCCCCGGAGGTCGGAAAGGGTGAACTCCCCGCCGGAGAGCAGGGTGATGGTGAAGTCTGGCGCCGCGCTTCCTGTTTCTAGCATGAATGCAAAACCACGACGTGCGAGCATTCGGCCCACACAGGATGAGCGGCGGCCGCCCAGTTGACCATCGGGGGTTCGCCGTCAATCAAGCGAAACCGGCGCCGCCTCATTGGGTTGGGCCGTCCGTTCCCAGACCACAGCTGCATTGTGGCACGAACGCATTTCAAGCTGTTGTCGGGATGCGAAGGAACCTGGAACCGTGTCCTGAGGGTGGCTGGGCTGCAATGCGTGGGGCGGTGACGTACGCCTGCGTCATTGAGCGGGGGCCGAGGGGCTTTTGGGCGCGGGTGCCGGATTTGGCGGGGTGTGTGGCGGTTGGGGAGTGGCGGGCGGAGGTGTGTGGGCAGATTCGGGAGGCTACTGAAGTCTACTTTGAGGCTCTTGAGAGACCTCTGCATAACCCGGTGTGGATGCCCGGAAGACCCTCACCCCAACCCTCTCCCACGGGGAGAGGGAGCAAGAGCGGCCGCGGCTTGGGGGACGCGGGACGTTTCGGAGGGGTCTCTCTTGAGAGGGCCGGGTAGCCGGTGCCGGCTCCGCAGGTGTACGAGTTGATCGAGGTCCAGGGAGTCTGACGCACGCAGCGGTGGCGGCCGTAGGTCGACACAATCAGCGGCTGCCGGTGGCAAGGAGCGCAGTCGGGCAGGCAGCGCACTCGCATTGGTGCAGACGGCCTGGCTCCGGCAGGTTCCCAAGCCCGAGCCCAGTCTTGACAGTAGCGGGCTCCGTTTCGTATGAATTGGGTAGGCGCACTAGTGGGAGCCCCCGAGTCCGCGACAAGGGTTTAACCCGCCCCCGCAACCGCACGGCTTCTTGGTACCACTCTTTTCGGCCTGATTACGCGGACAGCAGGCCACTTGAAAGGAGTGCGTATGCGTCCCCGCAGTCTTCCGCTGCGTCCGAGCCTGGAGCACCTTCAGAAACAGGCCAAGGCTTTACTTAAGGCTGTGAATGCCGGCGATCGAGACGCCGCAGCGCAATTCCGAACATCACGCCCAGCGCTGCTCAAAGCATCCGACGCCGACATCGCCACTGCCAAGCTATCGCTGCGTGACGCTCAAGCCGCGATCGCTCACGAGTACGGCTTCGAGAAGTGGACCGATCTCAAGAAGCGCGTTACCGAGCTGTCCCGGAGTAACCGTGTGGAGGTCAAGAAAACGGAGGACGCTATTTACACCTCAGCGAGCTACGCGGATCGAATTCGACAAGAGCTTGGCAATTGCCTCATTGAGACGACTATTTCTCAGGATGCGAAGTACATAGGCAAAGTACGGGATCGATACGATCTTGGGGATCGTCTGGCACTTGTCACCACCGACCGACAGAGTGCCTTCGACCGGGTGCTGGCAGCTGTCCCCTTCAAGGGGCAGGCCCTGAACCTGACGAGCGCATGGTGGTTTGAACAGACCCGCCACATTGTTCCGAACCAGGTTCTATCCGTCCCGGACCCGAATGTCACGATCGCCGAGAAATGCACTGTCTTTCCGATTGAGTTCGTGGTGCCCGGATACATCACGGGAACGACGAGCACCGCGCTCTGGACGGTCTACCAGAGTGGTCGGCGTGAATACTGCGGCATAGATTTGCCCGACGGTCTGCTGAAAAACCAGAAGCTCCCAACGAATCTGCTTACACCGACCACGAAGGGGGATTACGACCGTCCGATCAGCCCTGACGAGATCGTGTCCGAGAGCTGGATGACGGCCGATGAGTGGGAAGAATGCAGCCGCATTGCCCTGGAGCTGTTCGATTACGGTCAAGCTACGGCAGCCGAGCATGGCCTGATTCTCGTCGATACCAAGTATGAGATGGGCCGTGACAAGAACGGTCAGATTCTCCTGGTCGACGAGATCCACACCCCTGACTCCAGTCGCTATTGGATTGCCGACACTTATCAACAGCGCATGCGGGAGGGTCAGGAACCCGACAACGTTGACAAGGAGTTCCTCCGGCTCTGGTTCACGGAGAACTGCGACCCGTACGAGGATGACGTCCTCCCAGCAGCACCGGACGACCTTGTGGTCGAGCTCTCACGACGCTACATCTACCTTTACGAGAAGATCACCGGGCGCTCGTTTGAGTTTCCGGAAGTGGACCAGCCGGTCGAGTCTCGTTTGGCAAGCAACCTTCAAGGAATCACATGACGGTGTACGGAGGGCCACAGGGACCAACGGTGAAGAAGTACATCCTCTTTGACCATGATGGGGTCCTGGTGGACACCGAATTCTGGTATTACAAGGCCGGAGCGCGCGCCCTGGCCGACATTGGCTTTACGCTGGATAAAGACCAATACCTGCGAGACATGACCCAGGGAATGGCCACCTGGGCTCAAGCCATAGAGGCTGGTGTTGATGAGCAGACTATCAGCAGGCAGCGTGAAGTCCGCAATGCTTACCACCAGGAATACCTTCGAACAGAAGACATCGAGATTGAGGGCGTCCTGGAAACGCTGGCCGAACTCGCCGATACGTATCGGATGGCTATCGTCACTACATCCAAACGAGCTGACTTTGACCTGATACACGAAGAGCGGTCGATCCTGACCTATATGGAGTTCCATTTGGACAGGGAGGACTACGAGCGAGCTAAACCACATCCCGAACCCTATCTGACAGGGCTCGAACGCTTTGGCGCTACCGCCGCTGAAACGGTGGTTGTTGAAGATTCGGCGCGAGGGTTGGAGTCGGCGGTAGCGGCGGGGATTGACTGCATCGTGGTTGCCAACGAGTTCACGGCATCTCACGACTTGTCCAAAGCCACTGCCAAGGTCGCTACGTTCAGGGAGTTGCCAGCTGCCATAGGGGGCCTGATGGGCTGAGCCAGGCGACGCTGAAAGGCGAGCCCGCCAGTCGCGTCGGGCCTTAGAGAACCAGAGTCATCGAGTGGTTGGGCCTCGAACCCTGGCGGATCGGAAGCTCGTGAGGCACTTTGCGGAGTCGCCTGACCGCCTGCTCGGATTCGAACCTCGCACCGAAAAGCTCGCGAATCAGCACGCCTTAGCCCACCAAGCGTAGAGTGGCGAGGAAGCCGAGTTTCAAAGACCTACAAGGACGGTGACATCTGTGCCGGAAGACTCCGGGTTCACGATTCGGGCGGCCACGGAGGAGGACGTGCCGCGGCTGATGGGCTTGATTTGGGACCTGGCGGTCTACGAGAAGCTGACGCATGAGGTGGTGGCGACGGAGGAGGCGTTGCGGGGGTCGCTGTTTGGGGAGGCGCCGGCGGCGGAGGTGGCCGAAGCCAGGTGGACGTCGACTCTGCCGGGAGATTGGAGGGCTTGGACGGTTGCCCGGCATTAGCGGGACTCTCGAGAGGCTCAAGACGCAGCTTTAGCCGCAAGGCGCGGGTGACTTTGCGCAGGGTTGCGAGGGTGGGGTTGCCGTCTTCAGGGAGCGCCGAATACAGATTGCCCCGGTTTAGCCCGGTGTCACGAGCGAGAGCGCTCAGGTTGTGTGTTCGACCGAGATGCCTGAGGGCAGCGCGAATCACGACGCCGTCTCCGACATCCTCTTCCGTCGCCGCTTGGAGAAGCCCTTGGGCATCCTCCGCGGTCCTTATGTGGTCCGATGCATCGAACTTTCGATACTTCTCAGCCATCAGGCCCTCCACTCGGTGGCCATTCTCCTGGCCCGCTGTATGTCTCGCGGCTGGGTGTCCTTGTCACCGCCAAGCAACGGCCATTGCCTACCGAGTGCCCTCATGTGCCCCTCATGTGAGGCCTTTGCGTACCCCCTGGTTGGGTGCCCGGACGACCCCTCCCCGATTTCGGCCGAGGACGGCCGAACCTGCCTCTCCCCTTGGAGAGGGGAAGAACGGCGTCCCCTTGAAGAGATTGACACGGCACACCCGCCCCTCGGGTCTTGCAAAGATCCACCGGGAGAGGGAGCAGGAGCCGTCCCTCTCTCGAGGGCGAGGGGCGATTCGCAAAGGTCTCAAATGTAGGACGGCTGATCGCGGTGGTTCAGGGGGAGATGAGCCGGGCGACGCTGAGCGCCGATGGCTCAGTCGGAAGGGCGCGGCAGCGGCGTTGCCGGGATTGTGGGTTCGAATTCACGAAGGATCGCCGCTTATGCTGGAGCCCTGACTGTACTTGAACGATTCCGCTGATCCTCGTCGGCTCTGAGATGAGACTGTTTACATACCTATCCTTGGGAACGCAGATTCTATTGGGCCAGGTACATGCCGGATTCCAGCCCAACAGGTCTGGCGGCGCGATGCACCTCAGTCGACAGTTGGCCTTGGCGGCCCTTTTCTCGTTCGTGGTCATCGTGTTGGCCGCCTGCGGTGCGGGCGATAGCGCCATGCCCACGCTCGGGGTCACGGGAACGGAGGACGTGGCGTTCGCCTCGATCAGCGCCGGATTCAGCCACACCTGCGCGGTGAAGCGGGACGGCTCTCTTGAATGTTGGGGCGATAACACGGAACACCAGTCCACGCCCCTGTCGGGGGCGTTCGACTCGGTAAGCGCCGGGGCCGGCTATACGTGCGGGGTGAGCCGCGGCGGCTCGTTGGAATGTTGGGGCGAAGATGACGATGGCCGGGCCAATCCGCCAGCCGGGGAGTTCGCCACCGTCAGCGCCGGGTACGGCCACAGCTGCGGCTTGAAGCGAGATGGCTCTGTCGAATGCTGGGGCGGCAATACACATGGCGAATCCTCACCGCCGTCAGGGGCATTCGCCTCGGTCGGCGTCGGGTCCGAATACACCTGCGGGATGAGGCGAGACGGCTCTGTCGAGTGCTGGGGTATCGATGACTATGGAGAATCCACGCCGCCGTCCGGGGCGTTCGCGTCCATCAGCAGCGGGGGCACACACAGCTGTGGCGTGCGGCAGGACGGATCCGCGGAGTGCTGGGGCGAGAACGCATCTGGCGAATCCACGCCGCCGCCCGGCGAGTTCACCTCGGTTAGCGCGGGGGGTAACCACACGTGTGGGGTGAGGCGTGACGGCTCGGTGGAGTGCTGGGGATCCAATCTCGGCGTCCAAGGCTCCCATGTTGCAGGTCAGGCCTCGCCGCCCTCCGGCGGGTTTGCCACAGTGAGCGCCGGGGCTTTCCACACCTGCGGGGTGAGGCCGGACGGCGCCGCCGAATGCTGGGGCAGCGATATTGACGGAGGCGCCACGCCACCATTGCGGGACTTCGTCTCGGTGAGCGCCGGATTGGGCGATACCTGCGGGGTGAGGCGCGACGGCGCAGTCGAGTGCTGGAGTACAAGCGACGATGCCGAGTCCAGTCCGAGGTCCGGGGAGTTCGCCGCCGTCAGCATAGGCAGCGGTTATACCTGCGGATTGAAGCGCGACGGCCGCGTTGAATGCTGGGGCCATGATGAACATGGCGAGGCCATACCACCCCGAGGGGAATTCAGCTCGGTCAGCGCCGGATCCAGCCACACTTGTGGGGTAACGAGTAGCGGCTCCGTGGAATGCTGGGGATACAACGACGAAGGCCAAGCCACGGCGCCGCGTGGGACGTTCGCCTCCGTAAGCGTGGGTGGATCCCACACATGCGGAGTGAGGCTTGATGGATCCGTTGAATGCTGGGGCTCGAATCAAAATTACGGCGGAACCGCGATTGGTCAGGCCACGCCGCCGGGTGGAACGTTCGCCTCGGTGAGCGCCGGTGCCATACACACCTGCGGGCTGAGGACCGACGGCATCATCGAATGCTGGGGATCGAACAAATATTACGACTGGACGGACAAGACTTTCGGTCAGGCGATGCCGCCGGATGGAGAGTTCGTCGCCGTTAGCGCCGGCGACTTCCACACATGCGGGGTGCGGGTCCACGGCGTCGTTGCTTGCTGGGGATCAAACGAGGCAAATACCGCCACCAGTGTGGAAGACGAGACTGTCGGCCAAGCCAATCCGCCCACCGGCGAGTTCGTCTCGGTCAGCGCCGGCTCCGACCACACGTGTGGGATTAAGCGCGACGGATTCGTCGTGTGTTGGGGATCTCAGGCACGCGGGCTGGTCGAATTGCGGCGGGATTGACGCAGATGGGCCGTCCACTATCTACCCGGCGTTTACTTTTCTTCGATCAGCGCTGGATTGAGAGCTTAAGCGCGCTTAGCCGGGGTCGGCTGTCCTTGACCAGGGGAAATTCACCCAGCGCAATGATCGTGATACCGAACACCCAGATCCATTAGCAAGCCATGAGGAGAACGACGATGGATGCGCAGGCTGGCGAACGTAATGCTCACAGGGCGGGCGCTGCCCAGGCTCCGCATTGGAAATTTTGGTTCCAGTGGGTGCTGAGCAGCCTGGCCGCCGGCACGGTGGCTGCTGTGCTGGTGTCTATCGGACTGGCAACAGAAAGCGCACTGGTAGGAATCTCCGCGATGTTCGGGATATTGCTCGTACCCGGATTTGTGCTAGGAGGGCTTCAGTTTCTCGTGTTGCGGAGGCACGTAGCGATAGCGAGGACGTGGATATTGATTACAGCGTTAGGCTGGGGTCTGGGCTGGGCGATGGGCGCTATCGTGGGCTGGGTGGTGGCCGCGATCGTTGGCGGCGGGCAACTCATTTCAATCACCGGGGGGAGTAATTCGGAGCCCTGGAGCGGGGTGGTGATGTTCGGCCTGGGCGGCGTAATCGCGGGGTCGGTGGTGGGAGGTCTACAATTGACGTTACTGCGGACTCATGTGGCACGGACCGGCGTGTGGCTGCAGGCGAATGCCGCGGCAATGGCTGTGGGTGGGGTATTCGTAGGACTCGTGATGTGGTGGTACTACGATGATTGGGGAATCGGTGCGGTTTTAGCCTCTCTCTTGTACGGTGCGATTACGGGTTATCGACTGATGCAATTGCTGCGTAAGCGTGGCGGCGAGGCCCGTGATTCAACGACTTAGCATGCCTGAAAGGCCTTGACTCAGTCCGAATTAGTTGAGGCAGCCGACGACTCTGGTTTGGACGCTGGAGTCGCTCTCGAGCCGCCGAAGCCGACCCCGAGGGGCGACAACGATGCGCCTCACTCGCATGGCGGAGGTTGCGGGTTTGAATGCCGGTCGGTGCAGCAAGAGTAGAGTGGCGAGGCCGTAGAGCTTGGAAGACCCGCAAGGACGGTGACAACGGTGGCTCAATCGCCCGGGTTCACTATTCGCGCCGCGACGGAGGACGATGTACCGCGGCTGATGGCTCTCATTCAGGACCTGGCGGTGTACGAGAAGCTGACGCATGAGGTGGCGGCGACGGAGGCGTCGTTGCAGGGGTCGCTGTTTGGGGAGGCGCCGGCGGCGGAGGCTCTGCTGGCGTTTGCGGGTGAGGAACCGGCGGGGTTCGCCGTGTATTTCCACACGTATTCGACGTTCCTGGCGCGGCGGGGGATGTACCTGCACGACCTGTACGTGTCGCCGGAGTATCGACGGCGCGGGCTGGGCACGCGGCTGCTGCGACGGGTGGCGGCCATTGCGGTGGAACGGGGCTGCGGTCGGTTTGAATGGGTGGCGCTGGACTGGAATACGGACGCGCACCGGTTCTACGAGGACCTGGGGGCGGAGATGTTGCCGGAGTGGCGGACGTTCCGGGTGGTTGGGGATTCGCTGCGGCGGCTTGCAGAGGGAGGAAGGGGCGAGGGGCTGAGGAAGGAGTGAGCTTAGAGAGGTGAGAGGTGAGACTGGAGTGGAAGTGGATAAGGGGTTGGAGGTAGACGAGGGCTGATGGGTCGGTTGGATGGGCGGCCTGTTGGCGTTGGCGAGGTAGGGGGATGGAATCCTATTGGGTCAACTACTTGGGACATGGCTGCAGGGGTACGTTTTGGCTGAGTCGCTCATGTCTTCGGCGTGTGATGTTCGGATCTGAGGGGGATGGCCTGGAACAATGAACCACGTTAGCGTTGTGGGGATTAGCGCCGTCGGCGGTGGCGGGAAAACGGCGGCGTCCCGGCGCCTGGCCGGGGTTCTTGGCGACGCTGTGGCTCTTCACTTCGACGATTACGAAGAATCGAACGTATATCCCGCTGACCTGCCACGCTGGTTCGCCGACGGGGCCGATTACGATGCCTACGAAACTCCTCTCTTTATTCGTCACTTACAGGCATTGAAAGATGGCCAGAGCATCTGCTATCCGATGGGCGGAACCATCGTCGGGCCGGCGCGTTACGTTGTGGCTGACGCGCCCCTGGGTCGAGCGCATTCAGATTCAGGGAGGTTGATCGACCTGTTGGTCTTCATCGACACGCCGCTGGACGTTGCCATGGCGCGGCGGATTCTGCGAGACATTGAGCTTGCGGACGAACCTCTTCAGCATGTGATTGCCGAGCTGGCTGGATATGAAGCTCGGGCCAGGCCGATCTACGAACACTTTCAGGAGCGGATGCGAGCAGACGCCGACCTGGTGATTGAGGGAACTCTCGGTATCGACCTGGTGGTCGAGCGAATTCGTTCCGAGGTGGAGTCGCGTTGGGCGGGCCGGACCGGCCCTGCAGGACCTGCCGATCGGCCAGGTACGGAACGTCGAGGCCGGTCGCAACAATAGCGGAAATTTCGCTCAGCCAGGCGGGGACACCTCATTGAGGCTGACAGGTTCTGTTTCCTGGCCATTTGGCTGCCTGGTCCCGGGGGTCTGGGCGTAGGGTGTTGCGACGAAGAGCGGGGGATTCTGGACTTACTCCCTGTTCAAGCCCATCTTGTTGCGGGTGGGTTGGTTCTCGGCGGGTTTGCGGCAGTCTTGGCTCTGTGTGCCCAGGTGGTCCGCTGTCAGTGGCCGATGGGTCAGGCGGACGGGCGGCGCGCTGGCATTCTGGGGGTTTTGGAGTCGAGTCTTTTTCGGTCTTCCTAACTCCGGCAGGGGGCGTGGATGTTGGCGTGCCTTGTTCTGCTTTGCCCGGTCACGGGCGGGTGGCAAGCGGGGCCGCGGGCGGTTCCCGCCGGGGGTAGGCGGACGTGAGCGCCGGGGCGAGCGGTTCCCCGCCAACCAGACAGGATTGGACCTCCCAACGCGCCTTCATCGTGTCGTCGGTGGCGGCGGCGGTGGGGCTGGGGAACCTGTGGCGCTTTCCGTACATGGTGGGCGAGAACGGCGGCGGCACGTTCATCCTGTGCTACCTGATTTGCATTCTGGCGGTTGGCCTGCCGCTGTTCGTGCTGGAGACGACGGCCGGCAGCCTGACGGAGTGGGGGCCCGTGGGGACGTTCCGTCGCGTCAGCGGGCGATGGGGGCCGTGGTTCGGCTGGTTTGTGGTGGCCCTGGCCGTGGTGGTGATGAGTTACTACTTCGTGATTACCGGATGGACGCTGGGGTACCTGGTCGACTCGGTCCGAGGCGACCTGCGGCCGTTCGACGAGATGACCGACGGCTTTGCCTCCCTCTGGTACTTCGTTGCCGTGGGCGGGCTGGTGTTCCTGGTGCTGCGACGAGGGACGGGGGGTATCGAGCGCCTGAGCAAGGTGCTGATGCCGACGCTTGTGCTGATGGTGGCGCTGCTGGCGATTTACAGCCAGACGCTGGCCGGCGGCGCGGAGGCGCTGGCCTTCTATACGTCCTTCGATCTCGCCCAGTTCCTGGAGCCGCAGACGTGGCGGATGGCGGCGGGCCAAGCGTTCTTTTCGCTGGGGGTGGGTACCGGGGTGCTGATCACCTACGGAAGTTATATCCCCAGGAACGTCAATATCATCGCCTCCTCAACCGCCGTGGCGGTGACCAACGCCGCGATTTCCCTGACGGCCGGAGTCGCCATTTTCTCCATCGTCTTCACATTTGGAATCGCACCCGACTCGGGCAGCCAGCTCTCGTTCACCGCTTTTCCGCAGGTATTTGGCGACCTGGCCGGCGGCAGGGTGCTGGCGCCCTTCTTCTTTGGCGCGCTGTTCGTCGCGGCCTTCAGTTCGTGCTACAGCACCCTGGCGGTGGCCACGGCTCCCCTGCGGTACGAGCGCGGCTTTTCCGAGAGCACTGCCGCCCTGATCGCCGTTGGCGCCACGCTGCTGCTGGGGGTCCCTTCGGCGCTGAGCTTCACATCCGTGGAGCTCTCGTTCGGGGGCCGGCCGCTCCTGGAGTGGGTGGACCAACTGACCGGCTCAGGCGTCGGCATCGTGGTGGGAATCGGCGGCGCGGCCCTGATTGCCTGGCGGTTGCCAAGAGGGGCGCTGGTGGCGGAGATGGCCTCCGCGTGGTGGCGGTCAGGTCCGCAGCGCCTTCTGCTCCATGGCGCGATCGAGCTGGGACGGTATATGCCGGCAGCCACCGTGGGCCTGCTGATTGCGACGGCGCTGCTTTAGGAATGCTCTCAATCGGTCGGTTCGATGTCGGATGCCTAGTGCGTGCCGAGGCAGGTTCCGGGCGCAGATGAGTCCTGAGGGGGGACGCGTGTCCATTTCTGAACGGCGTGTATCCGCGAATGGGGTGACGCTGTGGACGGCGACGCAAGGGACGGGGCCGCCGGTTGTGCTCTGTCACGGCGGTCCGGGGATCTATGACTACCTGGGGCCGGTTGCGGCGATGATCGAGGACGTGGCGACGGTGCACCGGTACGACCAGCGGGGATGCGGCCGGTCGGAAGACGTTGGGCCTTACGACGTGGCGACGTTTGTGGACGATCTGGATGCTCTGCGAGCGTATTGGGGTTACGAGGCCTGGACGATCATCGGTCATTCGTGGGGGGCGCACCTGGCCCTGCTGTATGCCATCCAGTACCCCGAGCGCACTGCGCGGCTGGTGTATATGTCGGGGACGGGGATAGACCCTGCGTGGCACCAGGCCTATCGCCGGAATCGCGAAGCGAAGCTGCCGCCCGCCGAACGCGAGCGCTTGCGGCTGCTCAAGCAACAGCAACTGACGGCCACAGGGGAGGAACTTGAGGGGATCAGGGAAGAGGAGGCTTCGTTGCTCGGACGGACCGAGCTTCATGACGTGACGCGGCTGGACGATGTTCCCCGGTATGACCGCTTTCCGATCAACTATTCGCTGAATGCCGCGCTGAATGCAGAGAACAATCGGATGGAGAACACGGGCGGGCTGGGCGCGAAGGTCTCGCAGGTCAAGGCGCCGACGCTTGTCCTGGACGGTGAGGGGGATCCGCGGCCGCGATGGGCTCGAGCCCAGGTGGCTCGGCTGATTCCGAACAGTCGTCACGCGACGATCGCGAGGGCGGGGCATGAGCCGTGGATCGAGCAGCCGGAAGGAACGGCGCGGGCTCTGCGAGACTTCCTATTCTGACCCTTGCATAACCCGGGGTTGGGTGCGCGGAAGACCCTCACCCCAACCCTCTCCCACGGGGAGAGGGAGCAAGAGCGGCCCCTCCCTCGAGGACGAAGGGTGTTCTATAAAGGTCACACATTGGAACCTGTGTAGTTTCCGAACCTCCGTTGCGGACGCGGACGGAGATGGCGACGCAGCGAGGCAGCTCCGCGACACCAGGGCTCCGTATACTGTGAATCACAGATTCTGTGGGACTGTGGGAATGCGGAACATTACGGTTTCGGTGGATGATGCGACGTATCGGCGGGCGCGGATTCGGGCGGCGGAGTTGGATACGTCGGTGTCGGCGCTGGTGCGGGAGTACCTGAGTGGCCGGACGGGCGGCTTGTTCACGGAACAGGCCGCGGTGAGGCGGCAGGAGTCGCACGAGGCTTACTTGAAGCGCCTTGACGACTTTTTTGCGGACTGGGACGCGCGCGGCGTTGGTTTACGCGGATATGACCGGATGACGCGGGAAGAGGTGCACGATCGCCAACGGGCACGGCTGGAGGCGCGACTGCACGTGGCGGAGCGGGAACGCGAGATGCTGGCGATGGAGCTTAGCGGGCTGGATGCGCGCGCCGCGGAATCCTCCGCGTCCTATCAGGTTGGCACGACTGACGAAGAGACGGAGTCGTAGGCGCTCGGCATGCGATTCCTGGACACAAACGTGCTCATTTACGCTGCACAACATACGCCCGGGGACGAGGTGAAGCGCAGACAGGCGCAGGCGCTGATGCGGGAGCCGGACGTGGCTCTTTCAGTGCAGGTGTTGCAGGAGTTCTTCTCGCGAACGACGCACCCTGCGCACCCCGGCAGGCTGTCGCCGGATAACGCGATGGCGTTCCTGGAGCTCCTGCGGGACAAGCCGCTTCAGCACATGACGCGCGAGATTTTCGAATCGGCCGTGGTCATCAGCCGGCGCTTCCAGATTTCGTACTGGGACGGGGCGATCCTGGCGGCGGCGCGGGCCCTGGGGTGTGATGCTGTGTACTCGGAAGATCTGAGTTCGCAGCAAGACTATGACGGGCTGCGGGTGATCAATCCGTTTCGGGAAGCCTCGGAGGTCTGAGGCACCGGTGCGGCACCAGAGGGGCGGCCGATTGAGGACAAGCAAGCGTGAGTGACGGTGGGTGGACTGCCGAGCTGCGGCGGCGTTGGGACGAGGGGATTGTTCGGTATCCGGACCCGGCCGTGGAAGTGCTGGACCCGCGGTTCGGGGCGTACGGGCTGGGGAATGCGGCGGTGGAGCGGCTGTACACGGGGGCTCGGTGGGCGGAAGGGCCGGTGTGGTTTGGGGATTTCAGGTCGCTGGTGTTCAGCGATATCCCGAACAACCGGATGCTGCGCTACTGCGAGGTGACGGGTGCGGTGACGCTGTTTCGTCAGCCTTCCAACTACAGCAACGGCAACACGCGCGACCTGCAAGGACGGCTGATTACGTGCGAGCACCTGACGCGGCGGGTTACGCGGACAGAGCACGACGGGAACCTGACGGTTTTGCTGGATCGGTTCGACGGGAAGCGGCTGAACGGGCCGAACGATGTGGTCGTCGATTCCAGTGGAGCCGTGTGGTTTACGGATCCCGGCTATGGAATCGTGATGGCGTATGAGGGGGAGCGGGCCGAGGCTGAACTGCCGACGCGGGTGTACCGGCTGGATCCGGCGACCGGTGGCGCGACGGTGGTGGCCGAGGACCTGGTGAAGCCGAACGGGCTGTGTTTTTCACCGGATGAGTCGCGGCTGTACATCTCGGATACGGGGAATTCGCACGATCCCGATGGCCCAGGACACATCCGGGTATTCGAGGTGGTGGAGGGTCGGACACTGCGCGGCGGCGAGGTATTTGCCGATATGTCGCCCGGGTTTGCGGACGGGATTCGGACCGATCAGGACGGAAACCTGTGGTCGAGCGTGGGTTGGGCCGGGCCCGGAACGGACGGGGTGCATTGCCTGACGCCGGAGGGCGAGTTGATCGGGCGGATCGTGCTACCGGAGCCGTGCGCGAACCTTTGTTTCGGCGGCGCCAAGAGGAATCGGCTGTTTATGACGGGGAGCCAGTCGTTGTATTCGCTGTACGTAGAGGCGGTTGGGAGCCAGCGGCCGTAGCGGTCTCTTCGGCGATGAAGAGCTAAGCCAGGCTCAAATCGTGGGAAGGGCGGATCACGGCGGGTTGCTCCGCACCACGTCCGAAAGCTGAGGAATATCCTCGCCGTGCTTGACCGCAGCCGTCAGCCGCGAGATATGGACCTCCCGGGGTTTCGATTCCACCAGCTTCGAGGACAACTTCGCGGGCACTATGCCGTCTCCGTGTCGGGAAACTGGCGCGTCACGTTCCGATTCCAGGATGGCCATGCGGCCGATGTGGACTACACGGATTATCATTAGCACTGAGAGGAGTTGAGCGATGGCTATGGTCGATCCGCCGCACCCGGGCGGAATCGTCAGGCGTGAGTGCCTGGAGCCGCTTGGGCTTTCCGTAACCAAGGCCGCCCAAGGGTTGGGCGTGAGCCGCCAGGCGCTGTCCGAACTCGTCAATGAGAAGACTGCGGTGTCGGTCGAGATGGCGATTCGGTTGTCGAAGGCGTTTGGGTCGTCGCCGGAGACGTGGCTGGGTCTGCAGACGGCTTATGACCTCTGGCAGGCTCGAGAGCGAGCGAGCCAACTCCAGGTGACGCGGCTCGCGCCGGCGTCTGCAACAACTGATCTTTAGCCCGACTTCACTCAGAGTTTGACGCCCCGTCATCCTCGGCCCGAGGTGACCGCGCTCATTGCCCCGGCTGGCCGCCGACCCTCAGCCGGTGAAGCTACGGTTGTCGCTGACGACCTGGTCAGGCCGAATGGGCTGTGCTTTTGGCCGGACCAGGCGCGGCTTTATATCTCAGACACCGGGAATTCGCACGACCCGGACGGGCCGGGTCACATCCGGGAGTTCGAGGTAGTAGAGGGGCGACTGGGCGTTGAAGAGGGTTGGCGGCTCAAGGCAGGGGCTTGGTGACGGGCCTGGCCGGGCCGGATTGATGGAGGAGGGCGTGGAGATTTATCCGATGCCGATGTTTCCCACGCTGGCGGTGCGGGACGTAGGGGCGTCGGTGGGGTGGTATGCGGAGACGGTTGGGTTTGGGACGGTGTTTGTGATGCCGGGGGCGGATGGGGAACCGGTGTTGGGTCACTTGCGGTGGCGGAAGTATGCGGATGTGTTGTTAGTGCCGGATTCGGGGTCGGACGGCGAACGCGTCAAGGGTGTGGGGGTGTCGTTGTCGTTCCTTGTGGGGGATGTGAGTGTTGACGCGATGGCAGAACGGCTGGTTGAGCGTGGGGTGGAGTTGGAGGAAGGGCCGGTGACGCGGCCGTGGAATACGCGGGAGATCGTGGTGGTGGATCCGGATGGGTATCGGCTGGTGTTCTTTGAGGCGGTGGATGTTGGGAGGTCGTTTGAGGAGGTAATGGGGATTCAGGAAGGAGTGAGCTGAAAGGAGAGAGCGTTTAGAGAAATAGCGGACGAGGCGGATGGCTTCGGCCGGGTGGAGGTTCGACACGGGCCCCCGCGGACGGCGGGCCGGCTCAGCATGAACGGGGTGCGGTGCGACAGAAGAGAGGCGGGCTGGGACAGGGAGGGGTTTCCAGGTGCTCTACAGGGTTGTCAGCGCAGGCCAGAGAATCTTTTGCAATCCACTGAACGTCTGTATGGGAGTCGGGGCGTTAGTCCTCTTGAGTAATCCGGAAACGGCGTCGGTGCCGAAGTCGTGGAGTAGCGTCCATGCCATGACGCGGCGCGGAAAACCCCGGTCGGTTAGCAGCGTGGGATCGTATGTGTTCAGAAACGCTCGCATGGCCTGGATGTCTCGGTCGAAGAGGCCGAGCCACACGGGCATCCACTCGTAGTCTCTGTCGCCGATTTTGGCGTCGCCGAAGTCGATGATCGAGGTGACGGTCCACTGTCCGTCCAGCCTGTTCAGCAGGATGTGGTCGGACTCCAAGTCGCCATGAACAAGTGTCCTCGGGCTCCGCCTGGAGTCGGCGATGACGCGATCCAGGATTCGGGTTAGCTCTTCCACAGCATCGGGTCCGATCATTCCCGTGCGGGTGAGTTCGTCCTGAACCTCGCTTCGCCTGCGAGCTACCAAGTCATCCCAGGATTCCCCAGGGTGAATGGCATCAAGTTGCGAGACATCCGTCTGGTGCAGAGCCCTGATGACCAAGCCCACTTGTGCGCAGATGGCCAGGAGATCGTCCCGCGTGAGTTCAGATCTGATGGCGTCAAGCGTCTGGCCAGAACAGGCTTCTAAGACGAGGTAGCTCCACGTAACCCTGTCCTGATACCGGCCAGCCGCGACGATCTTGGGGACGGGGACGGCGGCGTTGGCTTCCAGTACCTCGATCAGCCTGGGTTCTATTTCGAACTCTGACCAGAATGGGCTGTAGATCTTGAGAATGAAACGGCCGTCCAGGAGGAAGACGGCGTTGGTATTTGATGGCGGAGTCTGGATGGACCGGTAGCTGATTCCATGGGAGCAACAGATGGCATCGATGACCGGACGCCAGAGGCGCGCATTCTCGAATATGGCCGACCAGTCGGCCCAGGACTCAATTGGCGGCAGAAGCGAGGACAATCTCAGCCGATCCGAGTGCTCTCATGGCAGTCACGCTACCCGATTAGACCAATAGCACGACCTTGAGCACCGGAATCGTTGGCGCGTCCCTTGCACCCAGTTCACCAATTGGCCGTCTGGGGAGGCATTCGCGGCAAAAGGTGGCAGGGAGCGTGGATTACCAGGGGTTGGTGGCGTCCATTTCGTATTTGACGATGTTCTGGGCGGTGATGGGGGTGTCGTGGGTGAAGAGTCTGTGGTGGGTGCTGTCGGGGCGGGTGGGGTAGATGCGTTGGACGATGCAGATGCGGGAGTTGATGAAGAGTTCGATGACGGAGCGGTCGATGAAGCAGTCGATATGGAGAGGTTGGTTGGGCTGGAGGGGGAAGGGGACGACTTGCCGGCGGGTGGCACTGGTGGTGTCGCGGGGGTTGCGGCCGTAGGTGAGGTCTGGATCGAGGCTGGAGCGGTCGAAGTCGACGACGAAGTGCTGGCGCCGGGTGTCGTAGGTGAGGACGGTTTCTTCCTGGCCGTCGGGGGAGCAGCAGAGCTTGAGGCCGAAGCGGGTGGCCTGGTTGAGATGGATGGTGAGTGTGATTTCGGCGCAGTCGGATTGAAATCTGCGGAGAGTGCGTTCTTCGCCGGGCGACAGGGTGACGTCAGGGTGGCGGCGTTCGTCGTAGCGGAGGTTGCGGAGTTCCTGGACGGGGTCGATGCGGAGGGTGTTGTCGGGAGCGGGGGAGAGGTGCCAGGGGAGGGACATGACGCCGCTCCAGCCGTGGTCCGACCAGTCGCGGGCCTCGCGGATCCAGCCCCAGAAGAGGCGGCGGCCCTTGTCGTCGATAAGCGTTTCGGGGCCCGCCAGCAGGCTGCCGAGGTGGCTGAGGCGGCCGTAGGTTTCAGGGTAGAACTGCTCATTCTCGTAGCGGCCGATGTAGTACTGGGCGCGGCCGTAGGGCTGGTGGGTGTGCATGAGGAGCATGTGCCTGTCGCCGAAGGGAAAGAAGTTGGAGCAGGCGCAGTCCTCGATCTCATCGGTCCACTTGCGGTCGGATTTGTAGAAGGGGCCGACGTAGTGCCAGTCCACCAGGTTGGTTGACTTGAAGAGGCTGGTGGAGTCGCCCTGGTAGCCGGGGCGGTGATTCTTGTTGCCGATGAGGGCGTAGTAGGTGTCGCCTTCATTCCAGCCGCTGGGGTCGAAAATGACGCATTCGGGAAGCCGGCTGTTGGACCTGGTTGGCTGGCCTTCGGGGGCGGGGTCGAGGGGGATGACGGGGTTCTGGGGCAGGGGAACCCAGTGGTCGAGGTTGGCGTCGTGGCTCTGGTAGATGCAGATGCCGTGGCGGGGCATGTTGGTGATGATGGTGGGGACGGGCATACCTTCCATCACGTCGCCGCTGTTGAAGTAGTCGCCTTTGGCGCCCTCGAATGGTTCGCGCAGGGAGGCCCGGTGGTAGCGCCAGTGGAGCAGGTCGCGGCTGCTGATGTGCTGCCAGCTGGAGAAGTCGATCGGGCTGCCGTCGTTGGGGATCTTCTGCAAGTAGCCGAGGTGGTACCGGCCGTTCCAGTAGACGGCGCCGTTGATGTCGTTCCAACGGCCTTCGGGCGGGACGAAGTGGTAGCGAGGCCTGTGCCTGTCGGCGACGAGCTTTTCGCGGAGCTCGTAGGACTGCATGAGGTAGTCGTTGAAGTCGGTCACAGGCCGTGCTCCGCTTTCGGGCGTGGCTTACTGTAGTAGGAACGGTTGGCGTCGGGGGAGAAGGCGGGAGAGATGGCAGTGGACGAGTTGAGCCCTTCCGAACTCATTGACAAGGCGATTGCGGACCTGGGGGATTGGCGCGGCGAGCGGTTGGCGGAGATCCGGGCGTTGATTCACGAGGTCGATCCCGAGGTGGTGGAGGAGTGGAAGTACCGGGGGAGTCCGACGTGGTCGCATGACGGGACTCTCGCCGTGGGGAACGCGCGCGAGGACACGGTGACGCTGAGGTTTGCGCAGGGAGCGCAGCTGCGGGATCCGAAGAAGCTGTTTAACGCGAGCCTGGGCGGGAAGCAGTGGCGGGCGATCGACATCAATGAGGGCGACCGAATCAACCGGAGGTCACTGAAGGCGTTGCTGCGGGAGGCTGTGGAGTACAACAAGACGCACGGGTACATGAGCCGCAAGGCGGCGGCGGGAGATAAGCCGATTTTGCTGTCGGGCGGGAACCCGCAGATTGCGAAGGCGGACGGGGACGCGCCGGTGCAGGCGTATATCGCGGCGATGCCGGAGTGGAAGCACGACATCGGGCGGCGGCTGGACGACCTGATCGAGCGGACGGTGCCGGACGTGCGGAAGGCGGTGCGGTGGAACTCGCCCTGGTACGGCGTGGAGGGCATGGGCTGGTTTCTGAGCTACCACGTGTTTACCCGCTACGTGAAGGTGACGTTTACGAACGGCATGCGGTTGGACCCGCTGCCGCCCGGCGAGGCGAAGGACCCGGATTCACGCTGGATCAACATCCACGAGGGTGAACTGGACGAGGCGCAGATGGAGACGTGGGTGCGTCAGGCGGCGGCCGTGCCGGGGTGGTTTGGCTTTGACACGATGTAGCGGTCCAGCGAATTCACGGAGGATGACCGGTCCGTACGTTCGTTAAGTGCGGCCCAGGAGGGATTGGGCGGTCAGTGATGGGTGTGCAGGGTCCATGCGGGTAGTGACCTTGCTGGTCCTTGCCGTGCTGCTGGCACTGGCGGTGGTTGGGTGCGATCCCGGCCCGGAGGACTCGACTGCAGAGGCCGGGTCAGCCGCGGTTGAAACGACGGCGGCTGTGGAGGCGATATGCGAGGCGTCGCCGCGGCAGACGGAAGGGCCCTTCTATTTCGATATCGGTGAGATCCGCCGGGAGATCACGGAGGGGAAGCCGGGGACGCCGTTGCTGGTGGAGTTGCGGTTCGTGGCGGCAGGTTCGTGTGAGCCGATCGGCGATGTGTTCGTGGACATTTGGCATACGGACGCGGCGGGTCAGTACTCGGGATATCCGGGACAGGGTGACGATCGCGCGGATACCTCGGGCGAGACGTTTCTGCGCGGGCGGCAAGTGACGGACGCCGAGGGGCGGGTCGAGTTCGAGACGATCTATCCCGGCTGGTATCCGGGCCGGACGGTTCACATTCACTTCAGGGCCTTCACGAGCGAAGGGCGGCTGATCGCGTCGCAGCTGTACTTTCCGGATGAGGTTTCCGACGCCGTATTCGAGTCCGAGCCCTATTCCGCGCGGGGACCTCGCGGCACGACGAATACGAACGATTCAGTCGGGAGGGACGACGCCGACCTTCAAGCCCTGATGGGGCAGGTGACGTCGACTGGCGATGGGTACGTGGTGTCGCTGACGGTGGGCGTGGTGCGCTGAGAGCGGAAGGAGCGCTGCCAATTCCGCGCGAGAGAATACTGATAGAGCTTGCGGCCGCAGCCCGCGAGCCCGGAGCCGATGACAGTTCCGTGCAGCGAGGACCAGAGGTTCACGGTCACAGCCGATCCGTCCGCGTCGCGACAGCGACTGTGTGTTGCCAAAGCGCACACATTGGATGATAATTGGCTCATGGGCATCGGCTTTGACTGGAGCTCGGAGAAGAACCAGCGGCTCATTGAGGAGCGCGGTATCTCATTCGAGCGCGTCGTCTCGGCCATTGAGCAAGGCGGTCTGGTAGACGTGCTGGAGCACCCGAATCAGGATCGCTATCCGGGCCAGTTTATTTATGCCGTGGAAATCGAGGAGTACATACACCTCGTGCCGTTCGTGTCCGAGGCCGACGGTACGCGGTTCCTGAAGACGATCATTCCGAGCCGGAAAGCGACGCGAGACTACGGGAGGAGACGATCAACGTGAACGACAGGCTGGATGCGGAAGAGCGGGAGATTCTGGACCGATTCGAGCGGGGAGAGTTGCGCTCGGCTGCTGGTGTTGAAGAGGAAATGGAGGCGGCCCGGCAAGCGGCGCGTCAGACGTTCAACAAGACCAAGCGGGTAAATCTGCGGGTGACCGAGCGGGACTTCAACCTGGCGCATTCGCGGGCCAGGGAAGAGGGCATTCCCTACCAGACCCTGCTGTCGAGCATCATCCACAAGTACCTGTCAGGCAGGCTGGCCGAGAGGTAGCAGCCATGACGTCTCGACTGCCGATGGAACCTCAGCAACCGCCAGGGTGAGTCTCAGGCACGACACCAAATGACGAGTGCCCGGCCGCGGGTGTTGATCGTCTGCAGTCGAGACGTGCGCGAGTTGAGCTTGTTGGCGGAGGACCTGGAGCGGCTGGAGGCGGTGGCGGAGTGGGAGTGGTTGCGGGTTGAGGGCGGGGCGACGTTTGGGGCGAATGAGGAAGCGGGGGCTATCGGGCGGCTGATGGACAAGGTTGGCGACGTGGACGGGGTGGTGGTGTCGCATGGGTCGCCGCGGATCAGTGCGGAGGTGATGGACGCGGCGCCGAGGCTGAAGATTATCGGGGAGTTGGAGGGGGACCGGTTTGCCTACCGGATCGATGTGGAAGCGGCGTGGGAACGCGGGATCCGGACGGTGGATACGACGCATGGATCGTCGTACCCGGTGGCGGAGTGGGCGCTGGGGCTGATGCTGATATCGCTGCGGAATGCGGGGGAGAGCTTTCGGAACATCCTGGCGGGAGATATCGAGAAGCCGGCGCGTGACGACTTTGGATTCGTGCATGGCGAGCTAACGGGGAAACGGGTTGGGCTGATCGGGTGCGGGCACATTGGGCGGCGGCTGGTGAAGTTGCTGGAGCCCTTTGAGGTGGCGATTCGGGTCTACGACCCGTACCTGGCCAGCGAGATGCCGGACGCGATCGGGGTGGTGAAGACCTCGCTGGAGAAGGTGCTTTCGGAGTCGGACGTGATTGTTTGCCTGGCGCCGCATACGCCGGCGACGGAGGGGATGATCGGGCGGCGGGAGTTGGACTTGATTCGCTCCAACTCCGTGTTCGTGAACGTGTCGCGCGGTGTCGTGGTGGACAGCGAGGCGCTGATCGAGCGGTTGAAACGGGGGGATATCGTGGCGGGGCTGGACGTGTTCGATCCGGAGCCGATTCCGCCTGACAGCGAGATCATCGAGCTGCCTAACGTCTTCCTGAGTCCCCACATCGCGGGGGTGACACTGGCCAGCCGGCACCGGTTTTTCAGCCTGATGGTGGATGAGTTGGAGCGCTTCTTCGTCGGCGAGGAGCCGCTGTTTGAGCTGACGCCGAGATCAATGGCGAATCGGAGGGGAGCGAAGACGGCGGACGGCTGAACGGATTCCCTCGCGTTAGGCTTCGTCTCGAAGCCGTCGTGAGGACTTGGCTCCCAACCCAGCCAGCGAAAGCGAGTTACGGGCGATGAGTGACAAGCTTGATTTCGTCGATTCGCATGTTCATTACTACGACATGCAGCACCCGGAACTCGTGTACGGCCACTGGCAGCCGGGGGTCCCGCATCACACGCTGGGGTGGCAGATACAGAAGCTGGCCGAGCGGAACTACGTCGCTGAGGACTATATCGCCGAGACGCGCAACGCGAACGTCACGAAGTCCGTGCACGTGCAGGCCGCGATTGGGAGTCCCGACCCCGTGACCGAGACGGAGTGGCTGCAGGAGGCGGCGGAGCGGACGGGGTTTCCGCACGGGATCGTGGCGCACGCGGACCTGCGGGATCCGGGGGTGGGAGACGTGCTGGCACGACACTGCCAGTCGCCCAACATGCGGGGCATCCGGGATTTTTCGTACGGGGACTACCTGGTGGAGCCGGACTATCACCGGGGCTTCGCGCTCTTCGAGCAGTTCAACCTGGTGTCGAGCATGCCGGCCCAGTGGCAGGACATGGAGAAAGTGCGGGACCTGGCCCACAGGTTTCCGAACATCACGATCGTGGTGGATCACACGGGCATGCCGGACGAGCGGACGGACGAGTACTTCGAGAACTGGAAGCGGGGCGTCGCCATTGCAGCCAGCTGTGACAACGTCCGCTGGAAGATCTCAGGCTTGGGCATGGGCGACCACGACTGGACGGTGGACAGCATCCGACCATGGGTCCTCACGTCAATCGAGACGATGGGCGTCGAGCGCTGTTTCTTCGGCACCAACTGGCCGGTGGACTGGCTGTGGAGCACGTACGACGAAGTGATCGATGCCTATACGGAGATCGTCTCGGACTTCAGCAGGGACGAGCAGATCCGGCTGTTTTCGGGGACGGCGGAGGAGATTTACCGAATCTGAGGAGCGGCTACCGCGCGCTGGGTCAGTAGACCCAGGGGCAGATGCGGTACTTGACGCGGGCCTTGTATTCGGCCCACTTTTCCTCGCCGTACTTCTCGGCGCAGTGCGCCTCGTCGTCCCATTGACGCCAAGTGAACAGCGAGACGATGAAGATGAAGTACGTCCAGGCCCAGAGATTCGTGAAGTGACCGAATGACAGGCCGATAGCAAAACAGGCAAACCCTTCGCCCATGTAGTTGAAATGACGGGCCGCACCCCAGAAACCGCTGCAGAGGATCTTGCGATCGCCGGCCTGAATGTATTCGGGCTCGATGATTCCCAGGAACTTGCGGTCGGGCCAGCGCTTGAACCAGTACTTCTGCAGGTTGCCGCCACGAGAGATGGACCAGCCGAAGACAAGGAGCAGGCCCGTTCCAATAAGCCACACGTAGGTCCAGGCCGTCGAGAAGTCAGGGTTCGGATAAACGGCCATGCCCCAGAGCGGGAGGATGTAGAGCCAGCCATAGATCACAAGCCCACCCCAGATCAACTTGAAGCCGAGCTTTTCGTGAATCAGGTCGTAGGTGTAGAGCTGGACGCGCTCGAAGATGAAGTAGTCGAATATGTATAGGGTGAAGAAGGCCGTATAGAGGAAGACGCCGGGGTTGAAGTTGTCGCCGAAGCGTTCGTAGTGCCAGGCGGCTCCGGACATGGAGTTGAGGACCAGCATGGTGCCGCCGACGACGTATAGATACATCTTCAGATCGAATCGTTCATTGAGTAGTGCGTGTTCGAGAGACCGACCGGTCCAGAAGGCGTGGAAGGGGTTCTTGATCTCGCCCTGTGGCTGGCTGAGCAGGGCCACGAGCGCAATGAGCGCGGCGAACACGGTGCCGCCAGCCACGGCATAGATCGCGGATCGGTAGAACCAGTCGCGCGGCAAGCCAAATGGCTCGATGGCCCATACCACGATGGCGATGATGAAGACGAGCAGACCGTTAAGGCGATAGTTGCGGGCCCTACCGGTCTCCGGGTTGATGACGTAGCCGGGAACGCGGCGGGCGGGCAGGATGGCCTGGGCGATGAAGAACACAACGAAGATCGCGAGCGGTGTAAGGAAGCCGAGGACTGCTTCGGTTGGGGAAAGCTCGAAAAGGTGTTCGATCCCAAGCCACTCAATCATGATCGATTACCCCGATTTCCAGCGCTGCGGCGATTATGGAGACGGGCAAGGAAACGGTCAACGAGTGACCCACCTCTCCTCGCAGGGTCGGCGGCACGCGTTTTGGCGCTCACGGGGTCCTGGCTCAGTAGATCCAGGGGCAGATGCGGTACTTGACGCGGGCCTGGTACTCGGCCCACTTCTCGGGGCCGTACTTCTGCGCGCAGTAGTGATCGTCTTCTCGCTGGCGGGTTACGAAGAGAGCGACGATCCAGATGAAGTAGGTCCAGGCCCAGAGGTTGGTGAAGTGGCCGAAGGCCAGGGCTATGGCGGAGGCATGGAACCACTCGCCCAGGTAGTTCATGTGGCGGGCGGCGCCCCAGAAGCCACTGACCAGGATCTTGCGCTCGCCGGCCTGGATGTACTCAGGCTGGATGAGACCTAGAAACTTGCGGTCGGGCCAGCGCTTGAAGGTGTACTTCTGCATGTTGGCGCCGCGGCTCATCACCCAGCCCGTCACCCACAGGGCCGCCACCGCGATGAGCCAGACGTACGTCCAGACCGTGGAGAATTCGGGACTCGGATGCGCGGCCATGCCCCAAAGCGGGAGGATGTAAGTCCAGCCGTAGACCATGAGACCGCCCCAGAACATCTTGAAGCCGAGCTTCTCGTAGATCACGTCGAAGGTGTACAGCTGGACCCGCTCAAAGATGAAGTAGTCCACTACATACCACGTATAAAATGCCGCGACCAGGAAAACTCCCGGATTGGCGTTCTCGCCAAACCGCTCCACGTGCCAGGCGGCCGCGGAAAGGGCGTTGAGCGAAAACATGGAGCCGCCGACGACGTAAAAGTACATTTTCAGATCAATGCGTTCTTTCAGGAACGACAGCTCCTGGACCCTCCCGAGCCAGAAGGCCGCAATCGGATTCCTGGTTTCGTCTTGCGGCTGGCTGAAGACGGCTATGAGGGTAAGGATGGCGACGACGACCGTGCCGCCAGCCACCGAATAGACGGCTGATTCGTAGAACCAGGTGCGCGGCATTCCGGTGACTTCGGTCGCCCAAACAATGACCGCTATGGCATAGACCATGAGACCGTTGAGCCGATAGCTGCGGGGTTGGCCGGTCTCCGGATTTGTAACGTATCCGGGGACCCGGATTCCCGGAAGGATGAGCTGCACGACGAAAAATACGGCGAAGATAATCAGCGGGGTGAAAAAGCCAATAATGGCTTCCGTTGGGGAAAGCTCGAACAGGTGTTGAATGCCGAGCCATTCAATCATGCTCAAATACCCCGACTTCTAATGATTCGGTCATTATGAAATTGCCCATGCGAGCGGTCAATTGGGTATTTCGAGACTCGCCACGCATAACCGTCAGCGCAGGTTCCCGGGACCGTTGCCGAGCGTGACGAGCGGAGGCTGGCGGTCTCCCGGCAAGGGCCCTCCGATCCCTCTCGTGCCGCGGGCAAGCCTGCTTGCCTTAGGCTGAGTGAACGCGGCACGCGTGCTGCACAGTCGGACGTTCAACAGGAGACCGCAGCGTGGATCTTGAGCAGATGCGGCATTACCAGAGCAAGCTCGCCTTCGAGATGGACTCGGCGGATTTGTACGAGGCGCTTGAGAACGGTGAGCCAATCGCGGTGGTGGACGGGCGCTCCACGAGCGCCTACGCAACCGAGCACATCCCGTACGCCCTGAGCCTCCCGCATCGGGACATCAGCGCCAAATCGACCGCGTCGTTGGACCGGTCCAGGTTGTACGTCTGCTATTGCGACGGCATTGGATGCAATGCATCGACGAAGACGGCGTTGAAGCTGCTTACGCTGGGGTTTCAGGTTCGGGAACTGATTGGTGGACTCGACTGGTGGAAGCGCGACGGCTATGCAACCCACGGATCCGAGGCACGAACGGATACCGACACGACGTGCGGGTGCTGCTGAAAGGCGCCCGTGTGCGCGCCGGTTCGCGGCGGACACGCCCTACGTAGACACTCGAATGTCGGTGCTAGGGTTCGAGGACAGCGCCAGGCACACCGTGGGGCAGCGGATTGCGCCGAATCGCCATTGTCGGTGGAGGCATATCAGGGCTTGGCGCGGCGTGGGCGCTGCATCAGCATCCGGACCGCTTTGACTTCCGGCTGTTCGAGGCCAACGCACAGGTTGGTGGGAACGCGATTACCGCAGATATGGCGCAGAATGACGGCAGCTCGATTCCCTTTGATGTCTCCGTAACCGCCTGTATTCCCTCGGTCTATCACCACATCCTGTTGGTGATGGAGAAGTTTGGTATCGCGCTGATTGACACTCGATTCAGCTATAGCGTGAAGCACGGACGCGGTGTTTACGCTCACGATTTCGATTCCGACATCAGGGAGCAATTGCAACCCGAGATCAGGAAGTTCCAGCGGCTGTTGCGTAGTCTGCATCGGATTGGCTGGCTGACGCGATCACGGTCGAAGCTGCTGAACGCGCTTAATCCATTCAACTACATCAGCATGGGAACGGTGCTCAACCTGGGCGGGTTCTCAGGGGACTTCAGGTACAAGATCCTGAAGCCAATGTTCGTGAACTTCCTGATGGCGACGAACGTGTTCGACATGCCGGCCGCGCTTTTCAGCCGATACCTCGAGTTCTTTGACATCGAGAACGCCACGCCGATGCAGACGTGGGACCAGGGGACGCGGCGCATCTACGAGAATCTGACGGCGGACTTTGGGGACAAGATCTATCTCAACCGGCCAGTGCGCAAGGTGTATCGGCGTGCGGATTGCGTTGAAGTCGAGGACGAAGACGGGATACGGGAGACGTTCGACGACGTGATACTTGCCTGTAATGCGAACCAGACGCTGATGATCCTGGACAAGCCGACACTGCTTGAGCGTTATCTCCTCTCATCGATACGTTACGAAAGCGAACTGCATAATCATGCGATCGTTCACTCCGATTCTTCGGTCCTCCCGGACAATGAGACTAAGCCGCTGGAGACACGCAGCAATTACATCGAGCAGTACGGGGCGAGGCCGGACAATTATGAGATCACCTACATCATGCATAACCAGCAACCGTGGGCGAACCTGTCGGACAAGCCATGCCTGGTGACCTATAACCCGATCAGCCGAATCGACGAAGGCAAGGTCATCAAGCGGTGGTGGTTTCAGCACATCGTGCACGACGTGAAGCACGTTGCGGTGCTGATCAACCTGTTCCAGTTCATCCAGGGCAGGCGGCGAACCTGGCACTGCGGGGCTCATACCCTGGTCAACAGCCAGGAGACGTGCTTCGTTAGCGGGCTGGCGACGGCCCGGCAGATTGGCGCCAAATACCCCTTCGACGATCCCGCGGCACGGCGGTGGTTCAACTACTACGGAAGCATCATGTACGGGCTGGGATTCAGGAAGGCGTAGCGCCGACGCTCAGTTTGTGGAGCCCTCGACGTTGCCGGGTTCGGGATAAAACTGGGCGCAGTAGTAGCGGAAGGGCATGATCTCGCCGTCGGATCGGCAGAGGCGGGGACGGCTGGTGTACTGCTTGCGACCCCAGATGACGACATCCTGCAGGACATCCTCTTTCTGCTGAAGCGACATGAACTTGTTGATGAGGGGAGCGCGGAACCTCCGGGGAAGAATGCCCAAGCCGACAAAGAGCCGTTTCGGGCTGCGAATCTCGCGTACCTGCGAGACGAGGGTCAGGTCAATGAGCGTGCCGTCGACCGGCGTCGCCAGCACCCACAGCCGCATGTTCATGCCGATGGAGTGCTCGCGGATGTCGACGAACGAGTAGCCCAGTCCAAAGATGTGGGTATCGGCGGAGACACTGAAGGTCAGCCTGGCGAACCTGGCGATGGTGCGGATGCGCTTGAATTTGAATCGGCTTTCGAGGCGATGCCCGTCCACCAGCATTCGCGCGGAGCGATCCACGTTGTCGTAGCCGTGGACGTAGCGCAGGTGAGCCAGGTCGACCGAGTTCTCGGTGGTCTCCTGGGGATGGCCAGGAAACCGGAGAGTGGTGATCTCGTAGTCGCACCAGCCGTCCTGTTCCAGGGGCTCCGTGGGCAGGGTCCATTGCGGCGGGCGTCCGTCGATGCCCCACCAGCCAAAGATCAGGCCATGGAAGTCGCGGGTGTCAAAGACCCGCAACCTGGCGGTTCGCGGCGCCGGAGCGAAGGGAGTTGCGACACACTGGCCGGTTGTGTCGAACTCATAGCCGTGGAAGGGACAGACGAGCCGGCCGTCGCTGACTTGCCCACCCGCGGCCGGCCCCAGATCGGCGCCCAGGTGCGGGCAGATGGCCTCGGCGACGCAGATGCGGCCGTCGTCGTTGCACCAGACGACGATGTTCTCGCCCATCCAGGTTTTCTGGATCAGCCCTGCCTTTTGGACGGCCTTTCGCGACGCGACGAAGTACCAGCCCTCGGGGAATGGGGACAGCTCAGGCGCAAGGACTGCCTGCCGGCGTTGCGCCGCCGTAGTCCCGCGCTCGTTATCGACAGACCCGGTAAGACCGGTTACCTGCTGGACCTCCATGTACGCCAGGTATCTCCCCGCACTCCGTGATCGGCCCGTTGCCTCGCCGCCTGTGCTAGAGTCAATCGAGTCCCGACTCACCCGATATAGCTTCAGTTTACAGGCTTGTCAGGGTTAGGCGCGGGGAGCCAGAGCGATGACTCTCACATCAGAGCCCGTTGCAAACAAACAGCTAAGTTTGCCGGACGAGCTCGTGCTGATGCTCCTCAATGAGGAGTCCGGATACTTCTACCAGGTGCCCGGTTGGCACTTGAACTGCGCGGTCATTGGCGCCGCGCTTGCGGAACTCTCGCTGCTGTCGCGGATCGACACAGATATGGACTCCTTGTTTCTCGTGGATTCCACGGAAACGGGTAATCCCATCCTTGACCCCGTGCTTAAGGAAATTGCCGAAGAGTCCGACCAGCGGAACGCCCAATACTGGATCGAACGGCTGGCTCCGCGCGCTGACTCGATCATTGATGCAACGCTGGATCGCCTGGTTGAACTCAATATCCTTGAGCACCACGAGGGCGAGTTCTGGACGCTGTCGCGTACTGCCTGGAAGACTGACATTCTAGACAGTCCCGCCGAAGGCACGGCGGCTCAATTCGTCAGGACGCGCATCGGCAAAGCCATCTTTAATGACGATATACCTGATCCTCGGGATGCCATCATCGTCTGCCTCGTCAATACCTGCGATGTCTTTCGTTTCATGTTTCAGCTCGAAGACCGGGATGAGGAGCGCATTCAGTTCATTTGCAACATGGATCTCATTGGACGGGCCATCGCCGCCGCAGTTTCCGAGAGCCTCGCCGGCCCATCGCTTCGACATTCGGCCTTCACCAAGAAGATCCCGACGGTCTCACTGTTTCGAATGCTGCTCAACCCGCATCTTCGCAATGGGAACTTTCCCGCCCTCTTCGCGGATCTCGCCGAAGAATACGGCCCGGTGTTTCAGCTACGCCCTCCCTTCCAGGAACCCATGATCTTCCTGGCCGGTCCCGAGACAAATCGCTGGGTGCATCGCAGCGGGCGTATGTACCTCAGAACCAAGGACTACTTTGCGGACTTCGAGAAAGTCTATGGCGCATCCGGCGTCCTGCCTTCACTAGACGGCGCGGAGCATTTTCGGCTTCGCAAGTCGCTGGGCGCAGCGTATTCTCGCGGCAGGCTCATGGGACAGTTGGACTTCCTCTGCCGGCAAGCGCGCGAATACATGACGAGTTGGACGGTTGGAGACGCCTACCCCGCAACCAGCATGTGCCGGCGGATGGTAAACGCGCAGATCTCGCCGCTTTTCATCAGCATTGATACGCAGGATATCTTTGACGATATGACGTCGTTCAAAGAACGGGCACTCAACGTTCACATCTTGAAAATCCTGCCCAAGTTCATGCTTAAGACTCCAAGCATGCGGCGCCGAGCCAAACTCCTGGACGACTTGGTTGAAAAAGTCCAAAGCGTGCATACGCCGGCCCAGCGGGCTGGAGTTCCGCGAGACCTTGCCGATGACCTGCTCAGCCTGCATTCGAGCGATCCGCAGTTCGTCCCGGAGTCGAATCTACCCTTCACCTTCTCCGCCGCGCTGATAGCAAGTGTGTACCTTGGCGATGCGTTTAGCTTCGTCTTGTATGCCATGGCATCGCAGCCGGAGATTTACGAGAAGATCCAAATCGAAGCAGATGCCGTGTTCGCCGATGGTGACCCGGACCCCAATGCTCTCAAACCGCACGTGATCGACGTCACGCACCGATTCCTCATGGAATGCCTGCGTGTGTACCCGATCGTTCCGGTGTCTTTGCGCACCGTGATGAATTCGTGCGTGGTTGAGGACTACGAAATACCAGTGGGGTCGCGGGTCTACATTGCCCAGACAGCGTCGCATTATATGAACGACGTCTTTCCCGACCCCTTCAAGTTTGATATCGACCGCTACCTGCCTCCGCGCAATGAGCATCGCAGTCCCGGATACGCCCCGTACGGACTGGGCACGCACCGATGCCTCGGGACAGGGTGGATGGAACTGCAGCTGGCGGTAAACGTGCTGATGGTCGCGCATCACTTCACGCTCGAGGTGTCCCCGCCGAACTTTAAGCTCGGGTTCAACCCGCTGCCGTCGATGAAGCCGAGCAAGAAGCTGAAGTTCCGCATTGCCGAACAGCGACGCGAACTGAACGTCTAACCGACCAGGGAGTTTCCCGAGCGGCCGGGAACCGGCGCCTACAGGGGTTTGCGGGCCAGGAAACAGTACAACGGCGTGAAGATTCCGGTCTTGCCGCCCGCGACATAGGCGTTGGCGGTGCGATCCATCAACCCAACGACTTCGGCGGAACCCTTCGGGAATAGCCCCAGCAACTCGGCCAGCCTCGATGCCGCGATGAACGCCTTGCGGCCCAGCGGTAACCGGTGCAGGGCGTTGCCGAGCGTGCTGCGCCGGGTCACCATGGGCTGATACCACGGGATTGTCTGACCGTTCTCGGCGATGGCCCGATCCCCGCCCTCGATGAGCTGAAAACCCACGGCTTCGAGAGCGCGGTCGACTTCTCCCGTCGTCGCGATGTCCTTGAGCGCGATGCCGTGCATGAGCTCCTGCTTGATGGCCCGGTGCCGATCGTCGTCGGCATCGAACCTGTCCGTCATGCACATTTCCTGACCCCAGAAAAGGGCGCCGGGTTTCAACACGCGGTAGATCTCGGCGAACGCGCCCACCTTGTCCGGGGCATGGCAGGTCGATTCGATTGCGTAGCCACGGTCGAACGTGCCGTCCGCGATAGCGTCCATGTCCATGAAGCTGCACGCGAGATAGTCGATCATGTGCTCGAGCCCCGCTTCGGCGTTCAGGGCCCTTGCTTTGTCCAGCTGGACTTCACTGCTATTGACGCCGAGGACCCTGACACCAGCCTCGCGGACGACGCGGCGCATTGGGCCGCCGATGCCGCACCCGACGTCGATCACCGTCATGCCCTTGCTCAACTCCAGCTTGGCAATCATCAGTCGCTGGTGCCGAATCTTGGAGTCTTCCAGGCTCTCCTGCGGGGATAGCGGCGCGAAGTGGAGGGATGCGCCCCAACCAAACACCATGAACTCACTGCAAAGGTCGTAATACTCCGAAACAGTCTTGGCGTGGTCGTAGCCCGCCGCGCCGGCATCTTTCGCCGTCGCTCGGCGCGTCCATCCATCGAAGTGCCGCACGCGGCCGCGGGTATCCGATCCACGGTAGGCGGCCTTCAGCCCGCTGGAGAGATTGCGGAAGTGCGCAATCTCCTTTGATAACGGGAGTCGCATGCCTAATTCAGGAGAAGCTCAGAGGTTGGGTGAGCAAGAAGCACCTGCTTTGAGAGGGTCTGCCTTAGCCGAGTAGCGCGCTGATAGCGGCAACGGCATAAGCGTCTCTCGGCGGCGCGAGAACCGACGATGCCGAGTCCGCTGCCATACGGATGATCGACTGCCCGTCCGCAAGGCCCGAAGGTGTCAATCAGGACTGCGCCTGTTCCTCTTCGTGGCGCCGGTACACGTCGTCGATCGCGATATCGAGGTCAGACCACTCGCGCTCCACCATGGAGCGCAGGCGCATGTTCTGGTAGGCGCCCCAGATGGTCATCGCCGGCGGCACCAAGACGACAGCGACGATGAGCGAGTAGGCGATGGTGATGGCCGCCGTAATGCCGAACTGCTGCGACCCGGCCAACGGCGATGCCGCCAGAACGCCCAAGCCGAGCGCGGTGGTCATGGCGGAGCCCAACAGGGCCGAACCGGTGGTGGCCAGCGTCCGCACGGCCGCTTCCTCCGGGTTACGCAGGCGGGCGAATTCCTCCCGATACCTATGGATCACGTGGATGGTGTAGTCCACCCCGATACCGATCGAGAGGGCGGTGATGATTGACGTGATGATCGTGTAAGGGATCCCGAGCAGCGCCATGGTTCCGAGGACGCAGATAAGGACAAGCACGATGGGACCGACGGCAACGATCGCCAACGCCGGCTGCCGTAGCGTCAGCCAGAAGAAGATGGCCAGGACGGTCAACGCCGCCGCGACCGTGGTGGCGATGGCCTCGGTCTGGCGCGCCGTGATCGAGTCGGTGACGGTGATCGAGATGATGCTCTGCGACGTCGCCGTGATTGCGTTGTCGTCGCCGGCCCAGAGCTCCTCGAGTTCCTTCTGGAGCACCTTGGTTGCCTGGGTATCGCCGCCATAGCTCTGGAACTGGAGCAGCATGGTGTCAATGCCCTGCGGGTTGTTGACGAGCAGGCGTGAGAGCGCGGGATCTTTGGCCTCGATCCGGTCGAGCACTTCCTGCATCAGGTGCGGATCGAGCCGCACCCCCGCCGATGCCTCGCGGAACAGCGCCGCGATCTCGGGATCGTATTTGTCGCCGGGCTGGCCGCTCTGCGTGGTCCAGTCACGCACCAGCAATTCGTATGAGGCCTGGATGGGACCAGCCGCGGTTGGCGGGCGACGGGTCTCGTCGGCAAAGGCGTTGGTGAGGTCCTGCACGTTGAGGAGGGTGCGGGTCTGCGTGGCCTCGGCCTCAATGAGCACACTGGTCACTTCGGCCGAGCCGCCAACTGCCGCTTCAAGGGTGTCCATGTCCGCATGCACCGCTCCGCCCCTCGGGAGGATGTCCTTGATGCTGAACTCCGACTTGAGACCCCGGACCGAAATCCCGAGCGCGACGGTGATCGCGAGTACGACGAGAATGTACGGCAGGGGCCAGCGGGTCACGCTGCGACCGATCACCCCGGCCAATCCCTGAACACCCGGCAAGGCGTTGACGATGGGACGGGCGGGCTTCAGCGTGCCGCGGGCCTCGCGCCGTCGGTCGATGATGACCCGACTGGCCGGGACCAGCGTGAGCATGACGATCAGGCTCATGCCGACGCCCATGCCGGCGACGACTCCGAAGTCGCGAACGATGCCAATGGGCGAGAACAAGCTGGCCAGCATGCCCACGATGGTGGTGACAGCGGCCAGGACCAGCGGAACCGTGACGTGGCTCAGACCCCGGCGAATGGCCGTGAGCACGTCCTGTCCCTCGACGCGCTGCTCGCGATAGTGCGAAATGGTCTGAATCGCATAGTCCACCGTAAGCCCGATCACGATGATCGGGACGAGCGAGGTCAGCGAGTTTGGCGGGCCGATGAGGCCCAGCGCGTTCGGGCCGAGCCAACCTTCCGCGCCGATAATCCAGATGATGGAGGTGAGGAGGCCGGCAAGGGTCAGCCACATGTCCGACAACGCGCGCGTGAAGAGGAGCAGCAGCAAGGCAATGAGCAGGAAGGCCACGCCAATCAGCGGCAGCATCCCTTCCTCGATGCCCGCCTTGTAGGCGTCCTCAATCACGTAGAACGAGACGCTGGTTGCCTGCAGCGGTCCGGCTGACGCGGCCGCAAATTCGTTGATCGTTCGCTCGGCGTCCGCAATTCGCTCGTCGCCGGTGTCGAGGAGGCGAACGTTGCCGATCGCAATCTTCGTGCCATCCGTATCCGTTCCAGTCATCAGGGCAAGCAGCGGCTGGACTTCCGGAAGCACGCGTACCGCGTCGATCTGAGCCTGCGTTACCGCCTCCAGGCTCTCGACCTGAAGCGCGAACTTGATCAGCGTGGCGGGCGAGAACACCGGGTTCTCGGGGGCCAGCAGCTGTTGAACACCCGGGTCGCCGATAGCGTCCTTCAGGAGGGCATCCATCTGCGCCAGCCCGGCAGGCGTGAGCGCGTCGCCGCGGAACAGGAGAGTGACAGCGCTGACCTCGCCGTGGTCGCCGAAGAGTTCATTGATCTCGTCCATGGCGTCGGCGATGGGGCTGTTGTCAGGCAGCGTCTCCGCCGTTGAAGGGAGCGGCGCACGCAGCGCGCCGCCGGCGCCGAGAGCAATAGTGACGATGAAGATGACGAGGAGCGTGATCCACGGCCGGGCCGTAACGAGCGAACTGAACCTGGTGAGTACCTGGTTCATGCCGGGTAGCTATCAGCGGAGCTGAGACCGGCGCGGGATTCCGTTGGCGCAGTCGTCAGCGTGACTTGAGTTGATGCAGAGCTAAGCGCCATAACTCTGTCTTTCGTCTCAGCCGAGACGGCGGCGGTCACGACGCAACCGCCTCACAGCTCCGCCCGGCGATCTGCCGGCCCCTAGCATACGCCTTCCACGAGCTTGCGTTTACTCTGGTGTCGCGGAAGTGCCGCAAGTGGTCCGTTCGTCGGATCGCGTGCGCGGCGGACCGCTACCAGACTTCGTCCTCGGCGTAGAGATTCTTGGCCGGCCCGATGAGCTTGGGATCGGGCCTCGGCACGCGCAGGCTGACATTGGGATCGTAGTCGAAGCTGCGCAGCACGAAGCTCATGCAGTTCAGGCGGGCGCGTTTCTTGTCGTCGGACTTGACGACCACCCAGGGGGAAGCCTTGATATCGGTGGCCGCGAACATGAGCTTCTTGGCCTCGGTGAATTCGTCCCAGAGCGGGAGTGACCGCCGGTCCACGTCGCTGAGCTTCCACTGCTTGAGGGTGTCTCGGGCGCGGGACATGACACGCCGGAGTTGCTCCTCCTGGGTGACCGAGAACCAGAACTTGAACAGCCGCAGGCCTTCGTTGATCAGCATTTCTTCGAACATCACCGTGTCGCGGAGGAAGCGCACTGTCTCCGCAGGGGTGCAAAAGCCCATGACCGGCTCGACCACCGCGCGGTTGTACCAGGAGCGGTCGAAGAAAACTATCTCGCCGCTGGTTGGCAGGTGCTGCACGTAGCGCTGGAAGTACCACTGGCCGCGCTCTCGTTCGGTAGGGGCGGGCAGCGCCACAACGGTAGCGCCGCGAGGGTTGAGGTGCTCCATGAAGCGCTTGATAGTTCCGCCCTTGCCCGCGGCATCACGCCCCTCAAACAGCATGACGATGCGCTGCCCGGACTCCTTTACCCAGTTCTGCAGCTTCAGCAACTCAACCTGAAGCTCGGCCTTCTGACTCTCGTAGGCACGCCGAGGCATCTTGGTGCGATACGGATACGAGTCGCTGATGATCAGTCGACGGTCAGCCCGATCAACCTTTTGCAGAATCTCCTGAGGGATCCCGACCGTGGGGATGGGAATGCTGGAACTATCTGGAATCGCGCTCAGATCTGTCACGGAAACACCGCGTGCGACGGGCAGACACCGTAGAAGGACGAGTCTGCCACGTCAATCATGATGGGGCTGCAGCGGGCATGATTAACGGAGAGCGGCTGACATCTGACGTCGTGGACCGCCGTCCCCGGCGGATCGGTGAGGCCGCGTGACCGACAGCCACGACCCGACCACCAGCCGGAGAGGAGTTCCGATGACTGAGGTGAAACCGATTCCAGACGGATATGCGGCGGTGACGCCGTATCTGATCGTTGAGGATGCCGCCGGGTATCTGGACTTTCTTGCGCGTGCCTTTGGAGCGGTGGAGCGGACGCGCATTCCGATGGGCGAGGGCCTGATCGGCCACGCCGAGGTGGACATTGGAGGCTCGGTGGTCATGCTGTCCGATGCAGCCCCGCCGGACTTTCCCGTCACCAGTTCGCAGATGCATCTCTACGTGGAGGAAGTCGACGCCGTATACGCCCAGGCCGTCACGGCGGGCGCAACCGCCAAGGACGAGCCGGCCGATCAGTTCTACGGCGACCGGATTGCCCGGGTGACGGACCCCTCGGGCAACACGTGGTCGATCGCCAGCCACATCGAGGACGTAGACATGGATGAGCTGTCGAACCGGCTGGCCGCAATGGGGCAGGACTAGCCCCTTCTGATCCGTGCAGTGACACGTTCGAGGTTGGAGCCAGCCGGCGTTAATCGAAAGTCGTGTGACTTGCTGATTCGCAACGGGCAGGTCGTTTCGATGGATTCGGAGCGCGCGATCTTCCGGCCCGGCGCCGTGGCGATTAAGGGCTCGCGGATCGCGGCGGTTGGCGCGGACGCCGATCTGGGAAATCGCTTCGAGGCTCGGACGACCCTGGATGCCGACGGGGGAGTCGTGCATCCGGGCTTGATCGACGCGCACAACCACATCGTGCATACATCCTGCCGGGGGGTGTTCGGGAACATTCACGACACTGGCTCATCGCCGGTCAATTTCGCCGATTGGAAGGCGGGGGTTACCGAGGACGACGAAGCCGCGGCCACGGCCATGGCCGGCCTGGAGATGCTGCGGTGCGGCTTCACGATGTTCATTGAGCCGGGCTCGTTGTTTTCGACTGACGCCGCGGCGGCGGCGGTTGAGCGGGTGGGGCTGCGAGCCTTGTTTGCCCCTCTCTATCTATGGGACCGGCGCGAGTGTTTTGAGGCAATGCCGGCGCTGGAGAGTCGGAGCCTGATGGCTCGGGCGCCGGTCGACCGCGCGCGGTGCCTCCGGCAACTCGACGCGGAGTTGCACCGAAACAGCCATCCCGAGGCACGGGTTCGCGGGTACGTCTTCGTCTACGGGGTGGGGACCGGCTCGCCCGTGTTGCTGCAGGCGGCCCATGCCTGCGCCCGCCAACACGACGTGCCGCTACACCTGCACGCGGGATACGTGCCCGAAGAGGCGGAGGTTTATCGGGCCTTGAATGGCGTCAGCCAGGTGGCACACCTGAACGAACTGGGCGTGCTGGACGAGCACACGGTTGTGGTCCACGCGAATGCACTGGACGAGACTGACGAAGCGGCGATTCACGAATCCGGCTGCCAGATCGTGTGGTGCCCGACCGCGTACTTCTCTCTGGGGATCGGCGGGCAGGCGCGGTTCATGATGGCGGAGCGCTTCCGGCGGGGTGTGCCTGTAGCGCTTGGCACGGACGGGGCCTTCGACGGCACGCCCGGAAACACGATGCAAGCCGCGCACTTCGTGGCTCAGTCTTTCGCCGACCCTGTGCCGGCTGAGGCGCTGCTGGAGATGCAGACCGTCAACGCGGCCGCGGCAGCCGGCCTGGAGGCAGAACTGGGAAGCCTGGAGCCCGGAAAACGAGCCGATGTTGTGGTGAGATCCCCGGCCGCGGCGGAGGCGTATCCCGGCAACAATCCGGTGCATCAGCTGGCGCTGACGATGGGGAGCGGCAGCGTCGCGATGGTGGTGGTGAACGGCGAGGTCGTGTTCAGCGGGGGGCGCTCAACCCGGGTTGACGAGCAGGACGTCTGCCACGCCGCGTCGACGTCGGTGGCCGAGCGGGCGCAGCGGCTGGGCGTCGACTTGGCCGGGGATTGGCCGACGATCAATTGACCCTTCAGCCAGCCACGTGGGGATCGCGCAGGTGACGGGGTCGATAACGCGCGTGGTAGCTATCGCGCTGCTGCTCAGTGCCGTGTGGTTCATCGGGAGCCTGGGCGGTGTCCAAGCATGCAAGTGCGTGGTGCCCGGTTCGCCCGCAGAAGAGATCGAGAAGTTTGACGCGGTCTTTACCGGGCACGTCATTTCAGTCAGCCATTCCTTCGACCCGAACGTGACGCCGTTCAAGCCAGGCGATCGAACGACCGTCGGGCTTGACGTCAGCACGGTGTGGAAGGGCGTTGTGCACGAACGCCTGTACATCACCACGCCGCCGACGGGCGGAAGTTGCGGGTTTGCCTTCAGCGAGGGTGCGCAATACATCGTGTACGCCTCGGTGAATGCGTCAGGTGACGGTGGTTACCAGGCGAGCATCTGCAGTCGGACCGCGCTTCTGCGGCAAGCACAAGCCGACCTGGACGCGCTGGGCGAAGGGCAGGCGCCGCGGGCCGGCACGTCGGGACCGCAGCCCGAGCCGTCACCGGACTCCTTTGCCGCCGGCGTCTGGGTGCCGTTGCTGGTGACGGCCGTGACGGTGGTTCTGTTGGGCGGGATCCTGGCGTACGCGAGTCAGCGGCGGCGTTAGCTCGGACTTGAGCGGGTCGACGTAACAGCCCGTCCCAGGGCAGAGAGCACGCCAAGGGCGGGGATGACGGCGAAGATCACGGGAAGTTCCCAATCGCCTTTCATGGCACCGCCGGCGATCGCGGCGGCCAGCGACAGGTCCGCAGCCACGGTGGCCAGCAGAAGCGCGGCGATGGCGAGCACGAGCTTTCGTGAGGCGGTGGGCCGCAGGAGGAGCAGCAAGAGCGCGCCGGCGGCCAGGGGGTGAAGTAGCACGAGCACCAGCCGCGACCAGACGTCGCCGCCGTCGGCGAAGGAGCCCACGGCCGCAGTGAGCATGGCCAGGGCCGCGTAGATGAAAGCCAGCACAAGCATGGCGATTCGCATCGGCTACGTCCTCTCCTGTCGCGCGCTGTGGGACGGCCCCAGGTCAGCCGGCCTCGACCTCTTCGCCGGTGTAGAAGGCAATCGTACGTGCGGCGGAGGCTCGGGCGATCTCCGGGGCGGCCCCGCTTGCGATGTCGGCTTCGCCCCAGGCCCGGCCGCTGCCCGTCGACAACGCCCGGCCATCGGCCGACATGGCGAACTCCATCGGGTCGGGCTTGGGCTGATCCGGGTCTGTGAGATGCATATAAAGCCCGAGCAGTCCCATTTCGAAACCGACGCCGGTTGCGCCGGGGCCGTAGGTTTCCCAGTGACCGGAGTGGTGGGCGGTGTGGGTGACGGTGAGCCGGGCCTGGCCGCGCCCATCGTCAGCGACGCGAACGTCCACCCAACTGACGTCGCCGCCAAACTCCCAGGTAATGGCGTAGTGCGAGGGAGGTTCACAAGCCGTGATCGAGCCGCCGGCGTTGCCTTCCAGTTGATAGCGGCCGCCGAGTTCGAGGTCGCCGGTTATCGGCAGAAACCAATTGGGGATGCGCTGGGCGTTGGTCAGGGCGTCCCACAGATCTGCAACTGTGGTTGCGTAGCTGCGGGAAAGGAAGACTGCATGGGCGGTCCGTCCGTCGCGCTCACGTGACGTCACAGAGCGATCCACGGCGCCCAGATTTTCCTCAACGTTGAAGGTCATGGGTTCCTCCCGGCGTGGCTTGCCGGATTATTGAACTCGTAGAGCTTCGTCAGTCGGGTGCTCGTCAACTGTCGGATTGCCTTCGATGGAAGGCCTGGCTCGAGTGAGCCAATCGTGCCTCATGCGTGGGCCCCAGCAGGCGCAAGCCCGTGGCAGCAGAGAGTATCGCCCGGCTCGGGATGTCTACGTTGCCGAGGTCTCAAGCGCTTGGTGCTGTAGTACGTGAGTGATAGAACGTTCAGAGGACGTAAATCGATTGGAGGGCGGCTGCCGAGCACACGCGATCAGAGGGATAGCGATGGACTGGGCGATGCTTGGCCTGATGCTCGGGTCGATCGGGATTGTTGCTGGGGCGGCACGGCGGTTCCGGAGGGTCGAACAGCGCATCGCGAACCTGGAAGATGCAGACGCGCTGATTCGAGTTGACATTCGGAAGCTCGATCAGCGGTTAACCGCCGAAATCAGCGAAGTACGGGTGGAGATTCGCGACGTGCGGGACATTGTCCAACGCATTTTTGGGCGCATGCCGCCACCGGCCGACTGAGCCGATCGCCAGAGAGCAGTTCTCGACAACCGGTCATTCCTGATCGGTCGTTGGGACCGGGTGTACTGACCACAGGCGTACGAGACGCGCCTGACACCACCCTGCCGCAGGGTCAATCGACGGATACCGGGACCCAGGCTATGCCGTCGACGTGTGCGAAGTGGCGGTCGGCCGACACCAGGTCGGCGCCGGTTTCCATCGCATGCGCCGCGATCCACATGTCGTTGGTCGGAATGGGACGGCCTTTTGCACGCAACGACGCCGAGATTCGGGCGTAGCGATCGGCGGTGACGGATCCCACGGGAATCACGGAGACGAGTGAGTTGTCCAGAAAAGCGCGCAGGTCAGCCATGTTCTGCTCGAATCGCGATCCTGACCGGAATCCGGCAAGCAACTCACCGACCACAATCGCCGAGAGATATACCTCCTCGGCTACCCGCACGAGCTCAGCGACGTGACGGTGTCCATGCGCCAGCAGGCTGAACGCATTTGAGTCCAGGAGTAGCCTCACTGCCAGAGTTCCTCGTCAATCTTCTCGAATTCCTGCAGCGCCTCGTTCAGTTCGTCAACCTGCTCCTGGGTCCAGGTTCCAATCAGGTGGTCCAGTGAGGAACCGACCCTTGCGCGGCCCTCGGATCCGTCGGCTAGCCCGGCGCCTTTGCGCAGGAGCCGCAACGCGGCCTTGTTGAGCGAGATCCCCTCGCGCCTGGCGAGGCCCCGAATCGCGTCGCTCAGTTCGTCGTCGAAGCCACGGACCGTGAGTTGCTTCACGCCGGCCTTCCGTGTGAGTCATGAAGTGAGTCATTCCGACTCACCTTATGACTCACCTGCGCGGGCAGCAATAGGCCGGCGGGTTAAACGCAGGTCGAGCCGGCGGATCATCCGGATCGTGGACGGGCCCGGGAGAGATCAGGGAAAGGCGGGGCGCCAGGCTTGGCCGTGGCGTTCGAGGGTTGCGGGGTTGAGATGGAAGCCGAGGCCGGGGCCGGCGGGGAGACGCAGGCGGCCGTCGCGGACCTGTTCAGGAGGATCGATAAGGTCGGCGCGCCAGGGACATTCGTAGGCCCCGAACTCCAGCGGGAGAGCCGCGGGCATGGCGGCGGAGACGTGGCCGCCGGCCACGATGGACACGGGACCGCTGGGGCCGTGGAGCGAGGTGCGGCCACCGTGCCGCGCCACCAGGGTCGCAGCCCGGACCGCTTCGCGAACGCCGCCGCAGTGCTTGATGTCGGGCATGGCGACTTCGATGGCGCCCGTGGCAACCAGCCGCTGGAAGAACTCAGCGCCGTAGGCGTGCTCCCCGCCGGCGATGGGCATGGAAACACAAGCAGCAATCTCCGCCAGGACGTCCGAGTCTCGTTCCGGATTGACCGGCTCCTCGAACCAGCCGACGTCGAGTTGCGCAAACTCCTCGGCCAGGTCGCACGCTGACCGCAGGTCAAAGCGGCTGTGGCAATCCACCAGCAGCGTGACGTCCGGGCCGATGGCGCGGCGTGCGGCGGCCAGGCGTTCGATCCCGGGTCGGGCAAGTTCTCTCAGATCGGCGCCTGGAGCCCCGGGATTGACCTCGTCGAACGGCGTGCATTTCACGGTGCGGAATCCATCGCGGACGGCGCGTTCGGCGGTAGCCGCAAAGTCGCGGGGATTCCGGTCGGTGGTCAGCAGATGCCGATTGGTGTTGGCATACAACTCGATGCTGTCGACGGATTGACCGCCCAGGGCCTGGGTGAGAGTGAGGCCGTCGCGCTGGGCTCGGATGTCCACGACCGCAGTGCGCACGGCGCTGACGGCGGTGGCCAACGCGAAGTCTTGCCTGATCTGGCGCAGGCTGAGCCCGGCGACTCGAACAACCTCAGCCTCATCGTCAATTGGGCGCCCGGCCAGGGCCTGCATGATTGGGGTCAGGCGGCCGGCGACATCGCCGCCGGACGTGGTCTCAACAACGGCCGTCAGGCCCTCGTCATCGCCGATCTCCGCGAAGTTCCACTGGGTGCGGTCGTTGACGGTGACGGAGGCGTAGCGAAGCGTGCCGAGGGTGATGTCGTCAGACATGTAAAGCACAGGCTACCCACACGTCTTCGGGAACGATTCGCATTCGGCGTCTGAAGTGATTTGGCGCTAGGTGCGCCGTGCGTCGACTCCCACACGCACCAATGACTCAGCGCAATACGACGCTACGCCCGTGTTGGGCCGGCCTGGTTTGCGGCGCGCAGCCAGCTCCGTACCGACGTAACGTGGGGATAGACAGACACGTCGGATTCCATGTCCCACCACAGGAACCCGCGGATTTCGCCGTCGGCCGTGATCCTGCCCTCGTCCAGCGGGCCGTCGGCTTCGACCGCGAAGACGTGATGCCGGTTGCTTGCCGTCTCGAACTCGTACAAATACTCGGTGTGGGTTGCAACCAGGCCTGTCTCTTCAAGCAATTCGCGCCGGGCGGCGGCCTCGATCGTTTCGCCGGGATCTACGCCGCCGCCGGGAAGCATGTACTTCCGTGCGCCGTCCGCGACCAGGAGCACTCTTTCGTCTCTGATCAGGACACAGGTCGCCCGCTCGCGGAGATCGTCGCTCATGTACGAATCGACATTCGCGGCCTGAGAGTCGGCATTGGCTCCGGGTCGCGCCAAAAAAGGCGCTCACCCTACCATCGCCGCGAGGGGAGACAACGAACGACGATCTGACGTAGGGATCGGCATCGAACTACTGGCTTGCCGAAACGCCACACGGCCTGAGCCACGCACTTTTCCGCGAGGCGGTGAAGGAAATCGACGAAGACCGCGGACCGGTAGGGGCTCAGTGTCACGAGTGAACGTCAAGCGTGAGTGTGGCAGCATTTACCGCCGGTAAGAATTTCCTGGTGTGAACGATGGCGACGGAGCATGTGAACGAACACATCCGGTACGAGCCGGACGAGAATCCACCCGCTCCGCTGGCCATTGGCGCCGGCTTTCAGGCCGCCCTGATCATGCTGGCCCCGGTGGTCCTGGGCGTGGTCATCGTGCTCCAGATTGCCGGGCAGCCCGCGGAATACACGGCCTGGGCCGTGTTTGCCGCGCTGCTGGTGAGCGGGATATCGACGATTATGCAGGCCGTTCGGGTGGGACGGATCGGGTCCGGGCACATCCTGTTCATGGGAACGTCCGGCGCATTCATTGCCGTCTGCATCGGCGCGCTCGCGGTTGGCGGTCCGGCCACGATGGCGACCTTGATCGTCATCTCGTCGCTCATCCAGTTCCTGTTGGCGTCGCGTCTGGCCCTGCTGCGGCGCATTTTCACGCCCGCGGTGACCGGCACAGTCATCATGTTGATCGCCGTCACGATCGTGCCGCTGCTCTTCGATGCCCTGGCCGATGTGCCCGAGGGTTCATCCGACGCGGCCGCACCTGTGGCGGCTCTGCTGACGCTCACAACGGTGGTCGCGCTGGTATTGCGCGCGCCGCCGGCCTGGCGTCTGTGGTCGCCGTTGATCGCCCTGGTCGTGGGATGCGTGGTGTCCGGGCTCTTTGGCATCTATGACCTGTCCGGAGTGCTGGACGCCGACTGGATCGGCATTCCGTGGGGCGCCTGGCCGGGATTCGACGTGACGCCGGACGTGAAGTTCTGGGCCCTGCTGCCGGCCTTCGTGATGGTGACAATCGTGGGCGCCATCGAGACGATCGGCGACAGCGTGGCCATTCAGCGCGTCTCGCGTCGACGGCCGCAAGCGACGGACTTCCGGGTCGTGCAGGGCGCCTTGAACTCGGACGGGGTCGGAAACCTGCTCTCCGGCTTGCTGGGGACTCTGCCCAACACCACCTATTCGAGCAGCATCCCGCTGACCGAGGTCACCGGCATCGCGGCGCGACGGGTCGGCGTGGTGATCGGCGTCATCTTTGTGGCGCTGGCGTTCCTGCCCAAGGTGTCGGCTGTCCTGATTGCGATCCCCTCCCCGGTGGCGGCCGCGTACATCGCGTTCCTGATCGGAATCCTCTTCGTCCAGGGCATGCGGATTGTCGTTCAGGGCGGAGTCAACCACCGGACAGCCGCGATTGTTGGCCTGTCGTTCTGGATTGGCGCGGGCTTTCAGAGTCAGTTGATCTTTCCCGACTTGCTGGGCGACGGCTTTATCGGGGTCCTGCTGGGCAACGGGATGACCTCCGGCGCGGTGGTGGCGATCATCATGATGGTGTTCATGGAGCTGACCAGCCCGCGGCGCCGGCGATTGCAGACGGCCCTGGCCATGGACGCGCTGCCGGCAATCGAAGAGTTCCTGCGCGGCTTCGCTTCGAAGCACGGGTGGAACGCCGCTTCAGCGGACCGCCTGGCGTCGGCCGGCGAGGAAACGTTGTCGATCCTGCTTCAGGAATCCGATGAAGCGGCCGAGCACGGCCGGCAACTGTCGGTTTCGGCACGTATGAACGACCGCACGGCCGAGATGGAGTTCGTGACGGCGCTCGAAGGCGCCAACATGGAAGACCAACTCGCCTACCTGAACGACATGCCGCCCGCCCCCGACGAGCGCGAGGTGTCATTCAGGCTGTTGTGGCACTACGCGGCGTCGGTGCAGCACCAGAAATATCACGGCGTGGACATCGTCACGGTCACCGTGGACCAGCAGCGGTAGCCCGCGGTGGTTGGCGCGAACCGAATTCGGAGCATAGTCCCCTGCCCGTACGAGGACACAATGTGGCAATGACACTCGGCGTCGCGGCGAGAGTTCGCGGGACGACCGGGCGTCGGCACACAGGAGCGCACCATGCTGTTGAGAGCTAGCCGAAAGATCCTGGTGCTGGGCCTGCTGCTGGCGCTTGGCCTGGTACTTGCAGCCTGCGGCGAAGACACCAGCACGCCTTACCGAATCGGCGTCATGGAATCGCTCACGGGCGCCGGCGAAACCTACGGCACCGTGGCCAGCCAGGCCAAGCAGATGGCGCTGGACGAAATCAACGAGGCGGGCGGCGTGAACGGGCGTCCGATTGAGTTCATCGTCGAGGACTCCAAGTGCAACGCGCAGGACGCGATTACCGCGTACAAGAAGCTGACCGAGGTCGACGAAGTGAAGATCATCCTCGGCACCTCGTGCAGCGGGGCGATGCTGGGAGCGGCGCCGCTGGCCGAGGCCGACGGCGTGATCCTGTTCTCCGGCCTGGCCAGCAACCCCGACATTGCCAACGCGGGCGACTACATCTTCCGCACGCAGATCAGCGACATCCAGGTCGGCATTGACACGGGCAACGTGCTCTGGGCCGACGGAGTTCGCGGCCTTGCGACGATTACCGAAACGACCGACTACGCCGAGGGGGTGCGGCGCACGACGGTCGCCCAATTTGAGGAACGCGGCGGCACGATTGTGGCCGAGGAGTATTACGCCTCCGACGTGACCGACTTCAGGTCGCAGCTGACGAAGCTCTTCGACGCCAACCCTGATGCCCTGCACCTGGCGCCGCAGTCCGAGGCGTCGGCCGGAACCATCATCAAGCAGTCACGCGAATTGGGCTATGACGGGCCGATCTACGCGGAGACCATCTCCGTGGGCACAACCGCCCTGGAGATCGCCGGCGACGCGGCTACCGGCATGAAAGCGATCACCGCCGACCTGGATCCCGACAACGCGAAGGCGCAGGAGGTTCTGGCCGACTTCAGGGAGCGCTACAACTACGTCACGCTTCCCTGGCACCTGGGATCCGCCTACGACGACGTCTACATCACGGCCGAGTGCCTGAAGCAAACCGGCGACGACCAGGACGCCGACGGCTTCCGCGACTGCATGTACGAGATCACCTGGAGCGGCGCGATTGGCGACAACTACAGCTTCGACGAGCAGGGCGAGGTGGTTGGCCTCTCGCGCGTCGTCGTGGAAGTGCTGCCGCCGGCAGAGCGGACCGAGGACCGAAAGTACATCGTGCTGGGACCGGCGCCGCGGCCGTAGTCCCTGAACTTCACGGCTGGCGGATAGCCCGCGTATGACCCCGGACGTGCTGAGCACCGCGTGGACCGTCACGGTGTTCATCGCGTACTTCGCGATTCTGATCGGTATCGCGATCGTCCGGGTGCGCCAAATGTCGGCGATGTCGGACTACGTGCTGGGTCGCCGGCGGCTCAGCAGCTTCACCACCGCGCTCAGCGCCGGCTCGTCCACCACCAGCGGCTGGACGATGCTGGTATTCCCGGCGCTGGCGTTTACGAGCGGCGCCAATCAGCTGTGGCTGGTCGTGTTTCTCGTGATTGGCGCCTGGATCAACTGGACCATCGTCGCGAAACGCCTGCGTCGCTACACCATTTCGATGGAGGACGCGCTGACGCTTCCCGAGTTCCTGGAGCGACGCGTGGGCGACCAGGGGCAGGTTCTGCGCGCCGTGTGCGCGGCGCTGACGATTTTCTTCGTGGTCTTCTACATCACGTCGGGCCTGGTCGCCGGGTCGAAATTGCTCAACACGGAATTCGGTCTGGATCCGACGCTCGGGCTGATCCTCACCCTGATTGCCGTCTCGTCGTACACGTTCATCGGCGGCTTCCTGGCCGTCTCGCGGACCGACGTGTTCCAGGCCGTGCTGATCCTCATTGGCTTCGTGATCATGCTGACCACCGTCATCGTGGCAGCCGAGGATCCGCTGGGTGGCGTGGGCGGCGGCGCGACGGGGTTCATGAACCCATTCACGGACGACCGCGGCGGGGTGGTCACTCCGGTATTTGTCCTGGGCACGATGGGTTGGGGCCTTGGGTTCTTCGGCGCGCAGCACGTGCTGCAGAGATTCATGGCGGTGGAGCGCGAAGACAGGATCAAGCAGAGCCGCAATCTGTCGACGCTGTGGCTCTGTCTTGTCTATTCGCTGAGCTTCCTGCTCGGTCTCTTTGCTCGGCCCGCGCTTGACGAAATCGGCATCACCACGTCGGATGCGGAGCGCGTGTATTTCCTGGTGTCGGACTACTTCTTTCCGGCCATCATTGGCGGCTTGCTCCTGACGGCGGTGATTGCGGCCGTGATGAGCACGGCGGACTCGCAGTTGTTGTTGGCGTCGGCCATTGCGGCCGGCGACCTGCCGCTGCTGCGCCGGTATGCGAGCGCCCTGGGCGCCTCGCAACGGGTGTGGCTGGGGCGTGCGCTGCTGGTTGTGATCGGAGCGCTGGCGGGCTACCTGGCCATCGCCTTCCCTGACACGGTGCTGAACCTGGTGGCGTATGCCTGGGGTGGCATGGGCGCCACCTTCGGCCCGGCGGTGATCCTGGCGCTCTACTGGCGGCGCTTCAACTTCGGCGGCGCGCTAGCGGGAGTGGTGGTCGGATTCGTCGTGGCGTCACTCTGGCAGTTCGTGCTGTCGGGAGGCCCGCAGGGCATGTTCGACGTCATGCCGGCCCTGCCGGGATTCCTTGCGGGCGGGCTGGCGGCCATCGCCGGTACGTTGCTGACGCCCCCGCCGTCGGAGGACCGCACGCGGGAGTTCGACGAGGTGCTGCGCGGCATCCCGGCCCAGGCCGGAACGCCCGCCTAGAGACCTTTGCATAACGCCCCGCACCCTCAAAGGCGCGGCCCCTCTTGCTCCCTCTCCCCGTGGGAGAGGGCTGGGGTGAGGGTCTTCCGCGCACCTAACCCAGGGTTACGCCAAGGTCTCTAGGGAGCGAGCCTCAGGTCAAACGCGGGAACGAATGCCGGCGCGCCCGTGCATCGAAGCCGCGGATGCGGCACCGGGGGCTATGCGTCGGCAGTTCGCTCGACGTCAATCCACAACTCCCGCAGACCGCGCAACACCACGACGTCCAGGTGCTCCGGCTCGGCCGCCAGCCGGATGGAGGAGAACCGCCGCAGGAGCGTGGCGAAGGCAATTCGTCCCTCCAACAGCGCCAGGGGCGATCCCAGGCAAAAGTGAATGCCCCGGCCGAATGACAGATGAGTCTTGTCCCCTCGCCCAATGTCCAGGAGGTTCGGCCTGGCAAATGCCTCGGGGTCTCGATTGGCGGCGCCGATCAGGCCGATGACGCGCTGGCCTTTGCGAATGCGCTTGCCGCCAATCTCCAGGTCTTCACGCACGACCCGGCTGTCGAGTTGCACGGGCGCGTCATAGCGCAGCAACTCGTGGACGGCCGATTCCATCAACTCCGGATGGTCGCGCAACCGCTGCAACTGGTCGGGATTCCGGAGCAGCGCCAACATCCCGTTGCCAATCAGGTTGCGGGTCGTCTCGTGCCCGGCCACCAGCAGCAACATCAGGGTCATCAGCAGTTCTTCACGGGTCAGCCTGTCGCCGGCCTCCTCCACGGCCACCAGCGCGCTGATCATGTTGTCCTGCGGGTCCCGCTGAAAACGCTCGATCAGCCCGTTCAGGTACTCGCGCAGATTCCCGAAGGCGCGCTGGACCCGCCGCACTTGTCCCGGGTTCAGCGCCGGCTCGACCGAGAGCGCCGCGTCCTGCGACCAGGTCTTGAACCGGTCCCGGTCCGCCGGCGGAACGCCCAGCATTTCGGCAATGACGATCACCGGCAACGGAAACGCCAGGGCCTCGATCAGGTCGAATCGGGTCGTATCTTCGACGTCGTCCAGAAGCTCGTCGCAGGTCTTCTGGATGCTTGGCGCGAGCTGCGCAACCGCCCGCGGCGTAAACGCCTTGACCACGAGCGACCGCAAGCGCGTGTGATCCGGCGGGTCCATGTCCAGCAGTGAAACGTAGTCGACGTACCCATAGTCCCGGCCGCCGTTCGAAAACCGTCGGCTGTCGCGCAGCATCGCGTCGATGTCCTGGTGCTGGGTGATCGCCCACGCGTCCACCAGCCGCATGCGATGCACGGGATCCTTGCGCCGCAGCCGTTCGTAGGTCGGGTAGGGATCGCGTTGAATGTCCCTGGAGGTGGGGTTGTAGCTGACGCCCGACTCAAGACGTTCCCAGGCCAGCAGCGACCGGATGACCAACGGGCGAAGCACCGTTTCGGTCGTCTTGAGCAGTGCTTCCCGGACTCTGCGCCCGGTGGTGACATTAGAGGGAGCGGTACCGTTCGGAGCTTCCGGCGGCGACTGCGTCAAATCACGATCTCCATAAACATATTTTTATCCCGGCGATTGTAGTGAGTTCAGCTATTCACTTCTGAGAAGCGGAATTCGCCCAAGTAACGCTCAAACGGAAACTCGAACGAGTTTCCTCAAGCGTGGGATCTAGCCCGCGCCGGAGCCTGGGCGAAAGACGGCCAGGCTGGCGGTGTAGCCGTGGACGAAGTTGGCCGAGCCGATAGGGCCGATTTCGCCGCCGCAGAAAAAGCCCGTCACCGGCACCTGCTCGCCCAGGGCGTTGCCGATGATCGCTACGTCGGCGTCGCGCTCACCGAAGAAGCGTTCCCCGCGGCCGTTGCAGGTGAATAGCAAAGCCCCGGCGGCGGTTTCTTCAAAGACCTGCGGCGTCAGCAGCATCTCCAGGTCGTCGCGGGCGCTCTGGGCGTCGCGCACGTGGAACTGCACAAACTCGCCTTCGCGCACGCGGTCGGCCACGCTGATCGCGCCGGATTCCCGGTCCGCGCCCAGCACGACGCGGATGATGAACGATCCATGCCCGAGATCGTTGGGCTGCTGGGCAACGCCACGCCCCAGGAGAATGCCGGAGCGCATCAGCTTCTGATCCTCGGGGCTGGCTTCGCTGAAGACCTCCTGAAGAACTTCAAGCGGCGGTTTCCCGTCGAGTTCCTGGATCAGGTTGCTGCGACTTCCCGTAACGGTGAACCAGTCGCCCACCGGCCGGCAGCCCTGGGAGACGATGGTGCTGACACGCAGATTCCCACGCAGCGTCACGCCGACCAGACCGGAGTTCGCGACCTCACCGTCCTGGGCCAGGCGATTGCGACCCGGGGCGGACGCCCAACTGGCCACGCCGCCGATGACGGGGATTCCCGGGGCCAGCTGGTCCAGTCGGCGCAGCAAGGCTTCGGTAGCCGTCGAATAGGGATCCACCAACACGATGCAGGCCTGGAGGTCGTCCGGCGCAAGATCGACGGCCTCGTCGTCGAGATCGGGAAGCGGATCGATCCGCACGCCCGGCAGACGCGCCGCCAGCACCGCGGTGGCGTCATGGCTCTCAATCTCGCGGCCGGACCCCACGACGCCGCCTGCCGTGCAGCCAATGAATCGTCGCGGCGCCAGTAACGCATGCAAGCCGGCCAGGACTTCCGCGCCCGCCGGATCGGTTGGCGGCCGGACGAATGCGACCACCAGGTCGTACGGTCCGTCCGCCGCGAGTTGGTCGTGGATGTCCTGTGCGATGCGCGCCGGTTCGGTCTCAAGCGAGACGGCGGAGACAAACTTCACTCGCTGAGCCCCCGGCATTCCACGCACCATCCAGCCTACACGCCGGCGAGATGGGGAAGGATGAGCCTGGAACGATCCGTGAAACACTCGGGACGCCGGCGGCCCCAACTAACGGCAAGCGGTCGTCAGGTCCCCTGACGGGAAGCGGATGGCGCCGAGCGTGGACCCACCTGCACGAAAACCTGACCGCGTTCGACTTCAATAGAAAACGCCCGCAAGCGTTCCGACTGGGCGCGGATCCGGCGCCCCGTGTCCAGATCGAACTCCATGCTGTGCCACGGGCAGATCAGCACCCGGCCTTCCAGCACCCAGGCCAGCCGCCAGTCGGTATCGGCCGTGGCCACCAGCGTGCCGCTGACCGGACCCGTGCACACCGGCCCCTGTTGGTGCGGGCAACGGTTGCGATAGGCGCGAAAACCGTCGTCCACGCGAAACACGGCGATCTCGATCGCGCCGTGCCTCACAAACGCCGGCTGGCCGGGCTGAATGTCATCCGCCGGCCCCACGCGGATGCGTGGCATCAGGCGACCGGAACGGGCACCGGCAGCTTGAAGAGGCGGCGGGCGGTCTCGCCCATGATGTTGCGCTTGAGCTCGGCGTCGAACGGCATGTTCAGCACGGTGCGCGGATGGTCGAAGTCGTGGTGCGGCCAGTCGGAGGCAAAAATGACCTTATCGCGCCCATCGAACAGGTCGATCATGGTCAGCAGATCCCGTGCGCGTTCCGGCTCCTCGATCGGCTGCGTGCAGTAGTACATCTTCTTGATGTAGTCACTCGGCGGACGCTCCAGGTATGGCGCGCCCGTCGGAATCTCGGCGTATTCCTTGTCCATGCGCCACATGCAGAACGGCACCCAGGAAACGCCGCCCTCGGTAAACACGATCTCCAGGTCGGGATATCTCACCGGCACCCCGTTGGCGATCATCGTGAACAGGTTGGCCATCAGCGCGAACTCATGGTTGATGGGGTGGCGTACGATCCGCGACTCCACGTGCTCCAGGTTGAACGGAAAGTGCGGGTGGATCAGCCCCACGCTGTGCAGCATCACCGGCAGCCCCATCTCCTCGGCCGCTTCGTAGATCGGGTCGTACATCCGGTCGCCCCACAGCGGACGCAGCCCCGCGACCGGCAGGTAGACGGCCACAAACCGGTCGTCCGCCCCGTAGGTCCGAATCTGCTCCGCCGCGTCCTTCGGATCCTGCGGCACGGCCAGCACCGCCCCGTACAGGCCCTCTTCCCGGCTCACCCACGCGTCCGCCAGCCAGGCGTTATACGCACGTCCCAGCGCCGCCGCGTAGTCCACGTGCGGGAACACCGCGATCTTCAGCAGGTTGTCGGGAAACAGGATGCCGACGTCGATGGACAGCTCATCCAGTTCATCGCGCATCTGCCGCGCCGTGGTCACCGTCCGGTTGCCCAGCCCGCGGTCCGGAAACGGCGGGTCCAGGTTCAGAATCGGCGCGTAGCCCGGAATGTCCAGGTAGCGCTGCGGCCCTCGGCCCAGCAACTCCAGCGAGCGCCGCCACGGCATGTCGATATACGGCGCCAGCGCCTCGGGCGGTTCGTTCGCGTGCACGTCGCAGTCGACGATGAGCACATCGTCCAGACCCAGCGGCTTCCTGGAGTCCCGTGTCATAAGCTTCGACCCGTCCCCCGAACGGCCTGGGATTCTAGCCCGGTGACAGCCGCAAAGCTGCGGGTGACTGCCGTTCTGGCGCACGGGTCCGAGCCAGCCGGCACGGGGTAGCGGCAAAAGGAGCGAACCATGGCCGAAAACAAGAAAGTCGTAATCGTCGGCGGCGGGCACAACGGCTTGGTGGCCGCCGGATACCTCGGCCGGGCCGGGCTGGACGTACAGGTGCTGGAGCGTCGCGACGTGGTCGGCGGCGCCGCCGTCACCGAGGAGTGGTTCCCCGGCTTCCACATCTCCACCTGCTCCTACGTCTGCCACATCCTCCAGCAGAAGGTGATCGACGAACTCGAGCTCCGCAAGCACGGCTTCCACGTCTACCCGCTGGACCCCGGCCGCCTGCACCCGTTTCCCGACGGGCGCGCCGTCAGGCTCTGGCACGACGACGAGAAGACCGCCGAAGAGATTCGCCAGTTCTCGCCCGAGGACGCCGAAGCCTGGCTGGATTGGGCCGACTTCTGGCACCGCGCCGTGCGAATCCTGAGCGACTACTACCTCGGTCCGCCGCCCTCCCTGGCCGAGCTCACTGAGCGCTTCAAGGACGAGGAAGAAGAGGAACTGCTGGAAACCCTGCTCACCGTTCCGCTGCGCGACCTGATCGACCAGACCTTCGTCTCCGACGAGATGAAGGCGATGGCCAGCATCGGCGCGATCGACATGGGCAACATCAGCGCCCCCGGCAGCGCCTACATCACCGCGCTCTACCGCTTCAGCGCCTACCGCAAGGACACCGAGAACTACGGCATCGTCCGCGGCGGCATGGGCTCCATCACCCAGTCAATGGCCCGCTCCGCCGAGTCGGTCGGCGTGTCGATCCGAACCGGCGCGGAGGTATCCCGCATCCTGACCCAGGACGGCAAGGCCACCGGCGTCGAACTGGCCGACGGCGAAGTTATCGAGGCCGACCTGGTCCTCTCCAACGCCGACCCCAAGCGCACCTTCACGCAACTGCTGGACGGCGCCGACGTGGAACAGGAAGTCGTGGACGAGGTCGAGTCGCTGAAGACGCAGTCCGCCTCGGTCAAGTTCCTCTGCTCGCTGCGCGAGTTGCCCGACTTCTCGCGCCACCTGGGCGACGACTACGACCCCAAGCACCTGTCCATGATCAATCTCGCCCCCTCAACCGACTACTGCCAGTCCAGCTGGCTCGACGCCACCAACGGCCGGCTCCCCGAGACCCCGATCATCCAGGTGCAGATACCGACCGTCTACGACCCATCCGTGGCGCCCGAAGGCCAGCACGTGCTGTCCATGTGGGTCTTCTTCGTGCCGGCGCACCTCAAGGACGGCTCCTGGTCGGAGAAGCGGCAGGAGTTCGGCGAAAAACTCATCGACGAGTTCTGCCGCTACGCCCCCAACTTCCGGGACGCCATCATCGACTGGACGCTGCTCACCCCCGAGGACATCGAGGACCGCATCGGCCTGACCGACGGCAACATCCGCCACGTCGACATGATTCCCCAGCAGATGATGTCCCGCCGCCCCCTCCCCGGCTGGTCCGACTACCGCACCCCCATCCAGAACCTCTACCTCTGCGGCGCCGGCACCCACCCCGGCGGCGAGGTAACCGGCGCCCCCGGCCACAACGCGGCGCATGTAGTGCTGGAACGGCTCGGGCAATAGGCGCGAGTCAGAGAGTTGCCGGACACTATGTGCGAGCCGGATGACTTCCAGTTGCTTGAGGAGCGCCATGCGGACGATTGAGGCCGCGCACTTCAAGGCCCACTGCCTCGCGCTGCTGGACGAGCTTGAACCCGATGGCCTGATCATCACCAGGCGCGGCAAGCCCGTCGCGCGGGTCGTGCCCTACGCCCAGGGGGATGCAGATCTGATCGGCAGCCTGCGGGGCAAGGTCAATGTCAAGGGTGACATCTCAACAACCGGAGTCCGTTGGAACGCCGATTCCGAGTCCTGATACCTACAGTCCCATTCACAGCGTCAGCGCCTCGCCATACATCTCTCGGATGACTCCGAGGATGTCGTGAGGCACGTAGCGATTTTCGGCCTCGGCCCGGATGTCGGCGGGAATCCCGTGCAGCGCCTCGCCAATCGGCCCGGCAATCGCAGCCAGGGTGTCTGAATCCCCGCCAAGGGAAACGGCGTTACGGATCGCGTCCTCGAAGCTGTCGGACTCTAACGCGCAGGTGATGGCTTCGGGCACGGTCGTCTGGCAGATCTCGTTGAACCGGTAGCCGGGCCGGATGTCATCGACGCTGCGCGAGAGGTCGTAGCCGTAAGTCTCGGCGATGGCCTTCCGAATACCGGTGGCCGGCTCGCCCTGGAAGGCCAGCCAGATTGCATGCACCGTCGCGCGGGCGCCCTTCAGGCCTTCCGGATGGTTATGGGTCACGGCGGTCACCAGGTCTGAAGCCTCCAGCGCGGCCGAGAGCTCGCCGTTGCGGTGCAGGTAGGCCGCCGGCGAGACCCGCATGGCCGCGCCGTTCCCAAAGCTGTCGTACGGACGCGGCGGATCCATCTCAATCCACTGTGCGAATCTGCCGCCGTAGTCCCGGCGCGGATGCTCCCGGCACCACCGCTGAAGCGTCAAGGCTGGCGGTAGATCGTGCATAAGGATGTCCGCCACGGCCGCCGTGCAAATCGAGTCGTCCGTGCACTCGCACTGATCCACGAACAACTCAAACGACTTCGTCTTGATCCGCCGCCACTCATACACCGACCCCACAATGTCCCCAATAATCGCCCCGATCACGTCGCTCGCCTCTTGCTATTGGCCCGGCGTTTGGAGGATACGGGTCGCGTCTCACGACTGGACCTGCCAGCGGAACCCGTGCGCCCGGTCAGGACGCTTGAGATCGGCAGCTTCCGCGATCCATCACGGCTCCACCCGCTGAAGCCCCGCCACGCGGTCGAAGTCCCGGTCGTAGCTCACGATCTCCGAAACCCTCAGGCGCTCCATATGAGCCACCGCCAGCGCATCCTCGAAGTCGAGGAACGCGGACGACGCGTAAACGTCAAGCGCCCGCAGGTACACGCGCTTCTGCGGAAGCCTGAGCCCGCGCAGCGTCAGGATCGGCACCAGGCGGCTGCGGATGCCCTCGTGGCTCAGGCCATACCCGGCGCGTGCTGACGACAGCACAGACACGACCTCGCGTACCACCGCTTCACAGGTCAGCAGCTCCTCGTCGCCGCGTTGGACCCGCTGAAACAGCCGCAGGCAGGCGTCGGCCTTCTCCTCGTCGTCGCGCGTCAGGAATCGCAGGATGACGCTGGTATCGAGAAACTTCATTCCCCGCGCAATTCCCGCGCCGTGGCCACGACCTTCTCGTCCTTGGCGTCTCGGGAAAGCTGCTCAAAGTCCTCGGGCCTGGACGACGGCCGCACCGACCCGTAGGCCGACTCCAGGCTGAACTCGGCGGCGGCCAGGCGAACCGTGCCGGCGTCGTCGATGGTGAAGGCCACCTTGTCCCTGGGCTTGATGCCCAGCCGGCGTCGAACCTCGGCCGGAATGGTCACCTGGTTCCGCTGCGTGGTCGTCGCGGTGAATTGCTGCATACGCAGATCACGAACTTCAGGCACATACATTGCTTTCTTAAATTACCATTGATGAGGCCAACGTGGCTGACAGCCCCCACGCACTGCTCGCCTCCTTGTGTCCATTTTCGTTCGTAGACCGCTGCACCCCTTATCCCCGAGCGACTGGCGGCACTTGGGAGTCAACCCATAATCTACACCCTAATAGGTCTGGACCAAGAAGAATCTACTTTGTACCGTTCCGTCCTACGCTTGTTTGGCGCTTCCCATACAGGTGCAAGTATAGATTGTCGACATTGGCCGCCACAGTTAGGGCTGTCTGATGGATAGAGAATTGCGCAAGATCGCGCGCTTGCTTGACGGTATTCGCCATATTGTGAGGCCCGCCCCAAACAGTCGGCGCGGGCCATTAATTTACGCTACTTGCGGTTTCTTCGAATCTCTGCTAGTCGTTCTCGGTTTCGTGCTCTTTGCCTAGTATCCTGAGCTATGGGGCCTGTCGAACGACGACGCCGACGATCCCTGTAGCCAGCGCCAGAACGACCAGCTCGTTCTCGGTCACGAATGCGTTGCCGTACTTGTGCAGCCGATGTAGCCGATGTCTGGCGTTCACGAGGTTCCAGTGTCGGGACCATCGCTAACGGAATAAACGCAATAATGCCCAAGAGCAATCCTAAAACGAACCAGGCAACAGGATCGCGACCTCGTTCGGATGCGACCCAAGCGCACAAAATGGCAAACAGCAGATTCACAATAAAAACTGCTACCAACACCACTGTCCCGTCCACGAGTCACTTCCCTCCCGTTGTCCACGCGTCCATTACCTACAAAGGATTGAGGACCACCCTAAACTCTAGGGTGGCGATACGGACAGACCGAATTGCTTTAGCTTTAGCTTTCCTCCTTTGAGAATTAGCGACCCTAGACGAGTCGCTGAACTATATCCTATTGTCACACGGCAGTATCCAGCGAAATCCAATTGGTGACGCTGGGATGTACAAGGCGTGAGTGCCGCATCGTATGCCGCCCGAAGTATATCACCGTTGCGCGTTTCCGCGCGCATTTGTTATATCCCTGTGGGCAGCAGGTCAATTGCTTCATTCAGTACCCATCGCTAAAGCCCTAACTTTGCGAATTCGACCTATTGCTCAATAATGACTGACAATTCGGCAAAGGAGCTAGACTTGTCGATTCACGACGCTCTCATTCAACAGGTCATGCAAATCCGCCACCACATCACGGCACAGCCGTCACCAGTCTCAGGATCGGAATTCCTATTCAACAGAAACAAAAAACAATATAGTGTCACAGCCCTACATGTAGTTCCAGACATTCATAGTAAAAGTAAAAGGACAACAACCCTCTCCGTTCTGTTATCGCAATCTCCCTTACCGTCGCCGCCACCTCCATCCATCAACCCCAACCACTTCGACCGGAACTCCGTCGCCGTCATCACCCGGGCCGTCCCTGCAAACACCTTGACGCCACAAGTCAATGATGCTTCGATGCCTCCATGCGAACCACCCTCACCCTCGACGACGATCTCGCCGACGCCCTCAAGCAGCAGGCGAAGCTGCTGGACGTCCCGTTCAAGCAAGTCGTCAACGACGCCCTGCGCCGCGGCCTCGCGCCGGAAGCCCCCGAGGATCGGCCAGTGTTTCGTATTCGACCGCTCCGCAGCGGATTCCGGCCAGGCATCGACCCCATGAAGCTCAACCAGCTCAACGACCAGCTTGAGGTCGAGGACTTCCTCGAAGAGCAGCGGGAGATTCTCAAAGAGCACCGGGAGTGATCGTTCCCGACGGGAATCTGCTGCTCTACGCCTAGAACGACGGAGCGCCCCTCCACCGTCCGGCCCGCCATTGGTGGGAAGGGCTGCTCAACGGAACGGAACGAATTGGGATTCCGTGGGTAGTCACGGTTGGATTCGTACGCATGCTGACGCATCCAAGTCTGCGTGAGCATCCGGCAACAATTGCGCAGGCGCTGGACTTCGTCGGCTTTTGGTTTCGCGCACCCCACGTCACGACCTTGAACCCCGGCCGGCAGCACCTCATCCTCGTGCGTCGCGCTCTCGCTGCCGCGGGCGTCGGCGGCAACCTCGTCACCGACGCCCACATCGCCGCCTTGGCCATCGAATACCAGGCCGAAGTCCACTCCAACGACAGCGACTTCAGCCGCTTCCCCGGCGTTCGCTGGCGCAACCCTCTCTAGTCGCGCATTCCCAACCTGCCCCCCGCGCCTCTCGGGCGCCCAACCCCGGCCCGACGATGGCCCCGAACCCAGCCGTCCCCGCTCCGGGTGTTCGGTGGTCGCGACTTGGCAGCGTCAGGCAGTCGGAAGCCGCTCCCGGGTGACGGCTTGAGGCTATGCTCGGCTCACACAGGCTGCTCCGGGAGATGGATGCTGACTGCCCTGAGGTCCGTGGGATGGCGGCCGGATCCCAGCGGACCCGCCTTCACGATCCGCGATTTCATCAAGCTGGAATCGGCCGGCGGGATTCTGCTGTTCGGAGCCGCGGTGGCGGCCATGATCGCCGCCAATTCGCCGCTGGCGAGCGTCTATGCGTCGTTGCTGGACACGGTTGTCGCCGTCCAGGTCGGGGACCTCGTCATCAACAAGCCCCTGCTGTTGTGGGTCAACGACGGCTTGATGGCCTTGTTCTTCTTCGTGATCGGCCTGGAGGTCAAGCGGGAGATCCTGGAGGGCGAACTCTCGTCCCTGCGGGCCATTGCGCTGCCAGGGTTCGGCGCGCTGGGCGGCATGCTCGTGCCGGCGGCGATCTACATCGCCCTGAACTGGCGGGATCCAATCGCGCTGGACGGCTGGGGCATCCCCGTCGCCACCGACATCGCCTTCGCCCTGGGCCTGTTGAGCGTCTTCGGCCGGCGCATTCCGACGCCGCTCAAGACCTTTCTGCTCACCCTGGCCATCTTCGACGACCTCGCGGCGATCGTGATCATCGCGATCTTCTATACGGGCGACCTGGCCGTTCCGGCGCTCCTGGTCGGCGCGGCGGCGCTGACGGCTGGGGTTGTGTTCAACCGGCTGGGCGTGACCCGCGTGTCGGCCTATGTGCTCGTCGGGCTCGTGCTGTGGGTCGCCGTGCTCAAGTCCGGGGTGCATGCCACGTTGGCCGGCGTCTTGATTGCCTTCTGCATTCCCATGCGCGACCCGCGCGGCGAATCGCCCTTGCGAAAGCTGGAGCACGATCTGCATTCGCCGGTGGCGTTCGTGATCCTGCCCGTCTTCGCCTTCGTCAACGCCGGGCTCGCGCTATCCGGCATTGGCGTCGACGAGCTCCTGCATCCCGTGACGGTGGGCGTAGCCGCGGGGCTTTTCCTTGGCAAACCGGTCGGCATTCTTGGCTTTGTCGCCATTGCCGCCGTCCTTGGCCTCGCAGCCCTGCCGCGCGGCGTGAGCTGGGCGCAGATTGCCGGGGTGGCGTTCGCCTGTGGCATCGGCTTCACCATGAGTCTCTTCATCGCGGGCCTCGCCTTCGAGCACGGCAGCGGCGACTACTTCGCCGGCGACCGCCTCGGCATCCTGGCGGGATCGCTGGCCTCCGCGGTAGCGGCCTACCTGATCCTCCGCCTGAGCTGCCGGCGAGCGCAGCGGCTGGAGGACGCCGACCCGGCCTGAACGCAAGCGACGGCGCAGCGAGACGCAAACGAGCGCGAAACTGCCCTGCCGCCCGCCTGCGCGCCTCCCCATCGCCGGGTCGCTGACGATGTAACGGGTACGGGCGCGATGAACCTGCGGAGTCGTGGCCGACGGTCCCCAGCCCCGCTGAGCTAAACCTGCTGGGTGCGCTCCGCCGCGGCGCCTGGCGCTTGCATTCATCGGATTCGACCGCCGCAATTGATTGCGGCGAAGACCTCGCCTGGCCCCGTGGCCCTGGGCAGTCCGCGAGCCTGGACTTTGCCGAATTCTCATGAAATATTCATATTGCTTATGACTTCATGCTGATATCGTCATATCATGAAGGCGCATGAACCCGCCCTCCAGTTTGGTGTGGGCTATCCGCACTAACGCACGTACACGGCATCTCCCTGCCAGCCACCGCGGTCAGCGGATTGTTCACGGTTCAACGACTGCATGCACGCTGGCAGGCCCGTCGCGCGCGAAGGTCTTGCGCCGCGTGGCGGTGGCCGCGCTGGTTGGCCTGGTTCTGCTAACCGTGGCCGGCTCGATCCGCGCCGGCGCCGACAGCCATTGCTCCTCGCAAGCCACCGACCGCTCAATTCGCGATTGCGAAACCCTGCTTGGGCTGAAAGACGAGCTGCGCGGCGCTGAAGGCGCCGACCTCAACTGGGCAGGCGATCTCCCCATCGACCAGTGGAATGGAGTGCAAGTCAACTCCGCGGGAGGCGTCGGGACCATTAGCTTCTGGGCCGGCAACCTCAAGGGGAGGCTTCCGCCCGCGCTGGGATCACTGCCGGACCTGACGACACTGACTCTGCCTCAAAACCAATTGACGGGCGAGATCCCCGTGGAACTGGCCAATCTGTCGAATCTCAAAGCCTTGACTTTGGATAACAACCGGTTGAGCGGCTCGATCCCCAGGGAGTTGGGCAATCTGAGCAAATTGAATCACTTGCGTCTGTCCTTCAATCAGTTGAGCGGCTCGATCCCCAGGGAATTGGGCAATCTGAGCAACCTGGTGTACCTGACCCTGCGTGACAACCGGTTGACCGGTCGGATTCCCGAAGAGCTGGGCAACCTGGGCAACCTGTTGGAACTGGGCTTCCGGGACAACCAGTTGAGCGGCCCAATCCCCACGGAACTCGGCAACCTGACCAACCTGACGAGGTTCTACGCGGAAAACAACCGGCTAAGCGGCCCGATCCCGGCAGAATTGGGCAACCTGACCAGCCTGCTGTCTCTGCAATTGCGGGACAACCGGCTGACTGGCCAGATCCCGGCGGAGTTGGGAAACCTGACCAGCCTTGAGACCTTGGAGCTGACGCGGAACCAACTGACCGGCGAGATTCCCTCCGAGTTGGGCGATCTGACCAACCTCCAGTTCCTGTCCCTGGGGGTCAACAAGCTGACCGGCGAGATTCCCAGTGAGTTGGGCAGCCTGACCAGCGTGACGACCTTCTGGATCTGGGGTAACAGGTTGACGGGCGAGATTCCCAGTGAGTTGGGCGGCCTGAGCAGCGTCACCAGCTTCGCGCTGTCGCAGAACCAACTCACTGGCGAGATTCCCAGTGAGCTGGGCGACCTGAGTAACCTTCAGTATCTCTTTCTTCAGAGCAACCGCCTCACCGGCGCAATCCCCGCCGAGTTGGGCAGCCTGAGCAACCTGTATTACCTGTATCTCCAAAGCAACCAGCTCACCGGCGGCATCCCCGCCGCGTTGGGCAGCCTGAGCAACCTGCAGGAGCTATCCCTGCACCGGAACTCCGAACTGGGCGGTGCGATTCCGGTCGAGTTGGGCAACCTCGCCCAGTTGCGCTGGCTGTGGCTGGACAAGGCCGGCTTGACCGGCGCGATCCCGGCCCAGTTGGGCAACCTCGCCAAGTTGCAGGTGCTGGCGCTGTCGTGCAACGAGCTGAGCGGCGTCGTGCCCGGCGCTCTGGGCGACACCGGCAGCGGGGTGACCGGCAACGACAACAACGGCAATCCCCTGGGCACCCACATCTACCTGCAGGGCAACGACCTGGTGGATGCCGAGGATCAACCGCTGCGGCAGGTCGCCCAGCTGCCCGCCAGCCTGCGGTCGGCCGCGGACGGCGGCACCAAGCGCACCTCCCCGGAGCTTGAGCTGACCCTCACCGGGCTCTGTCGCGGGGACTCGCCGCCGGAGCCGGCGCCCCGCAAGTCCAAGTCCAAGCCCAAGCCCCCGCCCCCGCCCCCACCCCTCGGTCTCACGGACGCGGCCCGGGCCGTGCTGGCGCCGGACGGAACGGCCGTGCGGTTGGAGCGCCTGGACACGCCGGGCCAGGTTCTGGAAGTCTCGATCGGCAGCGCGTCCGCCGACGTGCAGACGGTGGTCCTGGGCGGCGTCATCCGCGACGCGGCCGACGGACAGACCTACTTCGTGGTGCGCCTGCAACCGGCCGAGACGGACGGCCGGGTGCGGCGGCTCTGGGTGCCGCCGGACAGCCCGTTGGTCGGGCAGATCGCCTGGCCGGACGTCATCGCCAATTACACCGTGCCTACCGCCGTACTGGCGGCCATTCCCCTGTACGGGCTGCCGACCGTCCCCGGACAAGCGCTGCGGACCATTGACCCCGATGACCCCCGGATCTACCGCTGGGACGCCGAAACGCACCAGTGGCGACATGTTCCGGACCCGGCCACCTTCCAGGCGCTCGGGTTGTACTGGTGCGATGTGTCGGTTGCCGACCCGGACTTCTTCAACCGGCTGCCCGACACCCTGCTCGGCCCGCCCTATCCGGCCAGCACCCAACCCGTCCAGGCCGACTACCCCACCTGCCGCACGTCCTAGCCCACGCCGCACGCCAGCGGCCCGATCTCTTCCGGCAACGCGACGCTGCCCGGGCCCTCGTACCGTAATCGGGCCGGAGCTTCCATATCCGCCGGCCTCACCGGCGCCAAGGACGAATGGACCGAGGCCGCCGACCAGCACCGCAAACTTCAGATAGCCGACTGGCCGGGGCGCTGGCACCATGGTCGGTCAGGGCAGTGGTTCCGAAATTCGGAGGGCTTGATGCTTGGTATCGGAGTGGTCGGACTGGGCGGAATCGCGAAGTCGCATCTCACGGCGCTGCAGATCGCCGAGGACGAAGGGTTCGCCCGCTGCGTCGCCGCGGCCGACCTCGTGGAGGAACTGCGCGAATCGCACCGCAAGGAATGGGAAATCCCGGCGGTCTACCCCAACCACCACAAGCTGCTGGAAGACCCCAACGTGGACGCCGTGGCCATCGTCCTGGGCCACCACCTGCACGCCGACCTGACCATCGACGCGCTGAACGCCGGGCGTCACGTCCTGGTCGAAAAGCCGATGGCGAACACGCTTGAGGAGTGCGACCGCATGATCGAGGCCGAGCAGGCCTCGGGCAAAACCCTGCAGATCGGCCTGACCGGCCGCTTCCACCCGGCCATGCGCAAGGCCCGCGAGATCCTGGACTCCAACGAGCTCGGCCCGGTGGTCACGGCCCTCTCCCGCTTCAACAAGAATTGGGGCTACGGCGGGCGCCGCTACCAGTACCGCACGCGCTGGATGGGCGGCGGCATGTGGATGGGCAACGGCGTCCACGCGGTGGACTGGCTGACCCACTGCATCGGCGCCAAGGCCGTGGCGGTCAAGGCCAAGCAGAGCACCTCCATGCACTACCAGGGCGCGGACGACGTGACCACGGCCTTCGTGCAATACGCCAACGGGATTCCGGGCCTCCTGGTGGTAGTTGGCAGCGTCAACGGCTGCGCCACGGACGGCATCGAGGCCCACTGCGCGCTGGGCGAAATCCAGTACAACGTGCGCGGCTCGCTGCGGGTGGGCCAGAAGAACGAGTGGCGCGAAGTGGAGCACGACGGCAAGCACGGCTTCTGCGAGCAGTACCGCCACTTCGCCCAGTCGATCGAGATGGGCATGCGGCCGCAGACCAGCAGCCACTACGGCCGCCACATCGTCGAGATCCTGCAGGCCGCCGAGACCTCCAGCATTACCGGCCAGGAGGTGCACCTGACCGACTATCACCGCATGCCCTGGTAGACGCGTGCATTCGCTCGCGTTACCGCAAGCGATGAGCCCCTGATGGCGTCAGGAGCCGCCGGACACACGATTCCGCCGTTCAAGGAGCGGCTGCGCGAAGCGCTGGAGTCGGAGTCGCTGCCGGTGGCGCTGGGACGCTCGCTGCCGCAGTTGAGCGAGCGCCGCGACGCGGCCTTCCGCGCCCGCGACTTCGAAGGCAGCCAGGCCGACCTTGGCGGACGCCGTCAAGCCGCCCTCGACCGGATGCCGGAGCTGGTGAAGGAGTTCACGGCCGCCGCGGAAGCGGTCGGAACCGTGGTCCACGGCCCCACGGACGCGGCGGGCGCCGTTGCGACGGCGCTCCAGGTGCTGCACGACCACGAAGTCCGGATGGTGGTCAAGAGCAAGTCGATGGCCACCGAGGAGATTCAACTCAACACGGCGCTGGAAGACGACGGCATCGAGGTCGTCGAGACCGACCTCGGCGAGTTCCTGGTTCAAGTAGCCGGAGAACGCCCCTCCCACATCATCGCCCCCGCCCTGCACATCACCCGCGAACGCGCGGCCGAACTGATCAGCAAAGCCACCGGCGAAGACCTGCCGCCGGATCCGGACGTGCTGGTGGGAGCGGCGGCCCGCCACCTGCGCAGCCGCTTCATCAACGCCGGCGCCGGGATTACCGGTGCGAACGCGCTGGTGGCCGCGACAGGGACCGTGATGCTGGTGAGCAACGAGGGCAACGCGCGCCTGGCCAGCGCACTGCCGCCGCTGCACATCGTGATCGCCGGCATCGACAAGCTGGTGCCCTCGCTGGCCGACGCGACGACGATGCTGGAAAGCCTGCCGCGCAGCGCCACCGGCCAGCCGATTTCAACCTACGTGTCCTTCATCTCCGGCCCGAGCCGCAGCGCGGACATCGAGCTGTCGCTTTCGATGGGGGTTCACGGGCCGCGCCACGTACACATCATCCTGCTCGACAACGGGCGGGAGGCCATTCGTACCAACCCGCGAATGCGCTCGGCCTTGCAGTGCGTCCGCTGCGGCGCCTGCTCGAACGTGTGCCCGGTCTACCAGCAGGTCGGCGGCCACGCGATGGGCCACATCTACACGGGCCCAATCGGCCTGCTCGTAACCCCATACCACCACGGCCTGGAGCACATCGCCGGGCCACAGTCGCTCTGCGCCGGCTGCGGCGCATGCGCCAGCGTGTGCCCGGCGGGCATCCCAATTCCCGACCTGATCCTGGACGTGCGCGAACGCGCGGTTGCCGAGGGTCACTCCAGCAGCGGCTTGAAGCAGCGCGCGCTTGGCGCCCTGGCTGACGAACGGCTGCTGGAACGCGGGGCACGGCTGGCCTCGAAAGTCCCGTGGTTGCAAGCCTTGGGACAGCGGCTGCCGGGATCGCCGCTAAAACGCCGGCCGCTGCCGCGGGTACAGGCGAGTCCGTTCCGTGACCGGATTGGTGATCTGGCGAAACCGGACCCCGAGGCGGCCACCCGGGTGGCCTACTTTCCAGGCTGCCTGACCGACTGGCTGTCGCCGGAAACCGGAGAAGCGGCGGTGGCGGTCCTGGAAACGCTCGGGATAGCCGTTGAACCCGTTCAGTTCCCATCCTGTTGCGGCCTACCGGCCATCAACGCGGGCCACAGGGACCAGGCGACGCGAATGATGCGGCAGACCGTGGAAGCCATCGAGCTGCTCGAGGTGGACGCCGTAGTCAGCACCTCAACCAGCTGCATCGGCGCGATGCTGCACGACTACGCACGACTGACCGACAACGATCCGGCCTGGGCCGAACGCGCACGGTCAGCATCAGCCAAGGTGCGGGACTTCACCAGCTTCGTGGCGGAGCGCGGTCTTCCCGACGAGATGCTCGGTCGGACGAGCGGCGTTGTGACCATCCACGACGCCTGCCAATCAAAGCACAGCATGGGGCTGGGCCCCGAGACTCGCGAGCTGCTGACCGACGCCGGTTACACCGTCGTCGAGGCCCCACCGTCAGGCGAATGCTGCGGCTTCGGCGGCTCATTCTCCTTCGATCACCCGGAAGTCGCCCAACGAATGCGAACCCGCAAGCTACAGGCATTCGCCGAAACGGGCGCTGAAGCCGTTTGCGCGGATAACCCCGGGTGCCTGATGCACTTGAAGGAAGGGCCGGCAGTGGCTGAGGCGGGTCGGCCAGTGCATTTGGCCGAACTGCTGAGGGCGGCGATCCCCTAGGACATGACCACCGACTTCCAGGCGGCGCGCTTACGAACGCGCTCTTGGCCGAGGCTCAGTCGGCGACCGTGCAAACCCACATCGTGAAGGACACGCCATCTCCGGCGATTTCCTGCGAACTGCACACTGTGAAGCCTGCGAGCGCCAGCGCATCGCTGAACGCCTGGCGCGCTCTCGACCCACCTGGGACCGCGCCGTCTTTCACGACTGCCAGCCGTCCCCCGAGTCGAAGAATCCGTCGGATCTCGGTCAGTCCTGTGGTCGTGTCTTGCCAGTGGTCGAACGAGTCAAAGGCGAACACCACATCGGCTACACCATCCGCGACAGGCAGAGCCTCCGCACAGCCGCTACGAAACTCAATCTGAGCACCGTGCGGATGGGAATCGGTTCGCTCGCGGGCGATCTCGAGCATGCGCGGAACCGGATCGACTCCGATAAACGTGCCGTTCCGAACCCCGGCCGCAGCATGCCGAAGGGCCGATCCAGTGCCGCAACCAACGTCCACGACGACCGAGCCCGGCTTGAGTTTCAGCTCCTTCACGGCCAGCCGATTGGTGGCGTGCTCGCCATACTTGTGGGCGTACCACTCGGCTGTCTCGGCGTTCCACACGCTCATTGGATTGACGGCGAGAATCCTGGTCCGGACTTTGCCCGACCTCCAGGGCTATTGACTACGCGGCAGCGCAAGTCGGGCGGTGGGCATTGCGTCAGGCCCAAAGCCGATCATCAGCGATGATGAGGCCAGTGGCAACTCCGACAATGCTGAGCATGCGCAGGGTGAGACGCAACTCGAGGTCCTTGAGATCAGCCTTGGTTGCCAGGTTTTCGTAAGCGCCTTCGAGGCGGCTCATGCGGTAGCCGAGCCCTACGATCTCAGTTGTCGAATCGGCGCTGGTCTCGCGTGCGGTGATGGTTGTCCTCCGGTGCACGCGGTCCACCCTGCCGCTGCGCGCGACGCTCGGTCGTTCCAGACGTCACGCTTTGATCCTAGGCGATCGCTAGTCGCCGCTTCCGTTGTGACCGTCAATGACCGCCCAGAAGTCCGCGGTCACCGGCCAGTCACGCTGATGACTCCCGACCCACAGTTTGCGCACCACGCCTGCGGGATCGATGAGGATCAGTGATGGCCGCGCCATGTTCCACGACTCGAAGTTGATCCGCACGTACACGCCATAGTCGCGGGTCATTTGCCGGTCCGGGTCGGCCAATACGGGAAACGGTATTTCCTCGCGCCTGGCGAAGGCGGACACGGCGTCGAGATTCTGCGGAAATATGCAAGCGAGGGACGCGCCTCTTCGTGTCCACTCATCCAGCTCGACCTCGAGCCGCGCCAGGAATCCCTGGCAACTGAGTCACCAGGTATGCCTCACGAAAACGAGGCACAGCCAACCACCGGCGTAGTCCCGCAGCGTGGCGCGTTCGTCCGTTCCCGCCACGGGAACGTCGAAGTCCGGCGCGGGGTCGCCGGATGTGAACGTGGTTGAGCCTTCGGCGCGGGGCATGGTCGGAATCCTGAGTCACAACTCGCCTGCGGAGTCACAGTAGTACCGAATCGGTGGAACCGACAACAACGCTAGGGCGTGACCATGACCTTGATATTGGTGTCCTTCCGGGTTCGAGCATTTTCAAGCGCCTCGCCGGCAGCTTCCAGCGGGTAGTGCGCGGTGATGAGCGGCTTGATGTCGACCGCGCCTCGCGAGAGCAGGTCGACGGCGACGGGCCAGGTGTTGGCATAGCGGAAGACGCCGGCAACGTCGAGCGCCTTGTCTACCAGTTCGTTGGTGTCGATAGGAGTCAAGTCGGCGTCCGTCATACCCACCAGCACGACCCGCCCGCCACGGCGTGCGATGCGAGTGGTCTGAGTGAGAGTGGTGGAGTTGCCGGCGGTCTCAAAGACCAAATCGAATTCGGTGGAACGGGTTTGTCCGACGTCTTCGGCGCGGGCGTCGATGGCCTCGGCTGCGCCAAGCTCGAGAGCCTTCTGGAGGCGGAATGGCTCGACGTCGACCAGAGTGACGTCGTGAATGCCGTGGCTCTGGAGGGCCAAGAGGGTCATGAGGCCGATGGGACCGGCACCCAGGATAGCGGCGCGGTCGCCAAGGCGGGCCATTCCGCGGCGAGCAGCGAAAAGTCCTACGGAGAGCGGCTCGATGAGGGCCGCCTCGTCGTAGGAGACGTGGTCGGGGATGCGGTAGGCGAAGTCGGCGGGGTGGGCGACGTATTCGACGAACGCGCCGTGGACCGGGGGCGTGGCCATGAAGACAACGTCGTCACAGAGGTTGTAGTGGCCTGACCGGCAGTGCGCGCAGACACGGCAGGGCACGCCGGGCTCGATGGAGACTCGGTCACCTTCGGCGAGCGAGGTCACGCGGGGTCCGAGGGCGACGACTTCACCTGAAGGCTCGTGGCCGAGGATGAGGGGCTCGCGGACGACGTAGCGGCCGATACGGCCGTGCTCGTAGTAGTGAATGTCCGAGGCGCAGACGCCGACGGAGCGGATGCGGATGAGGACTTCGCCGGGGCCGGGCTCGGGCAGCGGGACATCGCGGGTGCGAACCTGAAGGGCTGATTCGAGGTAGGCGGCTTTCATCGGCGGCTCCGAGGCTGGTCAGTCACTGGCCAGACCTAGGCGATCGCGATGGGGCGCACGGGCGAGGCGGTAGCACCGACGATCTTGAGCGGCGACATGACGAAGAGGAATTCGTAGACGCCGGCGGCGGCGAGAGACTCAAGGTCAGCGTTTTCGAGGATGTGAATGCCGTTATCGACAAGAAATATGCCGTGAACCGGGAGGCGGTCGTCACCAGCGGGGATGAACTCGAAGGTCATGGTGTCCGCGCCGCCGAGGTAAACGCCGGTCTCGGCCAGCCACTCGGCGCAATCGGCGGTGATTCCCGGCTGGCCGTTCTCAAGATCGAGGAAGGACGGATCGTTCCAGCGTCGCATGAGGCCGGTGCGAACGAGGAGGGCGTCGTCCTTTCGGATAACTACACCTTGCTTGCGGGCGACAGCCTGAGCGACATCGGTGGTGATGGCGAAGTCGTTGGGCAGGATGTCCACGCCCTCGGCGCCAGCTACGTCCAGCAGGACGCCGCGCCGCACGATGGGCGGCACGCGCTCAATGCCGTGCTCGGTCATGCCGCGGCCACCGCTTTGGACCTTGGCCGCTTCGAGACCGCCACACATGATTCCGTCGCGCGCGAAGTGGGCGAGCGCGTCAAGGTGCGTGCCGGTGTGGCCGCACATGACAATCAGCTCGTTGGCGGAACCAAGTCCGCCCGGGCGCATGGCGTCGCCGTGGCGCCGCTGCAAGGTGAATACGTACGGCGGATGCGACGGATGGACCGGCATGCCCATGTTGTAAGGAGTGCCAAGGTCGTAGACCTGTCGATTCACTACGGAGTCAAGCACGGTCGGATCCATGGCGGAGCCTCGGGCAGACATGGCTGCCGAATCCTGCCGCTCTGTGCCGAGGCAGGCAAACCCGCATAATCGTCGACGCTTGATGAGTTGACCGGAGTTGGCGCTTCGGTTGGCGCCTCCCGCGGTCGTGCGACGGCCGCGGACGAACGCACAGGTCCGAATGCGAATCGACACTCAAAGCCACATCTGGCCGAAGCCCTTCCTGGATTACCTGCAAACCCGCGACGAGGAGCCGCTGGCCTTTCGGGACGGCGACACGCTCTTCATCGATACCGGCAAGTGGCGGCGGACGGCCATGCCGGGGCACTCCGACATGGACGCCAAGGTGCGGACGATGGATGCGGCGGGAATTGATCTGACGGTGCTGTCGCCGAACGATCCCGGGCCTGAGCGATTCGGCGATGACGGACCAATGGTGGCTCGCCTGTTCAACGATTACATCGCCGAACAGACGCGGGCGTATCCGGGTCGGTTTGCTGGGCTGTGTGTACTGCCGCTGTACCACGAGGCCGAAGCTCGCGAGGAGCTAGATCGGGCCGTGCACGACCTGGACATGCGGGGCGTACTGCTCTACGCCAACCTGGATGGGCGGCACCCGGACGAGCCGGAATTCGAGTGGCTCTTCGGACGGGCCGAAGAGCTGGGCATCCCGCTCTACCTGCATCCCGCCTGCCCGGTCACGATCGACCAGGTGGAAGGCCGCAACCTCACCGGCGCGCTGGGTCTGATGTTCGACACGACGATCGCGCTGGCTCGCATCATCGTGAGCGGTCTAATGGATCGCCATCCGGAGCTGACGATTGTCTGCCCGCACGTCGGGGGTGCGCTGCCATACCTGATCGGACGGCTAGACCACCAGACGATGGTGCTGAAGCGGGGTGCCGAGAACCTGACCAGGCCGCCGAGCGAATACTTGCGCCAGATCTGGTTCGACACGGTCTCCCCGTGGCCCGCGGCGGTGCACTACGGCCTGGAGATGGTGGGGCCGGACCAGTTGATGTTCGCCAGCGACCATCCGTGGGTAGAGCCGGACGTGATCAGCCCGATCGTTGACAGCCTGCCGGTGAGCGATGAGGAGCGGGCGAAGATCTATGGGGGGAACGCCGCGCGGCTGTTTGGGTTGGACGCGTAGGACGTCAGATTCCAAGCGTTCACAGACCTCGACTCCGGGCTGCGTTGCGGGCTGGCGGCCTGGACGCCAAACGCCACGCACTTGAGCACGATTGGGTCTGCGGCGACTAGGGGTTCAGATAGCCCAGTCGTACAGCTTCGTTGATCAGATTGCGGGCGAAGGCCCAGAGGGTCTCGGAACCGTGAGCAATGTGGGCGTTGACCTGGAGGACCTGGGCGCTGGTGACGCCGTGCTGGCGCCAGGCCTGGCCCTGAGTGTGAAAGTTGAGGAGGAGGGGCTGGAGACGGTCGAGGGCGGCAGCGAATCGGGCCTCGGGAGTCTGACGGGCTTCGAATTCTTCCCAGAGCGCGCGGAGGCTCCGGCCCTGGCCGGGCGGCAGCAGGCCGTAGATGCGGTCGGCGGCGGCGCGTTCGCGCGCGGGTTGCAGGGCTTTCGCTTCCTCGTCGTAGACGAAGGCGTCGCCGGCGTCAATCTCCACAATGTCATGCACCAGCAGCATGGCGATGACCCGTGCGATGTCGGTGCCCGGTGGTGCGTAGTCGGCCAGCACCAGCGCGAACATGGTCACGTGCCAACCGTGCTCGGCGTCGTTCTCGCGACGTTCCTCCGCCGTGATCAGGTTACGGCGTAGGACACCCTTGGCCGAGTCGAGTTCCAGCAGGAACTCGACTCGGCGTTGCAGGTCGGCGTCAAGACCCGGCGGATCGGCGCTCAGGGAATCAGGAGCACCTTGCCGCTCGTTTCACGCCCCTGGAGGGCGACGTGAGCGTCGGCGGCGTTTGCCAGTGAGACATCGCGGTCGATCATCAGGGTCAGGTCGCCGGCCGCGACCCAGGAGAGCACGTCGCCGGCCCGCCACTCCAATTCGTCGCGGGTTAGCGTGTAGTGCCCCAGGCTGGGACGGGTGAGGAACAGCGAGCCCTTGGCGTTGAGGATCTGTGGGTTCAGTTCCGGCACGGGACCACTCGACGCCCCGTAGAGGGCGAGCAGGCCGCGCGGCTTGAGGCAGTCGAAGCTGCGCTCGTAGGTGGCCGCGCCGACGCCGTCGTAGACAACCTCGACACCGGCGCCGTCGGTCAGGCGGCGGACTTCCTCCAGGAAGTCGGCCTCGGTGTAAATGATGACTTCGTCTGCTCCCGCCGCGGCTGCAATTTCGGCCTTCGCAGCAGTTCCGGCAGTTGCGATGACGCGGGCGCCGGCGCGCTTGGCCATCTGGCTCAGCAGGCGCCCCACGCCGCCGGCGCCGGCATGCACCACGGCGGTGTGACCGGCGGCAAGCGGGTACGTGCTGTGGGCCAGGTAGTGCGCGGTCATGCCCTGCAGCATGGCGGCCGCGGCCTGACGGGTGTCGATGGCGTCCGGCAGCTTGACGAGCTGGGCGACCGGCACCGCCTGTAACTCGGCGTAGGAGCCCAACTGCATCGCGTGAGCGACCCGGTCGCCAACCGCAAAGCCGCCCACGTCGGCTCCGACGGCCTCGACCACGCCGGCGCCTTCCATGCCCAGGGTGAACGGCGGATCGAGTGGATACAGGCCGCTGCGCTGGTAGGTGTCGATGTAGTTGACGCCTATGGCCTCGACTCGGATGACCGCCTCGTCGGCGGCCGGCGTCGGATCGTCAATGGTCTCGTAGGAAAGGGCTTCGGGTCCGCCCGGCTGGTTGACGCGAATCGCCTGCATTGAATTCCCCTAAGGCACGACTGCTTGCGCCATTGTCCACGTTCGAGACGGTCGCTGTGTCATACCATGCGCGCCCGTGCACTCTGGACGCGCCCTAGACACTGTCGCCTCGCTACTTCCGCGCGTCTATATCCAGATCTTCACCAGCTCGATCGGCATGGGCATGCTGGTGCCCACTCTGCCCCTGTTCGTGGCCGACCTGGTGCGCGATCCGGCGACGGGCCAGGAGAACATCACGCTCGTCGGCCTGGCGCTCGGGATGGCGGCGCTGGGCACGTTGTTATGGACGCTTCCCTCGGGCCTGCTGCTGAACCGGATCTCGGAGTGGGTAGGTCAGGTGGCGGGCCTGGTAGTGATGGCCGTGGCGGTGCTGGTGCTGGCCGTCTCGCCGCCCTACTCGGTGCTGATCGTCGCCCGACTGCTGATGGGCGCCGGGATGGGCCTGTGGGCGCTCTCGCGCATGCAGTACATGCGGCGGGTGACTCCACGGCACCAGCGCGGGCGGATTATGTCGCTGTTCGGGGGTACAAACCGGATTGGCATGTTTGTCGGTCCGGGCGTCGGCGGGCTTGTCGCCAGCACGTTGGGCTACGAGGCGATGTTCCTGATCGCGGGCGCGTGTATGGCCGTTGGGCTGATTCCGGCTCTGGCGTTTCGGGACGCGCCTGACAGCGACACGTCAACGACGCAGTCAGCCACGACCCTGCTTCGCGGGCTGGGGGAGACGCTGCACAACCACCGCCGCGTACTGCTGAGGGCGGGGACCGGCCACATCTTTGCGCAGGCTATTCGCTCTGGTCGTCCGGTGGTCCTGCCACTCTACGGCGCTTTCGCCTTGGGGCTGGACGAGCGGGAGATCGGCCTGGCCGTGAGCGCCTCGGCGGCCATCGACATGACGCTGTTTCCGCTGGCCGGCTACCTGATGGATCACTTCGGGCGGAAGTTCGCCATCGTGCCGTCGTTCGCGTTGTTCAGTGCCTCCATGGCGCTGCTGAGCCAGGCCCGGGACTTTACCGGGCTCGTTCTGATCGGGCTGCTAATCGGGTTTTCCAACGGAATCGGGTCCGGCTCGATGCTGACGCTGGGGGCCGATCTGACGCCGCCCCAGAGACCCGGTGAGTTTCTGGCGGTGTGGCGTCTAGTCGGAGGAATCGGCGACATGGGCGGGCCGGTTGTGGTGGGTGGCGTGGCCGACCTGTTCGGCCTGATGCTGGCCCCGTTCTTTGTGGCCGCAATGGGCTTGTGCGGTGCGCTGACGTTCGGCCTCTTTGTTCCGGAAACGCTGGAGAAGCGGACGGCGACGGCAGAGGCGGAGCCGTAAGTGGGGCTGTTACCGTGACCGGCGGGAGGAGTTGGGAGTCGCTGGATGTCGGATGCGTTCGCCGGATTCCCGCACCAAGGATTCGACTTCTTGCGGCACTTGGCCGCGAATAACAACAAACCGTGGTTCGAGGCCAACCGGCGCGGATACGACGAGGGGTTGCTGGGGCCCGCGCGCTTGTTCGTCGTGGCGATGGGCATGGCGCTGTCGGAGTTCGCGCCGGGGATTCATGCCGAGCCGCGGGTGAGCGGGTCGATATTTCGCATCCATCGCGACATCCGGTTCAGCCGCGACAAGCGCCCGTATAAGACCCACTTCGACATGTGGTTCTGGCAGGGCGATCGGCATAGCCGGGACTGTCCCGGCTACTTTCTGCGGCTTACCCCCGACGCGGTTGTGGTGGGGGCCGGGCGGCACGCGTTCGACAAGGCGACGCTGGAGGTCTATCGAATGGCGGCGGCGGACGAGCGCCGAGGTGCGGCGCTGGAGCAGGCGCTGGCAACGGTGCGCGCGGCGGGCGCCGAGGTGGGCGGAGCGCACTACAAGCGGGTACCGCGAGGGTTCGCGGCCGATCACCCACGCGCCGATTTGCTGCGATACAACGCGCTGCATGCCTGGATCGAGGAGCCGTTGCCGTCCGAGGTGCATTCGGCCGAATTCGTGGACTTCTGTTGTGAGCGGTTTTGGAAGGTCTCACCGGTACAGCGTTGGATACTGGACTTGTATGACTGGTAGCGAACCGACTGCGAGAGGAAGCGTGACGCGATGACGACGACGGACATCACCACGGCCTCGCGCGCCGTTGCAGTCGCCACAGAAATGGCCGAGGCGGCCAACGGCTTTGTGGATTCACTCGATGCCGGCCAACGGGCAGCGGCGACGTTTCCGTTTGCCGGCGATGAGCGGTATTTGTGGCACTACACGCCCGTGGAGCGCAATGGGCTGCGGCTAAAGGAGATGACGGCATCTCAACGCGCGGCGGCGTTTCGGATGCTGGATACGGCGCTGAGCGCCCACGGAGCGCGCAAGGCCCGGGAGATTATCGAGCTGGAATCCATCCTGGACGAGTGGGAAGGAATCCAGAACAACCGCATGCACTGGCTGCGGGACCCGGAGATCTACTACTTCAGCGTGTTTGGGGAGCCGGGCGGCGAGGAGCCCTGGGGCTGGCGGGCCGGCGGACATCACATTGGGATTCATGCGACGGTCATAGCCAACACCTATGTGTCGGTGCTGCCGCTGTTTCTGGGTGCGAATCCGGCGGAGGTTCGGCACGGGGAGCACAAGGGGGTGCGCACGCTTGCCGAGGAAGAAGATTTGGCGCGCGACCTGCTGGGTCGGCTGGATGCCAAGCAGAAGGCTCGGGCCATCGTGGATCCAGTCGCGCCGGATGACATCCTGACCGAGAACTATCGGATTGCCGACCCTGACGAGATTCCCGTTGGGGGAATCTCGCTGGCGGAGTTGCGCGATGGGCAAAGGGATGGGCTGATTGGGTTGCTCCGGCATTACGTCGACCGGAAGGCCGCGGACCTGGCGGAGAACGAGTGGCGGAAGATTGAGCTGGATGGGCTGGATGGCGTTCGCTTCCTGTGGGCGGGACCGGAGGCGCGGGGCGAGGGGCATTACTACGCGCTGGCCGGACCGGCGTTTGTGATCGAATACGACAACACGCAGAACGAGGCGAACCACATCCACTCGGTGATGCGCAGCTACTCAGGCGACTGGGGCGAGGACCTGCTAGCGGCGCACTATGAACACGGGCATCACCACTAGGAGCTAGCTGGCGGCGGCTTCGGCGGCGCCGGAGTCGGGGGGTGGGGGCCAGCCGTTGATGAGGGTGAGTTGGCGGCCGGGTTGGGCCGGGACGCGGGCATCCGGCGTGATGACACCGGTGAGGTTGAGGGGGTCGACGGCGGCCAGGCGAAGGGTTTCGTCGGAACCCTGATCGCGGCGCGCGCGGCGGAGGGCGTTGACGGCGTCGGGGAGGGCGAACTGCTCGCCGGCGAATCCGGCGACGAAGCGACCGCCACGAACATCGCCGCGGGCTTCGAGGCGTCGTAGCGCGCGGAGGACATCGCGCCAGGGGAGACGGAAAGTTTCGCGACGGACGACGTCTCGGAAGACCACGCCGTAGCGATCGAGGAGGGTAGTTGCGACGGCCTCGGCGACTTCGTCAGCGTCGATCCCTGGAGCGGACGGCTGGAGTGTCGACCAGCGACCCGGGGGTCCGCCGACGGCGAAGCGACCGGCACGGCGCGTGTGGCGCCAGCGGCGGCGTCCGGTGCTGGACCAGCCCGAGGCGATGGCGCGGAGACCTTCATAACCGTCGGAGGTGACGCGGCCGGCGGCGATCAGGTCGCGCAGACCGTCCTCGACATCGGCGGCCAGTCGCCGGGTGCGCATGACGATCTGTTCGAAGAACAGGGCGCCGCTCTCGCTCAACAGGGCGTCGATGGAGCGGGCGGCGCCGGCGAGTTCAGGTGGCTCGGCTTGCGAGTCCGTGCCGCCGTTGTGCCAGCGGGCAGCCTGAAGCAACAGGTCGAAGTCTTCGCGCATTCCCAGGGTGACTGGGGTGGCGCGGGTTGCCGGTGCGCTGCGGCGTTCAGGGTCGGAGTTCCGTTCGCTGAGGCGGCCCCAGACCACGTCTCCCGCGAGGCAGAGTTCGTCCAACCACTGCGTACGGAAGCCGCGGACACGGGCCGGGAGCACCGCGCCTTCCCAGGCGGCGGCCGGCAGTTCGAAGCCCTGGAGGCGCTGGATGGCCTGCCGCAGGCCGGCCTTGCCGTAGAGGGTGTGGCCGGAGGCGGCGTGTTGCCAGCGGGTGAGGAAGCGCATGAAGTCGCGGACGGCAACGGGCTCGATTTCGCGGCGCAGCCGGTCGAGGGTGAGGCGGTGGATGCGGGCCAGGAGGCGGCGGTCACAGATGTCCTCAACGTTGGGGTCGCGGAAGTGTCCGGGGAGGATGAAGCCGCTGACTTGAAGCTGCATCAGGCCGCGAGCGACGTCCTTGGGAGTCAGACCGCAGCGGCTTGCCAGTTCCTCGGGAGTGGTCGGGCCACAGACTTCGGTGTGTCCGCGCAGCAGCAGGCGGCGGGCTTCTTCACGGTCGGCCACCTGGGTGGCCACGCCGGGCGGGAGCGAAAGGTCGGGAACGGCGTCGGCGCCGAAGAGGGCGCGTACGACCTCAGTGTTTTCGGCGGCGAACCAGAGGGTGCGCCCGTCGACCTGGAGATTCGCGGTTCGGCCGTGGCCCTGGAGTTCGTCGAGCCAGCGGTTCCAGTTGGCGACGGAGGTGGCGTCTATGGCGACGAGGCCGAGGAGGGCGTCGTGGACTTCCTCGGCGTCACGGGGCTGAGGCCAGGCTTCTTCGACGACGCGCTCGATGGCGGCTGGATCCAACCGGCCGAGGTCGCGGGCGCTTTCGGGGAGGGCGCGGCGGGTGGCAACGGCGCGTGAGCGGCGCTCTTCGAGCGGGGCGTCGTCGAGGAACGTGTAGGGGCGACCGTTGAGGATCTCGTGGGCGAGCGGCGACGGCTCGGTGGTGTCGCGGGCGTGGAGAGTGATCTGGCCATCGTCTATGCGCTGCAGCACCTTCTTCAGCCCGCGGACGTCCATGGCTTCGTAGAGGCAGTCGTCGAGGGTCTGGCGGATGAGCGGGTGGTCGGGAGGAGTGAGGGGGCCGTGGACGTTTTCCTGGCAGCCGATCTGCTCGGGGAAGACGGCGGCCATGAGGTCGTCGGAGCGCATGCGCTGGATGTTGGGCGGGACCTTCTTGCCGCCGCGCAGGCGGGGGACGGCCAAGGCGCGGGTGAGGTTCCAGCGCCAGCGGGTGGGGAACATGGGGGTGTAGAGGATGGATTGCTCGACGGACTTGAGCGCGTTGTTTGGAGTGACGTAGCGGAAGGTCTCTTCGAGCGGGAAGGCGTGCTGGGGGCCGAGCGAGAGGAGGATGGCGTCGTCGTTGGCCGCCGCCTGAAGCTCGAAGTCGAACCGCACGCAGAAGCGCTTGCGGAGGGCGAGGCCCCAGGCGCGGTTGATGCGCTGGCCGAAGGGGGCGTGGACGACGAGTTGCATGCCGCCGGAGTCGTCGAAGAAGCGTTCGAAGACCACGTCGTGGTCGGAGGGCATGACGCGCAGGCCGTCGTGGGAGGCGCGCAGGTAGTCGGCGACCTGGTGGGCGCCGAGTTCGGAGACGTTGCACTCGTCGCGCAGCCAGTCGACCAGTGCGGGGTCAGTGAGGCGGTCGGCCACGTCGCGGCGGAGGCGACCTACGGCTTGCGAGAGTTCGATGGTGCGGCCGGGGGCCTCGCCGAGCCAGAAGGGGATGGTGGGCGGCGCGCCCTGGGCGTCGATGACGCGGACGGTGTTCTGGACGACGCGGCGGATCTGCCAGGACGTGTTGCCGAGCAGGAAGATGTCGCCGGCGATGCTCTCGATGGCGAAGTCTTCGTTGACGGAGCCGACGAAGGTCTCGTCCGGTTCGGCGACGACGCGGAAGTCGCCGAGTTCGGGGATCGTGCCGCCGTTTTGCAAGGCGGTGAGTCGGGCGGCGCGGCGGCCGCGGATGACGTTGTTGATGCGGTCGAAGTGGATGAGGGGCGCTGCTCGACCGCCGCCGTCGCCGATGCCGGTGGCGAGCATGTCGACGAGCTCGAGGTAGGACTCGCGGGTCAGAGCGCGGAACGGGGTGGCGTGGCGGAAGAGATCGAACAGGTCGTCGAGTTGCCAGTCCTCGCAGGCGGTTTCGGCCACGATTTGCTGGGCCAGCACGTCGAGGGGGGCGACGAGCTGGACGATTCGGTCGAGTTCGCCGGCTCGGACGGCTCGCATGAGGGCGGCGCTCTCGACCAGTTCGTCGCGGGTGGTTGGGAAGAGGCGGCCCTTGGGGCGCAGCCCAAGGGCGTGGCCGGAGCGGCCGATGCGTTGCAGGAAGACGGCGATGCTGCGGGGCGAGCCGATCTGGCAGACGAGGTCGATGCTGCCGATGTCGATGCCGAGTTCGAGCGAGGCGGTGGCGACAAGGGCTTTGAGCCGGCCGTCCTTGAGTTGCTGCTCGACGTGCAGGCGGCGTTCGCGGGAGAGGCTGCCATGGTGGCTGGCGACGCCTTCCTCGCCGAGGCGGTCGCGCAGGTTGTGGGAGACGCGCTCGGCCAGGGCGCGGGTGTTGACGAAGACGAGGGTGGTGTGGTGCTGGACGATCAGGTCGGCGAGGCGGTTGTAGATGTCGTCCCACTGCTCGCGGGGGGCGACGGCTTCGAGATCGGAGGGCGGGGTCTCGACGGCGAGGTCCAGGTCGCGTTGGTGGCCGAGGTCGACGGTTACGCAGGGGCGGGCGTCGCCCTGGTCGTCGGCGCCGGTGAGGAAGGCGGCAAGTTCCTGAACGGGGCGCTGGGTGGCGGAGAGGCCGACGCGCTGGGGGCGGCGCCGGCAGATGTGGTTGAGGCGTTCGAGCGAGACGGCGAGGTGGCTGCCGCGGCGGTCGCGGGCGAGGGCGTGGATCTCGTCGACGATGACGGTGTCGACCTGGCGGAGGGTTTCACGGGCCCGCTGGGAGGTGAGCATCAGGTAGAAGGACTCAGGGGTGGTGATGAGGATGTGGGGCGGGCGAGTGACGAGGGTGCGGCGGCGGGAGGGCTTGGTGTCGCCGGTGCGGAGGCCGACGCGGATTTCGGGGAGGGCGACGCCCTGGGATTCGGCGAGTTCGCGGATGGCGGCGAGCGGGGTCTGGAGGTTGCGCTCGATGTCGTGGCCGAGGGCTTTGAGGGGCGAGATGTAGACGATGCGGGTGACGGGTTCGAGGTCCTGGGACTCGCCGCGGCGGATGAGTTGGTCGATGCCGGTGAGGAAGGCGGCGAGGGTCTTGCCGGAGCCGGTGGGGGCGGCGACGAGGGTGTCCCGGCCGGAGCGGATGGCGGGCCAGGCAGAGGCCTGGGCGTCGGTGGGGGCCTGGAAGGTGGCGGCGAACCAGTCGGCGACGACGGGGTGAAAGGTCGTGTCGGCGGCGGTGGGGGTTGGGTCAGGCGGGGGCATGGGAGGGCATTGTAACCGAACAAGAGGCGAACGGTGAGAAGAGGGTGGGTGGGCGGGTGAAATGGGGGGTCTCGCGCGCGGTAAGAGTTTTTTCTAAAAAACTCTTGAGGCGGCGCGGGGTGCATTTCTGCCGGTTTTCGGGTGCCGGGGGCGCGGGGGTGGATTCCAGCGAATGGGGGGATGACGGAGGGGGTGGCGGAGTGGTTTTGGTCGGGTCTGGGGTGGGGCTGGGGACTGGATTCCGGCTGGGGGCGACGGGGGGACGGCTGAGCTGTGGCAGAGCGGTCTTGGGTGGGGTCTGGGAGGGTGCGCGGGGGTGGCTGGTAGGGCGAGAGGACCAGAGACGAATGAGGGAGGCGAGGAGGTCCAGGTGGAGTCGGACGGTGGGCATTTTGGAAGGGTTGCGAGGCTTACGCATCAAGTGTACACTCTGAGTACGATAGAGGCAAGAGCAGGGCAGAGACGAGACGTGAGGTGGGAGGGGCTGGGGCAGTGGCTTGTGGCGGGGACGCGGGGAGTGCTGGCGCTGGTGGTTTGTGGACGACGTTTGTGGCTAGCGGTTAGCGGTTATTGGAGAGGGGTCGATCGAGCGGCCGATCGGCGGCGGGGATTGGGTTGGAGGGTCTGGCCAGTGCCACGGGGCCTGGGCCGGGTAGTGGCGGACGGTGGCGCTGGACGGGTTGGTCAGGCGGCGTCGTCTCGGCGGTTGGGGTCGTGGCGGCTGGTGAAGAGGCCTTGTATGGCGCCTTCGAGGCGGGCCGTACGCTCGGCAAGGGCCTGGACGTCCTGGCGCAGACGCTGATTGTCGGCGTGGACCTCGGCGCGGAGGGCGCGATTGTCAGTTCGGACTTCCTCACGAAAGGTCTGCATGTCGGCGCGGGCGTCGCGCCGGGACGTGATGAGCAGACCGACCAGGGTTATGCCCAAGGCGAGGATGGCGATGAGTTCGGGGGTCATGGGGCGACTCCGAGGGTCTGAGGGGAAGGTCTACAGGATCACGGTCCGCCCATGGGTCACCCTAGCACGGGCAGTTGGTGTGGCAGGCGCTGGGGACGCGATCCGGGCTGCTGCGGCGCGAGTTGGGTTGGTCAGGCGGCGTCGTTGCGGCGGTTGGGATCGGTGCGGCTGGTAGAGAGGCCTTGAATGGCGCCTTCGAGGCGGGCCGTGCGCTCGGCCAGCGCCTGGACGTTCTGGCGCAGGCGCAGATTGTCGGTGCGGACTTCCTCACGAAAGGTCAGCATGTCGGCGCGGACTTCGGCGCGCAGGCGTTAACTGTCGGCACGGACTTCCTCACGCCGGCGACTGTGACCCGGCGCGAAGTTCAGCCAAGCCACGGTCCGTGTGGATGCGGCCGTCGCGCCAGATGGCCACGAGCAGTCCGGCCAGGGTCGCGCTCATGGCCAGGATTCCGATGAGTTCTGGGGTCATGGGGCGGCTCCGAAGAGAAAGGTGGTCAATAGGGTCACGGTCCGCCCGTGCGCAGGTTAATAGGGGCAGTTTGGCCTGAGGCAGGCACCAGGGAACGCGAACCGGGCTTTGGCGGTGCGGGTTGGGTTGGTCAGGCGGCGTCGTTGTGGCGATCGCGGCCGGCGAAGAGGGCTTGGACGGCGCCTTCGAGGCGGGCCGTGCGCTCGGTGAGCGCCTGGACGTCTCTGCGAAGGGCATCCACGTCTCCGCGGACTTCATCGCGCAGGGTCTGAAACTCGGCGCGGACTTCGTCGCGAAAGCTCTGAATCTCGGCGCGTGCTTCGTCGCGAAAGGTCTGAAAGTCGGCGCGTGCTTCGTCGCGAAAGGTCTGAAAGTCGGCGCGGACTTCGTCGCGAAAGGTCTGAAAGTCAGCCCGGATTTCGTCCCGGAAGCTCTGCCGATCAGCCTGGAACTCCTCCCGGAGGCTCTGCCGGTCGGCCTGGAGTTCATCTCGGAGGTTCTGCCGGTCGGTTCGGGACTCCGCTCGGAAGCTCTGGCGGTCGGCCTGGAGTTCATCTCGGAGACTCTGCCGGTCGGCCCGGGATTCCGCTCGGAAGCTCTGGCGGTCGGCCCGGACTTCCTCGCGCAGCGCTTGGGTGTCGGCGCGCGCGTCGCGCCACAGCGCCAGCAGCAGCCCAATCATTGTGACGCCAACGCCAATCAGCGTGGCGCCAACGGCCAGAATGGCGATGAGTTCGGGGGTCACGGGCGGCTCCTAGCAGTGATTCGTGTGTGTTGAGACCGCCCTTGTTTCGTAAACGGTAGCACGGGGCGAGGGACCAAGGATGGCCTCTGCATGGTCGATCATCGGCGGCTCGGACGCTCGCGGCTGGCGCCCGGGTTGGTCAGGCGGCGTCGGTGTGGCGGTTGGGGTCGGTGGGGCTGGTGAAGAGGCCCTGGATGACGCCTTCGGTTCGTGACTGGCGCTCGTTGAGCGACTGTACGTCGGTGCGGAGGCCCGAAACGTCGGTCTTGACTTCGGACAGGTCGGCACGGATTTCCTCCCGGAGGTTCTGGTTGTCGGCTCGGTTTTCCTGGCGGTGGACCTGGTCTTCGGCTCGAATTTGGGCAAAGCCGTCGCGGACTTCAGTGCGCAGGTCGCGAACTTCCGCTCGGACGTCGTGAACCTCCGTTCGGACATCGCGTATCTCCGCCCGCACCTGGGCGAGACCTTGACTGGTGTGGGTACGAGCGTCGCGCCAGATGGCGACCATGAGGCCGGCAAGGGTCACGCCGACGGCAACGGTGGCAATGATGTCGGGGGTCACGGGCGGCTCCTAGCAGTGTTCGTGTGTACTGAGACCGCCCCTGTTTCAGACACCGTAGCACTTGAGGAAGGAGCGAGGTGAGAGTAGTGAGAAGTAAGAAAGGAGGGGGAAAGAGAGAGGAGGAGCGGTGAGTGGGGGTGGTCGGGACGGGTGGGATGCGGGGACGGCGTCGGCATGGCCGATCGGCGGCGCCTCGAACGCTGACGGCTGGTGTCCGGGTAGGTCAGGCGGTGTGGTTGCGGCGGTTGGGGAGGTCGGTCTTGACTTCGGACAGGTCGGCGCGGGCGCAGCTGCCGAAGAGGATGATTTGCTCGGGTTGGAAGCGCTCGACGATGAGTTGGATGATGGCCCGGATGGTTTCTCGGTTGAGTGGGTCTTTGACGACGCGCATGGGTTCTAGACCGCCGCTGGGGATTCGGTGTCGCCGGCTGCCGGGGCGTTCATGCAGGCAAGGATAAGGGCTTTGGCGCGGTAGCGGCCGAAGGCAGCCCTTCGGCAGGCTCAGCACAGGTTCTCAGCGGACTCTGGGAACGGGAGACGATGGCTACAATGGGGAAGCATCAAAGGGGCGGCCCCGGTGGGTGCAACGGGGATGGTTGAGATCGGGTCGGCTGGTGAGCCGATACAGCGAAGGGGCGCCCAGGTGCGAGAACAGGTCTGGAGCCGAACAGGCCGCGGCTTTCGCAGGCATTTGCATTACCCGGGGTTGGGTGCGCGGAAGACCCCTCACCGATTTCGGCCGAAGACGCCCGAATCTGCCTCTCCCCTCGGAGAGGGTGAAGAACCGCCACGCATTCAAGGTCGAAGCGCGTTTCTCAACGGTCTCTTGCGGGGTATCCGATGACGGCCGACTTGTCCGCGCTTGACATCGAGCGACGATTGACGGCGATTGAGGCCGCGCTACCGACGTTTGCGACGAAAGCGGACGTTCACTCGCTGCGAGCCGAGTTGAAGGCTGAGTTTGGCGAGTTGAAGGCCGACCTGCACGCGCGGGAGGCGCGGCTGATCAAGTGGGTTGCCGGGCTGGTGGTGGCTGGGGCGGCGGCGGCGGCGGGGGTGGCGATTGCGGTGAACCAGGTTTTAGGACCTGGGGTCGGGGGTTGATCAAGCCACACGTAGAACGCGACTCGAGCGAGTGCGTAAGGGGCGGGCGGCGAGTACAGAGGTATCAGCGCGAGGAAGCGTGGGTCCCAAGCTGCGGGGAGACTGATCCACCCGGTACGAAAACTGTGCTCGAAAGAGCCACCTGAGGCGCGGGAAGTTGACATTAGCTGAAGGCGCGTTGACACTCTCTGGCAATACTCCCCGCCGTCCATCGCCGTCAGGCGGTGAACTGGCGGGGTTTTGTTGATCTTGAGCTATGCCCGACCGAGTCACGGTATTCGTCGACGGGCAGAATGCGTGCAACTGGTCGCTGTGCCATGTCGCCGACCTGATTGCCGAGCCCCTCCGGGACCACACGAAAGCCTGAAGCGACTCGCGTATGTTTGAGGTTGGCCAGGAGGGTTACAGCTAGCAGACTCGGAGGATTCGTCCTCCCTGGCCACGTTATTTATTGCGGGCAGGCTGGGGTACCTGGCAGCGGGTTTACCAGGTGGTTGGTTTGTGGATAGGGCGGCCGTTGGGGTCAATGACGGGATCGGGGAACTGGCTGTCGCGGAGCAGCCTGCGGCCCTTGCGGGTCAGGTGGGCCGTGAAGCTAGCGGCGTGCACCAGCAGACGGGCTGGCCGCCGACCCGGTCGGGCCACAGGGCATGAAACGCCGATGGTGAGACCGAAGCGATTCCTAACGGCCTGCACTGGAAACGCGAGGTCGCTGTCGTTCGAGACGACCAGTGCTTTGTCAAAGTCGCCCGCGCCCGCGTCCAGCAGCAGGTGCGATGCAAGGTTGACATCCGACCCCTTCTCATCGGTCCTCAGCACGTCGACCAGTCCGGTTCCATCGGCGAGGGGCATCGTTGCGCCATGAGTTACGAACGATCCGTAATGCACGGTCAGACCTGGAATCGAACGAAGTGCCCGGATATAGGTCTTTTGGCGTTGGAGGAGTGCGGAGGAACCAAGGCCATCCACAAGCGCGGTAAAGTAGCAAATTCGCCCGATCTCATCGTCGGGCTTCAGCAGGCCTCGGCTCAGTTCCCTCAAGTCCAGCCAGCGGTATGGGCTGTTGCGCAAGGCACCGTAGTACAGGTTGAAGCCGTCAACATAGACGCTGACCGTTGCCACGAGCGCCTCCTACACGAGACCGCCCGTGAAACCCTCAGGTGGGCAGACTGCCCGTCGTGCCCAAAATATGCGAAGCCCCCGTGCACGGGGGCTTCGCTGCCGACCGGCGATTCGGTCGGGGCAGTGAAGCAATAGTTGCCAAGGAGGTGCGGTTTGTCAAGCCAGAGCGCTAGCCCGCGGTGGACTCATTGCCGCTCGGCGGTCATAGAGGATTTCGGAGTCTTCGAGCATGCGGCTGAGCATGGAGTTGGGGTCGGGGCGGCAGGCGGTGAAGGTCTCGTAGGAGCGGATCAGCAGGTCCACGGGCAGCAGAAGGCGTTCGGCGATGGCGCGGCGGATGGGGTTGCCGCGGCGGGGTGGTTTCTCGCCGGGGCGCAGGACGACCATGAGGTCCAGGTCGCTGTGTTCGTCCTCTTCGCCGCGGGCGACGCTGCCGAAGAGGATCACCTGCTCCGGGTGGAAGCGGTCGACGATGAGTTGGGTGATGGTCTGGATGGTTTCGCGGTTGAGGGGGGCTTCGACGACGGGCATTGGTTCTAGACCGCCAGTGGGGATTCGGTGGCGCCGGCTGCCGGGGCGTTCATGTCGGCAAGGCGAAGGGCTTTGGCGCGGTAGCCTCGATTGAGAGCGAGCAAGGCCATGCTGCCGACATTCGCGACCAAGGCCGATATTCACTCGCTGCCAGCCGACACACAGGTGATGCGGTCAGCGGGAAAGGCTGACCTTGATAGTGTTGACATCAGCTGAGGGTGCGACGATGCTCTTGGGTAATACTCCCCGCCGTCCATCGCCGTCAGGCGGTGAACTGGCGGGGTTTTGTTGATCTTGCGACATGCCCGACCGAGTTACAGTATTCGTCGACGGGCAGAACGTGTACAACGGTGCGCGGGCGGCGTTAGCGCGGCGACGCGCAGTTTCGCTCGCCGTGCCACGCTGCCGATGTGACTGCCGAGTCTATTCGGGACCTCACGTAAGTCTCGACAGCCCGAGGCAACTCGCGTATGCTTGAGGCTGGCCAGGAGGGTCACGTCTAGAAGACCCGCGGGACTCGTCCCCCTGGCCACGTTCTTTTGTTGAGGGCGCAGGTGAATCCCGGTGCATTTGCTCTACCTTGACGAGTCGGGCCTCCACCAGAGTCCCTACTTCGTGCTTGCGGGACTCGCGGTCTATGAGACGCAGACCCATCCACTCTCAACTACTGTTGATCAGCTCCTGTCCGACTACCTTCCCGAAGACGTGCAGTCCGAGCCGTTGCGTGCTACCCAAATCCGTTCTGGCGCCAAGCCACCGTGGGACCAACTGAGGCAGGCTCGGCGATGGTCTTTGCTCGACGAGGCGTACGAAGTCATACGGAACAGCCACGCTGTTCTGTTCGGAGTGGCTGTTGAACGCGAGTGGCTGTCGACAGGCGAAAACGAATACCTCTATGCGCTCGAGAGCATTGCGAGGCGGTTTGATGGGTATCTCAGGCGTCTGTATCGGCTGCAATCCGACCCGCAGCGGGGAATAATTAATTATCGTCGCCGAATCACAGTTTCGCCGGCGGATAGAGGCGCTTGCGCTACGGATTCAACAACAAGGCACCCGCTGGGGCGAAGTATGGAATCTCTCGGAAGTGCCGTTGTTCACCTCGGCTGCTAACTCCCGGATGTTGCAACTAGCCGATCTGTGCGCAAACGCCGTGCATGCGCGGTATGCCACTGGCCACGCACGCCACTTTGATCGAATTGCTGCTCGCTTCGATGCGGCGGATGACGTTGTACATGGCCTGTGGCATGTCTCACAAGATCACCAGACGTGCCCGTGTCCCGGCTGCCTCACACGACGTATCGCCGCCCCCGACTAGACGGCAAGTGCTCGTAATGGCTCAGGTCGCGCGTCGGTCGTAGAGGATCTCTGAGTCTTCGAGCATGCGGCTGAGCATGGAGTTGGGGTTGGGGCGGTAGGTGGTGAATGTCTCGTAGGAGCGGATCAGGAGGTCGACGGAGAGGACGAAGTGGTCGGCGATGGCGCGGCGGATGGGGTTGCCGCGGCGGGGTGGTTCCTCGCCGGGGCACAGGACGACCATGAGGTCCAGATCGCTGTGTTCGTCCTCTTCGCCGCGGGCGACGCTGCCGAAGAGGATGAATTGCTCGGGTTGGAAGCGCTCGACGATGAGCTGGGTGATGGCTTTGATGGTTTCGCGGTTGAGGGGGGCTTCGACGACGGGCATCGGGTCTACACCGCCAATGGGGTTTCAGTGTCGCCGGCTGCGGGGGCATTCATGCAGGCAGGGACAAGGTCTTTGGTGCGGTGGTGGCCGGAGTCGGCTTCGTCCTAGCTCCTTCAGCAGGCTACGGACAAACCCATTAGGCGCGGCAGGGGAAAGGGGGCACGGAGGGAAGGCGGGAAGCCTGTGGCAACAACCGTTGACGCGCGGCGGCACTTTGGCCTAACGGCTGACGACTTCCTGCGCATCTTCCGCAAACGACCCGAGCAATACCATGTCGACGTGCGCTCACGCTCGCTGTGCCACGTCACTGATCTCACTGCCGAGCCGGAAGACCTATAGCAGCCGTCCGGCTGCTCAAGACTCTCTGCGCCGCATCCGCAAGATCTACGTATAATCGGATCGATGATAAGAAGGCAAACAACCGGCCAAGGGCTTACGGCGAACGCAGCATTCGTAGGCCTAGCTGACCATGGGCTGTTCAACTATAGAATGCCGCATTGTTTCACCTCTGAAGGTCTTTCAGGATATATCACGCAAAACATGCTATCCATCCTAGCCGAAGAAGACGACCGAAAACTGCGCAGGGCGCTTGCCAAAACTAAGCACGATTTCATCCGGTATGCGGCACTCCGAGATGTAAATGTGCCCAGACAACTGGGGGCACCTCATCCGGAGAGCCATCTGTTGCAATGTCTAGCGATTGAGCACTATTGGCAAGAAATCAAACGCCACTGCCGAAAACCTGCCGTTCCAGCAAGTCGCACCTTTGTGCGGAAGATGGAAGGTAACCGAGTGTTTCACATGAACTATAAGGGAAAGGATCGGGATGCTATCGAAGAACGCGATCTTCGCAGGATGGCGGGAGCACAATACGTTGTCAGAGCAGATATATCGGCCTGTTATCCGAGCATATACACGCACTCGATTCCCTGGGCGATTCACGGTAAGACAAAGGCAAAGCAAAATCGTAGTCTGACACTTCCGGGGAATCTTCTGGACAGTGTGACACAGGGAACTCGGGATGGACAGACTAACGGTCTTCTGATTGGACCGGACACATCAAGCGTTATATCGGAGATTATATTGACCAAGATTGATGCCATGATGCAGTCGCGCGGCTACAGGAGATTTTCTCGTTACATTGATGACTATACATTTTACGCGCGAACTCACCAAGAAGCCGAGCAGTTCATACATCAATTAGGACTGTCATTGAGGGAATACGAACTGGTACTAAACGAACGCAAGACTTCTATTTTGCCTATGCCTCGCACAATCGAAACGAATTGGATTCGAGAATTGCAGAGCTTTTCGTTTTCGAATTCGGGCCAATTGGTCGATCGTAAGACAGTGCGCGCTTTCTTGGACTTGGCACTGGGCCTCTCCGCTGAGCGCGGCTCCTATAGCGTATTGAATTATGCTTTCAAAACGATTCCGAACAATCTAACTGATCCAGCGAAGCGTTTTGTTGTCCTGCAGGCCGTGAATCTGGCCGTGCTCTATCCGTATCTAGCTCCCATATTGAATGAGTATGTGTTTCAACGGCATCGTTTCACAGGCATCAGGCCAATCATTCATGCTTTCATTGTCCGGTTGATTCGTGCGGGAATCCAGAAGATCTATCCCGACGCTATCGCGCATGGCCTTTATTATTCACTCATTTATCGTATGAGACTTCCCTCGCTCGAGACTGAGTTTCTCAATGTTGTAGACATGGGCGATTGTATGACAAGTGTATTGCTCTTGGAATACGCGCGGTGGTTTCGGGCTCCAAAGATTGGCCCGAGGGTTCGACGGTTTGCGGATTCGCTACGGACCCTCGAAAGGCGAGAAAAGGATCGGTATTGGCTGTTGATCTACCAAGTTTGGGATCCCAATACCCTAAACGGTGAGGGGCAACGGTACCTGGCTCAGTTGAAGAGAGCAAGTTTTCAGTTTGTGGATTTCTGATTAGTCTAAGTACTACGTCTGAGTGAGTATATGGATCATGCTTATTCTCACTTTGAGATGGCGTCACCAGCGGACAGAGCAGCTAGTGTCAAAGCAATACCACAGCGACGATTTGAAGGAGGAACCCTAGCACAATTATAGAAACGCCGAATCGCGTTACACGCGTTCTTCGTCGCTGATTGTTCCTCCAGCGAGGACGCAACTCTTTGTCTTCAAGTTCAAAGAACGCTGTTGATTGAGGATCTGGGGATTTCTCCGGCGCAAATGCAAAGACAATTATTATCCCGATGATATCCAATGTCAGACCTATGGCGGTAAGCCATTCTGCTGGGCCTGAAACGTCTATAGACAAAGCTAACGTTCCACTTTCGTTTGGGTGTCGCCTGCGGCGAGGGCGTTCATGTAGGCGAGGGTTAGGGCTTTGGTGCGGTAGTGGCCGAACTCGGCTTGGTCCTGGCGTTGGATGATGGGGAAGGTGGAGAGGATGTAGGCGGCGTCATCCCGGTCTATGCCGTAGAGGTGGAAGTAGAGGGCGTCGAGGCGGGCTCTGAGGTGGCGGCGGTCTTCTTCGTCCCAGGAGAAGGGTGGGCCGTGGTGGTTGAGGTCGCGGGCGAAGGGGGCCATGTCGTGGGAGGTGTAGGTGAGGCGGAGGACGTGGTCCCGGATTAGGTCGGCGGCGGTGATGTGGCCGAGGCGGCGACGATAGGCCTGAGGGGCAATCACCGGCAACTGTTCGAGGATATACAGCGTGAAGTTATTTCCTGGAACTTTCTGTCGGGCTACGTAGTCGAAAGCAAGTGAATTCAGGTTGGCAAGCAGCAGGCTCGCAGTGAGGCTCGGATTGTCTGTTTCGCCGAGAAGCGGAAGCAGATTTAGCGAGTGACCGGCGCCTACTCGTGGTATAACGGCGGCAATCATGGTGCGGACATTGGTAATTGAAGTGACGTTCTTATAGCTGATTACCCAGTCGGTCGGCGATCCCCAACGATCGGCTTCGAGTTCTACGAAATATCGAGGTTCGGGCAGCCGATCAAAGTCCCGCTTCTCGTGCTCGGAGATCGATTGTTGCTGTCCTGGTCTGAACAAGTTTTGCTCATTGGTTGTGGTGTCTGCAGCTCGATGATCGAACGCCTGCACCATCTTCCCCTCGTACAGAGGTACAAAGACGTCGGTGCCGCGCTTCCAGCGGTTCCGCTGCACTGGATAGAACCCCTCATCCGCAAGCTGGTCTGACGTGCGGAACAGCTGGGAGTCGTTCGCCATATCAAACATGCGCAAGTAACGGACGGGCCAGACGCGCTTTTCCTCGTCGCCTGAGCGGTCAACCAGGACTGGGTGGTGTTGGTAGATGCGGCGGGTGAGGTCGGCGTCGCGGCGGGTGCGGAAGACGGGGGCGGTACCGGTGTTGGGATTGACGCGGGCGAAGTCATCGGGCGAGAGGGTGAAGGCGCGATCGGGATCCTGGATGGCGTCGGCGCCGGGCAGGAAGAAGCCGCAATGGGTCTCCGCGAAGGTCCGTTCGGGCCCGCCGACGATGAGGGCGCAGAACTTGAAGCGGGAGTCGATGTCGGGGAAGAAGGGCGGCAGGTCGGTTCCGAGGCGGCGGTTCTCGAAGTCGTAGATGCCGGCGACGCGGCCGGTGGTTGACACGGATTGGAAGAAGCGGGCGGCGGTGCGGTCGGCGTAGATGCCGGAGGGGGTGAGCAAGCCCACAAGGCCGTTGGGTTTGACGAGGCGGAGGGAGCGTTCGACGAAGAGGGAATACAGGTTGATGTCGCCGCCGCCGAGCAAGGGGTAGTGGCCGGAGGCGCGGATGACCTTTCCCAACTGATCGGCGCGGGCCTTGGCGGCGTCGAACGCCGCGGCCAGTGGGTCGCCCTGGTCGCGCAGGCGCTTGATGCCCTGCCGGCGGGCGGCGGCGGTGGGGGCGCGGGCCAAGTCAGGATCGCGGGTGGCGAACCATTCGACTTCCTGGAGCTTGATGCGGTCCCAGGGGGGATTGCCGATGACGGCGTCGAAGCCGCCTTGCGGGGTTTGGTTTTGCCAGTGGCGCCAGACGCCGGGGAAGGCGGCCTCCCAATGGAGGAACGACTCGGTTTTGGCTATGGATTTTGTCTTTTGGAGGAGGGTGGTGAAGGCGGGGTCTGGCTCTTTCAGGCTTGGGTGCCGCTGGCTTTGTGGTTCGACACGCCCCTCCGAGGGACTGCGGGGCGGCTCACCACGAACGGGATGGTTGGGCGGGGTTGGGTGCGCGGAGGACCCCTCACCGATTTCGGCCGAAGACGCCCGAATCTGCCTCTCCCCTTGGCGAGGGGAAGATTGGCGGCTTCCCAAAGCGTTTGCGGCACCAGCTTGGTCGTCATGACCCACGAGAGCACGAGCGGAAGACGGGCGGGTCGCAGACGCCGCCCCTACGGCGGAGGGAGAAGGCGGGGGCTCCGGGTTGGTTGCTGGGGAGGGTGGTTCGACGCGCCCCTCCGAGGGACTGCGGGGCGGCTCACCACGAACGGGATGGTTGGGCGGGGTTGAGTGCGCGGAAGACTGCTCACCGATTTCGGCCGAAGACGCCCGAATCTGCCTCTCCCCTTGGCGAGGGGAAGATTCGTCCAGGCCCGCGCCATGGACATCCGCCGGGGGGTGCTGGTGGGTGCGAGCACGAGCGGAAGACGGGCGGGTCGCAGACGCCGCCCCTACGTTGGAGGGAGAAGACGGGGGCGCGTGGGTGGTTGCCAGCGAATGTGGTTCGACACGCCCCTCCGAAGGACTGCGGGGCGGCTCACCACGAACGGTGGATAAGGCGCCGTGGGCGAGGAGGGGGAAGGCTTTCGTTGGGTCGGCGCCCAGTGTCTCGGCTATCGGGGCCTCGAAGATCGCGCGTTGGCGGACTCTTAGGCCGGCGGTTTGCCAGCGGAGGCCGGCGAGGGTGTCGAGGAAGCCGCGGAGGTGGGCGGTGGCGGATTCGACGGCGTGGAAGAGGGTCTCGGACTGGTGGACTTCGGTGACATCGGCATCTGAAAGTTGCTCGATCTGGCGCATGCCGTGGGCGGCGTTTTCGACGCCCTGGAGGGCGCTCTCGACGAACATGGGGACGTTGAGCCGCTGGAGCTCGGCCTTGGCGTCGGTGATGCGGAGGCCGATGAGGGAGTCGCCGCAGCGGAGGTGGTGGTCGAGGAACGACAACGGCGCGCCGACGGTGAAGCTGTGGAGCCAGAGGGAGACCTTGGCGAGTTCGACGGTGAGGGGGTTCTTGTCGACGCCGTAGATGCAGCGCTTGAGGACGAGGCGGCGGATGATGGCCTGGTCGGTGAGTTGGGCCTGGTTGACCGCCCAGCCGGATTGGGCGGCGCGTTGCAGGATGTCGGCGCGGATGGCGGCGACGCGGTTGAGCAGGGGCGAGTGGTAAGGATCGTCGTCGGGCAGCCAGCCGGGGACGGCGGGGGCGAATTCGACCAGGTCGGCGATGGAGTCGGTGAGGAAGTCGACGGCGCTGACGAGGAAGTGGCCGCTGCCCATGGCGGGATCGAGGACCTTGAGATCGAGGACGGCCTGGGCGGGGTCCAGGCGGGATAGCTCGGCGCGGCGTTCGGACCTGGGGCGGCGGTCGCTTTGGAGTTGCTCTGACCTAGCCTCGAAGGCCTGGAGCCGTTCCTCGACCAGGGGCTTGAGGGTCTGGTCGACGATGAGGTCCACGAGGTCCTGCGGGGTGTAGAAGCTGCCGCTGTCCTTGCGGGCGTAGGGGTTGGGGCGGACGTGGACTTGGCCGTCGTCGTCCAGCACGGGTTCCTGTTCGAGCAGGCGCTCGTAGATGGAGCCGAGTTGCTGGACGGACATGTCGCGGTAGTTGACGTAGCCGGGTTGGCCGTCGGCCTGGGTGTGGCTGAGGTCTTGGACGACGTCGGCGATGACGGCGTCGGGGAGGCGGACCTGGTTGAGGAGCGGGGCGGCGTTGTGGGCGAAGAGGCCGCCGTTGTAGGGCGGGAGGCCGATGGACTGGTCGCCCAGGTCGATCAGGCGAAAGAGGGTGCCGAGGTGGTCGTAGTAGCTTGAGGCGACGCCGGAGAAGGTGTCGTGGCGGGCCTTGCGCTGGGCCACATCGTCGCGGACGCGCTTGCGGAGGCCGTAGTCGTCGTAGGCGGCGTCGTTGACGGGGAGGAGGCCGCGGTCTTCGGCGTAAAGGACGAAGAGCAGGCGGTAGAGAAAGATGAGGGCGGCTTCGCGGATTTCGGGCATAGGCCGGTGGGCGGCGTCGGCGAGGGCCTGGAGGAGGCGGGGAAAGACGCGCTGGAACACGACGCCGGCGAGGCTCTGGGCGACGCGCTGTTCGTAGCGTTTGCCTTCGGCGAGGGCGGTTTCGACGAAGGTGGCGTCGGCGCCGGGGCGGCGGAGGAAGGCGGCGCGGCGGAAGAGGAGGTGGAAGGTGCGGAGGGCGTCTTCGTCGTCGGCGTTTAGGAGGGTTTCGAGGTCGGCCTGGTAGTAGGCGGTGGCGCGGGGGCGGGTTTTCTGGTCGTAGAGCCGCCAGACGGCGCCGTTGGTGAGGAGGCCCCAGCGGAGGTGGCCGTCGGTGACGGATTCGGCGGTGGCGAGGTAGCGCAGGATCTGGGCGTGGGGCGATGAGGCCTGGATGCCCTTGCCCTGGCCGCGGGTATCGAGGGGCGTGCGGAAGCTCTTGAGCTCGGCGACGGCGAGGCCTTCGAGGTAGGGGGTGACCTGGGACGCGCCGGCGCGGGTTTTGGCCTGGGTGTCGGGGAAGAGAAGCAGATCGGGGCGGTCTTCGCCGCCGGGGGCGGTGGGCTGGGGGAGGTCGTCGGTCCAGCCCAAGAGTTGGAGCAGGGGGCGGATGAGGTCCTGCTCGGTGTGGTGTTCGTTGGGGTTGTGGTTGGCGGCGAAGTCGCGGAAGAGGCGGTGGGCGGCGTCACGAAAGGTGTTGAAGGCAGGGCGCTGGGATTGGCGTTCGGGGGTTTGGCGGATGCCGTCGGTGAGGAAGTACTGGGTGAAGAGGTGGCCGGGCATGGGGGTGGGGTTAGGTTTGGCGGACGAAGTTGGCGATTTGTTGGGCGAGGTGGAGGGCCTTTCGGGCCGCTTCGATGTCGGGTTCCTGGGCAGCTTCGGCCGGATAGCGTGCGGTGCCGACGTATGGGTTCAACGTGACAGCGGCGGGCAACAGGTCTGCAAACGCCGGGTCCAGGCCGGTGCAGAGATCAATGAGATAGCCGAGGTCGTGGACGAATCGAAACGGGATGTCGTGGGCGATGAGATAGCCCTTCAGGTACTTTTCGGCGCATTGCTGGGCGTGGTAGCAGGCTATGGCCGGCAGGGGCCGTTCCGGGCCGAGGGCGCGGCGGGCTGTTTCCAGATCGTCGTCGGCTTTGGCGTACCAGGCGAGTTCAGGCTGCGGGTCGGTCATAGAGGACTTCCGAGTCCTCGAGCATGCGGCTGAGCATGGAGTTGGGGTTCTGGCGGTACCTGGCGAGGACGTCGGCTGAGCGGATCAGGACGTCGACCGGCAGCACGAAGTTCTCGGCGATAGCCAAGCGTATGGCGTAGCCGTCGCGGCCCTCCTCGTCGTTGTGGCCCAGGACGACCATCAGGTCCAGGTCGCTGTTTTCGTCCTCTTCGCCGCGGGCGACGCTGCCGAAGAGGATGATTTGCTCGGGTTGGAAGCGCTGGACGATGAGCTGGGTGATGGCCTGGATGGTCTCGCGGTTGAGGGGGTCTTCGACGATGGGCTTGGGTGCCTGGGCGTCAGCGTCTTTGGCGGGCCGGGCGTTCATAGCGGCAAGGATACGGTGCGGGGGGATGAAAAGAGGGACTGGATTGTGGCGGTGAGGGCCTGAGAGCGTTGGCTGCCAGGGATGGCTGGCGAGTGCCAGGAGCGTTGGGTGCTGCTGGGTCCCGGCCGGGGACGCCGGGATGGCGGAGGTTGGTTGCCGTAGCCGGGGGTGTGGTTCGACACGGTCCTTCGGGGATTGCGGACCGGCTCACCACGAACGGTTAGTGGCTCGTCGCCTCGGCCGGAAGAGGCCGATTAGAAGCCGGGCCGTACGTGACAGAGGGGAGGGGAGGTTGGGAGCCATTGGTCTGGCTGGGTTGCCAGGGGTAGCTCGGGCAGCGTTCGGTAGGTGGTTGCCGCTGGGTCCCGGCCGGGGACGCCGGGATGGGGGTGGTTGCCGTATCCGGGTGGTTCGACACGGGCCTCCGAGGACTACGGCCCGGCTCACCACGAACGGTATTCGCGTTCGCGGGTTATTTGTGGTCGGGTAGGGCGTCGTCCTCGGTAACTGATGCCGATTTGATGGTCATGGCCTCCAGGCGCTCGGGGACGGGTTCGGGGAGGGTGGTGAGGGGGGTGAAGGTGAGGTTGTCGGTGAGTTCGAGGGCGGGGGCGGCGAGGTCCTGGACGTAGAACTTTGACGAGGGAAACAGGTCACCGGGGTAGGTGAAGTTGGGGAGGGTGGCGAGTTCGATGGCGAGGGCGGCGCCGACGGAGCTTTCAAGCATGCCGCCGATCCAGACGGGCACACCGGCGTCGCGGCACATGTCGTGGATCTTGATGGAGCGGGTGAAGCCGCCGGCGCGGCCGGGCTTGATGTTGACGTACTGGCAGGCGTTGATCTCCAAGGCTTGCTGGATCATGCGGAGTTCGCGGGCGGATTCATCGAGGCAGATGGGGGTTTCGATGTGGCGGGACAGTTCGGCGTGGTCCATGACGTCGTCCCACTGCAAGGGCTGTTCGATGAAGGCGAGGCGGAACTGGTCAATGGTTTTGAAGGTGTCGAGGTCATCCAGGGTGTAGCCGGCGTTGCAGTCGATATGAAAGATGGCGTCGGGGAATGAGCCGCGGACGGCGTGGAGCATTTCCACATCCCAGCCGGGGCGGGCCTTGAGCTTGATGCGGGGGAAGCCGGCGTCGACGGCTTTCTGGATGTCGGCGAGGAGGTCGTCGAAGGAGTCGAGGATGCCGAAGTCGGCGCCGGCGATGACGTCGGCGTCGGAGCCGCCGATGAGGGTGTGGAGGGGGGTGCCGGTGCGCTTGGTTTCGAGGGTCCACCAAAGGAGTTCGACGGCGGCCTTGGCGAAGCCATTGCCCTTGAAGGGGGCGAGGCGGGCGTCGAGGTCGGCGGCGGTGTCGAACTCGCGGCCGACGACGAGGGGGCCGAAGATTTCGCTGACGAGGTGGTAGACGGAGCCGGCGGATTCGGGGACGTAGTGGGGGGCGCGGAAGGGGGTGGCTTCGGACCAGGCGGTGACGTCGCCGGAGGTGGCCTTGACGAGGACGGAGTCGATGGCGTGGTCTTCGCCGTAGGCGGTGCGCCAGGGGTAGATGAGGGGCATGCTGACGTGGTAGATGTCGAGACGGTCGATGCGCATTGGGTTCTCCCTAGAAGGCTGAGGGGGCGCTGACTGGTTTGGGGGGCATGGTGGCCGCCGCACGGTGCGGGCGCAACCGGAGGCGGTGAATCGGCGCCAGCCGAGGGCCGAGACGGCCCTCGGCTGGCGTCCGGCGCGGACGCTGCTACAAGGCTGTGGGTTGGGCGGCTCGGGCAGTGGCGAGGTCCTGGGCGCCGAGGCGGCGGATCCACTTGGAGTCGTTGCCGCAGCTGACGAAGAGCATGCCCTGGCGGATGCGCTGGGCGGCTTCTTCGCCATCACCACAGGACATGCCGGCGAATTTGCCGGTGTCTTTGGCAGCCTGGACGACGCGGGCGTAGGCGGCTTCGGCGTCGGTGCCGGCGACGTCGGGCTCGATTTGCATGGAGCGGCCGAGGTCACCGGGGCCGATCCAGCAGCCATCGACAGTGGGTTCGGCGAGGATGGCTTCGCTGTTGGCGACGGCCTGGGCGGATTCGATCTGGACCATCATGAGGATCTGGTCGTCGGCCCAGTCCATGTAGTCAGGCCCGTAGCGCTGGGCGTGGGTTGCGCCGAGCGACCGAACGCCGCGGGGCGGGTAGCGACAGGCTTCGCCGGCGCGGCGGGCGTCCTCAGCGGTATGAACCATGGGGACGACGATGCCGAGCATGCCGGCATCGAGGGCCTGGCCGATTTCGGTGACGTTGTTGCGGGAGACGCGGGCGAAGGGCACGGAGCCGCCGGCGACGATGGAGATGAGGCCGTGCTGGAAGAGGGACCAGTCCCAGACCCAGTGTTGCTGTTCGAGCATGACCCAGTCGTAGCCGAGGCGGGCGCAGATTTCGGTGGAGACGGGGGAGGCGAGGCCGCAGCTGATGCCGATGGCGGGTTCGCCGCGGGCCATTTTGGCCTTGGCCTGGTTGGTGTGCATGGGGCGCTCCGAGTCGGTGGCAGGCCACTTTGGCTGGAGTGGCCCGCAGTCTGGCCATCTCCCGGGGTTGGGATTAAGGGCCAGTCGGTGGGCGGAAGACCCTCACCCTAACCCTCTCCCACAGGGAGAGGGGAAAGATGGTGGACTTGTCGAGGGGAATGGTAGTGGGGCGTGTGCTGAGGTGACTAGCGGGAAACGACGGATGTGAGACCCGCCAGTCCGCGGACTTAGGGTTCTTGGGGCTGTAGTGCTTCGAGGACTTGCTGTTTGGTGACGGGGTCGGTGGCGAGGCCCAGGGTGATGGCGTTGGCCAGGGCGGCGTCCTCGGCCTCGGGGGAGTCGTCGGTTGGTTCCTGGTCAGTCACGATGGTTTCGTCCTTGGGAGTGTCCATTGGAGGTTATGCGGGGAGGGCGGATTTGGGGAAGGTGGCGTAGGCGCTGACGGGGACGCCGTAGCCGCCGGCCTGGCCGAGGCGGAGGTCCATGGCGGCGCCGGAGAGGGCGCGGGCGGTTTCGGGCGAAATATCCAACTGGTCGATGAGGCGGGTTTCCATGGCGTGCTGGGCGATGCGGAGGGCCTGGGTGAGGTCGTCGTGGACGCCGATGGTCATGACGTGGGTTGGCGTCTCGAACCAAGGCCAGTCGAGGTGTTGGCCGGGGGTTAGGGAGAGGTGGAGGTCGATTTCGGCGTCGATGTTGACGCCGGAGTGGGCTTCGCCGTCGCCCATGGTGGCGTGGACGTCGCCAATGGCGAAGAGGGCGTCGGGCGCCCAGACGGGCAGATGAACGGTGGTTCCGGCGGTGATGTCGTTGAAGTCGAGGTTGCCGCCGTGGATGCCGAGGCTGAGGGCTTCGATGGCGCCAGTGGCGGGGGCGACGCCGAGGGTTCCGACCATGGGGCGGACGGGTAACGGCACGCCGGCGACGGTGACGGTTTGGTCCTCCACATCGAAGGGTTGGATGGAGGTGGGTACGGGGTTATCGCCGAGAAGGCCGGTGCCGGGGGTGGTGGCGACGTAGCCGCGGGGGCCCAGACGCACGGCCTGGATGTGTACGTGGAGGGTGTCGCCGGGTTGGGCGCCTTGAATGGCGATGGGGCCGGTGGCGGGGTTCATGCGGCCAGGAACGCGTTGGGCGAGGTAGGCGTGGATATCGAGGTCGTTGCAGCCGCGGTCGTAGGCGTCGCGGGCTTCGACGGTGAGGTGAGCGGGCGGGTCGATGCGGGCGATGGGGGGCGTGGTGGGGTCGAAGGCGTAGATGACGTGCTGGGCGGGGATGCGGAGGCGTTGGGGGAGCATGGCAGGGGGCGTGGGGACGGCGAGGGGGACGCTAGCACAAGGTGTGAGCGCGGGTTGGGAGATGAGAGTTGGATGAGAAAAGGGGGATTTGGGGCCGGTTGCGTCACATGCGTTACAGAAACTGCGCTCTGACAGGTGGTTTACTCAGTCATCCGGCGGGGAGAACCCGCAGGAGACCCGCCAAGGACAACGGGGTCGGCGGCGGGAGGATCCAGCGAAGGACGTGAAAGGGCCAGCGGGCGATGACTACCGAGATGGCGACGGACACGGTTCAGACGAGGGCGGCAAGGGCGCGGGCCAGCGCGGGCGCCGGGATTGCCGACGAATTGATGCTGGGTGACGTGGTGTGGGTTGAGGAGCTCGACGAGGAGCGGCCGGCGGCGCGCAGCGGACCGTCGAAGCGGCCGACGGCGCAGGCGTCGACGGGCGGCGAGACGGCGGGCGATCCGGTGCGCCGGTACCTGAACGAGATTGGACGGATTCCGCTGCTGACGGCGCAGGACGAGGTGCGGCTGGCGAAGGCGATCGAGCGCGGCGACGAGACTGCGCGTCAGCAGATGGTCTCGGCGAACCTGCGGCTGGTGGTGAGCGTGGCGAAGAAGTACACGGGCCACGACGTGCCGCTGCTGGACCTGATCCAGGAAGGCAACAGCGGGCTGATGCGGGCGGTGGAGAAGTTCGACTGGCGGCGCGGGTACAAGTTCAGCACGTACGCGACGTGGTGGATCCGGCAGTCGGTCACGCGAGCGATCGCGGAGCAGTGCCGGACGATCCGGCTGCCGGTGCATACGCACGACCGGCTGGCGAAGGCCTCGCGGGTGCGGCGTGACCTGCAATTGACGCTGGGCCGCGAGCCGACGGACCGGGAGATTGCCGACGAACTGGGGTTCAGCGAGGAGCAGATGGCGGCGCTGAACCGGATCGCACGGGCGCCGGTCTCGCTGGACGCGCCAGTTGGCGAGGAGGGCATGACCTCGGTGGGCGACCTGGTTCCCGATGAGGACGCGGAGGAGCCGCTGGAGGAGATTGCGGACCGGATGCTGACCGAGCACTTGGCGGATGCCATGGATCAACTGGAACCGCGCGAGCAGGAGGTGCTGCGGCTTCGCTACGGCCTGGGCACCGGGACGCCGCTGACGCTGGAGGAGATCGGTCAGCAGTTTGGGCGCACGCGCGAGCGCATTCGGCAGATCGAGTCGATGGCGCTGCGGAAGCTGCGCCGGCCGAGCATGGCGGGGCATCTGAAGGCGTTCATGGCGTAGCAACCGTCGATAGACCAGGGGCGGACTCGGGGGCTCGTGGGAGAATCACGGGCCCCTGAGGTTTTGTGGAGGTGCGGCGCTGGCTGTTCCGTTGGTTTGGTCGGATGTGCACCTGGGGCATGCGCCGATGTTGCAGACGGTGGATGGGCAGGTGTATGACCATCCGGAGACGCCAGCGCGGCCGGGACTGATTCGGGAGGCGCTGGAGGCGGCGGGGCTGGTTCGGTCGGTGGCGCCGACAGCGCATGACGACGGGCTGCTGGACGCGGTGCATGAGCCGAAGTACCGGGAGTTCATCCGGGATATGTGCGCGGAGCTGGATCCCGAGGTGAGCGTGACGGCGGCCGGGGTGTCGATGGATCCGGGAGTGCTGGAGCGGTCGGATCCGGTGGAGCGGGCGGCGTTCTACTCGTTTGGGCAGGACGCGCCGTTGATGCGGGCGACGTATGGAGCGGCCCGCGAGGCGGTGGACGTGGCGCTGACGGGGGCGGACCTGGTGCGAGGCGGCGCCACGGAGGCATTTGCGCTGTGCCGGCCGCCGGGGCATCACGCGGAGCACGACCGGATGGGCGGGTTCTGCTATTTCAACAACGCGGTGGTGGCGGCGAACGTACTGAGCGGCGATGGGCGGGTGGCGATCCTGGACGTGGACTATCACCACGGGAATGGGTCGCAGCACCTGACGTATACGCGGGACGACGTCTTATACGTCTCACTGCACGCGGATCCGCGGTTTGCGTACCCTGGGTTTTCGGGGCACGCGAATGAGCGGGGACGCGGGGCGGGCGAGGGCTTCAACCTGAATCTGCCGCTGCCGCCGCACATGCAAATCGACGCCTACATGGATGTGCTGGACCGGGGTTGCGAGGCGATTGCGGCGTTCGATCCAGAGGCGCTGGTGGTTTCGCTGGGGTTCGACACCCATCGCGAGGACCCGATTGCGGTGCTGGGTCTGTACAGCGAGGACTTTGGGCGGGTGGCCGGGCGGATTGCCAGCCTGGGGATGCCGCGGCTGCACGTGCTGGAAGGCGGGTACGCGCTGGACCGGCTGGGCGAGTCGGCGGTGGCGTACGTGCAGGGACTGGGCAGCGCCTAGGCCAGACCGGCCTCCTCGCGTTGACGCAGGATGGCGCGCGGGAGCTCGCTGCGGACGACCTCGCCGGAGATTATCCGCAGGCTTCGGTCGGCCAAAGGCAATTCGACCGGCTGGTTGCCGCTTCGCTCGGACTCGCGGATGGCGATGGCGATTTCCAGGGCCTCGCGGGCGTCCTCGCCGCTACACCGCGGATCGTCTCCCGACTCACTGCAACGGATCAGGTCGCGAACCGCGTTGACGCCGCCGCTGTGGCGGCGGACGGGCGGCGGGAAGTGGCGGCGGACGAAGGTGCCGCGCTCCCGAAGCTGCTGGTGGCCGTCCAGGGCCGGGTGCGAGGTCCAGATCTGGATGCTGCGGGCGTCGTTGATGATGCGGATCATGCCGTCCGTGCCGACGATGTCGTGGGAGCTTTCGTTGGGCCCGTTGTCGTAGGCCCGCACGTAGCCGCGCACGTCGCCGGGGAACCTGATGAGACCGACGCCGGGAAAGTCGTTGTCAGGATTGGCTTCATCCAGCTCGGCCTCACCGACAACCGAGACGGCGCGCTCTGGGACGTACATGGTGAGCGTGGTAATCAGGTGGCTGCCGTTGTGGGAGAGGCCGCACCTGGCCCGGGAATCCACGGACACGACGTCGCCGATGACACCTTCGTCAAGCAGGGCCTTGACTTGCACGTAGTCGTCGCGCCAGCGGCGGGTGCAGTTGATCCCCAGCGCAATGTTGGCGCGCTTGCAGGCGTCAACGACGGCATCGGCTTCCGCCAGTGAGAGCGTGATTGGTTTCTCCGCCCAGATCGCGCGCACGCCGTAATCGCCGTTGGCGATCTCCAGCAGGATGTCGGCGCGCGGCTTGGCGGAGGTACACACGCTGACAATGTCGGGGCGAGTCTTCTCCAACATCTGGCGATAGTCGGCGTAGAGGGCATCGAAACCCCACTTGGCGCCGGCGGCTTCGCGCTGCTCAACCCAGGTGTCGGACATGCCGACGACGTCGACCTCGGGCATGGACATGTAGCAGGGGATGTGGCCGTAGGGAAACTCGACGCCGTCGAAGTCGCCCAGCTCTTCGTCGATGGTGCTGGCGATGCGTCCGAGCCCGATTACCGCCGCTTTGACGTTAGCCATTACGACGCCTCCCCTGCCTGCGCGGCGGCTTCGGCTTCCTGCCGCCGGAGAATCGCCCGTGGAAGCTCCGAGACCAGCACTTCGCGCGAGACGATGCCGAGGCTGCGGTCTTCGAGGGGCAGATCGACACGTCCGCCCCCCTTTCGGTGCGATTCGCGGACGGCGAGGGCGATTTCGAGAGCTTCGCGGGCGTCCTCGCCGGTGCAACGCGAGTCTTCGCCGGTTTCGATGCAGTTCATCAGGTCGTACAGCACGTTTACGCCGGCCGCCCGCGGGCTGTGGCTGGGCCTGAAGAAGTGGCAGACGGGCCCGGGGCCGCGCTGGCCCGGCATGCCCTCCTCGATTCGCCACAGTTCGGGGCTGCGGCTGTCGTCCATCAGGCGGATCATGCCGTCCGTGCCGGTGATGTCGTAGGAGAGTTCCAGGCCACCCGTGCGCATGCCGCGGAACATGCCGCGCACGCCGTTGTGGCAGACGAAGTAGCCGGTGCCGGCAAAATCGTCTTCGCCGGCCACGGCCTCATCGCTCTCGGCCTCGCCGGCAACCCAGGCCACCGGGGCATCGGTGAACATGGTGAGGCGCGTGATCAGGTGACTGCCGTTGTGGGAGAGATTGCAGTTGAGGCCGCCCTGCACGTGAATGACATCGCCGATGAGGCCGTCGTCGATCATTTCGCGTGTCTGCGTGAAACTGTCGCGCCAGCGGTGGGTGCAGTTGACGGCCAGGTGAATTCCGGCCTTGCGACAGGCGGCGATCACCTCGTCAGCCTGCTCCAGCGAATAGGTCAGGGGCTTTTCGGCCCAGATGGCCTGGACGCCATAGTCGCCATTCGCGATCTCAAGCAGGATCTCGGTACGGGGCTTCATGGAGGTGCAGATGCTGACGATTTGCGGCCGGGTCTTGGTCAGCATCTCCCGGTAGTCTTCGTAGAGGTCGTCGATCCCCCACTTGGCCCGGGCCGCCTGGCGCTGCTCGGCCCAGGTATCCGAGAGTCCGACGATTTCGAGTTCGGGGACGGCGGCCATGCAGCCGATATGGGCGTGCGGGAGGTGCCAGCCGTCGTACTTGCTGCGCTCTTCGTCCCAGGTGCTTGCGATTCGGCCAAGCCCGATCACAGCGGCTCGTGTCATGGGCGCGTGCCTTTCCGTCGGCGCTGTGGGGCAGAGTATGACGCGTGCGGGCGACATTTGCATCCGCGCGCGGACAAGGACCAACGGTGAGGCGATTCCGGACGCTGCTCATGCTGGCGGTCTTGGGCCTGGCCATGGGCGTGCTGAGCGCCTGTGAGAACGAATCCCAACCCGTTCCCGATGCCACGCCCACGCCTGCGTCCCCGAACGTTCTCACGAACCAGGAGTGGCCGGTGGTGCATTCGGCCCCGGCGGCGGCCATTGGTCAGCGTGCCGTCCTGCGCGCCCGCGTGTACAAGGTCTCCACGGTGGCTGGCGATCTCATCCTGTGCGCGTGGGTCGACTTCGACAACGATCAACTGTCAACGGTGTTCCGGATTCCCGACACCGCGGAAGGGGTGGCGCGGGACGATTTTGTCTGGCTGGAGGGATCGATTGCACGCGTCGCTGAACCCGGGGGAGCCTGCGGGGATACGGTGCAGCCGGAAGTCGACGTCGTTCACCTGACGGTTACGGATCGCGTGGGTGTGCGTCCCGCTCTTCAGTCCGAGCGGATCGGGCAGGCGCTGGAGCGCCGGGGGGTGCGGGTGGTGCTCGAGCGGATCGACTTCGCGGCCGAGGAGACGCGCATCTATTTCACACTGGAGAACCGACGGGAGGAGACCCTGCTGGCCTTTGCCACGGGACTGGTGATCGAAGTCGAAGGCACCGAAATCCCGGCGATCATTCCGATAGGCCAGGGGATTGCGCCTCCGAGGGGCCGGGTTACGTCGAACACCGTGGAGCACGGGGGCTTCCAGTTCCCGGCCCTGGCACCGGACGGTCCGCCGATCACGGTGCGCTGGCGCGGCGCGCAACTGGCGCCGTCCGGCGAGGACCTGGGCGAGTGGACGTGGGTGGTGGATCCTTCCGGCGCCGTGGCACCGGCCGGGTAGGCCAGCCCTGGTCGCATCGCCGGCCCGGCGATGCGACCCAGATGATTGACGGCGCCGCGACCGCTAGCGTTCCGCGGGGTCGTCGCTGCGCCGGCGCGGCTGATCGTCCGCCACCGCGACGCACGACCTGGGGATGGCGATCCCGGGGCCGGGCCGCATGACGGTGACGATTGGCGCCAAATGGCCGCCTGTGTAGGTTTCGATTGGCACGAGGCTGTGAGCATAGGCGCGGTTGGCTTGGTGACCCGTGCGGGAGTCGTAGCCGAGATTCAGCGGCGAGGGATTGCCCTGCTGCACCGCGTTGACTTCCAAAGGGTGCCCGTAGTCCGCCACCCAAACGCCGCGGACCCCCCGCGGCAGGTCCAGGCGCAGTAGGACGTCGCCGATAAAGCCGCGCCAGCGGCGACCGCCTTCGCCGCCGAAGTGGGGCGAGTCGTCAAGCCAGCGGGGCTTCGGGTCCAGAAAACCCTCGACCATGTACAGCCCGTCGAAGTCCGGGGTGAGTTCGGTGCTAAAGAACGCCGGTCTGCCCGCCTTCAGCCCGCCGGCCGTACCGAAGATGAACTCCAGTCGCTCCTGACGGGCGTAGTGCCAGAACGTCAGCCCACCGTCGGGCCGCCATTCCGGCCGTCCCGGATCGTCCTCAAATCCGCAGCTGCCAAGCGACTCGCCGCGCTGATTGAGAAAGCGATCTCCCAGCCTGCCCTCGGGACCAGACGTCACGTCATGCCAATCGGGCGTTCGTGGTCTAGCTCCAGTCGAACAGGATCTTGCCGGTGGTCGCCCGGTTGGCCAGTTTGAAGGCCTGGACGGCGTCTTCGGGGCGGAATCGATGGGTGATGAGGGTCTTGATTGGGACCTGTCGACGGCGCACGAAGTCAAGCAGTCCCTCCCACTCGTGCTGCTTATAGAGCCAGGATCCGCGGAGCGTCACTTCTCGAAAGATGATCTGCTGGCTGGGGGCAATGGTGGGGTCGTGGCCGACGCCGACTTCCACATAGGTTCCCTGCGTCCGCAACACGTCGACCGCCGCGGCGCGAGCGGCGGGGTGACCGCTGGTGTCGATGGATGCAGCGGCCCCTTCGCCGCCGGCCGCCTCGACAATGCGTTCGACGAGGTTGGCGTCGGCGCTATCCAGCGCCGTCCGGGCCCCACATTCCAGGGCCAATGCGCGGCGTTCGGCGACGGGATCAACGCCGATGACCGAGGCGCCGCGGGCCCGTCCGAGCATCACGCAGGCCAGCCCAACCGGCCCAAGCCCAAACACCGCCAGCGGGCGGTCGCCGGAAACCTCGGTCTTGCGCAACGCGCCGTAGGCCGTGCCGACGTTGCAGGAGAGCAGCGCGCCCATTTCCCAGTCGAAGTCGTCCGGCAGCGGCAGCGCATTGCGCGCCGGAGCCAGCAGGCAGGCGATGTTCGTGCCGTGCCGGTGGCGGCTGAAGTGTTCCGCATCGGCGCAGAACATCGCCTCGCCCCGCCGGCAGTGGACGCAATGTCCGCAGCCCACGATGCCGAACACCACCACCCGGTCGCCGACGGCGGGATAGGAAACGCCCGGACCCACCGCGTCCACGATGCCGGTGTTTTCGTGACCCAGCGCCCACTGACTCCAGCCATTCTCGTCGCGCAGGGACGCGTCGGCGCGGTAATGGTGCAGGTCGCTGCCACAGATGGCGGACATCATGGTGCGGACGCGCATCTCGCCCGGTCCGGGCTCGTCGACCAGGGCGCTCCCCACCTCGACCCGAAGGTCACCGGGGCAGCGCACACACGTCAGTTCCCGCATTGCAACCATGGCGAGTCCGCCGACCGAGGACCAACCCTCCTATGATGCGCCCTGCGACGGCGGGCTCCAAACGAGGACGATGCGCACGGCAGACGCGGACGGATTCCGGCTGATCGCCCACCGCGGCGCCTCGGCGTGCGCGCCCGAGAACACGCGGGCGGCGTTTCAACTGGCGGCCGAGCACGGCGCCGAGGAGATTGAGACGGACGCGCGCCTTTCACGCGATGGCCGCGTGGTGCTTTTTCACGACCGGACGCTGCGAACGAAACTTGGCCGAGCGGGGAGAGCGGAGGATTTGACGCTGGCCGAACTTCAAGCGCTGGACATCGGGACCTGGTTCGACCGCACGGGCGCAGCCGCGCTGAACGACCCGAGGGCCGGCTGGGACGAGGGTGCGACCGACACGGCGTCGCCGGAGTACCTGCTGGGGTTCGACGACTACGTGGACGCGTTTGGCGACCGCTTTCACCACAATATCGAACTGAAAGGTGAGACGCCCGAACTGCCGCGGGCGGTACTGGCCGCGATCGATCGCGCGGGTATCCGTGCGCGCTGCACGTTCATCTCGTTTCACCTTGATCAGCTCGAGCGGCTGCGCAATCTGGGGTGCGACGCCACGGCCGGCTGGCTGTTTGCGAGGGCCGGGGAACCGCAACCCTCACCAGCGACCGTGGTGCGCGAGTGCCGCCGGCTGGGCCTGCAACAGTGCAATCCTCGATTTGCCACCCTGACCGGAGAGCTCGTGCGGGCTGCGCACGACGCCGGGCTGGAGGTTCGGACATTTGGAATCCGAACGCCGGCGGACTTGCGGCAGGCGGTGCACCTGGGCGCCGACGGCGCCACGGTCGACTGGTTTCGGGCCAGCCGCCGACTGCTGGCGGACGGGCAACTCAGCGCTGGCGCAGGTTTCCGGGATCGGCGAAGGGAACGGCAATGAGCGGTCGCGCCTACCTGCCGGTTGCGCTGAATCTGGAGGGAGCGTCGGCCGTGGTCGTGGGCGCGGGGGAAGCGGCGTACTTCAAGGCGTGCCTGCTGGTGGACTTTGGCGTTCCGACCACGGTCATCGCGCCGCCGGACTTTGCCGACCCATTCGACGGCCGGCTGCAGGACATGGGCGATGCGGGGGAGATTCAGTTGCAACGCCTGGCGTACGCTCCCGCGGATCTTGACGGGCATCGCGTGGCGATTATCGCCACGGGTGACCGGGCGATGGACTACGCGATCGAGGCGGACGCCAGGGGCCGCGGGTTGCTGGTGAACGTGGTGGACGACCCGGCGCACTGCGATTTCTTCGCCTCGGCCTATGTGAAGCACGGTTCGATATCGATCGCGGTGAACAGCGGCGGCGCCAGTCCAGGCTTTACGGGGGCGCTGAAGGACGACCTGGCGCAGCGCTACGGACCGGAGGTCGAGGACCACCTAGCGCACTATCTGGTCTGGCGACGGATGGTTCGGGAGCGGGTGGATCCGTTTGTCGAACGTGAGCGGCTGTGGCGGGGATTGCGTTCCGACGGACTTTATGACCTGCTGCGGACGCAGGGTCCGGAGGCGGCGCGGGCCATGGTGGAGGAACGAATCCAGGCCTGGGCCGATTGCCGAGCCGACGCAGAGGACAGCAGCTAGATTTCGGCCTCGTCGCTGACCATGGCCGGCATCATCACGGACTCCGAGGTGCCGTGAATCACCTTGTTGGCGGCGGGCACGACGGTTACCAGCACGCCGCAGAGCCGGGTCTTGCCGTCCACGACCATGTAGTAGGGCGACAAGCGCGCTCGCCCGGTCATAGGACGAATCGCGTCGAATTCAACGTCGTAGTAGCTCACGCCAACGCGGCGGCTCTGGTGGAATTGCTGGAGGATGTAGGGGGTGGTCTGGAAGCTCGCCAGCGCGGAGTCGACGGCCTGGTCCCATACCTCCTGGTTGACATCGTGCCCGATGGTGACGCCGCGGCTGCCCCAGGCCAGTTCCGAGAAGCCCGAGGGCTTGAGCACCAGCCGTCGTTCGCGCTGCGATAGCCCGCGCAAGTCGTCCCAGTGCCGGATCCGGCGCTTGCCGGCCATCAGCGGCGGGTCCACGGCCGCGGTGGGCGGAATGGGCTGGGGATCAAGCAGCCAGGTCGGCGGCAGCATGCGCTGTAGCCGCGCCTGTGTGTCGGTGCCCAACGCGCCGCGCCAAAAATCGTCCAACTCGGGGTGGTGGAAGAGGTAGAAGAGCAGCTTCTCTTCCAGGTAGCTCTTGAAGGGGGCCGTGACGGTGGCCAGGCGGTGCTTCATGGCGTAGATGACCAGATCGATCTTGGGGATGTTGGGCAGGTCGTGGAGTTCAAGGAATCGATAGACAAGGTTGACGGGTTCCCAGCCCTGGCAGTTGCGCATCTCGAGGGCTTCGTCGTGCAGCCGCAAGTCGCGCGGATGGATCTGGCGGGTCGGCAAGCCGGCTTCGCGAAGGGCCGCGGCGGCCCAGTCCATCTCAGGCCGGTAGTCCTCGGATTCGTCCGCGACGACGAGGGCGACCGACGGGTCGTCAACGCGGGCCGCGCCGCGGAGGGCGGCGGCCAGGCCCCGCACCATGCCATCGTCTCCACCGACGAGCGTGAATCCCAACTCCTGATAGGCGCGGCTGATGGCGCCGAGCACACCGAAACCACCGGGGACGGCGTCCAGCTCGGTGGCCATGAATCCTCCACCCTCCAGCGCCATGAGGTCAGGCCGGATCATGATGGGGAGCGCGGAGCGATAGCGACGCAGCCGTCCCAGTTCGCGCACGCGTTCCGGTTTGCCTTGTTCGAGGCAGGTCAGCACCCAGGCGGGCGCGCGGCCGCGCGCGGCGCTGGTGTACAAGCGGTTGGCGGCTACGTAGAAGGCGAGCAGATCGTCGCCCAGGCGTTCCAACTCGGCCACGGCGGCGGGCGAGAGCGGGAATGGCTGGGGCGCGATGCGCCACGGCGTGCCGGCGGCGTCAGCCGGCGCGTCGCCACCGAGGGGGGCGGCCTTGCCGACAAGCCGGGCAGCCGCTCGCTGGTCTGCTGCCGCGAGGTCCGCCGTTGTGCTCAGGGGCGTCAAACGGTATGGCAATTCGGGGCCCGGAACTGCCCGAGTTTAGCAGCGCCGCGGGGCGGGATGGATGCGGCGTCCGCCAACGGAGGCGTGGCGACGCGGCAATTGGCTTCCGTCACAATTCTTACCAGACTTGCCGAGGCGTATGTGAAACAATAGGTTGAAGTCTGGCCTTTCGCCGATCGGCTCATCCCGCATGCGGGAGTTCGTACCCGCCACCACCACCTGGAAGCCCATGGCCTTCTTGCAGTGCATTCCCAAACTTCGACGGATTGGCCCGCGCATTGCGGGCCTGGCGGCTCTCGCGCTCGCGGGGACGGTACTCGCCGCTTGTGAAGCGTTTATTCAAACGGTGGAGCCAACGCCCACGCTGATCACGCGCACCGAGTCGGTGCGGCAGCGGCCGATGGTGGCGGTGTCGCGCGGTCAGCTGATCGAGGCAATCCGGACCACGGCGCGCGTGGAGGCGCTGAATCGGGCCGAACTGGCGTTCAAGACGGATGGCCGGGTGAAGGGTATGTACGTCACCCAGGGCGATACGGTTGAAGAAGGCGACGTCCTGGCCGAACTTGAGACTGGACGCCTGGATTCGGACATCGAGAGTTCACAGGAGGCCCTGCAGAACGCCGAACTGCGGCTGGACGCCGCCCGCACACGCGCACGAGACGAACGGGCCGCGGCCCAACGGGCGGTCGCGAATGCCGAGTTGACCGTGGAACAGTTGCGAACAGCGTTCGACAAGCTCATACGGCGGGCCGCGGCCGAGCAGTTGGAGGCCCTGGGAGTCGACCCGTCAACCCGCGAGGATCGCGTTGACGTGGACCTGGGCGTGACCGAGGCCGAGGCGGCCCTGGTGCGCGCGCAGCGAGCCGTGACGAATGCGGAAGGACGGCTGGCGGAGGTGAAGGCCGAGGCGGCAGGCGTGATTTCGGAAGCGCAGGCCGCGGCGCAGGCGCAAGCCTCGCTGGATGGCCTCAAGGCCGACCTGACCGTCGCGACCGAAAACCTGCGCGCGCTCGAGTCCGGCACGGCGACCACGGGCGCCTCGCCCAGGGAGTCGGCGCGCGCCCAGGTTGACGCGGCGGTGGAGGCCGTTGCCTCGGCCCGGTCGGCGCTGGCGCGGGCGGAGCAGGACGTGGTGAATGCGCAGGATGCCCTGGACGACTCGGCGTCCGAGGTGCGGTCGCAGGTGATGGACGAAGTTCACAAGGCAAGGTCGGCCATCGTGGACAAGAAGGCCGAGATTGCCCGGCTGTCCGAGACGCTGCACGAAGTGACGTTCCGGCCGTTCCCGCATCTCGTGGAGGCCGCCGAGCAGGACCTGGAGAAGGCCAGGCTGACGCGCGACGAGATCAACAGCCAGAGTTCGCGCGCCAGCGCCGAGGCCAAGCAGCGGGCCCAGCTCGATTTCCAGGCAGCGCAACGCGCCTATAACGAAGCGATTCAGCCGGCGTCGACTCAGGAGATCGAAACGGCGCGGGCCAACCACGAAATCGCCCTTGCGGCGCTGGCTTTGCTCGAGGCGAGTCTTGCGGATCTGCTGGATGGCGGAACCGAGGCTGACGTCGCCGAGCGACGTGCGCAAAAGCTACGGGCCGAGCTTGAGGTTCAACTGACATCGGCCATTGCCAGCCGCGATGGAGTGCTACGCCAGATACGCGAGGCGGAACTACGGCTCCAGGCGCTGCTTGGCGGCAGAACCACGTCCGACGCAATCGAGCGTATCGCCGAGGCGATTCGAATCGAGCAGAGCAGTTCGCTGACGGCCGCACGGGCACGGGTGCAGGCGGCGACTTCGCGGATTGACCAATATCTTCGTGGACAGACGGAGGCTGAAGCCCTGGCACGCCACGCCGATGAGATCCGCACCACCAGCCTGACCGCGCTGCCCGACGCGGAGGCGGCGCTGGAGGCTGCCCTGGCCGACCAACGAGTGGCCGAAGCCCGCTACCAGGAAGCTACGGCCGCTCCCTCGCTGGCCCAGTTGCGCGTCGCCCTGAATAACGAGGAGGCCGCACTCCAGGAGTTTGCGGCGACGGTTGAGAACTTCGAACGGTTCGAGCGTGGCGAGTCAGCCACCGACTTTGAGTTGCAAATCCTGGAGAACGAAGTCGAGCGCAGCCGAATTGCCCTGGATGCGCTGCTTACGCAATCGGAAGACAACGTGATTCGGGCGCCGTTCGACGGAGAAATCACCTTCACACGCGGGCGGGCCGGGTCACAGGCGCGGGCGTTCAGCGAGGTCATTGGGATCGCCGATCCATCGGCGCTGATCATTGAGGTCCGCATCCCTGAAGCGGACCAGTCCAAGATGTCCGTTGGGCAGCCGGCCGAGGTAGCGCTGGACGCGTTCCCCGGGGTGAAGTTCGACGGGAGTGTCAGCGCGATTCCTCGCACGATCGTGACGCAGACAGGTCAGACGGTGCGGATTCCCGACGCGTTGATCGACGTGAATTTCGAACGCGAAGGCGTGCGGATGGGGATGCTGGCGCGCGTGAACATCACGTTGCAGGTGAAGGACGACGTGCTGAAGATTCCGGTGACGTCGCTGCGCGATCTGAACGAGCGCACGTTCGTTGAGACCGTGGTGAACGAGCAGCGCCGCAGCCTGCCCGTGGTTACGGGGATTCGGAGCGACAGCGAGGTTGAAGTGCTCTCCGGACTTGACGAGGGCCAGATGATCTTCTCAGCGCCCTAGGCCGGCGCTCCGGGCTATGCGAGGCGTTCCCGCGAGGTTCCAGTGCCGCTAGCCATTATTCGCTTCGTGGCGAAGCGCCTGTTCAGCAACCGGGCGCTGGTCAGTTCGACCGCGATCGGCCTGCTGGTCACCGTGACGCTGGCAACGTCGGTGCCGCTGTACGCCGAGGGCATCAGCGGCCTGCTGCTGCAGCGCGAGTTACGGAAGCCGATTCCACAGGCGCAGCCGTCGTCCAGCATCTTCATTCGCCACAAGGAGACGGACGCGACGAGCCCAACGGATACACCGAGCTACCTGGCCTACGACCAGTTTTTCCGCTCGCTGATCCCGGAAGCGGTCGGGCTGCCGACGACTCAACTGATCAGCTACCTGTCGACGGGCCGACGGGGATTGCTGGACCTGTCGGCGCCGCCAAGTGATGACCTTACGAGACCACCACGGCGGTTCGGGTTCTCGTTCATGTTTTCGATGAACGACTTTTTCGACAACGTAATCATCAGCGAAGGTCGGAGGCCGAGCGCGGAGATCAGCACTTTCATTGGGCCGGCCGGAGTGCAGATGCCGCTGTTTGAAGGCGCATTGACCAGCAACGCGCTCGACAAGCTGGGCGTGCTGGTCGGCGACGTGGTTGGGATGCAGTTCAATAATCCGACGACCGGCGAACCCGACGTTCTGGCGGTTCGCGTGGTCGCGCGTGTATTGCCGCGCGACCCGGAAAGTAACTACTGGCCCTATCCGGTCCGAGCGGCGTTTGACGAGGGCGGGATTTACATCGAGCGCCAGGCGTACCTGGGCCCCCTGCTGGAGTTCGCGCCGGCGGCCTTCAGCGAGGCGACCTGGTACGCAGACTTCGACATCGACGCGATTCGCGCCACCAACTATCGACGCATTACCGGCGGGCTGGTGCTGATCCGCATCAATGCGAACGCGGTGTGGGAAGGGACGCGTCTTGAGAATTCGCCGGAGCCAATCTTCTTCGACTTTGAGCAGAAGCTCTTTTTCCTGACGCTCTTGCTGCTGATCCTGAGCGCGCCGATCGTGGCGCTGACGCTGTACTACATCATTCTCACGTCGGGGATGGTGGTGGATCGGCAACGCAATGAAATTGCCATCCTCAAAAGCCGGGGCGTTGGCACGCTGCAGGTCGTGGGCATATACGTGCTCGAGGGCGTGCTGATCGGCGGGATCGCCACGGCCGCCGGACCATTCCTGGGCGCGCTGCTGGCCCAAGTCATCGGCAAGACGTTTACGTTCCTGGTGTTCACCAACCGCGACCCGTTGCCGATCGACATCACGACGCGACACTTCATGTGGGCGGGCGGGGCAGCTCTGATGGCCATTGTGGCGACCCTGCTGCCGGCCGTCAGCGCGGCGCGCCACAGCATCGTGACCTATAAGCAGGAAGTCTCCCGGTCCATCAGTCGCCCATGGTTTCAGCGTTACTTCGTTGACGTGATTGTGGTGGTGGGCGCCGCGTATGGGTATTTCACGCTATCGCAGCGCGATCAACTGGTAACGGTGGGCGACGGCGGGGACCTCTTTTCAGACCCGCTGCTGGTAATCATCCCGATCATGTTTATGTTCGCGGTGACCCTGTTATTCCTGCGCTTCTTCCCGTGGCTGGTCGCCAGCATGGCGTTTCTGGGCAACAGGTATCTCGGGGTTTCGATGCACCTGGGGCTGCGTCAGATCGCGCGCGAGCCGCGGCAATTCACCCGGTTGATCTTCCTGCTCGTGCTCACCCTGGCGATCGGCGCGTTCAGTGCCTCGATGGCCGCCACGCTCGACCGCAACTTTGATGACCGCGTGTATTTCTCGGTCGGGTCGCAGGCGGATTTCCTGGAGATCGGCGACTACGACGAGGAGACGCAGGAATGGTCATTCCTGCCAGTGGAGCGCCACCTGGAAGTTCCGCAGATCCTGCGCGTGGCGCGACTGTGGCAAAACGAGGACACGGGTTTCCGGCGCCCCGGCGAAGCGCTGCGCGTGCCGATCAAGACCTATGGCGTGGACCCAATTGACTTTGCGGAAACGGTGTGGTGGCGGGACGACTTCAGTCCCTTCCCGCTCAACAGCCTGATGAATCAGCTGGCGCTGGACGAACAGGCGCTGATTGCCTCGCGCGAGACGTTCCAGGGCGAACTGAATCTGAATCTCGGTGACCCGCTGCGCATCGACTTTGGTACACCGCAGACGCTCGAGTTCTTCATTGCCGGGTGGACGGACCTCTTCCCGACGCACTATCCGGAAGACGGGCCGTTCGTGATCGTGAATCTCGATTACGTGGAACGCAGCCTGGGTCAGACGCCGTGGACCGTGCTTGCGCATACCGACCCGGACGTGCATGCGCTGGAATTGCGCGAAACGCTGCTCCTCAAGCGCTTCAAGCCGCTTGACGCCCGTGATGCCCGGGCGGAGATCGCCGCGGCACGCGACGACGCCACGCGAGTCGGCATCTTCGGCATCTTGTCGATCGGCTTCCTGATTGCCGCCGTGCTGACGATCATGGGCTTCCTGATGTATTCCTACATGTCGTTCCGGCGGCGCATGCAACAGCTGGGGATCCTGCGGGCCATGGGGCTCTCGGTACGGCAGCTCGTGGGCATTTATGCCTTCGAAAACGGATTCCTGATCGTGCTGGGCGTCGTGTTAGGGACCGCGTTGGGTGTAGCGACCGGCAATCTGTTCATTCCGTTCCTACAGTTGAGCGTGGATCGTTTTGGGGACACGCCGCCGTTCACGGTCATCACGGCCTGGGGCGACGTACTCAAGATCTACGTCCTCTTTGGCGCCGTGGTGGCGGTGGCGTTTCCAGTCAGCGCCTGGCTGCTGTCGAAGATTCGAATCAACGAGGCCGTGAAGTTCGGCGAGGAACAGGGATGAGCGCGGCCCAGGCACCCGACCGCACCAACGGGACACAGCCGTACATCGTGTGCGACAACCTGGTCAAGATTTACAAGACCGAGGATCTGGAAGTCGTCGCCTTGCAGGGCCTGGACCTCGAGGTCCAGCGGGGCGAAATGATGGCCATCATCGGCAACAGCGGTTCCGGCAAGTCCAGCCTGCTCAATGTTCTGGGCGGCCTGGACCGACCGACGGCCGGGCAGTGCCGGGTTGGCGACCTTGACATCCTGCAGGCGTCAGAGTCGGACCTTGTGGACTACAAGCGTCACCACGTCGGGTTCGTATGGCAACAGAGTTCCCGCAACCTGGTGCCGTACCTGACGGCATTTGAGAACGTGCGGCTTCCGATGCTGTTCGGAAACATGCGCAAGGCCTCGGACCGAGCCAAGTCGCTGCTCCGCGCGGTGGGTCTCGAGGATCGTATGCATCACCGGCTGAGCCAGCTCTCGGGCGGCCAGCAGCAGCGGGTGGCGATCGCGATTTCGTTGGCCAACGATCCCGATCTGTTGCTGGCGGACGAACCGACCGGCGAGGTTGACACGCAAACCGCGGGACAGATCTACGACATCCTGCGCTATCTCAACCGCGAACGCGGGTTGACCATCATCATCGTGAGCCACGACCGAAATATCGCCCGCCAGGTCGAGCGGGTGGTTGCGATCCGCGACGGCCGCACCAGCACGGAGACCGTTCGCCGCGTGAGCATTCACGAAGATGGCGAGGATCACACGCACGATGAGTTCGTGATCGTGGACGACACGGGCCGTTTGCAGGTTCCGCAGGAGATGCTGGACCAACTGAGCATCCGCGGACGTGCGTTTGTCGACATCGAAGGCGACGGCATCGTGATTCGGTCCGGTACCTCGGGGATTTCGACCGTGGCCGCTTCGTCAGAAGCCGCCGACGACGAGTCGGACGGCGATGAACCACCATCTCCACCGCCGAACGAACCAGTTATCCCGGCGCGAGTGGAGCTGGCCGCCCCGGTCATTCCCGGCCGATCAAGACCGCCGCGCCCTGCCGCCAGGCCTCCGCGGCCAGCACCCAAGCCTCCCGTACGCACCCAGCAAGAGCATATCCCCGACGAACACCGGCCGTTTGCACCACCAAGCGAGGGTTCGGCCAGCAATGACTGAGGCGACTGGATTCAGTACGACGGATGCCGCCACCAAGCGCGAAGTGATCCTGGAAGCCCGTGACATTTCTCGCGTATTCCGGGTGGGATCGGAGGAGATCCGGGCCGTCGATCACGTGAGTTGCCGGGCCCACGAGGGTCGGCTGATCACGCTCCGAGGGCGATCCGGGTCGGGCAAGACGACGCTGCTGAACCAGCTGGGCTCGCTGGACCGACCCGACGACGGCGAAGTCTACTTCCGGGGCCGCGAGGTGAGTCGCCTCCGAGAATCGGAGCTCACGAGAATCCGTCGTCACAATTTTGGGTTCGTCTTTCAGTCATTCGCGTTGCTCCCGGTGCTGTCGGCCTTCGAGAACGTGGAACTCACCATGCGCATCGCCGGACGCTCAGCCAGCGATCGCGCGTCTCGCACAATGGAAGTGCTGGACATGGTGGGACTAGCCGAGCGCGCCGGACACCGGCCGTTTGAACTGAGCGGCGGCGAGCAGCAGCGCGTGTCCATCGCGCGCTCCATCGCCAACCAGCCGGCCGTGCTGATTGCCGACGAGCCGACCGGGGAACTCGACAGCATCACCGGACTGGAGATCATGCTGCTGTTCCGCCGAATCGTGGACACCGAGGGGTTAACGATCATCATGGCCACGCACGATCCGGCGCTGAGCCAATTTGCGGATGAGTCGTGGTTGATGGAGGACGGCCGACTGGAACTGGCGGAAGGCGATCTCGACATCGATATACCCGAGTTGCGGCAGCGAATCGAGTTCGTGGAGGACTAGCTGCCGAGAGGCTCAGCCCTCGGGCGCGCGCGATACCTCGTCTTCGCCGAGCCGCATGATCCAGACGCCCCAGGCGCCCGCGGCAAGCGAAATGGCGGCCAGCAAGGCACCCACGACGCCGAACCCCGCGGCGTCCACGATGAGCCCAATGAGCGGTGTCAGTCCCAGCCCTACGCCGTCCACAAGGAACTGGGTCACGCCCATTGCCTGGCCGAGCCGCTGCGGCGGCGCTCGCTCGCTGAGCATCATGATGACTATCGGCGAGCTGATGCCGGTCAGGGTGTAGGCAACCACCAGCCCCACGAAGACCGGCAGTCCGGCCGGGGCGTACATCACCAGGGTGCCGCCCGCCCCAATGATCGTGGCGATCAGCAGCGACGACGAGAGGCCGACCCGGTTGATGAAGGCGCCGCTGACGTAGGTGAGGGCGGCCCGCCCGCCGAGGGCCAACCCCATGAGAATGCCAATGCCGCCGGGGTCGAGCTTCAGGGCTTCGCTGCCGTAGAACGGGAGCACGAAGCCGCGGGTGGTGTTGTTCCATCCCCAGAGCAAGACAGCCAGAACCGAGACCTCCAAGACCACCCGGCCGATGCCCAGCGCCGGGCGCTTTGCGCGTGGCCGTGCCGGACCTTCGGGCGCAGGCAGCGAGCGCGGCGAGGACTCCAGCGACCTGACGGATGCGACGCCGGCGGCGATGGCGATAGCCAGTACGGCTACCAGCACGAACGCCGCGCGCCAGCCCAGCAAGCTGGCGGCGCCGCCGGCGGCAATTGGCGCCACAAAGGCGCCAAACATACCGCCCGACATGACCCGCGCGATATTGCGTCGCCGCTCTTCGCCCCGACCGCGGCGCGCCAGGTGGACCTGCCCGCCCGGGCCAACCAGCCCGGTACCGGCCGCGCCAGCCACGATGCCCACGCCAAAAACCCACTCGCTGGGCGCCGCGGCCGTGACGATGGAGGCCAGGCCGGTAATCAGCAAGCCGAGCGGCAGCAGGAGGCGGGGCGACATGCGGTCGGCCAGGGGCGCCAGCACCAGCATGAAGCCCCCGCGTCCCATGCCCTGCACCGCGACCAGCAGGGCCGTGGTCGCGGGCGTGAGATTGAATTCGTCCTTGACCTCGCCCAAGACCGGCCCCATGGCGGCCATGGAAAAGAGCATCATGGCGTAGGCGAACCAGAGCGCCATCAAGTCGGGGTTCGTCCGCATGGCGTGAAGGCGCGGACGAAGGAGCGAACCGATCAGCGGCGTCAACGTTCGACGGTCGCTCCGGGGCGAAGCAATGCCGAGAGTCTAGTCCGGCTACCGGTCGGACGAGACGCGTGCCAGGCCGCGGTTATGGATCTTGCCGCCGTGACGACGCACCGCGTCGGCACGGCAGATTCTGAAACCTGCAGCACGGGGTCTGCCGGGACGGCTAGAGGCAGCCGCCCACGGGTCACGCCTGGCTACGTTTCGCTGTGCTGCAATTCCACGCGTTGGCCGCCGGCGGCGGCGTGCTCGTCCAGGCCGAGTTTCAGGGTGTTCCAGCTCAGCACGGCGCACTTGATGCGTACCGGGAATTTGCGTACGCCTTCGAGGGCGACGCCGTCGCCGAGCAGCAATTCGTCGGGAGGTTCGCCTTCCAGCATCATGCCGCGGAAACCGGCAATCACGGCATGGGCGTCAGCCAGCGGCTTGCCGACGATCGCTTCCGTCATGATCGACGCGGACGACAGGCTGATCGAGCAGCCATGGCCATCGAACGAGGCGCCGGTAATCACCCCGGCGTCATCGACGCTCAGCCAGAGCTTGATTTCGTCGCCGCAGAGCGGGTTGACGCCTTCCATGACGACATTGGCTTCACCGAGCGTGCCCCGGTTCCGCGGCCGCCGGTAGTGGTCCATGATGACCTCGCGATAGAGGTCTTCAAGCGTCATTCAAAGAACGCCTTCGCGCGGGCGATGCCATCGGCCAGACAATCTACTTCAGCGGCGGTGTTGTAGAGGTACAGGCTGGCCCGCGCGGTTGCCGCGACTCCCAGCTTGCGCATCAAGGGCTGAGCGCAGTGGTGTCCCGCCCGAACGGCAATGCCTTCGGCATCGAGCAATGTTCCGACGTCATGTGGATGCACGTCGCCAACGTAGAACGAGATCACCCCGCCACGATCGCTTGCGTCCTTGGGACCGAAGAGGCGCACGCCATCGAGATCGCTCAAGAGATTCAGCGCGTATTCGGTCAGCTCATGCTCGTGGGCCGTCACCTCCGGCATGCCGACGGTTTGCAAGTAATCCACGGCCGCGCCGAGGCCAATCGCGCCGGCGATGTTCGGCGTCCCGCCCTCCAGCTTTTCCGGAAGCGTGGTCCAACTTGACTGGTGCAACTCCACGACGCGGATCATGCTGCCGCCGCCGAAGAGGGGTTCCATGGCGTCCAGTCGTGTTTCGCGACCGTAGAGGACGCCGATCCCGGTTGGGCCCAGCATCTTGTGGCCTGAAAACGCCACAAAGTCCGCGTCAAGCGCCTGCACGTCCACGGGAATGTGCGGAATCGATTGGGCGGCGTCCAGCAGCACGGGCACATCGTGCTGGTGGGCGATCTGGATCAATTCGGCGGCCGGCGTGATGGTGCCGAGCACGTTAGACATGTGCGTGACCGCGACCAGTCGAGTACGCGGTCCGAACATCCGCGCGTAGGCCTGCAGGTCAATACGGCCCTCGTCGTCCATCGGGATGTATCGCAACGAGGCGCCGGATCGCTTTGCCAGCATCTGCCAGGGGACGAGGTTGCTGTGGTGTTCCATCTCGGTCAGCAGGATCTCGTCGCCCTCGCCAACATTTTCGTCGCCCCAGCCGCGGGCCACCAGGTTGATCGCTTCGGTGGTTCCGCGCGTGAAGATCACCTCGTGGGGATGCTCGGCGTTGATGAAGCGCGCCACGCGCGCTCGCGCGTCCTCGTACTCGGCCGTGGCTCGTTCGCTCAGCGCATGCAGGCCGCGGTGAATGTTGGCGTTATAGGTCTCGTAGTAGGTCCGAAGGGCGTCGATGACGGCCCGCGGCTTCTGCGACGTGGCGGCGTTGTCCAAATACACGAGGGGACGCTCGTGCACCTGCTCGGCCAGCACCGGAAAGTCCGCCCGAATCGCGGCGGCGTCCAGCCCGTTGGCGGTGGAATCCGGGACAGTCATGTGCCCTAAGTATCGACAAGAATCAGGACGCGCCCAGCCTCAAACTTCGCGTCGTAGGTCGCGACCGGCCGGATGGCGGGCAGCGTCCGAGGTCGTCCGCTGGTCAGGTCGAACGTCGACGTGTGCCGCGGACAGCGGACCGAGCGGCGCTCGGGGTCAAAGTCACCTTCCGACAACCACGCCTGGTCGTGGCTGCACAGATCGTCCATCGCGTACAGGTCTCCGCTGACGTTGTACACACCGATCCGTCGTTCACCCACCTGAACTTGCCGTGCCGTGCCGGGCGGAATGTCCGCGGCGGCGGCCACGTCGACGTATCCGCCCATCAGGCCGCGGCGGTCCCGTGCAACTTCGCCCGGACAGCGGTCCGCACGGCGGACCGGACGGTCGCGTCCGGAATCCGGTCCAGCACCGGTTCGAAGGTTCCGTCGACGATGAGGGAGCGGGCTTGCTCGAGGCCGAGGCCGCGCGATCCGAGGTAGTAGAGGTGCATCGGGTCGATGGTGGACGTGGTGGAGCCGTGGGTACAGCGAACGTCGTCGGCCATGATCTCGAGCCTGGGTATCGAGTCGGCGCGAGGACCACGTTGCAGCATCAAGTTCCGGTTCTGCTGGTAGGCGTTGGATCGTTGCGCGTGCGGTTGAACCATGATGGTTCCTGCGTAGACTGACCGCGCCGTGCCGTCGAGCACGTTGACGTACAGCAGGTCGCTGGCCGCGTCCGTGGTTCGGTGATCCTGCAGCGTGTGGTGATCCGCGAACTGTTCACCGTCCAGGTAGGCCACGCCGTTCAACCGCACGTTGGCGCCCGGACCGGTCAACGTGGCGGCTATGGCTCCCTTATGGAAGCGTCCCCCGAGTGTCACGTTGGTTGTCGCCAGTTCGGCGTCGCGCGCGACGCTTGCGTACTGCGAGAGAAAGCTGCCGGCGTGACTGTCCCAGGCTTGCACGTGCGTGTAGCTGAGCTTCGAGCCGGCCCCGACAAACAGTTCCACACAGCCATTCGCAAAGCCTGGCGTTGCGGCCTGATTCGAACGCCACCACTCCAGCACGTCAGCCGACGATCCGGCGCCCGTGGAAACCAGCGTGCGCGGAAAGACTGGTTGGTCGGCGGCGTCAATCACGATCACGATCGGCGCGGTCAACTCGGCCCCATCCGGAACGCGCACGAACGCTCCGCCGCTCCACAGCGCGGCATTCATCGCCTGCAATTTCCCGGCTGACGGTGGCGCAAGTTCTGTGCCCAGACAGTCAGCTACGGTCGCGCCGTCCGTGTTCGCCGCCGCCGCCAGGCTAACGACTGTTACGCCCGCGTCGTGGGCTTCCGGCGAGGTGTACAGCACCTCGACCATGCTTCCGCGCTGTCGCAGCAGCACGCTGGCGCTAGAGACTTCCATGGGCAGGGCGAGCTTGGCCGGTTCGGCCCCGTTCGTGGCCGGGGCCGCGCCGGCCCAGTCGACCCAACTGGTGTCCGTGCGCCGCCACTCCTCGTCGCTCCAGGTTGGGGCGGGGGTCGTCTCGTAGACGTGCCAGGCGGCAGCGCGTCGTTCGCGCAGCCAGCCAGGCTCGCCACGCGACGCCGAAAGGTCGGCAATCAGATCGGGGGTTGTCGAGGTCATTGTTTTGCGCGAGACGCTCTCAACCAGCGGGGCGACTCGTGCTCATGTGTGTTGGCAAGGCTGGTCAGTAACGCTAGCCGATCGAGCCTTCCATCTGGAGTTCGATGAGGCGGTTCATCTCAACCGCGTACTCCATCGGCAACTCCTTGACAATCGGCTCGATAAACCCGCTGACGACCATCGCCATGGCCTGCTCCTGGGTCAGTCCGCGGCTCATCAGGTAGAAGAGCTGCTGATCGCTGACCTTGCTGACGGTGGCCTCGTGCTGAATGGCGACGTCGCTCTCCTCGATATCCATGTAGGGATAGGTGTCGGAGCGCGAGCGGTCGTCGATGAGCAGGGCGTCACATTCCACGTTGGATCGGCAGCGCTCGGCGTCCGGCATCACCTGCACGTAGCCGCGGTAGGCGGTGCGACCGCCCTTGCGGCTGATCGACTTGGAGGTAATCAGGGACGAGGTGTCGGGGGCGGCGTGCACCATCTTGGCGCCGGCGTCCTGATGCTGGTCTTCGCCGGCAAAGGCGATAGAAAGCACCTCGCCGTGCGCGCCGGGTTCCATCAGGTAGACGGCCGGGTACTTCATGGTGACCTTGCTGCCCAGGTTGCCGTCCACCCATTCCATGGTGGCGTCGCGGTAGGCGACGGCGCGCTTGGTGACCAGGTTGAAGACGTCGGTCGACCAGTTCTGGATGGTGGTGTAGCGGCAGCGTCCGCCTTCCTTGACGATGATCTCGACAACGGCGGAATGCAGCGAGTCGGTGGCGTAGACCGGGGCCGTGCAGCCCTCGACGTAATGCACGTAGGCACCCGGCTCGACGATGATGAGGGTGCGCTCGAACTGTCCCATGTTTTCGGCGTTGATGCGGAAGTAGGCCTGCAGCGGAATGTCCACCCGCACGCCCTCGGGCACGTAGACAAAGCTGCCGCCGCTCCAGACCGCGCTGTTCAAGGCCGCGAACTTGTTGTCGCCGTTGGGAATGACCGTGCCGAAGTACTCACGCACGATCTCTTCGTGCTCACGCAGGCCCGAATCCATGTCCAGGAAGATCACGCCCTGTTCTTCCAGGTCTTCCTTGATGCTGTGGTAGACGACCTCGGAGTCGTACTGGGCGCCTACTCCAGCCAGAAACTTGCGCTCGGCTTCGGGAATGCCCAGCTTGTCGAAGGTGGACTTGATGTCGTCCGGCACGTCGTCCCACGACCGGGCCTGCCGGTCCTGCGGGCGGATGTAGTAGTGGATGTCGTCGAAGTCGATGCGCGAGAGGTCGGCGCCCCAGGTGGGCATTGACTTCTGCTCAAACTGGCGCAGCGCCTCCAGACGGAAGTCCAGCATCCAGGCCGGCTCGTCCTTTTGGCGCGAAATCTCCCGGACGACGTCCTCGCTCAGGCCCTTGGGTGAGGTGTAGACGGGCTGGATGTCGTCGTGGAACCCAAACTTGTAGGTGTCGAGTCCGACCTGTTCGATGTCTTTGACTGCCATGGTTATGCGTCCTCACTGGCCGCCGCGGCGCCGTAGCGCTCGTAGCCTTCGGCTTCCAGGCGTTCGGCCACTTCCTTGCCGCCCGACTCGACCACGCGGCCGTCGATCAGGACGTGCACGCGGTCAGGCTCGATGTAGTTCAGCAGCCGTTGGTAGTGCGTGATCACCAGTACTCCGAGATCTGAGCCCCGCAACCGGTTTACGCCGTCGGCGACGATCCGCAGCGCGTCGATGTCAAGGCCCGAGTCCGTCTCGTCAAGTATCGCAAGTTCGGGCTCCAACACCGCAAGTTGCAGGATCTCGTTGCGCTTCTTTTCGCCGCCGGAGAACCCCTCGTTGAGGTAGCGCGAGGCGAATTTGGGGTCCATGCGCAGCATCTGCATCTTTTCCATGAGCAGCCGGCGGAACTCCATAACCGAGATTTCGGCCTCGCGGCGAGCGTTCAGCGCCAGGCGCAGAAAGCTGGCGACGCGCACGCCGGGGATTTCGGCGGGGTACTGAAAGGCCAGGAACAGACCCAGGCGGGCTCGCTCGTCGGTCTCGAGTTCGAGCACGTCCTGGCCCTTGAAGTGAACCTGGCCGGCCGTCACCTCGTAGGCGGGGTGACCCATGAGGGTGTTGGCCAGGGTGCTCTTGCCCGAGCCGTTGGGTCCCATGAGGGCGTGAACTTCGCCTGCGGGCACGTCCAAGGTGACGCCGCGCAAGATTTGGGTGTCTTCCACGGAGACATGCAGATCGCGAATCGAGAGCGTGGTCTGGCCGTTGGTGGCAGTCATTCGCAGGCTATGTGTCTCCCGGCGATGGTCGCCAAGAAACACAATCCTGGCGGGTTGAAGAATGGTTCGCGTTGGGCTCCTGGCCGGGCCCAACTGCTCTTCCCAAACGTAGCATCGCGCGTACGCGCGGCCAAGTTTACGCCGGTTTTTCCGCGAAAACCCCGGGCAGGCCGACGGGGCGCGCGGCATTTCGTAGGCTTGGGGCAGTCAGACATGGCGTCTCGCCGAGACGGGCGGACGTGTTTCGGAGGATTACAGCAACCATGCCGCCAAAGGTCCGCCGTCCACGCGCCGAATGGCAGGAACAGCTTGCGCAGGGCGTGCGCGACGTGCGGTCAATTCCGGACCTGACCGAGGAACAATACGAGCGCCTGGAGGCCGTGGCGAAGGAGTACCCGTTCTTCACGACGCCGTATTACCTGAGCCTGATCGAGGAGATGGACGCCAGCGATCCCATCTACATCCAGCAGATGCCGGATGCCGTGGAGTTCGAGGACTCTTCATTCCTGGAAGACGATCCGCTGGACGAAGAAGACGACATGCCGGTGAAGCACCTCACGCACCGGTATCCGGACCGGGTGCTTTTTGTCGTCACTCATACCTGCGCGATGTACTGCCGGTTCTGCACGCGGAAGCGGAAAGTCGGCAAGAACCCGGTGCCGCCGCCGGACGAGTTGGAGGCGGTCTTCGGTTACATCCGCGAGCATCCGGAAATCCGAGACGTGCTGCTGAGCGGGGGCGATCCGCTGACGCTGACCGACAACGCGCTGGAGTGGATCATCTCGAACCTCTACGAGATTCCGCATGTCGAGTTGATCCGCATGGGGACCAAGATTCCGTGCGTCAACCCGGCCCGGATCACCGACGAACTGTGCGAAATGCTGGCGCGGTATCAGCCGTTCTACCTGAACACGCATTTCAATCACCCGCGTGAGCTCACACCGGAGGCTCGCGAGGCCTGCGGGCGGCTGGTGGACCACGGCATTCCAGTTGGCTGCCAGACGGTGCTGCTGCGAGGCGTGAACGACGATCCCGAGACGATGAAGCAGTTGATGCACGAGCTGCTGAAAGCGCGGGTGAAGCCGTACTACATCTACCAGGCCGACCTGGTGAAGGGCACCGACCACTTCCGTACGTCGGTGCAGAAGGGCCTGGAGATCATGGAGGCCCTGCAAGGGCATACAACCGGGTTTGGCGTGCCGCAGTACATCATCGACGCGCCGGGCGGCGGCGGGAAGATTCCGGTGTCGCCATCCCGGATCGTTGAGTTGACGGACGACAAAGTCGTGGTGCGGAACTACGAGGGGAACGAGTACGAGTACCCGGCGGCGGGCTACGACGCGGAGACGATTCCGGACTACTTTCCGTCGTTCAACGAGTAGGCAGAAGGCGGTCGTCAGAGCGGCACGGCTGGACGCTACCGGCTGGCTGGAGATGCTTCCTCAGCGTCGAGCAGGGCGTTGAGTTCACGCCATTCGGCGGGGGACATGCCAACGTCTCGGCGGGTGACGGATTCGCCGCGGAGGCGGCGGCGAACGACTTCAAGGCCCCTGGCGGATAGGTTGGCGCCGCCAACCCGGTAGTCCATGAAGGCGGCGTGGGTGAGGGGCGCCCAGCGCCGAACGGTGTCGAGCATGACGGTGGCGTAGGCGCGGATTTCATACTGGGCATGGGCGTCGGTGCGCAGCCAGAGGAAGTGCAGCAGGTTATGCAGGTTCACTTTCCAGTACCACTGGGTGTAGAAGTTGAGGGACAGGTTCATGCGGGCGAGTTCGCGGGCGAGGCCCTGGCGGGCCTCGTCGCGGACGTTTCCTTCAAAGTCTTCGTTGAGCATTTCTTCGTAGTGGGCGTAGGCCTGTTCGGCGTCAGTTCGCAGCAGATCGAAGACGCGGGACGCCTCGTCGCCGGATACGACATCGCCGCGTCCCTGGCGGTTGCTGGTGGACTGAGCGGCCAGGTGTTCCGGCTCGGGGATATAGAACTCGTTGTCGAGGATGGAGTAGCGGGCTGAATACTCGTTGACGCTGGCGGTGCGGTGCCGGATCCACTGGCGGGCGACGAAGATGGGGAGCTTGACGTGGTACTTGATCTCGCACATCTCAAACGGCGTGGTGTGGGCGTGCCGCATGAGGTAGCGAATGAGTCCGGCGTCCTGGCGGGCGCGCTTGGTGCCGGCGCCGTAGGACACGCGGGCCGCCTGGACGACGGCGCTGTCGCTGCCCATGTAGTCGATGACGCGTACGAAGCCGTGGTCAAGAACAGGCAGGGCCTGGTAGAGGATTGATTCGAGGTCTGGGACGGTCAGGCGGCGCGTGGAGGTCTGGACGGCTCGCAGGTCCTCGATTTCCTGCTGTTCGTGCGAGCTCAGCGGCATGAGGCCGTCCAGACGTGCGCGCGGGCGGCGCGAGTATAGGGGCGGCGGACGTTCGGACCTAGATCGGCGGGGCGAGGCCGAAGGCGCGCATGTATTCGGCGCCGACTTTGGCTATTTGGACCTGCTGGCCGGGCGGCGCATCCGGGTGCCACTCCAGCCGGACGCGCTGGAAATGCTGGACCGTGCGGCCGTGCTCGACGACTTCCTGGGAGATGGGGTAGCCGAAGCGTTCGAGGCCGCCCTGGGTTTCCCAGAATTGGAGGAAACCGAAGTGGACACTGTGGCCGGTTTCGGGGAAGTAGCGATGGTCGGGCACGGTGGGGAAGGGGGTGTCGCCGGCGAACGGGCGGCGCGGGGCGGTGAGGGCGTCGTTGAGCAGCCCGAGCTGAGTCTCGTAAGGCGTGCCGGCCAGTTCGGGGTGGTATTCAAAGCGGGCGCGCTCGAAGTACTGGACCGTGCGGCCGTTCTGGACGACCTCCTCGGTGAGGGGTAGCCCAAAGGCAGCCACACCGCCGCGGGCGTTGAAGTATTTGAGGAAGCCGTGGCGCACGTTGTGGCCGGTTTCGTCGAAGTAGATGGACTGCCCCCCGGGCAGATTGAGGGGCTCGACGCGTTCGATCAGCGGATAGTTGCGCACGATGGCAAAGCGCGTGCTGTACAGCAGCCCGGCTTCCCGTGGGGTGCGCTGATTGAAGCGGAGGGCGAAGTTCCAGGCGCTGATGGTCTGACGACCGCGCTGGCCGTTGAGACCGACGATGATCAATCGGCCGGTCGGTGAGCGGTCGCTGAAGTCCAGCGATTCGAGCGTGCCGATCGATTCCTGGTAGAGCCCCTGCAAGAGACTGGCGGAAAATTCGGGGGTGGACCAGGTGCTCAGCGGGGAGTCGGCGTCCCAGGGCCGGCCATCGGGATCGACGTCGACGACGGAGCGCAGATACGGAACCGGTTGCCCGCCGAATACGTGCTCGTTGGCCTCGGTACGTCCGTTTGACGCGCTAAAGAAGTACGAAATGATGGGCTGGCCGGCATGGGTCAATACACGGCGGGCGGTGGCCTGAACGGCGGCGGTGGTTTCCGGCTTCTCGTGGTTGACGCCCAGATAGACCTGGTCCTGGGTCGTATCGACGACGTCCAAGATCTCGTTACCCGGATCGAGGCTGATCAGCGCGTAGGTGCGGGCGGCCATGGCCTGGGCCTTGAGGGCCTCGGCGGGCCAGTGGTACGGCATTTCGGCCGGCACGACGCCAAGCAGGTAGTCCTCGAGCGTTACGACGTTCACGGTGTCCACCAGGCCTTCGGCGTCCTGATAGACGCGTATGGACCCGCGGTAGACGTCGTAGTACTGGCCGGGCAAGCCCTCGGCCTCGGTGGTGTACTTGTAGTGCACCAGCAGGCGGGAGTGGGGCTCGAGGGGGACGACCTCGATTTGGCCGGGGAGGTCGAAGTCACGCATGTGCCCGCCCGCGGCGTCGATCAGGCGAACGGTGATTCGGTGCACGCCCGGGTGGTCGAGTAATCGCAGACGGGCGCCGGGCGGCAGCGCGTCGGTGATACCCGAGATGGCCCACTGGCCGCCGATCCCCACGATGTCGCCAGCGAGTCCGTTGGAGGAGCCTGCGGAGCCGTCGATCGCCGCCGGCCGGTAGTTGCGGTCGATCAGTACACGGATGGGGGTTTGATCGGTTGGGGAATCGGTGATATCGATGCCGGTGTAGTACGCGCGGACGATGTCGTCGGCGGACTGGCCGGCCAGGGCGCGTCCGCGGGCGCCCCATTGGGACATGCCGACGCCGTGGCCCCAGCCCTGGCCTTCGATCCGAATAGTCTGGCCGGTCTGGAGCGGCAGTACATCGGCAAAGGACGCAGCAGGCGGCGCCACGGCGAGCGCCAGTGCCACCGCGCAGGCCAGCAGGCGAAGGGGGCCACGCCAGCGACGGCGATGTTGGCGGCCGGCGTTCACGAGGTTTCTAGATGCATACGGCTGCGTGGTCAGGTCATGCGCTGGTAGGCGCCGTAGTCGATGGGCGCCTCGATTACGAGCGGCTCCGAGGCCGAGAGGCCGTCACGTACCACTGTAGAGGCGACGGCGGGGGAATCAACGCGCTCTGCCTGGAGGCCGAAGCTGCGGGCCAGCGCCACGAAGTCGGGCGGAATGAAGTCGTTGGGCATGGGGTCGTGTTCGAGTTGTTCAGCCTTGAGGCGAATAAGGGCAAGCGAGGCGTCAACGAGCACGAGGTACACGAGGCCAGGCGGCTTGAGACGGGCCAGGGTTCCGAGTTCGCCGGCGAACATGAGTGCGCCGCCGTCGCCAGTAACGGCCAAGGCGGGTGTGTCGGGGCGCGTGAGCTTGAAGCCCAAGGCGCTGGGCAGCGCCCAGCCCATGCCGGAGAGCCCGTTGGCCACGAAGTAGGTGTTGGGCGCCGGCGCGTCCCAGTACTGGGCGAGATAGAGCTTGTGCATGCCGACATCGGAGATGAGGGCGGTGTCGGATGGAGCGGCGGCCCGGATGGCCTGAAAGAGCGGGTCGACGGCGATGCCGTCGGATGGGGCGTCAGCCGGGTGATCGGTGCCGGGAGGACCGGCCCGGAGGTCCGCTCGAGCGGCGCCACGGGCTTGCGAGGCGCGGTCAGCCGCGCTTAGGCGATTCGCGGGCCGGTCCACGGCAGCCAGACGCTCCAGCATGGCGGCTACATCGCCAACGATGGGCGTGTGCGGCAGCGAGCCGTCCTCGAGGTCGTAGGCGGTGAGGTTGAAGCCTGCCGGGCCGTCCCAGGGCCAGATGAGATCCACGCCGTCCATGCCGACGCCCAGCACCAGGTCGGCGGATTGAATCAGCTCGAACACGCCGCGAGAGCCGTAGGACGCCAGGGTGCCGGCGTGGAGCCGGTGGTCGCCAGGGAACCAGCCGCGTGCCTTGACCTGGGTGACGACGGGAATGTCGGCACGGGCCACCAACTGGGCAAAGTTCCTGGCGATCGCGGCTGATCGGGCTTCCAGGCCCATTACAGCAACGGGTTGCGTCGCTTGCGCCAGCCGCTGCTCGATCTCGCCAAGCTCCGCCGGCACGGCTGGCGATGCCGCAACGGCCCTGGTCGCTCCGCCAGGCTGGGTTGCGGCCGGGAGTGTGGCGACTGAACTCGGCACCGACACGTGCGCCGCGCCAGGCATGCCGTTGGTGGCTGCGGACCAGGCGGCGGGGAGCACGGCGCCCACATTCTCGGGGCTGACGCGCGCGCTGTACTTGACGGCTGGCGCCATGGCTCCGGGAATGTTAAAGACCTGATGCCGCTGCCCGGCGGCTTCCTCGGGCGTTACGTCAGCCGAAATGCCGAGTACCGGGGAGCGTTCCAGGGTGGCCTGGGCGAGGCCCGCGAAGAGGTTGGCGGCCCCGGGTCCAAGCGTGCCGACGCAAACGCCGGGGCGGCCGGTCAGTTGGCCCTCGGTGTCGGCCATGTAGGCGGCGGCGGCCTCGTGATGGGTAAGGACGAATTCAATCCCGCGGCGCTGCAGGGCGTCGAGCACGGGCAGCATCTCGCCACCGGTGACGCCGTAGGCGCGAACGACGCCTTGTTGGGCAAGATAGGAGGCAATGACCTCGGCGACGGTTACGTCAGGCACGGGGAGTGCGTCGAGTAACGAGCATGATTTGAGTGTAGGCGACGGAATGGCCGAATGATGGGTGGTGGGAAGCTGGCACACAGCTCGCCGCGCGTCAGACTCACGGCGCCCGTGGCCGGAATATAGCCCTGGATACGGGCTCAGTTGGGAAAGGCGAGTCTGTGAGAGTCTGTTTTTATACTGGCAGACCGTTCCCCGAAACCGTCATTTGGATTGGTGCGCCTTATGTCAGCGCCGGTCGTTACGATCGATGGACCCGTTGGGTCGGGGAAAAGCACAGTCGGACAGTTGCTTGCCGAGCGATGCGGGTACGTGTGCGTGGATAGCGGGCTGTTCTACCGCGCGGCGGCGCTGGCGGCGCTGCGGGCGGGCGCAGACCCGGCGAACGCCGACGAGGTGCTGGCGGCGATCGCGAATCTGAACCTGGCATTCCGTCCGGAGGCCGACGGCGCATATCGCACGCGGGTGCTGTCCGAGGGCGAAGACGTTACCAAGGGTGTGTACAGCGCCAGGGTGGAGGCCGTTGTCTCGGATGTATCGCGGCTGCCGGAAGTCCGCGCGCACTTGCTGGGCGAGCAGCGTCGGGTGATTGGGCAAGGCGCCGTGGTTGCCCTGGGGCGCGACATTGGCACAGTGGTCTGGCCCGAGGCCGAGTTGAAGGTGTATCTGGACGCGCCGCTGGAAACCCGCGCCCGCCGCAAATGGAAGCAGCGGCAGGAGGACGGAGAGTGTATCGATCTGGCCAGCGTGCGAGGCTTGCTGGAGACGCGAGACCGGATCGACAGTACGCGTACGGACGCGCCGTTGGCGGCAGCCGACGACGCGGTGTGGATTGATTCCGCCGACTCCGGACCGGTGGACGTCGTCACGCAGATCGAGACGCTCCTGCGCGAGCGCGGCCTGGACGGCCGGGACTGAAATGCGACGGGACTCAAGCTGGGAACCGCCGTGGATCATCACGACGATCTATTCGTTCTGGCAGCTGCTGGGCCGCTTTGTCGTGTTTCCGTTCCTGTTTCGGGTGCGCGTGGAGGGGGTTGAGCGGGTGCCGGAGAAAGGCGCAATCATCGTGGCGTCGAACCACTTCACGCAGTTCGATCCGATCCTGACGGGCTCGTACGTGCGGCGCTACCTGACCTTCATGGCGAAGCGGGAAGTGGTGGAATCGCCGACGGTTGGGTGGTTGTGCCGCGCGTGGGGCGTGTTACCGGTAAACCGCGATGGGATGGATCTGCCGGCGGTGCGGCAGATGCTGCGCATTCTGCGCAGCGGCAAAGCCATGATGATGTATCCGGAGGGCACGCGCAGCCGGGATGCAAAGTTGCGCCGGCCGCAACCGGGGGCGGCGTACGCGGCCATGAAGCTGGGCACCCCAGTGGTTCCGGTGTCGATCTGGGGCACGGAAGCGTTCTCCTGGCGGCGGCGGCTCACGAAGGGCCGAATGCCGGTGAATCTCCGGGTTGGCGAACCGCTGGCGTTGGGACGTCGACCGGGCCGGATTCCCGCTGACGAGCTGCAGGCGGCGGGCGAGACGATCATGCGGGCAATTTCCGCGAATCTGCCGCCGAGCTACCGGGGACCGTATGGCTGACGGAGGCCGCGGCGGTTCGAGCACAGTCACGGCGGTGGCCGGCGGCGCGGCGCTGGTGGCGATCGTGGGCCGTCCGAACGTCGGCAAGTCCACGCTGTTCAATCGACTGATGGGCTCGCGGGTGGCGGTGGTGGCCGACGAGCCGGGGACGACGCGGGACCGCATTTACGGCGAAATCGAGTGGCGGGGGCGCGGTCTGGCAATCGTGGATACGGCGGGCATCGCCTGGCGCGACCCGGCGCCGGTGGCCGCGCACGCGGAAGCGCAGGCGCGGCTGGCGGCGGCAGAGGCCGACCTGGCCCTGATTGTGACGGACGCGACGACGGGACCAACCGAACTCGACCTGGCGGTGGCGCGCGAAGTGCTGCGGGCGGGAATCCCGTACCTGCTCGTGGTAAATAAGGTAGACGCGCCTCAGCATCGAGACAGCGTTCCCGAGTTTTACGCGCTGGGGTTGGGCGATCCGATGGCGATCTCCGCCATGCACGGAACGGCAACCGGCGATCTGCTTGATGCCATAGCCGAGCGCCTGCCGGGTGACGACTATCGGGCCGCGGCGGATACGCGGCCCCGCATTGCCATCGTGGGGCGACCGAACGTGGGGAAGTCATCCCTGCTGAATGCGCTGCTTGGCGAGTCGCGGGCGTTGGTGCACGACGCGCCCGGGACCACGCGCGACAGCGTGGACACGCTGGTCGAGTGGGAGGGCAACGAGGTCTGGCTGGTGGACACGGCCGGCATCCGGCGTCGTGGTCACATCGAGCGCGGCATCGAGCAGCACAGCGTGCTGCGGGCGATGCGTTCGATGCAGCACGCCGACGTGGGCGTCGTGGTGATCGACGCGTTCGAAGGGCCGACCCAGCAGGATGCCCACGTGGCGGGCTTTGTGCTGGACGCCGGCAAGGGTGTGACGGTTGCGGCCAACAAGTGGGACCTGGTGCGCGGAAAGGAAGAGGTGGCGCGGGTGGAGCATCACCTGGCGCGCATCTTCCATTTCCTGCCGCAGAGTCCGCTGGCCCGGATCTCCGCCAAGACGGGCCGCAACCTGGATCATGTGCTGCCGATGGCGCTGGAGATTCATCGGATTCGGCAGCAACGCATCCAAACCTCACGACTGAACTCGTTCCTGCGGGCGTGGGTGGGCCGACGCGACCTGCCTTCACGGCGCGGTCGAGTTGCGCGGTTCAAGTACGCGACGCAGACCGGCACCGCACCGCCGGAGTTCGCGCTCTTCTTTTCGAATCCCGATCACGTACACCGGAGCTACGTGCGGTACCTGGAGAACGGACTGCGGCAGGAGTTTGGCTTTGACGGTACGCCGATGCGGCTGAGTTTGCAGTCGTCCTGAGGGTTCGCGTTTCCGGTTTGACAGCGGGACGAGGCGGGCCGAAGCTGGCCCAATATCGTCGGGTTGTGGGGCGCTCCCGGTGACTACGATCCAAGCCGTACAGGTCGTTGGCCTTTTGGTCGGTGCGTACCTGCTGGGCGCGGTGCCAATGGGCTGGCTGGTGTGCCGCGTCGGTTTTGGCATAAACATCTTCGAGCACGGCAGCCGACGCTCGGGCGCGACCAACGTGTACCGAACGGTCGGTCGCGGCGCGGCGGTGATTGTGTTTCTGGGCGACATGCTGAAGGGATTTCTGCCGACGCTGGTCGCCCGGATCCTGGTTGGCGACCTGCAACTGGTTCCGTTGATCGTGGCCGTGCTCACGGCGGTCGGACACAACTGGTCGATCTTTATTGGCCTGCGCGGCGGCCGCGGGGTGGCGACGAGCGCCGGGGCGGTGATTGCCCTGGCGCCGCTCGCGGCCCTTGTTGGATTCCCGGTTGGTCTGGCCACGGTTGCGATCGGACGCTATGTCTCGCTGGGATCCCTGGTCGGGGCTCTTGGATTCCTGGTGGGAGCGATCGTGTTCTATGCCCTGGGCCTTGGCGTGACCGGCTTCCACGTGACGCTGGTGGCAATCTTCGTGGTGTTTCTCACGTCACAGCACCTGGACAATCTGCAACGTTTGTTCGCCGGTACGGAGCGGCGCCTGGCTCCGTGGCCGGAGCTGATTGGCAGCCGCGGTTCAAGCGACCAGGGCGGGGACTGAGCCAGCGCCCCTGATGCCGGCTCGTCGCGGCCGACGCGCCGATCCAATGACCATTGCCCTGCGGTTTCTGGCGTCGCGCTCGCGATCGGAAGCGGAGGTGCGTCGTCGGCTGGATGCGCGAGGCGTGGACGCCGAGGCTGTCGAAGGCGTGCTGGAGCGATTGCGTGAGTTGGGCTACGTCAACGATGTGGAGTTCGCGGCGGCGGTCATCCGAGCTCGAACCGAACGCCGGGCTCGCGGGCGGCGGCTGGTGGCGGAGGAATTGGACGCAAAGGGCGTCAGCGCGGAAGTGGCCTCGTGCGCTTTAGAGGCAGGTTACGGCGACGAGCTTGAGGTTGCGCGGCCGGTGGCGGAGCAACAGGCGCGCAAGCTGCATGGCCGCGCGTTTGTTGAGTTCAGGCAGCGACTAGGCGCGTTCCTGGTTCGGCGGGGGTTTGAGCACGAGACGGCGGAGTCGCTGGTTACCGAGCTGTGGGAAACCTACGGCGCACCCGATTGACGCCGGCGCCGGCGGCGCCTTCGCCAGGGGCCGCGTCGCGATCTCCCGCGCCTCAGGTTGACGGCCGCTCCCACGGCGGCCGCGACCTGTTCCATCGGCACGCCGCGATCGTCCCGGCCGCCGGCGATTCGAGCCGCGCGGCTGTGGACCCAGACGCCCAGGGTGGCCGCGTCCGCGGCCGGGAGTCCCTGGGCCAACAATGAGGCGATGGCGCCGGCCAGCACGTCGCCGGAGCCCGCGGCGGCCAGGGCGGGGTTGGGACGGGCGAGGATCCGCACCCGCGAATCGACGCAAACGAACGTCGGTGAGCCCTTCGACACGACGATGGCCCGCGTTCGGGTAGCCAGGTCCCTGGCAGCCGCCAGCCGTTCACGGCCTTCGGGCGCCGTACCCAGTCGCAGGAGCCGCGCGAGTTCGCCCGGGTGCGGGGTGAGCACGCATCCGGGACCGAGCGCTTCCAGGCCATCCGCACGGTCCGCCAGTGCGTTGAGACCGTCGGCATCGATGACCATTGGCGTGTCCGACAGCGTGTCAATCAGGCCATAGACGAGCGCATCACCCGACTCACTGCGGCCCAGACCAGGACCGACCAAGAGCGCGTTGGGTTGAGCCAACGATGCCGCGACGGCGGCGGGACTGGCCTGTAGCTGGCCCGACGGTGTGCTTGGAAGCGGCACGAACGTTGCGGCCGGCGCTCTGGCGGCGGTAGCGGCGCAGGCGGGCTCGACCGACGCGAGGGTGACCAGTCCGGCCCCGGCGCGTAGGGCGGCGACGGTGGCGAGCGCGGCCGCCCCACGATATCGCGATGAGCCGGCCACGATGGCCAGACGTCCAAAGGTGCCCTTATGGCCATCCAGCGGGCGCACGGGCAACAGACGACGCGCCGTGCGGGCGCTGATGCGCGAGGTTCGAAGCGGCGCATACGACTGGGCGGGGAGTCCGATGTCGAGCTCGATCTGGCGGCCGGCGAATTCAATGGCGGGGTGGAGGAGCGCGCCAATTTTCAGGGGACCGGTAGCCAGCGTTACGTCGGCTCGAAACGCCGACTGGTCGACGGCGCCGGTGTCGGCGTCGATTCCAGTGGGAATGTCGACGGCGAAGCGCATTTGCCCGGTCCCAGCCGGCAGAGCAGCCAGTACCTCGGCGATGGGACCGCGCAAGGGTGGGCTGCTGCCGATGCCCAGGAGTCCGTCGACGATGCAGGACGCCTGACGAACGTCATCGGCGAGCGGACGCGGCTCGCTGCTCCAGACGCGCCAGCGAACGCCACGAGCGATTGCAGCCGTTACGAGCGCGTCGTCTGGACGCTGGCGGGAGGCCCAGGCGGTGACACGCGCGCCAGCCGCGGCGAGACGTGCAGCGGCAATAAGCGCATCACCACCATTGTCGCCCGGACCGACCAGAACCACGACGGAACGGGCACCGAGCGAACCGGTGTTCCGCAGGATGGCGGCCGCGATGGCGTGGCCGGCGTTTCGCATGAGATTGACGCCGGGCGGCGCCTGGGCTTCAAGGGTGCGCATCTCAGCCGCCGTGACGACGCGGTCGAATGCGGGTTGGCGACCCGAAGGGCGCAATCCGATCACCCCAAGTCAGTCTGCGGTGGCGACCACGAATGCGATGGCAAGTTCGCGGCTGTGGGTGAGGCTGATTTCGAAGGTGGTGAGGCCAAGTTCGCGGGCGCGCGCGGCGGCGGCGCCGTGCAGGTGGACGGTGGGTTTGCCGCGGCGGTCATTGAGCACTTCCAGCTCTCGCCAGAGCACGCCGCGCATGCCGGTGCCGAGGGCCTTGGAGATAGCTTCCTTGCCGGCAAACCGGGCGGCGAGTTCCTCGGTGCGGCCACGGCAGTAGCGCTGCTCGCGGTCGGTGTAGAGGCGGCGGATAAAGCGTTCGCCGAAGCGGTCGAGCGCGGCCTGAATGCGGGCGATTTCAATAGCGTCCACCCCGGCGGCAAGACGGCGATTGACAGGGCTAATAGCCGGTGAGCTCCACGCGGCGCACAGCGGATCGGTACTCCCAGCCGCTGCCCAGGACTTCGATCCGACGCAGGCGAACCGGCGCCGGGCGGATTTCCTGGAGCAAGGTGGGGTGGTCGAAGGTGATCCACTCGGCGGCGGGGATTTCGCGACCGAGCTTGACGCTAAGTCCGGCGTTGTTCTGGTAGTAAAAGCCGGTCGTCCAGATCTGCTCGCGTCCTTCGACGTCGAGATAGGTAAGGCGAATCATCAGCGGGTATTCGGTACCCGCCGTGCCGCCGCCGGACAGTGTCTGATGCTCGATTCGAACGTCGGACCGAAGCCTCAGATTCACGTAGTCGCGAACTTCCCGGTCGAGGTCCTGTGCAATTCCGCTCTCGCCGTGGCGGTCCGTGCTTCCGTCCGGCGTTTGGCGCTCAAACCACACGCCGCCGGACTCGGGGAGCACTGTGCCGGCAGTTCCGGCTTCCGTCACGACAAACGTGCTCCAGGCGGAGCCGTCGGCCAGGCGCTCAAGCAGCGGATCGCTGAGAAGGTCGCGTTCCAGCGGAAGGGGACCGAGAATGTCGCCATCAGGGGTCAATACCAACCGTCGACCTGCTGTCGCCTCAAGTGCGCGGCTGCCCAGCCACACCACACCAACGCCCCGGCGGATACTCACGTGCACGGCGCCGTCGGACTCCATTTCAATGCGGTAGGTGCCTTCGCCCAGGTCCAGGCGGCCATCGCCGGCGAGCACCGTGATTCGCCGATCGGCGGCATCCGGGTGCCGAGCCACCCCAATTTGCACGCGCCCCTGGAACAGGCGGAACACGGTGTCTTGCAGGGCCGGATTAAATCGTCCGAAGCGCATGCGCTGCACGGCAAGTTCGGTGTCGTTGTACAGCAGAACGGTTGAACCTTCGCGGGTGCGCAAGAACGCTCGCGCGCGGTCATCCGTGCGAAGACGGGTGCCTTCATCCAGATCGGCCCGCGCGCCCACGCCTTGCCAGGTGGCGGTGGCCGGCGGCTGGACCAGCACGGTGCCTTCAAGGACCGTCACGGATGTCGGCTGGGACTCGCTGACTCCGCTGAACAAGGCGGCGACCGCGCGCGGCAAGAAGACGATGACCGCGACCAGCAGACCGACAGCGACGAACAGCGAGACCCAGGCGAACGCTTGCATCCCGCGGTACCGCCGACGTGCCGGGATGGCCGCTGCATGCGAATGCGCTGGCGAGTCCGGGAATTGTTGCATCACCGGGTACCTAGGCACGGATGGCGAATGCCGGCAAATCGCCAGCAGGTGTCGTCCACAATAGGTTAACGGATTCGACGCTGGCCAGCGGCGGTCCAGCCCGCAACTGGAGGATGAGCGCATCCAGCGCCGGGCGCGGCCCTTGCGCGATCACTTCCACGCGCCGGCCGTCCGGTAAGTTCCGAACCTGGCCGCGCAGTCCGAGCCGACGACCGGCACGGACGACGAAAAAGCGGAAGCCGACGCCCTGCACGCGGCCGCGGACGGTTGCGTGAAGCCGGTGGTCGGATTGGGCCTCGTTCTCCACGTCAGAGCAGTGACGCTTGTTCAGGCGACGCGCGCGGCGGTTCGCGGTTGAGATGTTGGTAGGCAAGGCGGGTGACGACCCGACCGCGCGGCGTGCGGGCAATGAACCCGGCTTGAAGCAGGAAAGGTTCGTAGTACGACTCGAGGGTGGGCACGTCTTCCGCCAGCGTGGCGGCAAGGGCCTGCAACCCGGCGGGTCCTCCGTTGAACGAGTCCATGAGCGTGGTAAGGATGCGGCGATCCATGGCGTCAAGGCCCTGGCTGTCGACATCGAGTTCGACGAGCGCCTGGGCGGCCACGGTGTCGGTGATGATGCCGTCCGCCTCGACCTGGGCGAAGTCTCGGACGCGTCGGAGCAACCGGTTGCAGACGCGGGCGGTGCCGCGGGAGCGCTGGGCGATGGCGAACGCGCCGGCGTCGGTGATGTCGACGCCGAGAATCTCGGCGGAACGCAGGACGATGCGGGCGCATTCCTCGGCGCTGTAGAACTCGAGGCGGTGGACCGCGCCAAAGCGGTCGCGAAGAGCGGACGTGAGAGAGCCGGCGCTGGTGGTGGCCCCGACGACGGTGAAGTGGGGCAGGGCGAGGCGATAGGTACGGGCTGAGGCCTTGCCCGCGCCGACGACGATGTCGAGGGCGAAGTCCTCCATGGCCGGGTAGAGAATCTCCTCGACGGTCTTGCCGAGGCGGTGGATTTCGTCGATGAACAGGACTTCGGCGGCGTCGAGACTGCTGAGGGTAGAGGCGAGGTCGCCGGGCCGTTCGAGGGCTGGGCCGGAGGTGACTCGGAGGCGCCCACCCATCTCATTGGCCACGATGTGGGCGAGCGTGGTCTTGCCGAGACCGGGGGGCCCGCCGAGGAGAATGTGATCAACGGGTTCTTCGCGCTGCCTGGCCGCCTGGATCATGAGGCGCAGCGCGCGCTTGACGCCTTCCTGGCCGATGAATTCGTCGTCCGAGAGGTCGCGGGGACGAAGGGCGCGGTCAAGCCGCTGGTCGCCGGCGCCCGACTCGACGGCGACGACGCGCTCGTTCACGCCGGACGGCCGCGGCCACCGAGATCGCGCAAGGCGGCAGCGATCCGAGCTTCGACCGACAGTGGCTCGCCGATGGTCTGGTTGAGGGCGATGGTGGCCTCGGTTCGGGTGTAGCCGAGACCGAGAAGCGCGTCGAGGACCTCGCGGGTGTTCTCGTCGTCGGCAGTCTCAGCCGGAGCCTTGTCCTCGGGGACAAGCTTGCCGCGGAGCTCCAGAATGATCCGGTTGGCGGTTCGCGCGCCGATACCGGAGACCGCCTGGAAAGGCTTGGGATCTTCCTGGTCCAGGGCCTCGTAGATGCGACTGGCGGGATGGGTTGAGAGAACGCGAACGGCCATGCGCGGTCCGACGCCGTTCACATTGAGAAGTGCCTTGAAGACGCGGAGTTCTTCCGAGGTCCCGAAGCCGGCAAGCATGGGTCCGTCGGTGGCGACGTGGAGCGAGGTGAAGAGACGGACATGTGACTCGCCATCAGCCAGCGCTCGATCCGGGACCATCACTTCGAGACCGATGCCGGTGCCCTCAGCAAGCACAACCAGACAGTCCTCCCGCCGGTCGATCACCTCGCCGCGCAGCTCTGCGATCACCTGGCGCCGACCTCCCGCTCCAACGCTCGGGTCTCGTAGGAGTTGACATGGCAGATCGCGACCGCCAGGGCGTCGGACGCGTGATCCGGCCGAGGAGGACGCTCCAGGTCGAGGAAGCGCCGGACCATCTCCTGCACGCTGTCCTTGTCGGCGCCGCCATAGCCCGTGACGGCGAGCTTGATCTCAGGCGGGGCGTACTCCTCGACTGGCACGCCGTGATCCGCGGCCACCAGGTGGGCGACGGCGATGGAGTGCGAGACTTCGACCGCGGAGGTGAGACGACGGGCATAGCCGAGACGCTCGATGGCGACATCGGTGACGGCATGCCGCTCGAATAGCCGCTGTAATCCGTCGCGAATTCGCGCGAGCCGAGTGCCCAGCGGCTGGCCCGCCGGCGTGGTGAGGCAGCCGTGGGTTACGTGGTGCGTCCTGCGGTCGCCTTCGACCAGTCCGAAGCCAAACCGGGCCGTGCCGGGATCAATACCGAGCGTCAGCACGTGCAGAGTCCTCGAACTGGGCCAGCCGCAAAGCCGCCCGGCACTAGTGCCCTCGGCTTTGGTCTGGCGGCGATACGGGGCAGGTCAACCGGCCGGGCTCAGGCACCGATTCGCTCGAGCAGCGAGTCGCTGAGTTCCAGGTTGGTGTGAACGCGGCGGACGTCGTCCAGATCCTCGATGGAATCGACGATGGCCAACACCCGGGCGGCACGATCATCCGCCAGCGTCATCGGCGTGGTGGGCGACTTGGTGAGTTCGGCCGACGTGATTTCGGCGCCTTCAGCGGCCAATTCGGTCTTGACCCGGGCCAAGTCGGTTGCGTCGGTGTAGACGAAGACGGAATCGTCGGTGTGTTCCACATCAATGGCGCCAAGGTCGATGGCGGCGAGTTCGAGGTCTTCGGGGTCATGGCCGTCGATACGGATTTCGATGGCTCCGCGCGTCTCAAACTGCCAGGCGACTGCGCCGCTGGCGGCCAGCGTGCCACCCAACCGGTTAAGCGCATTGCGAACTTCGGCGACGGAGCGGTTGCGGTTGTCGGTCACGACCTCAATCAGCAGACCGGCCCCATCCACGGCGTAACCCTCATAGAGCAGTTCTTCGAGTTGCCCGCCGTCCGACCCACCGCCAACACCGCGCTGCACGGCCCGCTCGATGTTGTGCTTGGGCATGTTGGCGGCCTTGGCCTTGGCAATGGCCTGCTCAAGCCGAAAGTTGCCGGCTGGGTCCGCGCCGCCCTGCTGAGCGGCAATCGTAAGATCGCGCCCCAGCTTGGTAAAGAGCTGGCCGCGCTTGGCGTCGGTGACGGCCTTTTGGCGCTTGATCTGCGCCCACTTGGAATGGCCGGCCATCAGGGTTGCGGCATCAAGTAATTCACCTGTTTCGCGAGTATAAGACAGGGGCCTGACAGCCCGACGAAGCGCGTGGTCGAGGAATCTTGCGCCCATGCCTGGCGTCCGGGGGCGAACTAGCGTCCTGATAGCATCACGAGAGGCTGCCTGTGGACGTGAGGGCCCGACTCGTGGACGTGTCTGACCTGACTCGGTATGTGAGCGTGGCGCTGGCCGCGCTGGCTTATGGGGCAATGGTGAGTGGGGCTATCAATCCCTGGGCGCGGCCGCGGCCGGGGCAGGAGTTGATGCAGCTACGGACTTCGTTTCGGGCGCGAATCCTGCTGAATCGGTGGTACCTGCTGCTGATCCTAGGAATATTCCTGGGTGTGCGGCTGTTGCCGGGAACGTGGACAACCGAGGGCGCGGACGTGGTGTCGCTGCTGCTGGTGGCGGGTTGGCTGCTGTTTCCGGTGAGCTACACGTTTACGGACCGCGGGGTTGGCCTGCATACGGGTCGGTTCTGGACCTGGGACAGCTTTCGGGCGTATCGGCGCGCCGGAGGCGTGGTGCAACTGCGTTCCTCGGAACGAGGCGACGTGTCGCTCTATCTCAACAACGCGCAGCAGCAGGCGATCTTGCCGCTGCTGCGGCGGCATGTCGCGCAGCGGCGTTCGTAGGCCAGACGTCGTTCAGTCCACCGGTTCGCTTGCCGCGCTGCCACGTTGCGCGCCGGACTCCCAGCGGGTGTGGAATACGCCGTCGCGGTCGGTTCGCTGGTAGGTGTGGGCGCCGAAGTAGTCGCGCTGGGCCTGGATGAGATTGGCCGGGAGCCGGGCTGAGTGATAGGCGTCGTAGTAATCGAGTGAGGCGCTGAGGGCAGGGCATGGAATGCCGGCGGCCTTGGCCGCGCCAACCACCGTGCGCCACGCAGCTTGCGCGCCGGCCAGTTGGTCGGCAAACGACGGCTCCACCATCAGATTTGGCAGGTCCGTGTCGTTTCGGAAGGCGCCCTGGATCAGCCCGAGCAGTCGAGCCCGAATGATGCAGCCGGCCTTCCAGATGCGGGCCATCTCCGACAGATCGATGCCGTAGTCGCGCTCCTGCGAGGCGGTGCGCAGCAGGTCCATGCCCTGGGCGTAGGAGCAGATCTTGGCGGCGTAGAGGGCTTGCCGAACCTGCTCGACTATCTCCGCGGTACGCGGCAGGGTCGGCGCCCGGCGTTCGCCGGCGGCGCGAACTCGCTCGTCCTTGCGGGCCGAGATGTTGCGGGACCAGACGGCGGCGTCGATGGTGGGGATGGGGACGCCGAGTTCCAGGGCGTCTTGCGACATCCAGCGGCCGGTGCCTTTCTGGCCGGCGGCGTCAAGGATGTGGTCGACCAGATAACCGTCGCCCTCGGCGTCGCGAACCCGAAAGACGTCCGCGGTGATCTGGATGAGGAACGACTCAAGCTCGCCGTCATTCCACTCGCTGAAGACGTCGGCGAGTTCGGGCGGGGTCAGGCCGGCAGCCTTCAGAACAGCGTAGGCCTCGGCGATCAATTGCATGTCGCCGTATTCGATGCCGTTGTGGACCATCTTCACGTAGTGCCCGGCGCTGGAGGCGCCGCAATAGGCAGTGCATGGGCCGTCGTCGGTGGTGGCGGCGATGCGTTCCAGGATTGGGCGCATGGCCTCGTAGGCGGCCCAGGGTCCGCCCGGCATGATGGATGGCCCAAGCAGCGCGCCCGATTCGCCGCCGCTGATGCCGGTCCCGAGAAACATGACATCGGTGGCCTGGACGCGTTCGAAGCGTCGAGCGGTGTCGTGGAAGAGTGAGTTGCCCCCATCCATCACCACGTCGCCGGGCGCCAGCAGCGGGAGCAACTGGTCCAGGACTGCGTCCACGCCGCGGCCGGCCTGCACCATGAGGATGATGCGGCGCGGACGTTCCAATGCAGCGACAAGGGCCTCCAGGGTCCGCGCCCCGCGCACAGTTGTACCGGAAGCGTCGCCGGTCAGGAACTCGTCGGTGCGCTGAATCGTGCGGTTGAAGACAGTGATTGGGAAGCCGTTGCGCTCAATGTTGAGGGCGAGATTGCGGCCCATGACCGCAAGGCCGATGAGTCCGACTGAGGTGGCGGCCATGGCAGGCTCCGAAGAAAGCGGTGGTCTATTTTGGCGCATTCCACCGGCGTCGCGTTGACTTTGGCAAGATTGGCAAGAACACCATGAGTTCAACCCAACCAACGGCCGCCGAGGCTCGCCGCGCGCGTCGCCGCGCCGCGCGGGAGGAACGCCAGCGCGCCGCACGCACGATGCGGCGTTTGCGGCTGGCCGGTTTCACGCTCCTTGGGGCCGGCGTGGTGGCGGCGCTGGCCGTGCTGGTAATCGCTCTGGGTCGCGGGCCTGACACCGGTATTTCTGAACGCCTACGAATCGAAAACGAAGGCCGACAGCACGTCGCTGAAGGCAGCGTGGTTGAGCACGAAGCCGACCCACCGGCTTCAGGCGACCACTATCCCGTGTGGTCGCGTTATGGCGTTTTCGAAGAGCCGGTGAATCCCGGGTATTGGGTCCACAACCTGGAACACGGGGCGATCGTGCTGCTCTACACCTGTTCGAACGACTGCGAACAGGTCCGAGCCGACATCAGCCAGGTCTATGCGTCCCTGCCGGATGGCGCCTTTGGCGAGGTCAAGCTGCTGGCCACGCCGTACGAGGGCGACTTCGGCGCGCGGTTCATGTTGATTGCGTGGAACTGGCAGGAACCGTTCGACGAGTTCGACGCCGGACGGATCGAGCGCTTCTACGGGGAGTTCCTGGACCGCGGTCCGGAGCGTGCGCCGTGATGCACACTCGACAATTGATTGGAAGCAGCCGGCGACTTTGGCCTAAGGTGGACGGAATGGTCGCCGATACAGACGCGTTCGGAGCACTCCGGGATGATTGAACGAGAACCTTTTCTGATTCGCAACGGCATGCGCATCTTCAGCGTTGCTGTCGTCGTCGGGCTCGTAGCGCTCATTGTGATCGGCATTCGGTTCCAGATCGAGAATGCGGAACACGCGAATGTGGTGAACCGGTACAGCTCAAGAGTTCCGAATGCGACCGAGCTCAAGGCCTCGTGCGACTTCTTTGGCGGCCAGTTCGTGGGTGTGCCGGCGGTGATGCCGCGCACAGGGGCGCCCGGGCTGATGGAGGTGTGCAACCTCGGCGGAACCGCACAAGCGGGCTGGCAGTGTGAGCACTTTGATGGAACGTATAGCCGGGGCTCGTGCAGCGTGGACGTGGAAGCAACGCTGCAGGCCATGCCGAAAGAGTCCGGCTAGCACCAGCGCCTGACTTCCATACGTTGAGGCCTGACCCGCGGCCGCCGGCTGCGTACGCTTGCGCGATTCGCGAGCGTTGGGCGCACGCATCAGGCACCGAGATTTACACCTGGGAGAAGCCATGCACCCACTGGACTACAGCCGTTCCTACCTGCGCTGGACTACTGCGCCGACGACCTCGGATGTGCGCACGCCGGGCCACATGCCGTACGGCAACAGCGTGCGCATCCAATTGGACGCGCGCGCGCGGGTGATTGACTCCGCCACTGGCGCGGACGAGGAGTTCTACCTGATCGCGCCGTGCCGCACGGAGTGGATGTATCGGGAGGACTCGTGCATCCAGCAGCCGGGCGGCGAATACCGGCTCGCGTGGGCGCAGGGCAAGGATCGGGCGCTGCGCTTCAGTCGAGACCTCGCCGATCCCGATCCGAGGCCGCAGCCCGTTCCGATCGACGAGCGCTACCTCGAGCTCGATTACGCACTAACGCCGCTTTCGAATCCAATTCTCGCGAACGACAACGAGGCCTTGGTGGCGGCTGCGGAATCACTGGACCCGGTGGTGATACAGACCGAGATTCGGAACGAGGTTGGAACCCGGCGCGCCGTCCTGGAATACCCGGTCAAGACATTCAACTACCACCCGGAGCGCGTTCTGTTCCAGATGGACACCGGACCTATGCTCTGGGCCGACCTGTACTCAACGGAGGCAGATCCGATGTGCTGGCTGCGGCTGGCGCATACCGTGTTCAACCGATTCGACCGGGCCGAGTTCGTGCTTCGAGGGCCGACGCCCTATCTGGTTGACGGTGAAACGGTGGGCCAGGTGGAGGACTATCAGGACGTCGTTGCCCAACCCGTGCAGCACACATTCTTCGTGGCGGATTGATCGGGTTCGGTGCGTTCGACTGAAAACGAGACGGTGGTGCTGGGTGTCCTGGCGCCGACCAGGGCCGAGCTAATGGCGTTCGTTGGCGAAGCCGTTGCGGGCTTGACCGTCCCGGAAATCGGCGGGGCACGGCTCTTCAGATTCGGCGACGTCGAAGCCATTGGGATCGTGACGGGGCAAGGCGCGCGTCGGTCTGGTGCCACCCTGGAACGCGTGCTGGAATCCCGGCGGATTGGCAAGCTCTTGATCGTCGGCGTCGCGGGTGGAACTCGGTCCGGCCAGTCGGCCGGCGACGTGCTGGTAGCAAGCGGCGCCGGGCCCCTGTTTGCCAATCCAACGCCCGCGAACGCGCGCATGGTGGAGGCTTTGGCCGAAAGCCTGCCCGAAGCTGGAACACAGGTTCGCGTGGGCCCGGTTGCAGTGGTGGACGCGCTGTCGCGTCAGGACGAGAAACGTCGGCTGGGCGAGGCCGGATTCATCGGAGTCGACATGGAAACGCACGCGCTGTTGGCGGGCGCACATCGGGCGGGAGTGCCGGCGGTGGGGTTACGCGTGGTGCTGGACCCCATGGGGCACGACATTCCGCATAGCGTGGCGGCGCTGGCGGCTGCCCAGGGCGGGAACCTGTGGCCTGACATTCTCGGGCTGGCGCGCTGGCCGCTGGAAATCCGGGCGATCAGTCAGTTCAGGCGAGATCTAAGGACCGCGCTGGGGACCCTGCGGGGAGTTGCGGCGGCGGCGGTCAATGCCGTCAATGAGGTGGACTGAGATTCGCCGGAATCACGACCGAGGTGCGGCCATTCCGCCGAATTCGTGGCGTACCATGTCGCCGCGGCGGGCAGTCACCGTCTCGTGACGCCGCCGTCGCGCATTTCAGGTATCCGTCGCCTACGGGCCTCCAAGAATTGATCCAATGAGCGAGCACGAAGCTGTTGGAACCGGTCTGATCGTTGCCGGCGTTGTCATTTTTGTCGTCGCCTATGCGCTGATCGCGAGCGACAAGGTGCCGAAGTCGGCGGTGGCGCTGGGCGGCGGCGCGCTGATGATCCTGATCGGAATCCTGGATCAGCACCACGCGTTCGAGCACATCGACTTGAACGTGATCCTTTTGCTTGTGGGGATGATGGTGCTGGCCGGGATCGTTCGCCACACCGGCGCGTTTCAAGCGTTGGCGATCCTGGCGGCGCGCTGGACCAAAGGCGACGGTGTGCAGTTGATGCTGGCGCTATCGCTGATTACGGCTGTGCTGTCGGCGTTTCTGGACAACGTGACCACGGTGATCCTGATTGCTCCGATCACCATTTTCGTGGCGTCGCGATTGGGCCTGAACCCGGTGCCGTTTTTCATCGCGGAGATCCTGGCGTCGAACGTTGGGGGCGCGGCGACCTTGATCGGGGATCCGCCGAACATCCTGATTGCCAGCGCGGGCGACCTGGATTTCGCCGTGTTTGCGGCGCACATGACGCCGCCGGCCGTGATTTCACTGGTGTTTTTGCTGATCGTGATGCGTTGGATGTTCAGATCGCAGGTGGTGGCGGCTCCAGAGCGCGCGGCCGCGCTGGCAACGCTGGACCCCGCCGACGCCATCACCGACCGACGCGGCATGTACATCGGGCTGGGCGTGCTAGGGCTGACGATCTTCGGTTTCCTGATTCACGGCGCCATGGGCTGGGAGCCGGCGACGGTGGCGGTGGCGGGCGCCGCGCTGTTGATGATCATTACGCGACCGGACGTCCACAAGGTCTACAACGAGGTGGAGTGGGCCAGCGTGCTGTTCTTTGTCGGACTCTTCATGATGGTGGGCGGGCTGGTGCAGTTGGGCGTGCTGGACGCCGTGGCGGACTTCACCATCGAGCTGACCCAGGGCAACGTGGGAGCCACGGCACTCCTGATTATGTGGCTCAGTGCCGTCCTTTCGGCGGTGGTGGACAACATTCCGTATACCGCGACGATGCTGCCGGTGGTTCAGCGACTGACGGCGGAGGGCCTGAACCCTGACAACATCCTGTGGTGGTCGCTGGCGATCGGGGCGGACTTTGGCGGCAACGCCACGATCATCGGGGCGTCGGCCAACGTCATCCTGGCGGGGATCTCGGAGCGCGAGGGACATCACATCCGATTTGTCGAGTTCATGAAGTACGGCATTCCAGTGACCGTGATGGTGCTGATCATCGGCACGATTTGGGTATGGTTGCGTTACTTGGCGTTTGCCTAGAGGCGACAATCGGGAGGAGCCCATGAGTGCAAGTGCGCGGCAGCCGCTGGACGCTTCAGACACGCAGCTTGCCGATTTGCAGATGCGCGGGCTTCTCGACCCCTTCACCGTCGTAGCCGCCGACACTGAGTTCGCCGATCTCGTGCGCGCGGTTGAGCCCTACCCGCACGTTCGCACCGTCGCGGTGACGGACGCGGACGGCAAGCTCAGCGGGATCATTCCAATGCGGGCCTTCTACGCGGCGATCTTCGCCGACGTCTATCCCGAAGCGCTCATGGGAGAAGTGGCGTCGATAGGAGGCGTCTTGGAGGCTGCCGACCAGATCGTGCATCCCACGGCCGGGGAAGTGATGCTGGCCGCGGCATCGGTGGCAGTCACCGACTCCCTGCACGACGCCTTTATTGCCCTGTACCGATCAGGTCAGGCCGGCCTGCCGGTGGTTGACGCTGAGAACCGGCCGGTGGGGTATCTGGACCTGCTGGCGATTCTGCCGCTGTGGGAGCAGCGGTCGCAGGCTGGGTAGTCGATCGCATATCGTCCGGCGGCCGGCGCTATAGAGCCTCCTTGAGGGCTTTGGCGGTGGAGGCGGTCATGCCGTCGACTGCGGTGAGGTCCTCGAGCGAGGCGGCGCGGATGCGTTTCAGTGAGCCGAAGGCCCGCAGGAGGTTGCGCTTGCGCTTGGGGCCGATGCCGGGGATCTCGTCCAGGATGGAGCGGCGGCCGCGGGCGGTGCGCAGCTTGATGTGAAAGCTGACGGCGAAGCGATGGGCTTCGTCGCGGATTTGCTGGACGAGATGGAGGCCGGGTCCGTCGACGGGCATGAGAACCGGGCTGGAGCGGTTGGGGAGATAAACCTCTTCGCGGCGCTTGGCGATGGCGGCGAGGGGGAGGCGGGAGCGGTTGAGGCCCAGTTCCTCATATACCTCCAGCGCGGCGCTTAGCTGACCTTTGCCGCCGTCGATCAGCATGAGGTCGGGGGTGACACCCCACTCCTTGGCGGATCCGGCGGCAGGTTCCGCAACTTCCGGCAGTTGGTCGTCCGGATTGAATCCGGCCATCGGCACGCTGGCTAACGCGCGGGGGTCCTGACCAGCGGCAGCCGCAACGGCTGTCTCTTCGGCATAGCGACGAAGGCGGCGGCGGAGGACTTCGCGCAGCGACTCGAAGTCGTCGTTGCCCGAGCCGCCGCGCACTTTGAATCGACGGTACTTGCCGTTCTTGGCCACGCCGTCTTCGAAGACCACTAGGGAGCCAACGGCGAGCGAACCCTGGATATGCGAGATGTCATAGCACTCGATGCGGCGGGGGAGGCGGGGAAGGTCGAGGGCGACGCCGATTTCGAGGAGAGCCTGGCGGCGCTTGCGCTCGCTGTTGAGCCAGGTGGTGCGTTCCAGGTGCAGGGTCTCGGCGGCGTTGCGCTCGGCCATCTTGACCAGGCGATGTTTGGAGCCGCGCTGCGGGCGGCGCACGGCGACGGAGGCGCCGCGCAGTGACTTGAGCCAGTCCTGGAGTATCTCGACGTCGGTTAGGTCGTGGGGGACCAGGACCAGCTGGGGGACTTCGGCGGCGCGGTCGTAATACTCGCGGACGAAGTCGTCCAGCATCTCAGTCTCGGTTTCCTCCCCGGTGACCGTGAGCTCGTAGTGGTGGTGGCCAATCAGCTTGCCGCCGCGGATGCGGAAGACGGTGGCCATGGCGTCGCGGTCCTGGCGCGCGGCGGCGATGACGTCGACCTGGCGCTCGCGGGCGTCGGGGTCGGAGACCTTCTGCTCGGCCACCACTTTTTCCATGGCCGTGATGCGGTCGCGGAAGCGGGCGGCTTCTTCGTAGTCCTGGGCGTCGGAGGCGGCCCACATCTGCTCCGTGAGGCTTTCCTTGACGTGCTCGTACTCGCCGCGGAGGAAGCGGACGGCGCCATCGACGACCTCGCGGTACTGGTCCACGGTGACGTAGCGGGTGCAGGGAGCGTTGCAGAGGCCGAGGTCATACTTGAGGCAGGGACGCGGGATCGGCTTGGCCATGCTGATGTTGCAGGTGCGGTAGGGGAACAGGCGGTTGAGGAGCTTGAGGGTCTGGCGCAGGGACTTGGCGCTGGTGTACGGACCAAAGTAGAGCGAGCCGTCCTTGGCAATGATCCGGGTGGTGGCGACGCGGGGATAGGTCTCCTGCACGGTGACCTTGAGGTAGAGAAATTGCTTGTCGTCGCGGTAGGTGACGTTGAAGCGAGGGCGGTGTTCCTTGATCAGGTTGTTTTCGAGAACCAGGGCTTCGACTTCGGAGTCGGTGACGATGACGCTGAAGTCGGCAATCCGGGCGACCATCGAGCGGGTCTTGTAGGAGTGGCCGCCGCGGCGGAAGTAGCTGCGGACGCGACTGCGGAGTGAGCGGGCCTTGCCGACGTAGAGCACACGGTCGTCGGCGGCGCGCATGAGGTAGACGCCGGGGGTCTCCGGCAACTCGGCCAGCTTGCCTTCGATAGTGGGACGGACGGCTTCGCGAGTCATTGGATATGTGCCGCGGCGCGGTGCGCGCTGCACCGCGTCAGCCAATTCTAGGCAGGTCGAGGTGCACCGTCGGGCGGATAGAATTGAGGGTTGCGAGCGGTCCATAGAGGAACCTCGCCCGTCGAGACGCAGCGCCCACTTCTCATCCTGATCTACCTCGGCATCGCCGTGGCGGCCGCGTGGCTGCTGCAATTCCTGTGGGGCGTGCTGAGCCAGGCCGGCGTCTTCGTGGTGATGCTGCTGGTGGCCTGGATTGTCACGGTGGCGACGCTGGGCCCGGTGCGATTGTTACAGCGGCTGCGGATTCCGCGCCCGGTCGCATCGGCGCTGGTGTACCTGGTGGTATTGGGCATCGCTGGCGCAAGTCTGTTCTTCGTGCTGCCGCCATTCTTTACGGAAGTAGGGCACGCGGCGGAGAGCCTCACCGCGCAGGCCCGGGGGATTCCAGAGGGCCTGAGCAACCTGCAAACCTGGCTTTCCGGGCTGGGCGCGCCCGACGACATCGTGGGCACGGTCACGGAGGATGTCAGCCACAACCTGGCATCAATGGGACAGCAGCTGGCTTCCGGCGTCATAACGACGACGGGAACTATCGCAGGCGGCGTGGCCGCCACGATCGTGACGTTGATCATCTCGTTCTACCTGGTCCTGGGCTGGGATCGAGGCGTGGACCGGCTGGCGAACGCGCTGCCGCCGGACTGGGCGGCGCGCCTGCACCGTGGCGTGCGGGCCAGCGAGCACACGTTTGGCGCGTGGCTGGGCGGTCAGTTCGTGGCGTCGGTTATCTGGGGAATTGCGGTGGTTGTGGCGTATTTGATCGCGGGGCTGGAGTTCGGCCTGCTGGTGGCGGTCGGTACCGGCATCCTGATGTTCATTCCTTTCTTCGGGATGATTGTGGGCATAGCGATTCCGACGATCATGGCGTTTACCGTTCGTGTCGACTTGGCGATCTGGATTGGGGTTGCCCTGGCCCTGGTGTCTTTGGCGATCGAAAACGTGGTGAAGCCGCGGATCATGGGGACGGCGATTGGCGTGAATCCGATCGTGGTGCTGTCCAGCGTGATCCTGGGGGGTATCGCGGCGGGGTTTTGGGGTGTGCTCTTCGGGATTCCGCTTGGGGCGCTGCTTTGGACGACGCTGCGAGGATTTCTCAGGGAATTCCTCGTGATTCAGCGACGAAGGACGCGTATGGCAATGGCAGCGGCTGCGAGCGATGTGCCCGTAACGCCTTTGCCGGATGCGCCGGAAACGCCGAGCCCGGGGGCTGCGGATGACGCGTGTCCGGCGACGGTGACAACTGAGGCGTCCAAAGACGAGGGCCAGCCATAAGGTCCATCTGGCGAACGCTCGCCTACATCCGCTCCTACTGGCCGCTGGCACTGCTCAGCGTGCTGGTTTGGATGGTCTCCGCGGCGATGGACCTCGTCGTGCCGCAGGTGCTGGCACGGGTGATTGACGAAGGCATCGTGGCGGGTGACCGCTCGCGCCTGGTGGCGCTCTCGCTGCTCGCAGCGGCCCTGATCGTGGTGCGCGGGGCCTCCCTGTTCGGCGCGCGGTTCTGTCAGCGCTGGTACCAGGCGGGGATCAGCCGCCAGTTGCGCAACGAGGTCTACGACAAGCTGCAGCGCCTGCCGTATGCCTATTACGACCGGGTGGACAGCGGCGACGTAATCACGCTGGCGATCAGCGATACCCGGACGGTCCAGGGGTTCACCGGCTACGGAGTCATGGAAGCCGTGCGCACGGTGGGCATTTACGTCGTCATCGTGACGGGCATGGTGATTGCCAGCGCTCAGTTGACGCTGATGGCCCTGGCGGTGCTGGCGCTGATGGTGGTTGTAGCCACCGTTTATGGGCGGGTGGTACGGCCAATGTGGCTGGCCTACCGAAGCCAGCAGGCGCAACTGACCAGGGTGCTGACTGAGAACCTGAACGGGATTCGCGTGGTCAAGGCGTTCGCGACGGAAGAAAGCGAGATCGAGGCGTTCGGTGCCGAGTCCGAACTGATGCGAGAGCGCGCACTGGCGCCGATCCGGCTGCGGGCGAAGGCAATGCCGCTGATGCTGCTGCTGACGGGCATTGGCTCGCTGGTGGTGATCTGGGCTGGCGGGCTGCTGGCCATCGAGGGTTCGATTTCCATCGGCGTGCTGCTGGCGTTCTACTACTACTTCACTCGGCTCATCCAGCCGTCGCGGCGGCTGGGTTTCATCGTGCAGCAAGTGGCGCGCACGGCGGTATCGGCCGATCGAGTGTTCGGGTTGCTGGACGAGCCGGTGGGAATCGAGAGCCCCCCGGGCGCCGCCAAGCAGACGAATGCCAGGGGGCGGGTGGACTACGACGGTGTGGACATTGCCTTTAACCAGCGGGCGGTTGTGTCCGGGGTCAGCGCGGCTGCCGGCGCCGGCGATGTGGTCGGCGTGGTGGGTCCGACGGGTTCGGGGAAGTCCAGCCTGCTGAACCTGATTCCGCGCTATTACGACGCGGCGGGCGGCAGCGTGCGGGTGGATGGCCAGGACGTGCGGAGCTTTGACTTGCAGAGTCTGCGCTCGGCGGTGTCGATCGTGCCGCAGGACCCGTTCCTGTTTTCCGACACCGTTCGCAACAACATCGCGTACGGCAATCCGGACGCCGGCCTCGACGACGTAATCGCCGCTGCGAAGGATGCGCAGGCGTATGACTTCATCCTGGAGATGCCGGAGGGATTCGAGACTGTTATCGGTGAGCGCGGCGTGGGCCTGTCGGGCGGTCAGCGGCAGCGGCTGACGATCGCGCGGGCGCTGCTGCGCGAATCGGCGGTTCTGATCCTGGACGACGCGACGTCGAGCGTGGATACCGAGACCGAGCGGCGGATCCAGGAGGCCCTGCGGCGCCGAGCGGGTGGGCGGACGACGTTCATCGTGTCGCAGCGCATCAGTTCGGTGGAACACGCGGACGAAATCCTGGTCGTGGACGGCGGGCGGATCGCCGACCGGGGAACGCATGCCGAGCTGATCTCGAGGCCGGGGTTCTACCGCGACCTCTTCGACTTGCAGGTGCGGCACGCCGAGGAGGCGCGGGCGGACCTGGCGGCGGCCGAGGCGGCGGGCGCATGAGGATGGGGATGGGGTCCGGGATGGGCATGGGGACGTCCCAGGCGCGGGGGACGTTTGTCCAGGAAGAGAGCGGATTCGAGGGATTCGACCGGCGGGTGTTGCTGCGCCTGCTGGGGTACCTGGCCCGGGACCGACGACGTCTGCTGATCGCCATAGCGACCGTGCTGGTCGTTGCCGGGACGACGATGGCGCAGCCGGCGTTGATCGGGTTGGCGATCGACGACGGCATCCGAGCCGGCGACGCCGGGGTGCTGACGGTGGCTGCGCTTCTCTTCCTGGGCGTGACCCTTGGCCAGGCCGGCGGCACGGCGGTCCAGTTGGTGGTCAACGCGGATCTTGGCCAGCGCATGTTGCAGGCGATGCGGATGGAGATGTTCCGCAAGTACCAGGCCCTGCCGCTGGGGTTCTACGACCGGCAGATCACCGGACGGCTGATCGGGCGGATGGCGTCGGACGTGGAGCAGGTCGGAGAGGCGGTGACCGAGGGGGCGATCGGGCTGGTGGCCGACATGGCGATCCTGATCGGAATCCTGGTGGCGATGGCGTTGCTGAGCTGGGAACTGACGCTGATCGCGGTGGCGGTGGCTCCGTTCATGCTGCTGAGCGGCGTCGTGTTTGCGCGGGTGGCGCAGTCGGCCTACCGGGTGATGCGGACGCGGACCTCGACGCTGAACGGCGTGCTGGCCGAGTCGATCCTGGGAATGCGGGTGATCCAGGCGTTCACCCGCGAGGATGTGAACGCGAGGCGCTTTGACGAGGTGAATCATGCCCAGGCGCAGTCGCAGATGCGAGCGATGACGGTTACCTCGTCGGCCGAGCCGGCGGTGGAGGTGTTCACGGCGATATCGACCGGGCTGGTGTTGTGGCTGGGCGGATCGTTTGTGCTGGACGGGTCGGACACGGTGACGCTGGGGGTGGTGACGGCCTTTGTGCTGTACATCGAGCGGTTCTTTGGGCCGGTGCAGGAACTGGCGACGCGCTGGGGCGCGATCCAGGCGGCGATGACGTCGGCCGAGCGGGTGTTCGAAATCCTGGACACCGACGAAACCATGCACGACGAGGCCGACGCCCGGGAGTTGCCGCGGGTCCGGGGAGAGGTTCGTTTTGAGCGCGTGAGCTTCGCCTACGAGGCGGGCCGGCCGGTGCTGCACGAGGCCGAGATCGTCGCCAAGCCGGGCGACCGGATTGCGCTGGTGGGCGCCACCGGGGCCGGCAAGACCACGATCATCAACCTGCTGCTGCGGTTCTACGACGCTTCCAGCGGGTCGGTGCGCATCGACGGGCACGAAGTGCGTCGGGTCAGCCAGGCTTCGCTGCGGCGGCAGCTGGGGCTGGTGTTGCAGGAGCCGTTCCTGTTCAGCGGGAGCATTCACGACAACATCGCGTACGGACGGGCGGAGGCCACGCGAGAGGAAGTAATCGAGGTGGCGAAGGCGGTGCGGCTGCACGAGTTCGTGGAGAGCCTGCCGTTCGGGTACGACACGCCGATTGAGGAGCGGGGCGGCGGGTTGTCGACGGGGCAGCGGCAGCTGGTGTCGTTCGCGCGGGCGCTGCTGACGGATCCGCGGGTGCTGGTGCTGGACGAGGCGACGAGTTCGGTGGACACGCAGACCGAAGGGATTATCCAGGACGCGATGGAGACGATGATGCGGGGCCGCACCAGTTTCGTGATCGCGCACCGGCTCTCGACGGTGCGGAACGCGACGGAGGTGCTGGTGATGGACCAGGGCCGGATCGTGGAGCGGGGGACGCACGCGGAGCTGCTGGCGAAGGCTGGGCTCTACTACAACCTCTACACCCTGGGGCTGTCGACCGGCGGCGAGGACATCGACGCGGCGGCGCTGCGGACGGGGGATTAGAGAGAGCGCGCTGCGCCTGAAATGCCGGAGATCAATGTAACCAATGCCCCGGGGCCTTCGGATACAAGCCGACGATGAGGTCGTGGATTAGTTTGCGTTAAGTTGTTGGTTGCTTGCGTCGAGGGCGAGATAGCGCTGGGCGAATGTTTGCAGCCACTCACCGGCGAATGGTCGCCACGCCGATATCACCTGCGACAGATCGAATGCCGAGAACGTGGCATGGCTGCGCAGGAATTTCCGGTAGCGGTGGTCAGCATGTTGCCGTTGGCCTATTGGATGTGTATGGTCAATACACACAGGGGTGAACAGGGGCCTTGGCGTGGCGCGGGTTCAGTTGATCATTCCGGACGAGGACCGGGAACGGTTCGTCCGCCAAGCGCAGCGGGAGGGCCTGACGTTCAGCGCGTGGCTGCGGGCGGCGGCGCGCGACCGGCTGGAGGCGCGGGAGCGCGACCGACGATTCCAAACGCGGGAGGACCTGCAACGGTTCTTTGAGGAGTGCGACGCACGCGAAGGCCCCGGGGTGGAGCCTGATTGGGACGAGCACAAGCGTGCAATCGAAGAGTCGAGAATCAAGGGTCTACCCAACGTATGACCTACGTTGACACGAACGTGTTCATGTACGCGGTCGGGAAGCCGCATCCGCTGCAATCCCGCGCCCAGCAGTTCTTTCACGAATCACTGCGGAGCCGCACGGCGCTCTTCGCCTCGGCAGAAGTCATTCAAGAGTTGATGTATGTCTATCTGCGAATGAACAGGACAGGCACCCTGGACTCGGCGTTGGAGCTGATTGAGAAGGCCGGCGTGGAGGTGTGGCCGTTGGAGGAGGCGGATGTACAGCTCGCCAGGCGGCTGCATGAGCGGCACCCCACGCTGCACGCCAGGGATCTGTGCCACCTGGCCAGCTGCCAGAGGCGCGGGGTACGAAAGATCATGACCTTTGAGGGGGGCCTGGCAGCCGCGGCCCCTGGGCGAAACTGAGCGGCCCGCAGGGCATCACGGCAAGCGCCGAGGAATCCGGCTAGGCGTTGGCGGTTTGCAAGGCTCCGGATTGGGCGCGCAGGGATGACGGAGGGGTGGGCTCGTAGTGGGAGAGGTGCAGCGAGCTATTGCTGGGTGATGATGTGTATTATTTGTGTTGTATGATGATGGATATGAAGGCTATACAAGTGACGTTTGACGAGGCGCTGTTGGAGCGGCTGGACCGGGATCCAGCGGTGCGGGAGCGGGGGCGCTCGGCGGTGTTGCGGGAGGCGGCGGCGGAATACCTGGTGCGCAGGGAGGCCGAGGTCATAGCCGACAGATACCGCGCGGGCTATGGCGAAGGTTCCGCCGCTATGGACACCGAACTTGACAGGTGGACGGGTGAGGGCGTGTGGCCCAAATGCAGGTGAAGTTTCGAGGTGGCTCGTTTCAGCGACGCTAAGTATGAAACAACTAGCGTCTGTTTTGCTTCATCATAGTCTCCAGTTGCTGAGCCTCCCAATCCGTTGACAACGATACTGTTCGATACTCGATTTTCTCGATGTTCTCAAGGATGAAACTCCGCAAGCCGGCATTGTTACGCGTTCCTTTTCCCCAAGGCTTAGGTAGAAGACTCTGCATCCGAGTAGAAACAGTTTTGGACTTGCCGCAGTAGACGGGCTCACTATTGTTAGCGAGCCTTATCTCATAGACGCCCGGACCAATTGGAGCGTCAATGTCGTACAGCATCTCCTTGGCTGGAAACGGACACCACTTAGACCATTCGTAATCATCGCTCACTATCAACAACTCCTCAGAATCTCGTGCCTGCGACGGCAGAAGTGACGTTATGTGGCTAAGGGAGCTTCAGCAAGCTCGTGGTAGGCTCCCGAAAGGTCGCATGTGGTGGCCAGCGGAGCCAGACAGGCGGCGGGGACTTCAAACAGCGTGAAGCCACGGAAATGACCTTCCCAATCACGCCAATCCAGGCCAACCTGCACCACGAGCTGATTTCGCCGCGGACGCGAGCGGACGCCTATCCGACCCTGGTTCTACTGCACGGGCGGGGGGACAGTGCGGCGGGGATTTTGCCGCTGGCGTATGAGTTCGAACGGGACGATTTGCTGGTGATTTCGGTGCAGGCGCCGCTGGAGCTTGGCGGGGTGATGGCGGGCGGGTACGAGTGGTACCGGCTGCGTGAGCCCCGACGCCTGGACGAGGCGACGCTGCGGGCCAGCCTGGACGCGCTGGCGGAGTTCCTGGACACGGTCAAGGCCGCCTACCCCATCGATCCCGAGCGGATCGTCCTATTGGGGTTCAGCCAGGGGGCGGTGATGTCGCTGGGGGCGCAGGCGCTACGGCCGGACAGCGTGGCGGGGGTAATCGCGTTGAGCGGCTACTTCCCGATCGAGGTGGAGCAGGACGCCGGCAACCTGGTGGGACGCCCGGCGTTCGTGGCGCACGGCGTGCATGACGACATTATTCCGGTGGAAGCGGGGCGACGGACGCGTGATTTGCTGGAGCGGCACGGGGTGGAATTGACGTATCAGGAGTACGGGATGGCGCACCAGGTGAGTGCGGAGGAGTTGGGCGAGGTGCGCGAGTGGATGAACGGCGTCTTAGACCGCACGGGTCCGGGTTCTACTCCCTAAGCGCGAGCCCCAATTTGTCCAGTTGCGCGGCGTCGAAGCCCCCGCGGGCAAGCCGATCGACGGACTGAGGCCGTAGCTAACGAGGGCAGCCCAGGGTGCTTGATTCGAGAGGCGTGGCATAGTCAGGTAGGCGCTCGAGCACGCAACAGCGCCTGTTGGAGGTGCGACTGGCAGGAGGGACGGATGGGCCGTGTCGGCGCGGCCTCAGTGGCCACACTTGCTCAGAACATCGAGGCCTACGAGGAGCGGAAGGTCGAGATGGAGAGCTAGCACAGGGACAAGTGGGTCATCTTCTACGACGGCGACTACGACGGCGACTTTGACGACTTCCAGGACGCCGCCATGCTGGCGATTCGCAAATGGGGGCGCGGTCCATACCTGATACGGCTGGTTGGCGAGCGTGAGGCCGTGATTCCGACTGCTGTTCTCCCCGGCTCCGTGCATGGCGCGAGTTAGATGCGGCACCACCGGGCCTAGAAGTCTCGTCAGCCACGGCGCCCGACTCCAGGTTGAGGTTGGGTTCGATCCGAACTACCACCATCCCGTTGGTCGGCCGGCGATCCCAGATGACCGTTACACAGCCTTGATTGATACCGGCGCCGGGATTTCCTGCATCGACGAGGAGTTGGCAGAGCGGTTAAGTCTCCCGAGGCATGAAGTCACGGGATGGTGTGGGGCGTCGTCGGTGAAGGGTATCGGGCGACTCGCTACATGGCTCATCTGTACCTGCCCGGCTTTCCTCACGTGTATTACGTGGCCGTCAGGGGACTCCCGCTTGCCGAGCGGATCGAGGGGGTTCCCCTGTTGCTGGGTCGCGATCTCCTGAAGCACTACTGGCTGAACTATGGCGGGCGGAGTGGGGACGTGTTCCTGGACGATTCGACGGCGGGGCAGTAGTCCAGAGATTAACGCCGCCCCCCGGCCTTGATCCTCAAGGCCGGGGGGCGACCCGCGGTTACTTCGTCGTTAGCTCCAGTTCGTCCAGTTGGGCGGGGTCGATGGGGGAGGGGGATTGGAGCATGAGGTCGATGCCGGCCTGGTTTTTGGGAAAGACGGTGATGTCGCGGAGGTTGGCGGTGTCGCCGAAGATCATGGCGATGCGGTCGAGGCCCATGGCGATGCCGCCGTGGGGCGGGGCGCCGTATTCGAAGGCCTGGAGCATGTGGCCGATCTGTTCCTGGATGCTGTCTTCGTCGAAGCCCATGACCTGGTAGATGCGGTGCAGGTCCTTCGCGCGGTGGGCGCGGATGGAGCCGCCGCCGATCTCGTGGCCGTTGCAGACGAGGTCGTATTGCTTGGCCGTGGCCCTGGCGGGGTCGGTGTAGAGCAGGTCGAAGGAGTCGTCGGCGGGGGAGCAGAAGGGGTTGTGGGAGAAGGTGAGGCCGCCGGTTTCCTCGTTGGGCTCGAAGAGCGGAAAGTCGACGATCCAGCCGAAGGCCAGCACGTCGGGGTCGATCAGGCCCAGCTTCTCGCCGAGGGCCAGGCGTAGCTCACCGAGCGCGGCGTTGGCGGTCTCGACCGTGTCGGCTACCAGGCAGACCAGGTCGCCCTGCTCGGCGCCGGCCGCGCCGGCCAGGGCGCGCAAGCCGTCATCGCCGAAGAAGCGGGCCAGGGGCGAGCGGAGGGTACCGTCACTGTTGAGCGCCACGGTGGCGAGGCCGGCCGCGCCGTGGGCCTTGACCACGTCTTGCAGCCTGTCGACTTCGCGGCGGGTGAAGGCGGCCGAACCGGGCGCGACGACAGCCTTGATGACGCCGCCGTTCTCCACGACCTGATCGAACACGCGGAAGCCGTGTCCGGTGGCGGCGTCGCTGACGTCCACGAGTTCCAGGCCGAAGCGCAGGTCGGCCTTGTCGGTGCCGTAGCGGTCCATGGCGTCGGCGTAGGTGATGCGGGGGAAGGGCTCCTGGAGGATCCGCTTGTCGGACAGCTCGCGCGAGAGGCGGAGGTAGAGCGTCTCGATGAGCTCGAGGATGTCCTCGCGCTCGACGAAGGCCATCTCGATATCGAGTTGGGTGAACTCGGCGGTGCGGTCGGCGCGGAGGTCTTCGTCGCGGTAGCAGCGGGCGAGCTGAAAGTAGCGGTCCAAGCCGCCCACCATCAGTAACTGCTTGAGCTGCTGGGGCGACTGCGGGAGGGCGTAGGCCTGGCCGGGGTAGTGGCGGCTGGGCACGATGAAGTCGCGCGCGCCCTCGGGCGTGCTCTTGACCAGGGTGGGGGTTTCGAGTTCCAGGAAGTCGCGCTCCCAGAGGAACTCGCGCATGACGCGGGTGATGTTGAAGCGGAGCTCGGTGAGCTCGCGCATGCGGATGCGCCGCAGGTCCAGGTAGCGGTGGGTGAGGCGGACGGACTCGTCGATGTCGCGGTCCGAGGTGATTTCGAACGGCGGCGGTTGGGAGGCGGCCAGAATCTCCACCTGTTCGATTTCGCCGACTTCAATGGCACCGGTTGCCAGATCGGGGTTGGTGGTGCCGGCGGGGCGTTCGCGGACCTGGCCGGTGACGGCCAGCACGTACTCGGAGCGGGCGCGCGCGGCGGCTTCGTGGGCTTCAGCGTTTTCGTCCCGGTTGATGACGACCTGGGTGATGCCGTAGCGGTCGCGCAGGTCGATGAAGATCAGGCCGCCCTGATCGCGGCGGCGGTGCACCCAGCCGTTGAGGACGACGGTTGCGCCGGCGTCGGCGCGCCGTAGCGCGCCACAGGTATGGGTGCGGCGTGACCAGGTGGATGCGGGCAGGGTTGACATGGGGACCTCCGTAGTAACGAACGACGATGGCGTTGGCAATGATCGGGAGATGCGGCCGCGGGAAGGCGGCTAGGTATTCAGCGAGGCGGCGATGCGGTCGGCCGAGGCGCGCCAGAACTCGACCTGGCGGGCGCGCGGCGCGCCTTTCAGTTCCGTGGCCTCTTCGGCTTCCAGCTGCTCGAGTTCGGTGTGCCGGCCGGTCATGAGGAGACCCAGCTTGACGAGGGCGTAGGCGTAGTCGGGGTGAAACTCGAGCATGTAGGCGAGGATGGAGCCGGATGTGCGTTCCATGCGGGCGACGGCGGCGGAGTCCGAGAGCAGCCGAGCCAGGTTGGAGAGCGGTCGCTTCCAGCCGCCGCCGATGCGGATTTCGATCTCCATGGGGTCGAGCCCCTGGTTAGCGGCCATTTGCGCCCAGCGCTGCGCGAGCGTCTCAAGATCGAGTCCTTCGATGGGCGGGGGCTGTTCAAGGGCGCGAGCGACGGCGCCCCAGTCGATTTCGATCTCAGGATACAGAACCTGGCATTCGTCCCGGACTTGCTGGGTGACGTGCGGATTGTTGCCGAGGTAGGCGAGATAGCGTCGCCGCGGTTCGGCCTCGGTGGCTTCCGCGACCAGCCAGGCCGCCTGGACGCGGCGGACGCTGCCGTCAGGATTGCGCTGTTCCTCCGGGTGCCATCGCACCGACGCGGACATACCGACTCCAGGCCGCGGGGTTCCGCCGCTAGTTCTTGCCTTGCGGGGCCATGATGATGCTCAAGACGCGGCCATCCTGCTCGCGGGTGATGTCGCGTTCGATGACGCCGTAGGGTTCCAGGCTGGTCTTGACGCGCTCCAGGACGCGCAGGGCGACTTCAGGATGGGCCAGTTCGCGGCCGCGCATGCGGACCCAGGCTTTGACCTTGTTGCCCTGGCGCAGGAACTTTTCAAGCCGCTTGATCTTGAACTGGATGTCGTGATCGCCGGTGCGGGGTCCGAAGCGGACTTCCTTGACGGTGCCGGCTTTCTGGCGCCGCTTGTTTTCGGCCTTCCGCCGATTCTGCTCGTAGCGGAACTTGCCGAAGTCGAGGATCTTGGCGACTGGCGGCTGGGAGTTCGGGGCGATCTCAACCAGATCAAGGCCGCGCTCGCGTGCCATATCAAGCGCTATGGGGGTGGGGGTGATTCCGATCTGTTCGCCGTCTTCGTCAATCAAACGGACGTGGCGAATACGAATGTGCTCATTGATTCGCGGGCCGCGCTGCTGCGGCCGCTGGTCAGCGCGAGGTGATGGTGAACGCAGGGGCAACTCCCGGAAGTGGCAGGCAACGAGCCTTACACGTAAGTCACGCTAGCATAGGGGTATGCGCGCGACAATGTATTTCGATCCATTAGTTCGCGGGACCAGGCTCCGTCCCGAAACGAAACCACGACTCATCGGCACTCATGGCGCTCGCCGTTGATCTAGGGTCGGCCGCCCTTCGCGGCGGTGTTACACGACAAGATAGTCCGCGAATCCACGCGCATCGCGAGCCGGTAGGCCGCCGAGGTCTTGGCGACCTTTACGTCTTGATTCAGGGCGGGGACGACGGGCAGGCCGCCTCGTTCGGCCAGGCCGTCGCTTCGAGTTACTACGCGGACGAATCAGAGGGGATCGCCAGCGCCCTGGTGCAGGGCGTGCGTCTCGCCGCGCAACGAACGTCGATCGAACTGGAACTCATGGATCCGCGGGAGACGCTGGGAGCCACAGGCGCCGTCCACGCCGACGATCAGATTTACCTGGCGCAGTTGTTGCCGAGCCAGGTCTTTGTCCTGCGCGACGGTCTTCTCAACGCGCTGCCGGACGATTCGCAGCCCGCCGGATTGCGCAATCCAGTGCCCGATCAGGACGTGGAGATCTTTCGGGTGGAGCTGGATCCCGGTGACGTGGTGGTGCTGGCGTCAACGACCGTGCGCGACACGCTGACGGAGCGTGAGATCCAGGGGCTGCTGCAAGGCCGAAGCGCCCAGCGTGCCGCCCACGACCTTTGTTCGCTCGTCGCTCAGCGCGGCAGCACGACGTGCGACATCATCGTGCTGCAGGTCAGCGTGGAAGCTTCCGCGCCTGTGACAGCGGCGGCGGCCGACGATCACTGGATGTCGGCAACGTCAGATACCGCAGTGTCCACGAATGGGCTGGCCAGTCACTCGCAAAACCCAGCCGCGACTCAGCCGGAACACGAGCACTCCCGCTATGCAGGCGGACGTCTGGGCGGCGAGCGGCCGCAGCGCTCCCTGGTCCAGCGGCTTGTCACGCTTCCGCTGACGCTGGTTCTGATGGTCCTGGTGCTGCCGGTAGTGGCGGTCCGCGGACTGGTGCGGCTGGTGACAGGTCGCTCGGATCCCGAACCGCCGCCCATACCGCCGCCGGCGTCGACGCCGGCCTCGGCCACGGCCACGGGCATCCCCGACCAGGGCGTGGGGGACGATGACTGGTCGAGCCTTCGCTCGCTGCGCGCGACCGGACCGCGCGGCGTGGAGAGCGCGAGCGCCGCATCGCCACAGTCGGCGCCAACCCTCAGCGCCGTTGGCCAGCCGCTGCAGGGGGGCCGCGATCCGTTCCAATACCGGCCGCGACGATCATTGCCGGGACCCGGGACACTGCTGTTCGGAGTCTCGCTTGTGCTGTTGGTAGTCATGGCCGCAGTGCTGGTCTTGAGAAACAGTGAGTCAGCGCCGACTCCGGGGGATGCGGAGCCCACCGGCAGCGGGGCGGGCGGCCAGGTGGGCGATGCAGTCGAAACCGCGCAGTCACCAGCCGTGGGACCAGAACGAGCCACGGCGCTGTTCGCCGACGCCGAGGCCCGCTACCGCGAAGCGCTGGATCGCCCGCCGGACGAGAATCGTTCGGCCACGCTGCTGATCCTGCGCGACGCCAAGGACCTGGCGAATCAGGCGCTGACGGCGGACCTGGACCGCACGCTGGCGCCGGATATCAACCGACTGCTCAGCCAGATTGGTCGCGAAGAGGATCGTCTCAACCGCGTCCGAACCGTGGTCACCAGCGCCACCATCGGCGACTTCGACAGCGCCGGCGTGGGCAGCGCGGCGGAGCATATGGACGTTCGCGTTGACGCCAAGTACGTGATCGACGCCACGACCGGTCGGGTCGTGTCCTTTGAGACCGCCCGGCAAGGCGCCACCGTGCTGCGCAAGGGCGATGTGGTGAGCAGCATTACGGTTCAGGATCCGATTGCGGTGGTGAACCGTGCCTTGAGCGTGCTGGTGTTGGACAGTCGCTACAACCTGGTGAGCCTGCAGGCTGATCAGAATCCCCGGCTCTTGCGGATTACGGGAACGGAGACGTGGAGGACGCCGGTTGCGTTCGACAACTACAACAACAACCTTTACGTGCTGGATCCCGGCGCCAATGCGATTCATAAGTACCAGGCGACGGCCGGGGGATACGAAGTTGCGCCGAGTTCCTACGTATCGGCAAGCGCGGATGTTGACCTGAGCAGCGCCATCGATATGGCCATTGACGGTGACATTTTCGTGCTGATGTCCGACAGCTCGATCCTGAGGCTCCGGGGCGGACAGCGTGAGTCGTTTGAGATCAGCGGCCTTGACGGCGTTTCGCTGAAGGCTACGCGCATCTTTACGGAAGTCGAGACCGACAGCCTCTATCTGATTGACTCGTCCAACAAACGGATTGTGGAAATCGATAAGCGGGAGGAATCGGCCGGCGAGTTCGTGCGGCAGTTCAAGTACGCAGGCTCGGACGACTTCTTTGCGGACATCCGGTCAATCTGGGTGAGCGAGATCGACGGCAAGCTGATTGTGCTGGGGAAGGATTCGATTCGGCAGTTTGTGCTGCCGACGATTCAGGACGAGGCGTAGACCCGGACCCAGCCATTCGCAACGGCGAGTTGTGGCCGAGGCCCGTGGGCGTGGACATGACGCCCGGCCGCGCGGCGACGGCCAGGCCGCAGCCCGACTCTTCCGGTTGGAGCGGGGAACGGGAATCGAACCCGCGTTTTAGGCTTGGGAAGCCCATGTTGTACCACTCAACTATCCCCGCCGGCCGCCGCCTCAGCGGCGCCACTAATGTGACGATGATGGGGCGAGTCGTCAATCCGCCGATGCGACGGGAGGGCGGTTCGGCGCCGGTCGGCTATATTGCCGCACCTTCTGCGAGTGGCCCACCCGCGTCGCGCGCTCCCGCCTGAGAGTCGGCATGCAAGACATTCGCACGGTCGCGAACCGGATTATCGACAACGTAGCCACGGTCATCGTGGGCAAGCGCGATGCCATTGAGCTGGTGGTGGTGGCGCTGCTGGCGGACGGGCACATCCTGATTGAGGACGTGCCGGGCGTGGGCAAGACGACGCTGGCCAAAGCGATATCGCGCTCCGTCGGGCTGAGCTTCAAGCGCGTGCAGTTCACGCCGGACTTGCTGCCGAGCGATGTGACCGGCGTGACGATTTTCAACCAGAAGACGCGAGAGTTTGAGTTTCGAGAAGGTCCGGTGATGGCTCAGATCGTCCTCGCGGACGAAGTCAACCGGGCCACGCCCAAGACGCAGTCGGCGCTGCTGGAGGCGATGGAGGAGCGGCAGATCACGGTGGATGGGACGACCTACACGCTGCCGGAGCCGTTCCTGGTGCTGGCGACGCAGAATCCGATCGAGTACGAAGGCACGTTTCCGCTGCCGGAAGCGCAACTGGACCGGTTTCTGATGCGGGTCAACCTGGGCTATCCGGAGCGTGTGGATGAGTTGCAGGTGCTGGCGGCGCAGCAACGCGAGCGGCCAATCGACGACATTCAACAGGTGGTGACGCTGGAGGAAGTGTTCGCCGCGCAGGAAGCGGTGAAGGACGTGTACGTGGATCCGCTGGTGTCGAACTACATCGTGGACATCAGCCGCGCGACGCGCGAACACAACGACGTGTACCTGGGCGCGAGTCCACGCGGCAGCCTGGGCCTGTTTCGCGCCGGGCAGGCGATGGCGGCAGTCGGCGGGCGCGACTACGTGGTTCCGGACGACGTGAAGCGGTTGGCGGAGTCGGTGCTGTCGCACCGGGTGATCGTGAGCCCGGCCGCGCGCATCCGGAGCGTGGACACGCGCTCGATCGTGGCGGGGATCCTCGACTTCGTGCCGGTGCCGGGCGCGTCAGCCGCCTGACCGATGACGGGCGAGATCCAGGAGATCGCCCTGGTCGCCCGCCGCATCGAGCCGTGGGACTGGTGTGGGGTGGCCGCGACGGAAGTTGGCCTGGTAAGCGCCACGCTGGCGCATGCATCAGAGGCGGCCTGCGTGGATGCGCTGCGGGCGGCGTCGACGGCGGCACGCAACCGTTCGCGCGGGGCGCAGCGTCTGCATACGCGCCGAATGGCGGAGTCCTCGGTCGCCGCCTCGGGCTGGAGCGCGCACCAGATCGCAGGCAACGGGCTGGAGCAGCTGTGGGAGTACCTGGTGACGGGACGGCAGCGCCTGGCGATTCCGCTGGACCGACGCGCGGGCACGGAGTTTCAGCAACGAACCTGGGACGTGCTGCGCGGGATTCCGTTTGGCGAGGTGCAGAGCTATAGCTGGGTTGCCGGTGCGATGGAGCAGCCGCGAGCAACGCGCGCGGTGGGCACCGCGATTGGGGCGAACGAACTGCTGGTGTTCATTCCCTGTCACCGGGTCGTGGCCGCTCGCGGGCTGGGTGGCTATTCGCGAGGTCTGGACGTGAAGCGGCGGCTGCTGGAACACGAGCGGTCGTGGCCGCGGACGGCGCCGCTGTTCGCGGGGTGAGTCTGGGGAGCATTGGCCGATTCAACGACGGCTAGGACAGTTCGGTAGCGTCCAGTCCGATGTCGACGGCGCGGGCGGAGTGGGTGAGCGAGCCGACCGAGATGTCGTCCACACCAGTGTCGGCGTAGGCGCGCACGTTGCCCAGGTTGACGAGACCGCTAACCTCAAGGCGAGCGCTTCCCGCCGCCCTGTCTACGGCTAGCTGAACCTGGGCCGGCGTCATGTTGTCCAGCAGGATGAACTCCGCGCCGGCGGCGAGGGCTTCGTCGAGCTGGTCGAGCGTGTCCACCTCGATCTGAACACGGACGCCGTCCAGGTTGGCAGCGTGTGCGGCGCGGAGGGCGGCGGCCACACCGCCGGCCGCGGCGATGTGGTTGTCCTTGATGAGGACCGCGTCGAAGAGGCCGAAGCGGTGGTTGACGCCGCCGCCCAGGGCGACGGCGTACTTGTCCAACGCCCTGAGGCCGGGGACGGTCTTGCGGGTGTCCAGGATGCAGGCGCCGGTTCCCTCAATCTCGTCGACGAAAGTGCGGGTGAGCGTGGCGATGCCGCTGAGGCGCTGGAGGAAGTTGAGGGCGGTGCGTTCGCCGGTGAGGGCCAGGCGGGCGTTGGTATCGATGATTCCCGCGACCTCGCCGGGCTGAAGTTGGGCGCCTTCGCAGGCCGCATCGTCGAGGGCTTCGGGATCGCCGAGTTGGCGGTAGACCTCGTGCACTACGGGCAGGCCGGCCAGGGTGAGAGGTTCTCGCGCGGTGAGGGCGGCCTGGAAGCGCGACTGCTCAGGAACCACGGACTGGCTGGTGAGATCGCCGGCGCCGATGTCTTCGGCCAGGGCCAGGGCGACGATCCGGGCGATGGCTTCCTGGGGCGGAGCGGCGGACTTCATGCGGCGCTCGTGGCGCCGCGGAAGCGGATGCGCAGGTTGGCGTAGTCCACGTCGCAGGGCCAGGCGCCGTTGTAGCGGTAGAGCTGGCAGCGAAGCACGCCCAGGTCATCGATGTGGACGCAGGCCTGGAAGCCCTCGGAGTAGGTCATGCTAATGTACTGGCCGCGCGCGCCATCGGTCTGGGCGCTAACGTCGTAGTCGCCGTCCACGGGCGGTTCCACGTACCAGTCGCCCTTGGGCAAGGTTATGGCGCCGGGTTGGAGAAAGGCTTCAGGATCGCTGGCGCGGGCCTGCATCTGCGTTAGGTGCGAAGGGCGATCATGCTTGGCGAAAGCGTACCCTGGCGAGGCCCCGGGCACCGGGATTGATGCCCCTGGCGCGTCGATTCTTGGAGTGCGGGCGCGACGACGCGGGCGCAGCAAGGATAGTTCTGGCAAAGTACGCCGGAGGCGGCAGCGCCGTGCGGGGCCGCCCTGGAGGCGGATGCACCGCCAATGACGTGAGAGGAAGGGTCGGGGATGGCGTTTGATCCAGCGCCGTATGCCGAGTTTCGGCAGACCATTATTGGCGCCACAAGCCGCGTCATCCTAGGTAAGGAAGCGGAAATCGAGCGCATCCTGGTGGCGCTGTTGTGTCGCGGCCACGTGCTGCTCGACGACGTGCCGGGCACCGGGAAGACGATGCTGGCCCGGTCCATCGCGATTTCGCTCGGGGGTGAGTTCCGGCGCATTCAGTTCACGCCTGACCTGCTGCCGAACGACGTGACCGGGGTTTCGGTCTATAACCAGAAGTCGGGAGAGTTCGAATTCCGGGCCGGACCGGTGTTCGCCAACGTGCTGCTGGCCGATGAGATCAACCGCGCGACGCCGCGGACGCAGTCGGCCCTGCTGGAAGCCATGAGCGAAACCCAGGTCAGCGCCGATGGCGTCACGCGGCCGTTACCGACGCCCTTCATCGTGCTGGCGACCCAAAACCCGGTGGAGTTCGAAGGCACGTTTCCGCTGCCCGAAGCGCAATTGGACCGCTTCATGATGCGAATGTCGCTCGGTTATCCGACGTTCGACGACGAGCGGAATGTCCTGGATGGACAGCGGCACGGGCATCCGATCGACGACCTGAAGCAAGCCTCCGATCTGCGAACCCTGGCCGACTTGCAGCGCACGGTTGGAGACGTACACGTTGACGACACGGTGATCGAGTACCTGTTGCGCCTGGTGCGGGCGACGCGCGACCGGCCGGAGGTCGCGCTGGGCGCCAGTCCGCGCGGCTCGCTGGCGCTGCATCGGGCGGCGCAGGCGCTGGCGGCCATTCGCGGTCGCAGCTTCGTGTTGCCCGACGACGTGAAGGAGCTGGCGCCTTCGATCCTGGCTCACCGGGTGCTGGTTTCGGCGGAGCACTCGCTGCGTGGGGTTACCTCGGATGCCCTGGTGCGCTCGCTGATGGAGTCGACCGAATTGCGGCTGGTTGACGAGGAGGACAGCTAACGGTCTTGCGAACGCGAGATCAGTTTGACCCAGGGGAGACGCGGTGGTTCTGAAGGGGCAGGTTCGCTCGCGCCGGCTACGGCCATCGACGCCGCGGGCGGCCCGCCGCGCCGTGGACGCCAAGCCGACGGGTCGGTGAGCGGATAGCGCATGCCCAGCCTGATCATCCTGACGGTGGTGCTGCTGGCCGCGGCGTTCTTTACGCGGTTCACATTTCTGTTCCTGGCCGCGTACCTGCTGATTGCCGTGCTGGTGCTGACGCACCTGTGGGTCTGGCGGATGCGGCGCGGTTTGCGGGTACGGAGAGAGTTTGCACCGCGGGTGTTTCAGGACGAGACGGTTGCCGTCACCATTCACATCGAGAACGGGTCGCTGCTGCCCGTGCCGTGGCTGAGCGTGCGGGAGGCGCTGCCGACGCGGATCGCGACGTATGACGCCCTTCGACAGGTCGTGCGGCTGCGGCCGAAGGGGTCGGCCACCATCGAGTACACGCTGCCGGCCACGCATCGCGGGTATCACCGGCTGGGACCGTTGCAGGTTCGGTTTGGCGACGTGTTTGGGCTTGCCAGCCAGGACCTGCTGATCGATACGGCCGAATTCGTGATCGTGTATCCGCAGGTCATTCCAATCGAGGCGTTCCAAATCGAGTCGAATACGCCGTTCGGGGACATGCGATCACATCAGCGGATCTATCACGATCCGATCCGAGTGGTGGGGTCGCGCGACTATGAGCCCGGGGACTCGCAGCGACTGATCAACTGGAAGGCAACGGCAGCCGTCGGGCACCTGATGGTGCGGAACCTGGAGCCGGCCGTGAGCCACGAAGTCCAGATCCTGGTCGACCTGGACCACGCCAGCTACAGCCGCATGTGGCGCGGCCCGGCCTCGGAGATGGCGGTGACGGCCGCGGCGTCGCTGGCGACGTTCATGCTGGAAAGCCGGCAGAGCGTGGGGATCGTGGTGAATGGGTTGGACCCGATCTACCTGGGCGGGGTGCGCGGCGGGTCGCACGAGGAAATGCGTGATCGGATGTCCGGACGAGTTCCCCACGTTCCCATCGGGCGAGGCCGCGGGCACCTGATGTCGTGCCTGGACCTGTTGGCTCGGGTGGAGTTGCTGGCAGGGGAAGATGCCGCCCAAGCGGTTACGACAGCCAGTCGCTCGCTGCCCTGGGGGGCGACGCTGATTGTGCTGACAGGTCTGCGGTCGAACGAGTTGTTGGCGAGCCTGGTGGCACAGCGCAAACTGGGCCATCGAGTGATCGTCGTGTTTACCGACGGATCAGCAGCCACGCTGGCCGCCGGGGCGGCCCGGTCCGCCGGGCTGACGGCGTTTGCGATTACGGACAAGGAGCACGTGCGTGTCTGGCGAGACGACCGAGCGGCCGTTTAGCCGGACGATCCTGGGCGCGATCGCCACCCTTTGCTTTGGGTTGTTTGGCGCGGGGCTGACGCTGTGGATGCAGACAATCACGGTGGGGGCGGACCGGGCGTACGCGTTCCTGGTGATCATGACGCTCGTGTTCGTGGTGTCGATGATCGTGGCGGCGTACGGCGGGCGTCACTCGGCGGGGAGCTATAGCTGGAAGCACTGGGCGGCGCTGGTGGTGCCGATCCTGCTGCTGGTTCGAATCACCTCGTTTTTCGGGGCGCCGCCCGATGCCCGCGACGGAGCCCTGGGGATCGTTGGCGGGCTGCTGGACCTGACCTCGCTGATGCTGATCACGATCCTGGCCCTGACCTGGATGGCCGGAATGCGGGTGTTGCGCAACATCGAGCTGCTGCATCCGCAACGCTCGGAGATTCCGCCATCGAAGCGCTCGCCGCAGTACTACGAGTGGCTGAACGATCGGGGACGCTTTGTGGACCGATCAGCCGCGATTACCGAACTGACGCAACTGGCAGCTACGGCGGGCGGGATCCTGGTTGGGTTAACGGCATTCAACGTGATCATTGGAACGGAGACGCAGCAGGCGGGCGTGGTGCAGACGGCCCTGATCATCATGGTGCTGTACTACGTGAGCGTCCTGCTGCTGCTGAGCTACGCAAACCTGGTGCGGCGGACCTCGCAGTGGTCGCTTGAACTTGCGGCGCAGGCCCCGGGGCTGACGGGGACCTGGATTCGCTCGGCCATCTTCCTGTTGGTGGTGGCGCTGGTGGTGGCGCTGCTGATTCCGGCGGCGGACACGGACGTGTTTGCGGGGTTCGGCCTGCTGATCCTGGACGGGATGCTGTGGGTGGCACGAATCGTGCTGGCTATCGGGCTGTTGATCCTGAGCCTGATCGCCCGGCTGCTCGAGTTGTTGCGGCCGGAAGGCGGCGGCTTCGTCGAGCCGCTGCCGCCCGAGGAGTTGCTGCAGGCGGAAGGCGAAGGCATTGACTTCGGGCTGTTCATCGCCGCGTTGATCGTGCTGATCGCGGGAGGCTTCTCGCTGTACTGGCTGTTCCGGGCGGTGCAGCGGAACTACCAGCGGGTGTCGGCGCAGCGAGCCAGCCGGTCGCTGCTGACGCACCTGCTGTTGATCCTCCAGGCGCTACTGGCATCAATCCTGGGACTATTCGGTTGGACGCGCACGGTGGCGCAGGCCGTGGGGGCGTCGGTGCGGGCGCTGGCCGGGCGGCGGCGCGCGATGCGGACAAACCTGTCGTCGCTGCGGCGAGGCCGCGAGGGCACGTTGCGGCAGCAGCTCCACGAGATCTATGCCGAGACGGTGGACGAGGCGTCGGCGCGAGGCGTGTCTCGAGGGCCATCGGCGACGCCAAGCGAGTACCGGGAGCGCCTGGCCGCGCGCTGCCGCGGGGCAACCGCGGCCGTGGACGGACTGACGGAGATGTACATGGCCGCCCGCTACGCGCCGGAGCTTGGACCGGACCACAAAGTGGAGCAGGCGCGCCGCTTGCAGGCCGACGTCGCCCGGGCACTGCAAGCGCCCCCGGATGACTAAAGACCTCTTCGCCTACGCGGGCGCGGCGGCGCAAGAGGCGGCAATGCCCCTGGCAGCGCGCATGCGCCCACGGTCGCTGGACGAATTCAGCGGACACAACGACCTGGTGGGGCCCGGCGCGCCGCTGCGGATGGCGCTGGAACGCGACGAGATGTGGTCGGTGGTGTTGTGGGGATCACCGGGCACGGGCAAGACGAGCCTGGCGCGAATCGCGGCGGCGATGACCGAACGGCGGTTCGTGGAGTTAAGCGCGGTCTCAGCGACTGTGCGGGACGTGCGGGGGGTGATCGCGCAGGCGGCGAGCGAGCGGGACATGTACCGCAAGCGGACGCTGGTGTTCCTGGACGAGATTCACCGGTTCAACAAGGCGCAGCAGGACGTGCTGCTGCCAGCGGTGGAGGACGGCGTGATTGCGCTGTGGGGCGCGACGACGGAGAACCCGTACTTTGAGCTAAACGCGCCGCTGCTGTCGCGGATGCGGGTGCTGCGGTTGCAGCCGCTGGAGGCGGAAGATCTGCGGGCGATTGTGGAGCGGGCGTTGGACTCGGCGGACGGGTTGGGGGCGGAGGCGCCGCGATTCGCCGAGGAGGCTGTGGAGCAGGCGGTGGCGGCGTCGGGCGGGGATGCGCGGGTGGCTCTGAACTGGATCGAGTCGGCGGCGGCCTTTGCTCGCGAACGCGGGCTGGAGACCGTGGACGCGGAAACGGCGACGCAGGCGGCGCTGACGCGGCAGGTGCGGTACGACCGGGCGGCGGACGAGCATTACGACACCATTTCGGCGTATATCAAGAGCGTGCGGGGCTCCGACCCGGACGCGTCACTGTTCTGGCTGGCGAAGATGCTGGAAGGGGGCGAGGCGCCGGAGTTCCTTGCGCGGCGGATCGTGATCCTGGCCTCGGAGGACATCGGGAATGCCGATCCCCACGCGCTGCCGCTGGCGGTGGCGGCAGCCAACGCGGTGGAACGGCTGGGCCTGCCGGAAGCGCGCTATGCGCTCGCCCAGGCGACGATCTACCTGGCGGCGGCGCCCAAAAGCAACGCGGCCGGGCGGGCGCTTGGGGCGGCCGAACAGGCGATTCGCCAGGGAGCGAACGTGGAGGTCCCGCTGCACTTACGCGGCGCGGCACATCCGGGATTGGCCGAGGCGCACGGCCAAAGCGTGGGGTACCGGTACCCGCATGACTTCCCCGGCAACTGGGTGGCGCAGGCGTACATGCCGGGGAAGCAGCGGTTTTATGACGGGCGGGGCGGCGGAAAGGAACGAGAGTTGCGGCAGCGCCTCCGCGAGCGCCGCACTCCACCGCCCAACGCCGGTCGCGAAGCGGAACGGCCCTAGCGCGCGCTCAGGTCGAGGCCGCTGGCAAGTACTCGCGGAGATAGCGGACACCGAGCGGGATTACCTCGATGGGATCGTCGCGGCCTTCGTAGACGAGACTGATCCAGCCGTTGTAGCGAACGCTGCGGATGGTCTGGAAGATCGTGTCGTAGTCCAGCGACTCCTCCCGACCCGTGGCGATGCGGTAGAGCTTGGCGCGGACCGCGGTGGCGAGGGGCGCGGTGAGGGCAATGCTGTTCAGGTAGTCGTGGCGATCCCGCTGCTCGTCGTCGGCGAAGCCGGAGGCGCCGGGGGACCCGGCGTACTGGCCGGTATCGAGGACGTGACCCAGGTTGGGATGGCTGACCTGGCGAATCAGGCGCAGCACGTCTTCGCCGTCGGGGGCAATCTGCTTGTGATTGTGGTTCTGCAGGGAAACCACAACGCCTACCTCGGCGCCAAACTCGGCACATTCGCGCAGCGCGTCGGCGCAGCGGTCCCAGGAGGCGGCGCGGTCTTCTTCAGTGGCAGGGCTGCCGCTGAACACGCGAACCTGCGGCGCGCCGAGCAGGGCGGCACGTTCGATCCAGGTCTTGGTGCGCTGTACGTCGGCGGGAAGCTCGTCGGCGGGACGGGCGAAGTTGTTGGAGATGGCGATACAGGGAATGTCCAACCCGCGGTCCAGGCACTCGCGCTTGACGGCCAGCAGCGAGGCCCGGTCCACGGCGGGGAATGCGGAGTCGTGGAGATCGACGCCTTCCACGCTCAGTTCGCGACAGGTATCCAGGAAGCTCATCAGGTCCATCCGGCCATCGTCGAAGGCCTGACGGTAAGACAGGGTGAGGATGCTGAGCCTCAGCATGGGTGCGCCTCGCCGTTGGGACGGTAGGTCTTAGCGTAAGGCGACGCGGCGAGCGGGTCTAACGGCGAGGTCATGCAGTTGGGTGGCTGGCTGCGCGTGATCTCGCGATCGTCGAGAATCGAGAGGTTGATCACGGGCTCCAGGCGTTGGTTGATCCGCCCGCGAATCATTCAGGACGAGCCAGTATCCCGCCCTGTAAGTTGTATGCCGCCGGAAAGCCAACACGCTCCGCCCATGTAATTGCGTCCGGGCGCCGCTGCATCAGCCGCATCGTTGCCGTGACGTCGTCGGAATCGACCTCAAAGTCCCCGCTGTGTATGTCGATCACGACAAAGTCGCCCTTCGCCGTTCCGCAGGTCAGATCGCGGATCTTCGTGCGGTACAACTTTTTGCCGCGCGACGCCACGCTTTCCTCACCTATAGGCATCAGGGGTGCTCCTTTGGCCGAGTGCCAACACGAATCCGGTAAAACGGCTCGATCGCGTTGAGACTGGACCTCTCCACAACTCTAGCAATGCACCGCATCATTTGGCCTCGCAGCCAGACTGCTGCCTATTGGAGCCGGGCAGGACATGCCTCGGTCAGCTGGTGCCAGACGTGAGGCTGAGCACGCGTTGAATCTGCGCGCCGAGGCCGTCGGCCATCGCGGCGAAGCCGGCGTCGTTGGGGTGGACGTGGTCGGCCAGCAGGTCGCCCTGGCCGGGGCCGATGAGGCCGTGGCCCTCCAGCAGGATGAGGTTGGCGTCGCCGAAGCTCTGGCGGCGGTAGACGACTTCGCGGATGACACGGCGGTATTCCTCCAGCTTGGCGCCGCCGCGGGTGGTTTGCTCGAACTCGCAGGTGTGGAAGAGGGGCGTGACCATGAGGATAGGCACCTCCGGCTGGTGCCAGCGGAGGATGGCCAGAAAGGTGTCGTAGGTGCGTTCGAAGGCGCGCGGCTCTTCGTAGCTGGAGCCGAAGGTGTTGACGCCGTAGGCCAGCACGATCACGTCGGCGCGCAGCGAGGCGGCGATCTCGGCCATGGCCGGTTCGCCGCGAGCCGAGCCGCCCACGCCCAGGTTGACGAAGTCGACGCCAAGGCTGCGGGCGATGCGGGCCGGATAGGTCGTGCCCGGACGCACAGTGGTGCTGCCGTGGGTGATGGAATCGCCGTAGAACAGCAGCCGCGGACCACTGAGCGACGGTGGCGGCTGTACGCAGGCGTTGTCGGCCACGCCGACGCCCGCAAACCTGACCTCGCCGTAGGGCGGCATATAGAGCTCGACGCAGCGGTCGCGGGCCGGCCCGTCGTAGACCACGCCCTCGGCGGCGCCCAGGCCCTGGGAGCGCAGCTGGCCGTAGAACTCGCCGTTCTGGTAGAGGTCGATTTCGGCGTTGGCGCGGTTGGTTTGCAGGGACAGCCACTCGGCGCGAACGGCAATGGTCGGGCTGTCGGTGCGAAAGGCCACGCGCACGCCGGAGGCGGAGCAGAGTCGCATCCAGGTGTCGGCCGGCAAGCGTTCGCGCCACGTGACGGGTACGCGATGGAGCAAGGCGCGGCGTTGGCCGACGAGGCCGCGGTATTCCAACTCAGGCGCCAAGGCGTCCAACCAGCGCATGCCGGTCATGGTACGCAGCCTCGAAGGCGCTCGAGCGCCGTGCCGCTAATCACACGGGCTTCCGGGAGGTGAAGGCTCATGCGTGGATCACGTCTCAGCGAATGGCTCCCGCTTGCCGCTGCCACTCCGCCAGGGGGTTGGCGCGGGTCTGCATGGGGAACGGGACGCGGGCACCAGTGCGGTGGCCTTCGAGGATGGCCATGACCATTTCGAGGGCCGCCGTGGCCTGGCGGGCGCTGGAGACGGGTTCGCCGCCGCTTTCGATGCAGTGGATTATGTCAACTGCGGCGTGGCGATTGAGCGCATCCAGCAGTTGGGCGTCGCTGGCGGGGCTGCCATTGGGGTAGGCAAGCTCGGGTACCTCAACCGGTTCCCAGGCGAGCGCCGAATCTCCGGGCAGATTGGCCGGCGCCGGATAGTGAAGGATCGTGCGGCCCGCGTCACGAACCGAGATGCCGCCTTCCGTGCCCCATAGCTCGTAGCCGAACCAGGGGGACGGACCGCCGCCCGGGCGCGTGTACGTTTCGAAACGAGCAGTTGCGCCGGATTCGAACGCGAAGTAGCCGGTGAGCGCGTCTCCGGCCATCTGGCCCAGGCCCTCCGGGCCGTCGAACACGTCGTCAACCGTGACGTCGCGCCCATCAACCTGCATATGGCCGGTGGCCCAGGCCACGTCGCCGGCGATGTAGCGGAGCGCGTCGAGCACGTGGGTGCCGAGGACGCGGAGGTCATGGGTCCCGCCGCGCTGGTCGCACTTGCCGACGGCATGCATGTAGCGGAGGGTGCCGATGGCGCCCTCCTGAACGAGCTGGGCTACGCGATGGGTTCCGGGCCGGTAGCGATTCTGGTGAGCCACGGCGATCTTGGCGCCGGCGGCGTCGGCGGCCTCGAGCACGGCATCGGCTTCATCAAGGCCGGCGGTGATGGGCTTCTCGATGTAGATGCCCCTGGCGCCGGATTCGATGACGTCAAGCAGCCAGCGGCCGTGATGCGTGAAGTGGTGGGGGCAAATGGCGACCAGATCGGGCGTCTCGGCCGCGAGCATGTCGCGGTAGTCGTCGTACTGCCTGGGGTTCCCGATCTCGGCGGCGCGCTCGGCTCTGGGCTCGGCGACGGGGTCGGCCAGGGCTGCGACTTCGACGTTGGGAATCTCGTAGAACGCCTTGTGGATGGCATGGCCGTAGGCGCGTTCGAGCGTGGAATCGGCAATGGCGGCGGCGCGGTAGGTCGGCATGACGGACTCCGGAGCTTGGCGCGGTGGACGGGGGCATGATGCCTGAGCGCCGAGAGCCGGTGCGCGGCGGATCGGCGCTATTCGCCGGAACGTAAGATCGAAGGTCGCCGCTGCAACCCGGACAGGCCTGAATGGCTCGCGTCGCGCTGATTCGGACCACGCCCGAAGGCGTGCTGGACGACGTGGCCCGGGCGATGGATGAAGCCGGCTATCAGGCCGCGTTGGATCGCCGTGCGGAGACTGCGCTGAAGATCAACGTCTCCTGGCACCACTGGTATCCGGCCTGCTCCACCACGCCGTGGCAGGTGGACGGCGTGATTCGGAAGCTGCGAGCCGATGCGTACGCGCCCGAGTCGCTGTTCGCCGCGCACAACCGAACGGTAACCGTGAGCGCCCACGTGGGGGAACGCCGGAACAAGCATTTGCCGGTGGTGACGGCGCACGGCATCCGCAACATTCATCTGTACGAGGACGACGCGTGGGTTCGGTATGAACCGCGTGGGCGGTTGCGAACGCTGCACGAGGTCTACCCGGAAGGCGTGCGGATTCCACAGCGGCTGATCGGCGCGAACATCATTCACCTGCCGACCGTGAAGACGCACGTGTTCACCACGATCACGGGCGCCATGAAGAACGCGTTTGGCGGGTTGCTCTTCGAGAAGCGGCACTACTGCCACGCGACGATTCACGAAACGCTGGTGGATCTGTTGATGATCCAGAAAGAGATTCACCCGGGCGTTTTCGCGGTCATGGACGGCACCCTGGTAGGTGAAGGGCCGGGACCGCGCTGCCTGCGGGTGCAGGAGCGGAACCTGTTGCTGGCCGGCGCCGACCAGGTGGCCGTGGATGCAACCAGCGCCCGCCTGATGGGGCTGGACCCATTCGAGATTCCATTCCTGCGGATGGCGCACGAGGACGGGCTGGGGACGGCGGATGCCCGCGAGATCGAGGTGGTGGGCGCGGACATCGACGAGGTGCGCTGGCAGGTGACGGCCCGTCAGGACACGTTCGCCAGCCGCGGCCAGAAAGCGATCTACTGGGGGCCGCTGAAGCGGCTGGAGAAGCTGCTATTGCGAACGGTGATTGCGCCGTGGTCCTATGCGGCATCGCGGCTGTATCACGACGTGTACTGGTACAACGCGATCGGGCGCAGGCGCGTCCGGCAGGCGCTGCAAGGGCCGTGGGGCGAGCTGTTTCAGCGGTACCCGTCGGCTGCCGGGCAGGAGTTGCCGGTGCCGATCGAGGATTTCAAGACGACCCTTCGCTCGTAGCGACAAGGGTTGCTTCGTTCAGAAGCTGAGGCTGTGAAGCGCGTCCTTGCCGAGATGCTCGATCAGTCAACCTGTGCAATCTGGCGCACGACGCCGCTGGCTTCCATGCGCGCGAGGGCTGCGGCGGTCCAGTCTTCACCCTCGGGTGCACCGGCGGCCCAGTCCAGGTAGTCGCGGATGATTTCGTGGAGCGTTCGGGTCGGTCGCCAGCCCAAGGCACGGATTCGCGCCGTGTCGGACCAGACGTGTCGGGTGTCGCCAAGTCGATAACGTCCGCTCACGTCGGGCTCGGCGGCGACGCCCATGGCCGAGAGCACGGCATTCGCGTATTCGAGCACCGTGGTTACCTGGCCACTGCCGACGTTAAAAGCCTGTCCAACGGCATCGGGATGCTCCAGTACGAGTTCGACGGCGGTTACCGCGTCGCGAATGTGGGTGTAGTCGCGTCGCTGGCGGCCGTCCTCATAGACGACGGGACGTCGGCCGTGCCGTATGTGCCCAACAAAGGCGCGCAGCACGCCGGAATAGGCGTTGGCCGGGCTCTGGCGAGGCCCCTGGATGATGCTGAATCTGAGGGCCGAAGTAGGGAGGCCGTGACGGGCGCCGAGGGTTAGCGCGTAGGACTCGGTGGCCAGCTTGGAGATGCCGTAGGCGTTGGTGGGCGCGGGATGCTGTTCGGAAGATGCGGTGGGCTCGAGCGGCGCTCCGCAGACAGGGCACGCGGGATCCCAGGCGCCACAGGCGAGTTGCTCCAACGAGCGAGGCGGCGGGTACTGCCGCCCATGGTCAGGGCATCGGTAGGCGCCCTCGCCGTAGACGGCCTGGGAGCTGGCCACGACGACGCGCCTGATGGGCTGACTGCGTTCGACCAGCAGTTCATAGAGCAGGGCGGTGCCGGCGTCGTTGACGAGGGCGAAGCGGCTGAAGTCGGCCTGGTAGTCCTGGTAGGCGGCGAGGTGTACGACGGCGTCAGCGCCTTCCAGGGCCACGAGCCAGTCGTCGCGTTCGGTCACGTCGCCTCGCACGCGGCGCACGCCCGGTGGGATGTCCGGCCAGGCTCGCTCCGGGTGGACGCGGGCCGCCAGACTGTCGAGGACGGCGACGGTATGGCCGCGGCTGAGCAGCGCGTCTACGACGTGGGATCCAATGAACCCGGCGCCGCCGGTAACGAGGACGTGCATGCGTCAGCCGCTCACAACAGGGCCCGTGCGCCTAACGGTGGATGTTGAACACGACGCGGGCGCCGCCAGGATCGAATCCAATCGGAAGTTCGCGAAGCGGGTGGAGCGCCCGGCGGACGTCGTCCTGCCGGGACGGCGGGACGTAGAAGACGAGGAATCCGCCGCCGCCCGCGCCGGCGATCTTCCCGCCCAGGGCTCCAGCGGCGCGGCCGCGCGCGTATAGCTCGTCGATGGCGGCATCGGACACGCCTTCGGCCAGCGCCTTCTTGTGACGCCAGGCGGTGTCCAACAACATGCCGAACTCGTCCAGTCGTCCGGACTCGAGCAGATCACGTGCCTCATGCGCGCAGGTCTTCAGGCGGTCGAGGTCGGTTCGCGACTGCTCGATTCGCCGTTGCTGGTGATCGAGAATCGCGGACGACGATCGAGTACGCCCCGTAAAGAACACAAGCAGACGGTCCTGAAGTCGCCGAAGGGTGGCCGGGGCGGCGCCGACCGGCTCCACATCGATCTTGTCGTTGGGATTGAAGTCAATGGCGCGCAGGCCGCCAAAGGCGGAAATGTACTGGTCCTGCTTGCCAATCGGACGGTCCAGGACGTCCAACTCAATGCGGCACGCCTGCTCGGCCAGCGTGCGAGCGTCTACCAGACGTCCGCCGTAGGTGTGGAGGGTAAGCAGCAACCCAACGGTGACGGCAGAGGAGGATCCGAGACCGGTTCCCGTGCTGGGCACGTCGGCGAGCGTGGTGATCTCAACTCCGCGGTCCACGCCGGTTATGCGCATTGCCTCGCGGACGAGGTCGTGCTGAATCTCGTCGACCGACTGGACAATCTCCTTGATGGAGTAGTTGATGTAGATGTCGTCGTCGAATCGCTCCTTGACTATGACGTAGACATACTTGTCGATTGCGGTGGTGAGCACGGCGCCGCCATCCACTCGGTAGTAGTCAGGGAAGTCGGTGCCGCCGCCGAAGAAGCTGAGGCGGAGGGGCGTCTGCGTAACGATCACGGTCTGCTAGCCGAGGTTGAGGAGCCCGTTCGAACCGGAAGCGGCAGCGGAAGTCACCGGGTCTATTCCGCGGCGAGGACGGCCGTCATGTGCACGGTGACCGCATGGCAGACGATGTGGTGCAAGTCCTCGGCGATCTGGACGGACTCGCCCTGGATAGGGATCAGGATGTCGGCGTCCCGAGCCAGTGAACTCCGCGGTGGCGCCAATGCCACTGTATGGACGCCACAGTCGCCGGCGGTCACGGCTGCCCTGATGAGGTTGTTCGACTCGCCGCTGGTGCTTATCGCGACAAAGAGGTCTTCGCGCCGGGCAAGGTTGCGGAGTTGCTCGGCAAAGATCTGCTCGTAGGAAACGTCATTGGCCCAGGCGGTCAGCAGCCCGGCATTGTCGGTGAGCGCTACCGCGCGGATTCCCCGTGATCCGGGAGCCTTCGTGATGGTGGTCTTGGATAGGTCAGTCGCAAAGTGCGAGGCTGTCGCCGCGCTGCCGCCATTCCCGGCAATGAAGATCGTCCGATCCGCGGCCCAGACGGCTTCAACCGCGGAAGCCAAGGGCTCAACGGCTGCGGGCGCCAGGGCGGCAACCTGACCGCGCAGGGCACGCAGGTGAGCGCTCAGGAGGTCAGACATGGCGGTCAGCCCGTCAGCGCTTGGACGTTCGCGCTACGCACTAGAGGTCAATTGGATTGTGAAAGCATGAGCGAACGCCGAGGTGGCAGGTGGGGCCCGCGGGGTTGACCTTCAGGAGCAGAGCGTCCCGGTCGCAGTCCGCCACGAGTTCGACGACCCGCAGGTAGTTCCCCGAGGTGGAACCCTTGTTCCAGAGTTCCTGGCGGCTACGGCTGAAGAACCAGACCGTGCCGGAGTCCAGCGTACGGGCAACGGACTCGCGGTTCATGTAGCCGAGCATGAGGATGTCGCCGGTGGCGTCGTCCTGGCAGATGGCAGGGATGAGGCCGGCGGCGTCGTACTTGAGCTCAACGCTAGCGGTGGTTTCCGTGGCAGTGTTCATCCGTGGCGTTTCCTGGGCAGCGGCCATCAGGCAGCCGCTAGCTGATTCCGATCGAACGTGGGTGAGCGGCCATGATACGAGCCGTAGCGCGCCCGCCGTCAGGCCGCCGATCCGCGTAACCGCCGTGCCTGTGGGCGCGGCGCGTCAGACCAGCACGTTGCGGGGATTATTCGCGACGCCGTTGACCCGGTATTCGAAGTGCAGGTGCGGACCGGTGGTCCAGCCGGTGAGGCCGACGAAGCCGATGACCTGGCCGCGGCTGACGAACTGACCGGGCGAAACTGGCGGCGGCGAGGTGAAGTCGTCCAGGTGGGCGTAGAGCGTTTCCTCGTTCTGATTGTGGGCAATGACCACGATCATTCCGTAGGAGGCCTGCCGGTTACCGGGGACGACGTAGTCGGCGACAAGCACGATCCCGTCGTTGGCGGCAACAATGGGGACAAGCATGTCGCCGGCGATATCGATGCCGATGTGGGGGCACTGGCCGAAAGTGCAGCCGCCGAATTCGGTGGTGATGAGGCCCCAGAGGGGCCAGGTGTAAACACCGGCCACCGAGGTTCCCTGGGTGGCCGCGACCTGGCGGGCAAGCTCCCGCGCTTGTTCCTGGGCCTGTTGCAATGCCCGGATGCGCTCCTGTTGGGCGATTTGGCGCTCGTGGATGTCACGCAAAACAAGGATGCGATTTCCGACGACGGCGGCTTCGGCCTGGAAGGCGTCGATGTTGGCGTCCAGGGAGGATTGTTCTTGCTGGACGCCGAAGATGAGGTCTTGCTGTTCCTGGGATCGGCGCTGGAGTTCGACTTCGATTGCGGCGGCTTGCTCGCGTAGTTCGTCCATTGTTTGTAGACGTGCCGCCAAGTCGGCGGTGCGTAACTGGACTGTCTGGCGGCTGCGACGCAGGGATTCGATCTCCTCGAGGTCCTGGGCCAGGGCACGCTCGAGCGAGGTGGCGCGGTCAAGCGCATCGGAGAACGACGAGGAGGAGAGCACGGTTTCGAGGGTGGAGGTGCGCCCTGCCTTGTAAAGCGAGCGAACGCGGTCACCGAGGTTGTCCGTCTCACGAGCGAGGGCTCGATTGAGGTTGGCGATTGAGGCGTTGATGTCGAAGACTTCGAGCTCAACGGTTTCGAGTTGGCGATTGACGTCGCGCAGGCGGTCGATGGCCTCGAAGCGCTGGCTGTCAATCACAGCGAGTTGCTGTTGGAGTGCGCCCTCACGGGCCTCCGCGGCAGCCAGCAGCGCCTGTTGTTCCTGAGCCTGAAGTTCGAGTTCCGCCTGTTCGCGCTCCGCTGCCTCGATTTCCTCTTCCGTCACCGCACGGGCGATGAGGGGAGTGGCACCGGCTACGGCAGCTCCAACCAGGCCGGCGCGCAGGAAGCCTCGGCGCGACGCCAGGCGCAGGCCGGGTACATCGAAGAGGACGGCGTCACAGCGACCTGCGCACTGACAGCCAGGGCCGTGATCGGGCGTAGCGGCGCCTGGGTCTTGATCGATTTCGGTCAGAGCGTCGGCTCCCATAGCCACGACTCAGCACTCATCGAGTGTGCCATGAAAACCAGACCTCCCGGACGGAATTCACGCACTGTCCGAGTGTGTACGGCGGTTGACTCGGTTCCACCGCCGCTGAGCCAGCGGCGCTCTGACATCACGACAATGTCAGGAACATCCGATCGGGCAACGGCGGAAAGGGCGCAGTAGGCAGGGCCTGGTACCAGTAGGCGACGGAGCAGATGTCGTCCTGGCGGGCCATGAACAGCTTGCCCTTGCCGTCGAAGTCCCGGTCGGGGTGGAAGCCGAGGTCCTGGATGGTGACGCGGAGGTCGCTCTGGAACCGAATCGGGTCCAGGACGTGGAAGCGGTACATGGCGTGGCGGTGCTTGTTGCGCATGTGGCCGTCGGGCTTGATGACCTGGTGCATGCCGAGGAACGGGGTGGTGTAGGTGCGGTATTCGCCGTTCACGCGCCAGTCGTACGACCCGCCGACGTAGTCCTCGGTGCCGGTGCCGCAAATGGTGGGGAATTCCCCATCGCCATCGATGAAGAACTTGATCTCGCCCTCGCCCCACCAGCGGTCGTCCAGCACGCCCCAGCCCAACGACGTGCCGACGTAGTGGCCGCGGCCCCGGATCCCGTCAACGATGGTGTGCTCCTCGGCGTACGGCACCGGGTTGGCGCGGCGGAACTGGGCGTGGAAGTAGGCGGCGTCGTCGGGAATGTCGGTGAGGGTGTAGTTGACTTGGTAGAAGCAGCGCTGCGCCTGAGCCGGATGCTGGTTCTCGAGCGTGATGCGGCAGTGGCGCCGAAACGGCATTTGCCAGAAGCAGTTCAGGCCGCAGCCGGGATTGACGGCGATGGGGAGGGCGCTGACCTGGGCGAACTGATCTTTCAGGTCATCCTCCCGGGTCGCCCAGGGCACGGCGAAGAAGTCGGGCAGCGGGACCTCGACAGCCGGTTGCTCCTGGTCGTCCCAATACATGCGCAGGATGAGGTTGCGGGAGACAGAGCCGGTGATCCAGATGCTCTGGATGGCGCCGGGGCCCCGGATGTCGGCCATTTCCAAGGTTTCGCCCGGCTCCACCGCGACGGCGGGGCGGCACTTCCAGCCGCGGCCCAGGTGACGGGAAGGGCCGTTGGGGTCGGCCTCGGCCCTGGCGCCGCCGCCGCGTTCGCCGCGGGGATTCTCGGCGGAGATGGAACGGGATTGGGCCGACGAGAGGCGGGAGAGGTTGCCAAGGTGGAGGTCGAGGCCGTTGAAGGCGGGCATGGGCGGGCTCCTGACGTGGCAGGCGACGAGCGTATTGTGGGCGCGCCGAGCCCTTTTCGCGACCCTACAGAGATGATCTGGGGGGAATGGCCAAGTGGCGCTTCCGTCCGGATCTGTCGGTGCCTACCCGGAGCGGTTCGGCGCTCAGCGGCGCCGTTATTCAGACTTTAGGGGACAAGTCTTAATAACTCGCCTTCTTATTCAGTTTTGAATAACAACGGCCCGGCGGCCACGAAGAAGAGCTCTGGACTCTCGTCAGCCGCGTTATTTAGACTTCGTGGCCTAAGTCTGAATAACGAACCCGATTATTCAGAGTTGTGTAACAACGAACGAGTCACCACGACATGAAACGCGGCGTCACCGGCCGATATCAGAGCATGGCCGGGGCCGGTGAGCAGTACAAGGCGTTCGTGCCCAGGCCTCTGCCGCCCGACCCACCGCTGGCGCTCGACGGGACGCTGCAACAGACCCTGGAGCGCGCGCTGCTCGCCCTGGGGCGGCTGGACAGCATTTCAACGCTGCTGCCGGCCCCCGAACTCTTCATCTACAGCTACGTTCGCAAGGAGGCCGTGCTGTCGTCGCAGATCGAGGGCACGCAGTCTTTGCTTTCGGATCTTCTGCTGTTCGAACTGGAGCAGGCCCCTGGCGTGCCACAGGACGACCTGGACCTGGTGGAGGTTTCCAACTATGTCGCGGCCCTCGATCACGGCATCACGCGGCTGCGTGGAGACTTCCCGCTCTCAAACTGCCTGATCCGGGAGATTCACGGCGTACTGCTCGCGCGCGGGCGCGGCAGCGACAAGGATCCCGGGGAGTTCCGGCGCTCGCAGAATTGGATTGGCGGCACGCGTCCGAGCAACGCCGCATTCGTGCCGCCGCCGCATACCGCCATTCCCGATTGCATGTCGGGGCTCGAGCGATTCCTGCACGCCGACGACGATGGCCTGCCGCTGCTGGTGCGGGCCGGGCTGGCGCACGTCCAGTTCGAAACCATTCACCCCTTTCTTGACGGCAACGGGCGCGTTGGGCGACTCCTGATTACTTTCCTGCTGCACCATGGCGGAGTCCTGCGTGAGCCGCTGCTCTATCTCAGCCTGTATTTCAAGCAGCACCGAACGACCTACTACGACCTGCTGGACCTCGTTCGGCGCGAGGGGGACTGGGAGGCCTGGCTTGAGTTCTTTCTCGAAGGCGTATGGAAAGTCGCGACAGCCGCCGTGGACTCCGCGCAGCGTCTGGAAGCGATGTTCCAGAAGGACCGCGCCAAGATCGAAGCCGCAGGCCGACGCGCTGGTTCCGCCCTGCGAGTACATGCAGCGCTCAAAGAGCGGCCGGTACGCACCATGCGAAGCACCGTGCATGCCACCCGCCTCTCGCTCCCGGCCGTCTCGTCGGCGATGAACCTGCTGACCGAGCTGGATATTGCCCGCGAACTGACCGGCAGGCGCCGCAATCGAGTGTTTGCCTACGACCGCTATCTGGCCGAACTCGCCGAGGGAACCGAACTGACCTAGCGCCACCGCGCGCTGACCAGACGCCTTCAGGCTGAAGGTCCGCAGACCAGCGTGATCCAAGGAATAGATTCCTCTGCTGTCGTGCGTCACAATCCAAGCGCCGACGATTCGACACCACGAGCCGACCTGATGCCGTCCATTGAACGCCCGAACGTCATTGTGATCGTGAGCGACACGTACCGGCCGGACCACATTGCCGCGAACGGGCATCCGGATGTGGTTACGCCGGAGCTGGACGACTGGCTGGGACGGAGCGTGACGTTTGAGCAGGCGACGGTGTCCAGTTTTCCAACGATTCCGATGCGGACGGACTGGTTTACGGGTCGGTTCGGACACCCCCGGCATGGCTGGCGGGACCTGGATCCAGCGGCGGTGACACTGCCGGAGGTGCTGGCGGCGAACGGGTATCGCACGCAGCTGATCGCCGACACCACGCACCTGATGAACGCGCACTTCTTCCATCGGTTCGATCGACATCACTTCAACCGCGGGCACGAAGGGGACGGCAAGTTCCTGCGGTTGAACGATCCGATCGAGCACGTGGTGGAGGACCCGCGCAAGACGCGGGTGGAGTTTGGGAATCACGCCTACACGCCGGTTCTGCCCGACATTCACGCGCATACCAACTACTGGCGGCGCTACGAGGACCAGTCGCAGCCGATGCGGATGGCTGACGACGTGTGCCGGTTCCTGGAGGACTGCTACGCGAGCCCGCAGCCGTTCATGCTGTGGGTGGACTGCTTTGACGTGCATGAGCCCTGGTTTCCGCCGCAGTACCTGCTGGACCTCTACGACTCGACATACGACGGGCCGCCGATCGCGCAGCCGAACTACCGCGAGGCGAGCGTCTATACGCCGGCGGAACTTCGGAACATGCAGGCCCGCTACAAGGCGATGTGCACGCTGCTGAGCAAGGCGGTGGGGCGGATGTTTCGGACGGTCGAAGACGCCGGGCTGCTGGAGAACTCCATCGTGGTGTTCATGTCCGACCACGGGATGTACCTGGGTGAGCGGGGGCGAACTGGCAAGTCGGGTATCCAGGCCGACGCGCGGAGCGTCTTCCCCTTCCACTGCGAGATCAACCGAATCTGCTGGTCGATTCACGTGCCGGCGTCGCTTAACCGCGCGACGGTCGCGCCCGGATCGCGGCTGCCGGGCCTGGTGCAGGCGCCGGACCTGATGCCGACCGTGCTGGAGCTGTGTGACATCCCGGCGCCCAGCGGCGTGGAACTGGAAGGGAGCAGCCTGGTCCCGCTGCTGGAGGGGGATTCAGACAGGCCGCGTCCGTTGGCGATTACCGCAACGACGACCAACGTCGACGGCGGCTGGGTGCATACGCGCGCGCCGGCGGTGACCGACGGCGAGTGGAAACTGCTGGTGGACGAAGGCGACGGCGACGGCGGACCCGGGCTGTACCGCGTCGCCGACGATCCAGGAGAGTCGCTGAACCTGATTGCCGAGGCGCGGGACGAGGCGCAGCGGATTCACTCGGCAATGCTGGCGTGGCTGGAGGCTCACGATGCGACGCCGGAGACGTTGGAGCGGCTGAGCGCCGAGCGCGTCGGTCTGGACTGAGCCGCTCACAGAGCGGTTCTCATGAGGCACGTGCGGGTGTGCAAGCCACCAGGGGACCCGGCGCGGGATTTGCCCGGGGGGGCAGAATGGCGGAATCAACTCAGGGGACCTCGCACACCGATGAGACGAGACCCGTGCACGCGCTAATCACCGGCGGTACCGGCAGCATCGGATCGCGGCTGGCCGCCGCGTTGATCGAGCGGGGCGACCGGGTGACGGTGGTGGACGTGCGGGCGGACCCGGTGGCGCCGTCAGCGGCCTTCGAGCGCGCGGACGTACGGGTTGGCGAGACTCAGGCGGCCGGGTTTATCGACGGCATCGTTGCCGAAACCCGGCCCGACACTGTGTATCACCTGGCCTCGCTTCTTTCGGGAAGTTCGGAGACCGACTCCGAGCTGGCCTGGCGTGTGAACCTGGACGGCATCCGCAACGTGCTGGAGGCGGCGCGGATACATGGCGTCGGGCGAGTGCTGTTTCCCAGTTCGGTGGCCACCTTCGGCATGGGTGTCGGCGATACGGTCACCGACGACAGCCCCCAGTGGCCGGCGGGCCTGTACGGCGTGACGAAGGTGCTGGGCGAGCGGCTGGGCGTGTACTACTTCCAGCGCTTCGGCGTGGACTTTCGATGTGTCCGGCTGTCGGCCATGGTGGCGCCCACGGCGCCGGCGGCGGGTGCGGCCAGCGCCTTCGTCTGCGAGCTCTACATCGGGGCCGTGCGCGACGGCGGCTATTCCTTCAAGGTCTATCCGCACAGCCGCATCCCGCTGGTCTGGGTGGATGACGTGGTGGGCTCGATGCTGCAATTGCACGACGCGCCGGCCAGCCAGCTCAGCCGCCGCGTCTACCAGGTGATGGGCTCCAACCCCACGGTCCAGGAAATGGCCGACGCGGTACAGCGGCGAATGCCGGACGTGAAGCTCGGTTTCGACCCGGACCCCGTGCCCGCCGGCGTGGTGGACAGCTGGGCCTCCAGCATGGACGACACGAGCGCCCGCGCCGACTGGGGCTGGGCGCCCCGGTTTGACCTGGAGGGCATGACGGACGCGGTGCTGGCGGAGTTGGCAGCCGAGGGTTCAGCTAGCTAGCGGCGCCTCAGCCCAGGATCTGTCAGCCGATGGGCTGAAACTTGTAAAGAGCATCGTCGCGTTGGACTTCGCCCATGTAGATGGCGCCTTCGGCGTCGACCCAGATGCCGTGAGGGGCACTGAAGGCGGCTCCGCCGTCGCCGGGGTCTTCCCAGGAGGTGATGGTCTGGCCGGTGAGGTCCAGGATGGAGACGCGGCCGCCGACTTCGGCCAGGTAAATGACGCCGGCGTCCTCGTCCACGAAGAAGTCGGACGGCTGGCGGAATCCGGTCCACTCATCCATGTAAACGCCGTCAGGATCGAAGACCTGGATGCGGTGGTTTTCGCGGTCGGCCACCAGGATCCGGTCGTCGCTGAGGGCCCAAATGCCGTGCGGGAGGTCGAATTGGCCGGGACCGGTGCCCGGCTCGCCCCAGGTATTTAGCAACCGGCCGTTGGCCGCGAAACGATGGCAGCGGGTGTCGCCATAGCCGTCGGACACGTAGATGGAGCCGTCGGCGCCGAGGTGGGTGTTGGTGGGGTGGTTGAAGAGGCCGCCGTCAGCGCTGGTGAAGTTGGGGTACCCGATGCGGCGTATGAGACGCCCTTCGGTGGTTGTGACCCAGACGACGTGGGCGTAACGGTCGGTCAGCCAGAGGTGCTCGTTATCGTCCAGGTAGACGCCGTGGGCATGGTTCAGGAGGTCGTCACCCCAGGTATCCACGACCTGGCCGTCGGCGTCGAACACGATCATGGGGTGGGTGCCGCGGCAGAAGCAGTAGACACGGCCGCGGCTGTCCACGGCCACGCTGCCGATCCAGCCCAGAAAAACGTCGGCGGGCAGTTGCGGCCAGCCCTGCACGCGCTCGTAGCGATGCGATCCACTTCCTACCGGCATCGGCCTGCCCTTCCGCGTGAACCTGTTGCGCGCCCATCGTAGACGGCGGCGACGCGGCTCGCTTTTGGAGTGTTCCCCACCGAACACGGAGTCTGCACTTTCCTACACTCCCGGCATGGCGACCTTGGCGACCAGCGGCGCACCGGTGCGGGCCAGTGGCCTATGGAAGCGGTTTGGGGCGCTGGACGTGGTGCGGGACGTTTCGCTGGAGATCGCGCTGGGCGAGGTGGTGGGCTTCGTGGGGCCCAACGGCGCAGGCAAGAGCACCACGATCCGGATGATGCTGGACATCTTTGCGCCCGACCGAGGCACCGTGGAGGTGTTTGGCGCGCCGATCGACGACGCGGCACGGCGGCGGATTGGATACCTGCCGGAGGAGCGCGGGCTGTATCCGGGCCTGCGGATTCCGCCGATCCTGAAGTACATGGCGGAGTTGAAGGGCGTGCCGTCCCACGAAGCACCTGTGCTGGCGGACGCGGCGTTGGAGCGGCTGGGCCTGACCGAACACCGCGCCAAGAAGGTGGGCGAACTGAGCCGGGGGCTGCGGCAGTTGCTGCAGTTTGCGGCGACGATTCAGCACAAGCCCGACTTCCTGGTGCTGGACGAGCCGTTTTCGGGCCTGGACCCGGTAAACGTGCGGCTGATGAAGAACACGGTGGCCGACCTGCGCGACGACGGGGTAGCCGTGCTGTTCTCGACGCACCAAATGACGGACGTGGAGGAGCTCTGCGACCGGGTGGTGATGATCAACCACGGCGAGATCGTGCTGAACGGCGGCGTGCGGGAGATTCGACGCCAGCATGCAAGCGACCGGTTGCTGGTCGAATGTGTGGCGGACTTTCCGTACGCCCTGCGTCTGCCGGGCGTGGCGACGGTCGAGTCGCACGGTGATGGGTGGCGGATCAGCCTGGACGACGAGGGATCCGCAGAGCACGTGTTGCGAGCGCTGCTCGACGCAGGCGTGCAAATCGAGCGGTTCGAGCGCGAGGCGCCATCGCTGGAGGAGATCTTCCTGCAGATCGTGGGCCGCTCTGACGGGCCTGGCGACGTCGTGGGTGAGCGGAATGTGGAGACGCACGCTGATGAGTAGCGTCCGAATCGTCACCCGCCACGAGTTCCGAACGGCGGTTACGCGTCTCTCCTACATCATCACCACGGCGGCCGTGCCGGTGCTAGTGGCGCTGGCTGTCGCGGGATTTGCGATTTTCACGCTGGTGACACGAGATGACGGCGATGCCGAGGCCGCGGCGGGCGTTGAGCGCGGGGCGGAATTGACGCGGCTCGGCTACGTGGACCCAACGGAGGCGCCGTCGCTGTTTGACGGGCACCACGAGCAGGCTGGCGCGGTCTTTGTTCAGGTGCCGAGTCAAGAGGCCGGCGTCGCGGCGCTCACGGCCGCGGAGATCGACGCGCTGTTTGTGTTCGCGGAGGACTTTGTGGAGACGGGACGGGTGGTACGGGTACGGCTCGCCGAAGACGGCGGCGGGCTGTTTGGACCGGAAGGTCCGACCTATAGCTCGGCGCTGCGCGCGTTCGTGTTGTCGAATCTGTTCGCCGACGAAGTCCCGGCCCCGACTGTGGAGCGGTTGCGTTTGCCCTATTGGCTGGTAACCGAGGAGGTCGGCGCCGACGGAGCGACCGACGACGGCCCTGGTTTCGACATTGGCCGGGCGGCCTTTTTTGCGATTGCGGGCGTGTCGCTGCTGGTATCGGTCTTCTTCAGCTCCGGCTACATGCTGAATGCCCTGGTGGAAGAAAAGGAAAACCGGGTGATGGAGGTGCTGCTGTCGTCGGTCAAGCCGGAAGCGCTGCTGCTGGGCAAGTTTCTTGGACTGGGCGCGACAGGGCTGCTGCAAATGGCGGCCTGGCTGGCATCGGTTGGCATAGGTGCGCTGGTACTTGGCCTGATCGTAGACATTCCCGCCGACCTGCTGACCGTGCCCGGCGTCGGCGACATCGCCATCGCCGCGGCGTACTTCCTGTTTGGCTATGCGCTGTTCGCCTCCCTGATGGCCGCGGTGGGGGCGATTTCGACCTCGCTGCGGGAGGCCAACCAGATCTCCGCGCTGGTGATCGTTCCGGCGTTCATCCCACTCTGGTTCAACTTCATCCTGTTTAACGAACCCGAAGGCACGCTGGCGCGGGTGCTGAGCTTTATTCCGTTCACTGCCCCCGTGACCGGCTTTATTCGACTGGCAATCGACGCCATGGGTCCGTTGGAGACCGTGGGGGCACTTCTGGTACTGGCCATCAGCGCGGCCGGCGCGCTGTGGCTGGCCATGCGGCTGTTCCGGGCGTACCTGCTGATGTACGGCAAGCGGCCGACGCTGAAGGACATGGCGCGAAACGTGGTGTCGGGCTAGCTAAAGCTGGTCCAGCGTGGGTCCAGGTACTTCGAGTCAAGCAGGTCGCCGCGGACATGCCGGGCTATGGCGCGGCAGTCCCCTGGTCGATCGCCTCTAGGCGTTCCAGGATCCACATGCGCGCCAGGGTCGTGGGGCCGATGCCTTTCCTCTGGGCTGTCGCCCGCAGGGTCTCAAGGGTCTCGGGCGTAAAGCGCACGGTGATGCCCTGGGAGAGGTTCCTGGCAAAGCGGACGTTGACCGGCTCGAATTCGTCCTCGAAGTCGGCCGTGTCATGGGTGTCCCAGAACCTGGCCTCTTCTTCGCGGCTGTTGAACGTCGGAATCCGAGGCTTCTTTCTAGTCTCACTCACTCCTTCACTCCCCTCTGCGAAGCCCGGTACGTCCGCCGCTCACGACGGCTGGCCGGCCGCGCCGTTACCGGGTAGTAGACCTCAACCTGCACCGGAGCCAAGATCACCGTCAGTATCCGTCCGGCCTCCGTCTGGCCGATCACACGGAGTCGGCCCCGGTAGGTTCGGCTTGCATGGGTATATCCCTGGCACGTCTCTTCGACTTCGCTCGGCGTGACTTCGTGTCGCGCGATGTGGGCTACGTTCCACGCGTCCCAAACCAGCTCCCGTACAAGGACCATGGGCTATTGTAACCGTTTGTGTTACAACGCAATTGCTTTGTCGCCAGATGACCAGGGCACCCGTGGCTCAACTCAAGGCTGCTCTATTGATAGCCCGGGGCGCGGGATTCGGGTTGGGGCTAAGCTGCGGATGGCACCTCAACGGCCGGCTGCGGAGAACTGACGCATGACGATTACGACGTTTCTGGGCGATCGCAGCGTGGGGATGCGGACGGGGTTTACGACGCGGCCGGTGGTGATGGGGACGCGCGGGGTGGTGACCTCGGGGCATTACCTGGCGACGGCGGCCGGATTCCGGATGATGGAGCAGGGCGGCAACGCCATCGACGCCGCGGCGGCCATGTGCTTCTGCCTGAACCTGCTTGAGCCGCAGAGCAACGGGTTGGCGGGCGAGGTTCCGACGCTGATCTACTCGGCGCGCGAGCGCAAGGCCTACGAATTGAGCGGCATGGGCTGGTCGGCGCAGGCATTCACGATCGACTGGTGCCGCGAGCACGGGATCGACCTGGTTCCGGGCGACGGCTATCTACCGGCCTGCGTACCGGCGGCGGTGGGCACCTGGGCGGCGGCGCTGGCGCGTTTTGGAACGATGAGCTTTGGTGAGGTCGTTCAGCCGGCGATTGAGCTGGCCGAGAAGGGCTACCCGGTCTACGACAGCCTGCACAACAGCCTGGCCAGCAACGTGGACAAGTTCACGGAGCAATATCCGAGCACTGGCGAGGTGTATCTCCCCGGCGGCAAGGCGCCGGGGGTCGGCGAGCTTCATCGGAATCCGGACTGGGCCGAGACGCTGCGCGTCCTGTGCCGGGCGGAAGAGGTGGCCGCCGGTCGGGGACGCATCGCCGGCATCGAGGCCGCGCGCGATGCGTTCTACAAGGGCGAGATCGTCGATCGAATCCTGGATTTCATTAGCGCGCCGGTCGAGGACGCCAGCGGATCCGCGCACGCCGGCCTCTTGAGCCATGAAGACTTCGCGGAGTGGGAAGCGGAGTTCAATGAGCCGCCGAACGTCAACTACCACGGGCTGGACGTGCATAAGTGCTCCAGCTGGACGCAGGGTCCGGTGTTCCTGCAGCAGCTGACCCTGCTGGAGGGATTCGACCTGGCGGCGATGGGGCACAACTCGGCGGACTATCTGCACACGCTGATCGAGTGCGCCAAGCTGGCGTTTGCCGACCGCGAGGCGCATTACGGCGACCCGAAGTTTGACGACGTGCCGTTCGACCGCCTGCTCTCCAAGGCGTACGCCGACGAGCGACGAGCGCTGGTCGGTGAGACGGCTTCGCAGGAAATGCGTCCTGGCGACGTCGGCTCTGGCTTCCCGGACTACGCCACGGTCGACGTGGGAGAGGACAACCGCCGGGCGCTGCAGGTAGCGGCGCGCGAGGTACGGGACCTGGGGCTGGGGCACGCGCACGTGGGCGACACGACGCACCTGGACGCAGTGGATCACGAAGGCAACATGGTGGCGGCCACGCCGAGCGGCGGGTGGCTGGGCACCTCGCCGGTGATCCGCGGGCTGGGCTTTCCGCTGGGCACGCGCGGGCAGATGTTCTACCTGAACTCGGAGCGGCCCAATGCGCTTGCACCACGCAAGCGGCCGCGGGCCACGCTGACGCCGTCGCTGGTAACGCGGAACGGTGAGCCGTTCATGGTGTTCGGCACGCCGGGCGGTGACGGGCAGGATCAGTGGACGCTGCAGTTTTTCCTGAACCATGTGCAGTTCGGCATGAACCTGCAGGAAGCGCTGGACGCGCCGACAGTGCACTCGGTGCATTTCCCGTCGTCGTTCTACCCGCGCGAGGCCTATCCGGGGCGGCTGGTGGCTGAGGGACGGATCGACCGAGCAGTTCTGTCGGATCTCGAACGACGCGGTCACGAGGTGGAAATCACGACCGATTGGGCGAACGGCAAGCCGATGGGCATCCGGTACGGCGGGCCGGGCGGTGTTATCTCGGGCGCCGTTTCACCGAAGGGAATCATCGGGCACGCGCTGGGGTGGTGACGCCGCGTCAGGTTGAATCCCGCGTCCGTCGATCAGAATCGAACGATTGACGTGCACAGGATTTGCATACGGACTGCACGTCCGCTCGACAGGTGACAGCTAGGCTCCCAAAATAGATTTAATCCGGCACGTGTTGGGAGGCTGACCGGGGCATGAGCGGAGCTATGGTGGCTGAGGCAACGGCGGAAGCTGTCCCCGATGTCACCCTCCCTGGCGCGCGGCAACAACCGCGGCGGCGCTCAGGTCTGAAGCTTCGCCGGGCGAAACCCAGCGACAAGCAATCCGCCGGTCGTCTGTTACGCGAGGCATTGACGCCTGAGCTGGCGGACGCCGTATTTGGTCTGGGCGTCCAGGGCGGCGCCACGGGCTACCTGGAGCGGCTCTTTGGCCGCACCGGCACGCTGTGGAGCTATGACCTGGCGACGTTGGCCGAGATTGACGGTCAGATCGTGGGGCTTGTGTCGCACGCGCCCTGGACGGAGTTGGCCCGACGCTACCGGGCAACGCTCTGGGCTTATCTGCGTGTGTACGGACCCCTACGAGCCTTCAAGCTCTTCCCGCGTCTCCGCGCCCTGATTCGAGCGAGCCCCCCGGTACCACCGGATCACTGGTTCGTTCCTTACCTGGCGGTGTCGCAAGAGCACCGGGGCAACGGCGTAGCCAAAGCCCTGCTGGCTGGCGTGCATCGGCGTGCGGACCTGTACGCCTCGGGCTGCAGCCTGTATGTGTTGGCGGAAAACCAAGCCGCTCGTGAGTTTTATCGGCAGGCCGGCTATGTGGAAGCCACGACCAAGGCGTCACCGCAGCTCTGCGACCTGGCGGGCACCAACGGCCGCCTGCGCATGGACCGTCGGATTGCCGGCGGGCCAGCCATTCGAACCGAGACGTCGTAGCCGCCACCGTCGGATCATGGACTGCTTCGGTCTACGGCCTCGAAACGCCCTCGTGGCTTCCGGCGAGCGCGACGGAATCAGAGTTGCGCCGACGCCCGGAATAATCCGGTCTACGCAATGGGGCGGCGTTCTACCACTGGCCGGACTCTTCCGCGTATACGTGATCGGGCATCTTGTAGCTGATGCCGGCTTCGTCGAATACGGAAACTTCAAGCAGTGACGTGAGATTCGTGTAGTTGTTCTGTCGCATGTATTTCTGAAAGAGCCGACCCATCGTGCGTTCAATGCGCCCTTGCATACGGAACCAGGGCAGCACCCCGATCGTTGGACTGCGCGGATACTTCAGCTTGTTGGCGAGTTCCTTGCCGATGAGCGCGCGGGACACCCGATACACGTATTTGGCAAGGTGGCGGCGCTGTTCGGGATCAGTGAGGCCGATCAGGAGCGGTGCGGAATTGATCAGTGAATTCGCCATCGCGATGGATTCATAGTCTGGCTCGGGCTCGCACATGCCGCCGATCTTGAAGATCCGCAGCGCTTCCTCTTCGTCGCGATACAGGATTGTCTCGGGGATTCCCATCAGGTAGCCGCCGTAGCGCCAGACCTGCATGAAGCTGGCGCGTTCCTCGTCGTCGTAGACAGCGCCCAGGCTCTTCATGTGCTTGAGGAGTCGCGCCGAGAAGGCCGTAATTGCAAAGCCGAGATGCGCGGCGCTGACGGGTTCGCCCAGTTCTTCAAAGTCCCAGTCGCCTGAATTGGCGAGTAGACGCCTCACCTGGGCGTGAACCATGCGAACGCGAACGGACAGCTTCCAGCCGTCGCCGCCCCGATCCATGCCGCCGGGAACGAACATCTCGAGCATGTGGCGGTTGTTTTGCTTCAGGCGCCGGACGCCCTGCTCGCGCAACCGACCCGTCGTAAAGAACGACTTGCTGATGTTGGTGGAGAAGCCTTCGACCAGCGTCCCTCCGACAAAGGCCCCAAGAATGATCCTGGAATTCCGATGAAACATGCGCATCCCGGGGATGAGTGATGCTTCGTCGACCCAGTCGGGAGGGGTTTTCAATTCCTCGAAGAATTCCCGGACTTCGCGCGGTGCATCCTTGAGCGCACTCTCGTCGTCCAGATTGTCCATGGCAGTCTGAACGATCCGCCACGACTCACGGGGCCCGATTTCTTCCAGGACCGCCATCATCGCGTCGCCCGCCGGGTCGCCGACGCGCGTGTGGGCTACGTAGTTTGAGGCAGTCTCCGGATCAAGGGCGCGAGCCCTGGCGTAGCCGGCGCGGTAACAGGTCGGCAGGTCCAGCCCGTCGGTCCGCGACGGCTCAGGCTCCACTTCGCGAACCTATTCGTCCTCCGCGGGCTCGACACGCACGTCCGGAAGCCAGCTGAGGAACGACGGCAGGTACCAGTTGCGCTTGCCCAGGACCTCCATGCTGGCCGGAACCAGGACGGATCGAACGAGCGTTGCGTCGAGAAACACAGCCACGGCGAGCCCGAATCCAACCTGTTGGTTGATAATAGTCTCGCCGAGCGCGAAGCCGCCGAACACGGCGACCATGATCAGGGCCGCGCCGGTGATGATGCCCGCGGTGGAACGAAGCCCGTAGGCCACCGCCTCGGCGTTATCTCCGGTGTGGTCGTAGCGCTCGCGGATGCGGCTCAGCAGGAAGACGTGGTAGTCCATCGAAAGACCAAACAGGATGGAAAACAGGAAGAGCGGGATCCAGGCGTCCACGACCTCTGCGTGACGGAATCCCAGCAAGTCGGTCGCCACACCCTTTTGGAAGACCAGCACCAGCAACCCGTAAGAAGCGCCCACGGATAGCAGGTTCATGATGACGGCCTTGATGGGGATGACGATGGATCGAAAGACCAGCATCAAGACGATGAAGCTAAAGCCGAGCACGAACAGGAAAACGAACGGCGTGTAGATCTCGACAATCTCGAACACGTCAGCCGTGATGGCGGACACGCCGCCCACCAGGACGTTCGCGGAGACGCCTTCAAATGCCGCGGGGATGTACTCGTCGCGAAGGGCCACGACTGTGTCCACCGCGGCCTGGCTGCTCGGCTCGCCGTGGATGACCAGCGTTAAGAGGGCCAGGTCGCCGGCATCGTTGACGATTGGAACCGGAGGAATCGGGAACCTTGAGTCGTTGCTGAGCGTGGCCTGCAGGCGCTGAACGGCTCCCTGGACCTCCGGACTGTTGACATCGCCGTCAACCACGACTTCGACCGGATTGACGATGCCGAAGGAGAAGTTTTCTTCCAGGACGAAGAAGGCATCGCGCGACTGTGAACCCTCGGGGAAGGCGTCGACACCGCTGAGGCCGGTCTTGATGTCGAAATAGAACACCGTCGCCACGATCATTGGAATGGCAATGGCGAGAATGCTGATGACCGGGTAGCGCATCACTTTCTGCGTGATGAACTCCCAGAATCCGTGCTTGGAATGGTCCGGGCTCGTCACCTTGAACCGGCCGAGCACCGGCACGGGCAGCAAGTTGACTTTGGGTCCAAGGAGCGCCAGCACGGCGGGTAGCAGCGTGAGCGTGGCCGCCAACGCGATGGCCACCACCAGGATGGCGCCGATCGCCAGCGACTGGAAAAACGGGAAAGGAACGATCAGCATTCCGCAGATGGCGATGATCACGGTGACGCCGCTGAAGAGGACGGTGCGGCCGGCCGTGGATCCCGCGCGCTCCGTAGCCTCGGATTTGCCGAGGCCACGCTCCATCTCCTCGCGGAAGCGCGAAACGATGAGCAGCGAATAGTCGATGCCAACCGCCAGGCCGATCATGGTGACCATCAACGTTACGAAGAACACCAACTGAAAGGCCTGACCAATCACCGCCACGAGACCCAGGGCCACGACGATGGCGACGATGGCAAGTCCGATGGGCGCCAAAGCGGCGACAACGGTGCCGAAGAGCGCCAGCAGGATCAGCAAGGCCACCGGGATCCCGATTCGCTCGCCTTGCTCAAGGTCATGCAACGCAAGCTCGTTCTGTTCAACGGAGATGCTGGCGGTGCCGCTGGTGAGGACGCGGAATCCATCCGTGCCGTCGGCCGCCTTGACGATGTCCAGGATGTGCTCGGCGTGACCTTCGGCCTCGTTGAGGTCGCCCACGAGCCTGAAGGGCATGATCGTAGTTCTGCGATCCGGCGAAACCTGCCGTTCGTCGCCGGTCAGGTAGTAGTTCAGGCCGGCGGACACCGCGTCCGGGCCGAGGGCAATGACCTGCCCAAATACGGCTTCGACTTTCGCCTTGAACGCGGGATCGTCGACGGTCAGATTGTCCGACTGAACGATGACGATCTCCGTGATCGGTTCTGGGCCACGGAGTCGGTCTTCCAGCAGTTGCGCGGCCTGCTGCGATCTTGCCCCGGATCCCAGCCGCAATTCAGTCGTCGTGGCACTGTCGAGTAACGCCTGGCTGAGGCCAGCCGCAACAACCGCGACAACGAGCCAGATTGCAATCGTGACGAGCGGTCGGCGGGCACTTATGCGGGCCAGATATCCAGTCAAGGAATAACTCCCTCCATGCCACGACGAATGTCGCAAACCTGGTTCGCGTCTTGGTATCGCGCGGCAGGTGTTAGAGGCTGCCGATACGCCTCAACGGGGCGACCGGCGGATGTTGCGTCCACACTGACCCTCATCCGCCCGGATTCGAGAGGAGACTGGCGGCAATATACAGCACATGCCAGTCACCCTTCAGGGTGCCACAGACATCGTTTGAAGCGTCGGCCGATGAGCGCGTACGCCGCGAAAGACCGAACTTTGGAGCCGACGCCACCGACATGCGGTTGGGCGGTTCAGTCAGATGCGCCTCGGACCGGTTGAGCGCCAGTCGTGTCCCATCACGTATAGAGCCCGATAACCCCGCGCCGAGCAGCTGTGCGATCAGCACGCCGGAACATGAGAATGCCGCCAAACACCGCGAGCACGGCGCTAGCGCCGGCCACTGCAAGATCAACGGGCAAAGGCACGATCGTCGGCGTTCCCAGAACCAGGTGGCGCAGGGCATCCAGCACGTAGGTGTGCGGAAACGCGTAGCTCAGCCAGCGAACGGACCACGGCAGGATGGTGATAGGGAAGACCGTGCCGGCCAACGCCAGGAGCAGGCCGGTCACGACGGTCTCGGCGGCCCACGAGCGCGTGGCCAGGAACAAACTGCCGAACACGAGGCCGAGGCCCCAGAATGTCGCTAACCCGAACGCGAGAGGAACGAAGGCCAACAGAGAGACCGACTGAGTCGACGGGCCAAAGATCAGGAAGGCCAAGACAATAATGAGGCCGCCCTCGACTAACGCATCCACGAGCGTCGCAAGGGACGCCCCCAGGCACAGAGCCCAGCGTGGCGCGGGTGTGGTCCACAAAGCGGGCAGGATGCCCACGCTGTTTGCGTTGGACAGGTACGCCATCGTGGCCGACATGGGCCGGGTAGCCGCATTGATGACCACAAGGCCGACTGCGGCAAACGTGACGAAATCCGGCCCCCCACCGCTCGCCGCGAATCCCTCGGAACCGTAGGCCCGGCTCATCAACAGGATGGGCGCAAGAAACAGAAAGGTGGTGACCATTCGGGCGACCCACACGATTCGAAACCGGTTGTGCTCGCGCCACATCTGGGTGAACGCAGCGAGCATGACTCCGGCTGTGCGAAGGGCTCGCTGGGCCTTAGACGGCCTCAAGATGCCCTCGCCGGCGTGCGTCACGGTCGAAGCGTGTAAACAGCCACATGCCGACAATGCCAAATACCGCCCCTAGCGCAGACAAGACCGCGACCGATGCCCACGCTTCGGCGGCGTCATTGAAGACCAGCGTCGCTCGAAGTCCGCGAATCATCCACGTCGGCGGAAGCAACTGGCCAACAATCTGGGCCCAGTCGGGGAGCACGGTTGTCGGGTAGGCCGGGCCGGCCAGGATCCCCATCCCAAACAGGAGTGCCTGCACTAGCGTCGCGCCAGCGCGCGCACGCAGGACAATCGCAGCAAAGATGAGACCAAAGGACCCGGCGCCGAAGGTCGACGCCGCAAGAACGGCGAGCAACGCCAACGGATCGAAGCTGACGGGGAACCGGAGGACGGCCCACGCAACGGCAAAGGCAATGAGTGTCCGCGCCATTCCCACGGACATACCGGAGGCGCCCAGGCCCGCCACGCGCGCCAGCAAGCTCGTCGAGGTCGACCAAATCGAGCCCAGCGTGCCTTCGACGCGCTGGGCCTCGAGGACGAATCCGACACTCGCCCCAGTCGTGGTCGACCAGATCATGGCCGTCGCACCGATCGTCACGTAGGCCATGTAGTTGTCCGTGCCGGCGAGATCGACGAACGGTTGAATGTGTTGAGCGCCGGGACCAACCAGGGCGATGGCCGCCAGCGCCATGGGAAGCACGGCAAAGGTCGCCAGCCAGGCGCTGCTCACCAGGAAAAACGGCTGTCGCCGCTTTATGCGCCAGCCCAGACTGAATAGCTCCAGTGCCGCCGCGACGTTCGCCCAGGTGAAACGCACGCCCGGCTTAGACCGGAGCAAACGGTCCCTCGAGACGGCTGCCGGTCAACTCAATGTAGGCGTCTTCCAACGTGGCTTCACGCAGGCGCGACTGCACGATCTCAGCACCCGCAGCTGTTACGCGCTGCGCGATCGTTTCGGCCCATCGCCAGCCGCCGGGTGCTCGCACCGCGACCTGCACGGCACCATCGCTCTCGACCTCACCCCACCAGAGGGCGGCGTCGCCGATAGCGGTGCGCGCCGCGGACGTATTGCCGCGCAGCATCAGTTCCAGGCGCGGCTCCACGCCGGCGCGGCTGATGAGGTCCGCCGGTCGATCTTCGGCAATGAGGCGGCCCTGATCGATGATCCCGACGCGATCGCAGACCTCATCGGCTTCGTACATGTTGTGGGTCGTCAGGAGGATCGCCTTTCCCTCCTGACGGAGTTCATCGACGAATCCGCGGGTCGCGCGTGCCGCGGCCGGGTCAAGGGCGGCGGTCGGCTCGTCCAGGAGCAGCACCGGCGGGTCGTGCATCAGGGTGCGGGCGAGATTGAGCCGCTGCTTCATGCCGGTGCTGTAGGACTCCACGAGTTCATCCGTGCGATCGGCGAGGCCGAGCCGTTCCATGAGTTCATCGGTGCGCCGGCGAATCGCTTTGCCGTCCATAAACTCGAGACGCCCGAACATCTGCAGGTTCTCGCGGCCGGTAAGCCGCCAGAAGACACCGCGCTCACCCGCAAACATCACGCCGATGCGCGTGCGTACTTCGGTGCCGTCGCGAACCGTATCGTGCCCGCAGATGCGGGCATTGCCGGAGGTCGGTTCGAGCAGCGTCGAGAGCATGCGAGCCATGGTCGTCTTGCCGGCCCCGTTGGGACCCAGCAGTCCGTAAACCTCGCCAGCTTCGACTGAGAGCGACACGTTGTCGACCGCGACGATCAGATCGTCTGTCTCTGGCGCCGGACGTCGACGCAGCAAATCCCAGGGCCTGCGCGGTGGCCGCCGGCGCTCGAAGTGCTTAGTAAGTTCGGCCGCCTCTATGAGAGGCATCGCGACCTCGGCATGCGCCCTCCACAGAGTCGAGACTCCGTCCTCCGGCCGCGCCCGGCCACGAGATCGAGAGTGCGCAGGACCTCCGCTATCCGACTCTTGAGAGCTTCTATTCCGGGCCTCCAGGCGGGTGGGCCGGGTGGGTCTCGAACCCACGACCTTCGGATTAAAAGTCCGCTGCTCTGCCAACTGAGCTACCAGCCCAGCTGAGCTTACCGAGCGGGGCCGGATTGACCGACGTCGCCGGCGCCAGTCCGGCGCCGATAATGCGGGCAAAACAGCACGAGTGCGGAGTTACCGATGGGTGTACTGGACGGCAAGGTCGCGATTGTGACGGGATCGAATCGCGGAATCGGCCGCGGGATCGCGCGGGGCTTTGCGCGCGAAGGGGCCAGGTTGGCGCTTGCCGCACGCGATGCCGCGCTGCTGGACGACGCGGCCGATGAGTTCCGCAGCCTGGGCGCCAGTGTTGTGGCCATTCCCACTGACGTGACTGATGAAGCGGCAGTCGACGCGCTGATCGAGCAGACCCTTGAACAACTCGGCCAGTTGGACGTGCTGGTGAACAACGCGGGGATCGCCGAACACGCGCCGATCGTGGACATGACGCTGGACGCCTGGCAGCGAACCGTGGACGTGAATCTGACCGGGCCATTCCTGTGCGCGAGGGCCGCGCTGCGGGTCATGGCGGCAGCCGGACGCGGACGCATCATCAACGTGGCCAGCATTTCGTCGCAACGCGTGCGACCGGGGTCGGCTTCGTACAGCGCCACCAAGTTCGGCCTGTGGGGCCTGACCCAGGTGATTGCCCTGGAGGGCCGCGATCACGGCGTGTCGTGCAGCTGCCTAAACCCCGGCAACACCTGGGTGGAACGGCGAACCGGCACGCAGCGGCGCGAGGACGAGGAACCGATGATGACGGTGGACGAACTGGCCACCGCCGCCGTAACCATGGCCGCCATGCCGGACCACGTGAACATGCTGGAAGCCACCGTTCTGCCGGTCGGCCAGCCCTTCATCGGCCGGGGGTAGCTCGACAGCGGCTAGATCAGGCAGCGCCCGCTGCGGCGCAAATGGGAATGTTTCACGTGAAACACTGTTTGTGTACAGCGCTTGGCCTCGGGCCTAACCGTGGAGCGCCGATCGCCGCCGGCGTCCGACTAGCGTTCGCCGATCAGGACTCTCCGGCGCGGAAGCGCTGGAACTCGCCGGCGATGTCGGCGTCGTTGTGGTCGCCGTCGTGGATGACGAAGCGGACGGTCTGGTCCCAGGGCTGGTCGGCGGTGATTTCGACGGCCTGCATGCGCATGGTGCTGATGCAGAGGGAGCCGTAGTCGCGGACGAACCAGGGGGCGCCATCGAAGGAGGCGTCGGGCAGGACGCCGACGCCGGCGATCTTGTCGAAGGCGAGGGGGCCGTGGGCGTCCACCCAGTCGGCGGCCTGGTCGAAGATTTCGGCCTCGTTGGTGCGGCCTTCGGAGTCCTTGATAACGCCATCGTGGGTGACGTGGAGGCGGTCGGCGAGGCGGACGCCGTAGTAGCTGTGCTTGGTTGGGCCGATGGTGACGCTACCCGGCGACTTGGCGGAGCCAGCGACGGGCTTGCCGGGCAGGGGGGTGCCGTCGGCCAGGCGTCCGGCCGGAGCCGACGGTCCGCCGCCGGGGACGAGCTGCGAGCGGACGGTGAGGAGGTTGGAGATGTCGCCGGGCTGGATATCGGTAGTGCGGGTTTCGACGAGCATGAGGCGGCCGTCGGGGTCGCTCCAGTCAGGGGCGCCGCGCCACTCGAGGGTCTGGGTGACGCGCAGCTTGTCGTCGGCCAGCTGTTCCCAGGAGGCGTCGATTTCGCGGATGGCGCCCGCGGTGCGGCCGCCGTAGGCGCGTTCGATGTAGAAGTTGTAGCCGCTGACTTCCTCGGCGGCGATCCAGATGGAGCGGTGATGGGGGTGGTCGACCGGAGTCTCGTCGGTGACGGCCTGGCCGGCGGGCGTGTAGACGGGATAGAGGTAGTTGCGGGTGTGGCCCTGGTTGAACGCCGTGATGAAGCGTCCGCCCCAGCTCACCATTCGGCGGGACTGCAAAACGTCGATCGTGAACGCACTCATGGCCAGGGTCCTTGGGGCACGGCGGATTGAGCGGCCATTATGCGGCGCGGGCAGGGGCGGGGCATTTGGCGCCAGCGCCGGTGGGCAAGGACGGGTAGCTTTAGGCGCGAATTGTCCAGCTTCAGCGGAATACGCGAGTGCCTGTGAAGATCAATTACGACCTGCAGACGCTCCGTGGAGATTTGTTCGGCGGGGTGACCGCGGCGGTGGTCGGGCTACCGGTGGCGCTGGCTTTTGGGGTGGCGTCGGGGCTGGGGGCAGTTGCCGGGCTGTACGGGGCCATCGCGGTGGGGTTCTTCGCGGCGGTGTTTGGGGGGACGCGGTCGCAGATTTCGGGTCCTACGGGTCCGATGGCCGTGGCGATGGCCGTCATCGTGACGACGCACGCGGAGAGCCTGGCCGAGGCGTTCACGATCGCGGTGATGGCGGGGCTGATCCAGATTGCGCTGGGGGTGCTGCGGATCGGGCGGTTCGTTGGCTATACGCCCTACTCGGTTATCTCGGGCTTCATGTCCGGGGTGGGAATCATCATCATCCTGGTGCAGACGTTGCCGTTCCTGGGGACAGAGGTAGCCGCGGGCGGGCCGCTGGGAGCGGTTCAGGCCTGGCCGGCGGCCGTACGGGACGTCAATTTCGGCGCCCTGGCTATTGCCGGCCTGACATTGGCAGTGGGAATTCTCTGGCCGAGCCGGCTGCGGAAGTTCCTGCCGCCCACGCTGGCGGCGCTCATTGCGGGGACGTTGCTTGGGGTGTTGTGGCTGACGGATACGCCGGTGATCGGCGATGTGCCGACAGGCCTGCCGAGCCTCAGGTTCCCGGAGCTTGGGCCGGACGTGCTGGTGCGCGCGGTGCAGCCGGCCATCATCATCGCGCTGCTGGGTTCGATCGACAGCCTCTTGACGTCGCTGGTGGCCGACTCGATGACGAGGACGCGTCACAACCCGAACCAGGAACTGGTTGGACAGGGCATCGGCAACGTGGCGGCGGGATTGATCGGGGGGCTGCCGGGGGCCGGCGCGACGCTGGGGACGGTGGTGAACCTGCGGGCGGGTGGCCGGACGCCGGTTTCAGGCGCGTTGCGGGCGGCCATTCTGCTGGCGCTGGTGCTGGGCCTGGGTCGCTACGTGGAGGCAATTCCGCACGCGGCGCTGGCGGGCATCCTTATGAAGGTGGGCTGGGACATCATCGACTGGCGGTTTCTCACGCGCATCCACCGGGTACAGCGGGAACACCTGCTGGTGATGCTGATCACGCTGGGACTGACGGTGTTCCTGGACCTGATCACGGCGGTGGCCATCGGCCTGATCGCGGCCGGGATGGCGAGCGCGCGGCAGTTCGAGCGGTTACAGATGGACAGCGTGGTGTCGGTGCCGCTACTGGACCGAAGCTTCTTCGGCGCCAAGGGCGATGAAGAGACGGTGGATGCGTTTTCGGCGCGGGTGGGCCTGGTGGCGCTGCGGGGCAGCTTCACGGTGGCTTCGGCGAACAAGCTGATCAGCACGATCAGCGTGGACATCCGCGATCACGAAGTCGTGATTCTGGACTTTTCCGACACGGTCTTCATGGACGACAGCGCGGCGCTGGTGGTGGAGCAGCTGATCGATAGCGCCATCGCCGAAAACACCGAAGTGATTGTGATGGGCCTGGAAGGGCGACCTGCGGTCACGCTGCAGGCGCTGAATGCGCTGCAGAAGGTTTCCGACGACCGATATGTGAAGACTATTGACGAGGCGCAGGGAGTCGCACGGCGGTTGCTGGCGGACGCCTGAGGCAGTAGCCGGCGCGGGTCAGGCGGCGGTCACTTCGGTCAGGCGGCCGGTGGCGCAGTCGTAGATGAAGCCGCGGATGCGGTCGCGGTGGGGGAGGAAGGGGCTGGCCTGGAGGCGGGCGATGGAGTCGCGGACATCCTGCTCGAGGTCCTCGAACGGCTCGAAGGCGAACGGTGGGCGAATTCCGGTGTCGGCTTCGATGGCATCTTTCAGGTCGTGATCGCGGAACGTCTGCATGCCGCAGTCGGTGTGGTGGATGAGCATGATTTCGCGGGTGCCAAGCAGGCGCTGGGAAATGACGAGGGAGCGAATGACGTCCTCGGTGACGACGCCGCCGGCGTTGCGGATGACGTGGGCATCGCCGGGTTCGAGCCCGAGCACGCTGAAGACATCAAGACGCGCGTCCATGCAGGCCACGACGGCGAGTTTGCGGGCCGGCGCGGCGTGGTCGGCGTCGGGAGTGAGGCCGGCGGCGTAACGGGCGTTGTTCGAGAGGACGTCGTCGACCGCTGTCATCGCCGCATGCCGTCAGCCGATGGCGGCTTCCACCGAGCACAAGCGCGCCAGTTCAGCAGCGCGGTTGGTCTGTTCCCAGGGGACGTCGGCCAGGTCGTCGCGGCCGAAGTGGCCGTAGGCGGCGACTTGGCGGTAGAGGGGCCGGCGCAGGCCGAGGTCGCGGATGATGACGCCGGGACGGAGGTCGAAGACCTCGCGGACGGCGGCTTCGATGTCGCTGTCGGGGGCCTTGCCGGTGCCGAAAGTCTCGATGTTCACGGAGACCGGTTCGGCCTTGCCGATGACGTAGGCGAGTTGCACCTCGAAGCGGCTGGCCAGGCCGGCCGCGACGACGTTCTTGGCGACCCAGCGGGCGGCGTAGTTGGCTGAACGGTCGACCTTGGTGGGGTCCTTGCCCGAGAAGGCGCCGCCGCCATGGCGGGCCATGCCGCCGTAGGTGTCGACGATGATCTTGCGGCCGGTGAGCCCGGCATCGCCCATGGGGCCGCCGATGACGAAGCGGCCGGTGCCGTTGACGATGAAGCGAGTGTTGTCGTCGACCCACTCGGCGGGGACGGTCTCGCGGATGACTTTCTCGATCAGTTCGCGCTCGATGGTGTCGCTGTCGATGTCGTCGGCATGCTGGGCGGCCAGCGCGACCGTGTCGACGCGCGCGGGTTGACCAAAGCGGTACTCAACGGTGACCTGGGACTTGCCGTCGGGCCGCAGCCAGGGGAGCGTGCCGTTCTTGCGGACGGCGGCGAGCTGGCGGGCGGCGCGATGGGCCAGGGCGATGGGCGCGGGCATGAGTTCCGGCGTTTCGTCACAGGCATAGCCGTACATCATTCCCTGGTCGCCGGCGCCCAGGCCTTCGACCTCGGCGTAGTCGCCGTCCAGGTCGCGCACTTCAAGGGCCTCGTCGACGCCCATCTTGATGTCGGCGGACTGTTCGTTGACGGAGACGGCGACGCCGCAGGTTTCGGCGTCGAAGCCGTGGTCGGAGTGGGTGTAGCCGATTTCGCTGACGGTGCGGCGCACGACCTTGGGGATATCCACGCTGTCGCCGCCGGCGGTGATCTCGCCGAACACGAGCACGAGGCCGGTGGAGGCCGCGGTCTCGCAAGCCACGCGGGCCTTGGGATCGGCCCGCAGGTAGGCATCCAGGACCGCGTCCGAGACCTGGTCGCAGAGCTTGTCGGGGTGACCCTCGGTTACGGACTCGGAGGTAAACAGCAGGCGGTCAGCCTGCGCGAAGGTGCTACTCAAAGTGCTCTCCCATGATGTCAATGCGTGTGCTCGCGGAACAACCGCGCCCCTGCGCGGCTACGTGCCTTCCTGCCAGCCGGAAAGATAGGCGGCCTGCTCGGATGTGAGGGTGTCGATTCCAACGCCCATTGCCTCGAGTTTGACCGAGGCGACCTGGCGATCGATTTTGGCGGAGACATCGTAAACGTCCGGCGCCATGTCGTGCGCGTTTTTGGCCAGGTGTTCGAGGGCCAGGGCCTGGTTGGCGAAGCTCATGTCCATGACGCTGGCCGGGTGCCCCTCGGCGGAGGCCAGGTTGATCAGGCGGCCCTGCGCCAGCAGGAAGATGCGGCGGTCGCCCGGCAGGCGGTACTCCTCCACGAAGGGCCGCGCCTCGGTTACGCCCTCGGCCATGTCCTCCAGCGCCTCGATGTTGATTTCGATGTCGAAGTGGCCGGAATTGGCCAGGATCGCGCCATCCTTCATGACCTCGAAGTGGGAGCGGTCGATGACGTGCTTGTCGCCGGTGACGGTGATGAAGACGTCACCGACGGCGGCGGCTTCCTGCATGGGCATGACGCGATAGCCGTCCATGACGGCTTCGAGCGCGCGGACCGGATCGACCTCGGTGACGATGAGGTGCGCGCCCATGCCGGAGGCTCGGCTGGCGAGGCCGCGACCGCACCATCCATAGCCACCGACCACGACGGTGCGCCCGGCCAGCAGCAGGTTGGTGGCGCGCACGACGCCGTCCAGGGTGGACTGCCCCGTACCGTAGCGGTTGTCGAACATGTGCTTGGTCATGGCCTCGTTGACGGCCACGATGGGGTACTTGAGCACCCCGTCGGCGGCCATGGCCCGCAGGCGGATGACCCCGGTGGTGGTTTCTTCGGTCCCGCCCATGACGCCGTCGATGACGTCGGTGCGGTCGGTATGCAAGGTGGAGACCAGGTCAGCGCCGTCGTCGGTGGTGAGGTGGGGCCGGCTATTGAGCACGGACTCGATGTGGTCGTAGTAGATCTCCGAGTCCTCGCCGTTGATGGCGTAAGTGGAGGCGCCGTAGGCCGTAACCAGGGCGGCGGCCACGTCGTCCTGGGTACTGAGGGGGTTGGAGGCGCAGAGGGAGGTTTCGGCGCCGCCGGCCTGGAGGGTGCGGACGAGGTTGGCGGTTTCGGCGGTCACGTGCAGGCAGGCGCCGATGCGCAGGCCGTCGAGGGGCCGCTCTTGCTCGAAGCGTCGCCGAATGCTCTCCAGCACGGGCATGGATCGGTCCGCCCACTCGACACGGCGAACGCCGTCGTCGGCAAGGGAAGCGTCCGCAATATCGGACTGGTTTTCGGCCGTGGCCATACGAGTTCCTCCGGGCGTGGGTCTGGTAGCTAGAAGGCGGCGAATTCGCCGAATTCAACGTAGCGCGAATCGATATCGTGACGGGTGAGTTCAGCGAGGCGATCCACGCTGAACGCCTCAACTGTAAACGACGCGACGACGCTTCCATAGACTACGGCGCGCCGCAGGGCGGCCTGATCCGTCGCGCCCGCGGCGGCCAGACTGCCGAGGAAAGCCCCGGCAAAGGCGTCGCCGGCGCCGGTGGGGTCCACGACCTCTTCCAGCGGGTAGGCGGGCGCGAAGAACCAGCCGTGGTCGCTGACCAGCGCAGCGCCAAATTCGCCGCGTTTAACCACGACATAGGTTGGTCCGAGGTCCAGGATTGTGCGCACGGCTCGCGGGATGTTGGCATGGCCACCGAAGAGCCGCGCTTCCTCATCGTTGAGAACGACGCAGTCGCAGCGCGAGAACACGTTCGATACCTGCTGGCGGTTGCCCTCAATCCAGAAATCCATTGAATCGACGACAACGAAGCGGGGGTTTACCACCTGGTCGAGTATCCGAAGCTGAATGTTCGGATCGGTATTCCCCAAGAAGACAAAGGAGTCGGCAACCGCGTGCCGCGGTACTTGTGGATCGAAGTGCTCCAGCACGTTGAGTTCGACAAAGGTGGTCTCGCGGACGTTCATGTTCTCGGCATAGCGTCCGCCCCAGCGGAACGTACGGCCGTCCGCGGTTTCGAGACTGCTGAGATCAATGTCGCGTCCGGCCAGCAGTTCGCGGTGGCTCGCCGGAAAGTCCTGGCCGACGACGCTTGACATGGTGGTGGGAGCAAAGAGGCGCGAGGCCAGGCACGCGTACGTTGCCGATCCCCCGAGCACGCCGTTAGCGCTGGCCTGGGGCGTTTCGATGTCGTCCAGGCCGATGGTTCCGATTGCCACCACCCGACCGAGGCGTTCCGAATCAGTCATGGACGTCCTTCAATGCCGGCCACAAGCGAACGCCGCTTGCAGCCCGGTGACTCGCCCACACCGAATCTAGTCCGATGCCGGAGAGTTGAGATATTTGCCGACCAAGAGCTTGTGGCGCTCGGCCAGTTCGGGCGGGATGGCGTCGGGCGCGGTGATGATGGCGGTGGCCAGGGCGTCGGCGCACTCGCAGGCGGATGCGTCGGTCGGGATCCGGCCAACGGCGCGGCGGACGACGCGCTGGGAGAGCGAGGTGTTGGCCATGAGGTTGGCGATGACCATTTCGGCCGAAACGTCCTCTTCGCTTTCGTGCCAGACGTCGTAGTCGGTGGCCATGGCCAGGATGGCGTAGCAAATCTCGGCTTCGCGGGCGAGGCGCGCCTCGGGCAGCGCGGTCATGCCGATGACGTCGACGCCCCAGGAGCGGAAGGTCTCGGATTCGGCGCGGGTTGAGAACTGCGGCCCTTCGATGCAGACGTAGCTCCCGCCGCGATGGACGTGGGCGCCCTCGGTTTCGGCGGCCTCGGCCAGAACGGCGGAGAGTCGGGCGGAGAAGGGTTCGCCCATGCCGACGTGGACCACGAGGCCGGGCGTATCGAAGAAGGTCATGGGGCGCTGGCGGGTGCGGTCGATCAGCTGGTCGGGCACGACGACGTGGAGCGGTTCGATGTGCTCGCGCATGCTGCCGACGGCGCTGACCGAGATGAGCCACCGGACGCCGAGCGACTTGAGCGCCCAGATGTTGGCGCGGGCGTTGACGGCGGTGGGCATGATGCGGTGGCCGCGACCGTGGCGCGGCAGAAAGGCCACCTCCACGCCATCCAGGCTGCCGATGCGGATGGTGTCACTGGGGTCGCCGAAGGGCGTCGCGATGTCCTCGTCGCGAATGTCTTCCAGGCCGGGCATGTCGTAGAAGCCGCTGCCGCCGATGACTCCAATTGCAGGCATTCGTGCTAGCTCCGCATGTCAGGCGGCCTCGTCCGAGGCCGCCGCGAACCGGCGCAGCGATTCCAGGTAGGGCGGCCGGTGGACGCCATGCTCGGTAATGATGGCGGTTACGCGTTCGTGCGGGGTGACGTCGAAGGCCGGATTGGCGACGGGGGCATCGGACGGCGACCAGCGCCAGTCGCCATAGCCGTGGACTTCCTCGGTGGCGCGCTCCTCGATGGGGATGGCGTCGCCGTTGGGGGTGTCGAAGTCGACGGTGGAGAGCGGGGCGGCCACGTAGAAGGGGAGATCGTGCGCGTTGGCCGCGACGGCGTGGCTGTAGGTGCCGATCTTGTTGGCGACATCGCCGTTGGCGGCGATGCGGTCGGCGCCGACGATGACGGCGTCAATACCGCCGCGGCGCATGCGGTCGGCGGCCATGCTGTCGGTGATGAGGGTGAAGGGCACGCCCCACTGGGCCAGTTCCCAAGTGGTGAGGCGTCCGCCCTGCAATAGCGGGCGAGTTTCGCTGACGACGACCTCGATGCCGTGGCGCTGGTTGGCGGCCTGGAGAACGCCCAGGGCGGTGCCGTAGCTGGCGGCGGTGGCGAGCGGGCCGGTGTTGCAGTGGTGGAGCACGCGCTGGCCGGATGCGAAGAGGTCGGCGCCGGCTTCGGCAAGGGCGCGATGGCGCTGTTCGTTGTCGGCGGCGATCTCGTGGGCGAGGGTCAGCAGAGACGTCCGAATGGCCTCGACGTCGTTTTTCGGCTGCTCGCGGGCGGCGGCTCGCATGCGCTCGGCGGCCCAGGCAAGGTTCACGGCCGTGGGCCGGGTGGCGATGATCTGGTCGATGACTGAGTCCAGGCGCTCCAGGTACGTCGCCTCGTCGGGCCCATCAACCCGGGTGGCGGCCAGCGCGACGGCGTAGGCGGCGGCCACGCCGAGGGCGGGGGCGCCGCGGATGGCGAGGGTGCGAATGGCCTCGTTGACCTGCTCCACCGTGGTGCAGTGCAGCACCTCCACGGCGTCCGGCAGACGGCGCTGATCCAGGATGCGGACCGCGCCGTCACGCCACTCAATAACCGGCGGGACAGGCATCGCCGTGGGGTTGCGTGCGGGCGGGTGAGTATATCGGCGCCTCGGCAGCGGCCCGCAGCCCGACAGGTGGCCTGCCCGGACCCGCTCGACGGTCAATCCGGCTTGTAGCGGGCGAGACTGTCGCGGTTGAGCGTCCAGCCGAAGCCGGAACTCTCGGGAATGGTGACCGTGCCTTGACTGGCTTCGGGCTCACCTTCAAGTGCATCCCAGATGAGGGAGTTCCCGGGCAGGGGATCGCGACGTGGGAAGTACTCGCCAATCGGACAGTTGGCGCGCGCGGCAACCAGGTGCCAGGAGTGCAGCCAACCCTGGTGGGGCGTGACGGGGCGCTGGTGGCTGGCGGCGAGGGCGCAGATGCGCAGCGATTCGGTCAGGCCGCCGACGCGGTTGACATCCGGCTGCAGGTAATGGACGCCGGCGTTGATGAGCGAGATGAAGGGAAAGCGGGTGCGTTCGGACTCGCCCGCCGCGATCGGGACGGCGCCTTCGCGGGCCAGGGCTTCGTAGCCGGCCAGGTCGTCGATGGGAATAGGGTTTTCCAGCCAGCGGGCGCTCACTTCGGCCAGCGGATCCAGCATGCGCCGCGCGTATGGCAGATCCCAGCCAAAGTGGGCGTCCACCATCAAGTCGGCGTCAGGCCCGATGATCGAGCGGATCTCGCGCAGCACCCCCAGTTCGATCTGACGCCCCTTCTCCCCGTCAGCCGGCCCGTGCACGCTGAAGTACTTGAAGGCGCTGAACCCCTGGCGTCGCCCCTGCGCGATCTCGTCCAGCAGCTCCTGCCGGTCCTGGCGTCCACGCAGCGAAAGCGAGCTGAGGTAGACCGGCACCCGGCGGATGGATCCGCCGCCGATCAGGCTGACCACCGGTCGATTTACCGACTTTCCGAGCAGGTCCCAGAGGGCAAGGTCCACGCCGCTGAGGGCCATGACAGCGGTTCCGCGTTGACCCTGGCGGTTGAGCGAGGCGTAGAGACGTTCCCAGTGTTCCTCGATGTCCGCCGGGTCGGCGCCCTCCAACAGTGGGGCGAACTGGCGGGTGATGATCGTCTCCGCACCAACGGGAAAACCGCCGACGGATCCAAGGCCGGTCAGGCCCTCGTCGGTCTCGATTTCGACGACGACGAGGGCAATGGCTTCGCGCCCCGGGTCGGGGTTGCGGAGGGCATGAGCGCGCAGGCGAGTGATGCGCATGGCGGGACATTATGGCCGGACGAGCGTGAGTCCCGAGTATTCCTATCCCGGGGCGCGCGCGATATCGCGCATGAACGCTTCATCCATCTCGTGGCGATCGTCGGCGGCCAGCCAGAGATCGTGCGCGTAGGTGGCGCGAGGGCCGTGGAAGAGCCAGACGGAGACGGCTTCACGCTTCAACACTTCCATGACTGGCACGAAATCGCCGTCGCCGGCGACGAGCGCAATGTGCGTGACGACCTGGCTTCGGGCTATTTCCGCGGCGTCGAGTCCAAGTAGCAGGTCAACTTGCTTCTGCGTGAAGAGCGGGCGGCCGTCTTCGCCGAAGCCGTCGAGCCGCAGATGGCCTTCTCGAACCTGAAACCGCGGTAGCTGCGTCAGGGCTCGGACAAAGCGGCGATAGCCAGCGGTGCGATGGCGGTCGTCATCTGTTGGTGGATCAGGCTGGGATGGCGGGCAGGTGTAGTAGTACGTTCGGAAGAGATCCAACGGCTCTGGCGTTGCCTCGGCGACGACTTGGCGTACATGTTCGGCCAACAGTTGGATGTCAGGTCTGAGTCGTAGGCGGTGAAACTGCCTCTTGCGCAGTCCCTCAACGTATCCGCCGTCAACAAAGACCGCGAGCCTGGCCAAAGTCACTCCATCTTCATAGACGAAGAAAGCCGGGGCGTTTCCGCCCCGGCTTTCTTGCTTCTAGCCTTACGTGCGCCCCGCCGAGCAAAGTCAAGCGAGTGCGAACGCAGTGTAGATATTGACATGAGTATTGGTGATAGGGGCGTCGCAGTCAATGCTTGGGTGAAGGCTCCGCAGGCTAAGATCTCGCGCCTCTCGTTTGAGATATAGCTCATGCGCGAAAACGCCTGCTGTTCGCCAGAGTCTCCACGGCACGCGAACGCAAATGCCGGCGATGCGCGCGTAGCCGGTAGCGGCCGGGTCGCCCAGTCGCTCCGCCGGCGGCCCGGGATGGCGCGGATCCGTGGTGGCGAGTACCGAATGGGGACGGAGGATCGCAGCGGGTTTCCGGCGGACGGCGAGGGGCCGGTGCGGGAAGTGCGGGTGGACACGTTTCGGATTGACATCGCGGCCGTGACGAATGCGAAGTTCGCCGAGTTCATAGGGGCCAGCGGGTACCGGACCGAGGCGGAGACGTTCGGGTGGAGCTATGTGTTTCACATGCTGGCGTCCGAGGAGATCAAGCGGCGGACGCCGCAGCGGCCGGATACGACGCCCTGGTGGGTGCCGGTGAGCGGGGCCTCCTGGGCCGCGCCGGAGGGTCCGGGTTCGGACGTTGACGACCGCATGGACCATCCGGTGATTCACGTCTCGTGGAACGACGCGCTGGCCTATTGCGAGTGGGCGGGGACACGGTTGCCGACGGAAGCGGAGTGGGAGTACGCGGCGCGGGGCGGGCTGGACCAGCGCCGCTACCCGTGGGGCGACAAGCTGACGCCCAAGGGCGAGCACCGCTGCAATATCTGGCAGGGCACGTTTCCGGAGGTCAACACGTCGGCCGACGGCTGGCTGGCTACCGCGCCGGTGGACGCCTACAAACCGAACGGGTTCGGTCTGTACAACACCTCGGGCAACGTGTGGGAGTGGTGCGCCGACTGGTTCAGTCCCAGCCATCACCTGCGGGCCGAGCAGAACAATCCACAGGGACCGGCGCAAGGTCAGCGGCGGGTGCTGCGGGGCGGGTCGTATCTGTGCCACCGGTCGTACTGCAACCGGTACCGGGTGGCGGCGCGCAGCTCGAACACGCCGGATAGCAGCGCGGGAAACCTGGGGTTTCGGTGCGTGCGGTCGGTTCCGACGCCCGGATAGCGCCACGCTGATGACTCCATGAACTCAGCCGCGGTCGTGGATCTGTCGAACTCGCCGCACGCAGTGGTGCGGCCGGTTGCGCCGGGATGGGTGGAGATCTCGGAGGGATTCTGGGCCGAGCGGATACTGGCCATGCGTGGACATGGGCTGGCGCGGCAGTTCGAGCAGTGCGAGGTGACGGGGCGACTGCGCAACTTCGAGCGGGCGGCGGGTCGGCTGACGGGTGAGTTCGAGGGGCGCTATTACAACGACTCGGACGTATACAAGTGGCTGGAGGCGGCGAGTTATGCGCTGGCGCGGGCGCCTTCGGCCGAACTGCAAAGTTGCGTGGATCGGGTGATTGATCTGATTCGGTCGGCGCAGCGTCCCGACGGCTACATCAATACCTACTTCAGTGGATCCCGAGCGTCGTGGCGGTATCGGAACCTGACGGACGAGCACGAGTTGTATTGCATGGGGCACCTGATCCAGGCGGGGGTGGCGCATCGGCGGTCGACGGGATCGGATCGGCTGTTCGAGGTCGTGGTGCGGGCGGCGGATCACATCTGCGAGACGTTCGGTCCGGAGGGGCGGCCGGAGCCGGATGGGCATCCGGAGATCGAGCTGGCGATGGTGGAGCTGGCGCGGGAAACCGGAGATTCCGTGTACCTGCGGCAGGCGGTGTTTTTTCTCGACCAGCGAGGGGCGGATCCGCCGAATCTGAGCGGGTTGCACTACCACCAGGACCACGCGCCGGTTCGTGAGCAGCCTAATGCCGACGGGCACTCCGTACGCCTGACTTATTTGGCGGCGGCGATGGCGGACGCGGCCATGGACACGGGCGAGGCGGAGTTGCTGGAAGCCTCGATCCGGTTGTGGGAAAGCGCGTATGAGCGGCGGGCCTACGTGACCGGAGGTCTGGGGTCGCGGTACCAGGGCGAGGCCTTTGGGGCGGACTACGAACTGCCCAACGACCGCGCCTACGCGGAGACCTGCGCGGCAGTGGGCGGGATCTTCTGGAATGCCCGGCTGCTGGCCGCCACGGGCGACGCCCGCTACGCGGACTGGTCGGAAACGGCGCTCTACAACGGCGCGCTGGTTGGAGTCTCGCCGGACGGGGCGGCCTATTTCTATGCGAATCCGCTGGCGACCGATCCGCAGCCGACGCCGGACGACCAGCAGGGGCTGCACAGCAGCGGAGCGCAACAGACGGTGGGCGGCCACCAGCGCCAACCGTGGTACGACACGGCCTGCTGCCCGCCGAACATCGCGCGGCTGCTGCTGAGCCTGCCGGGGTACGCCTACGGGGTGTCGGCGGGTGCGCTGTGGGTGCATCACTTCTTGCCTGGTCGGGTCGAGGCGGCGCTGCCGGATGGCGATTCCATGACCTTGCAGGTCACGACGCGGTATCCGTGGGACGGCAACGTAGATCTGGTGGTAGAGGAGGCGCCTGACCGGCCAGTGGAACTGCGGCTGCGGGTTCCCTCGTGGGCCGAGGGCGCCAGCGTTGAGGCGAACGGTGTTCGTGAGACTGTCGAGGCCGGGGCATACGCCGTCCTCCGGCGGGTCTGGCCGGCGGGGACGTCCGTGCATCTGCGGCTGCCGATGGATGTTCGGCTGGTTGCCAGCCACCCGAGGGTGCAGGCCAATAGGGGACGAGTGGCAATCGCCCGGGGGCCGTTGGTCTATTGCATTGAGTCCGCGGATCACCCCGAGGCGAATGTGGACGCGCTGGTGTTGGGCCCGGATTCAGATTTGCAGCCGAGCGACGAGCCCGGCTTGTTGGGCGGGCTGACGACGATTCGAGGCTCGGCGGGCGTTGCGGTGAAGAGCGAGTCCGATGAACTGTATTCGCGGTTCCAGGGCGGAAGGCCGGCGCTGACCGGTTCGACGGCCCTCACGGCGATTCCGTATTTTGCCTGGGCCAACCGAGCTCCGGGGGCGATGCGCGTGTGGATTCCGTACGTTGACGGCTGAGGCGGGCCCTATCCAGACGGACCTGTTCACCAGCGGGACGCTGGGGTACCACACGTTTCGGATTCCGGCGCTGGTAGTCACGACCCGGAGAACGCTGCTGGCGATTGCGGAGGGGCGGCGGAATTCGCAGCACGACACCGGCGATATCGACTTGGTCCTGCGGCGCAGCCACGACAACGGCGTAGCTTTCGACGCCATGCGGGTGGCGGTTGCGGGCGAAGGCAACGTGGCGGGCAATCCGGCGCCGGTGGTGGACGCGGTAACCGGGACGATCTGGCTGTGGTTTTGCCGCAACAATGCCGACGGCCCGGAGACCCTGATCTGCGCGGGCGAGGCTCCGCGCACCGTGTGGCTGACCAGCAGCGACGACGACGGCGAGACGTGGGCGGAGCCCAGGGAAATGACCGATGTTGTCAAGCTGCCGGAGTGGACGTGGTACGGCACCGGGCCGGGGCATGGGTTGCAACTGGCCTCGGGGCGGCTGTTGATTCCGAGCTATCACGTCGTAGGGCAGAACTTCGACCGGGCCACGGATCCCTATATCTCGCACGCGATTCTGAGCGACGATCACGGGGAGACTTGGCGGCTGGGGGGCGAGGCGCAGCCAGGCACGAATGAGTGCATGGCCACTCAACTGGCGGATGGGCGTGTGTACCTGAACGAGCGCAACTACCTGGGCGAATACCGGCGGGCCTTCGCGATGAGCCACGACGAGGGCGAGAGCTTTGACGCCTTTGGCTGGCACGACGAACTGATCGACCCGGTGTGCCAGGCGGCCGTGCTGGGCGTGGGCGGCGACCGGCTGGTGTTCAGCAACGCCGCCAGCCGGGCGCGCGAGCGGCTGACGGTGCGAACCAGCGCCGACGGCGGAGAGACGTGGTCACGCGGTCGGGTGCTGCACGACGGGCGAGCGGCCTACTCGGACCTCTGCGAGCTGCCCGACGGGACGCTGGGCTGTCTCTACGAGGCGGGGAGCGAAGGCGAATACGAGCACCTTCGGTGGGCCAGATTCAGCCTCGACTGGCTACCCTCCGGCTAGCCAACTCGCTCGCGTTCGCGCGCAGGCTCCGCCACACTGCTTGTATGTTCTCGAACAGGCAGGGCATCTCAGTACTGTGAGTCTTCGTGCCAAGGGTGGTCGCGTAAATTCAGGAAGCAACCCGTGACGGGAGCTTCCAGATTGACCTGGCGCTGTAGCCGGCGAGCCGTTTTGGTCGGCGGCCTGTCGGCGCTTGGCGCGCTGACGTTTGGCACGGCCTGCGACACGGTCGACGGCCAGGCCGTCGCCGTCTACCTGAACGAGGTGAACGAGCTGCGAGACAGCTCGGCCGGGGACGACGCGCTGCTGGGCGAGCGGTTCAACTCCTTGATCGCCAGTGGCTCGCGCGACGCTGGCGCCTATCTCGCGATTTATCGTGAGTTACGGGCCTCCAACGCCGCGGTACTGGCGAAGTTGGAACTGATCCAGCCACCGAAGGGACTGGAACGCCACCACGAGGATTTTGTGGAGGGGCTGAGCGACCTGGTGACGGCGCTGGATCAGGTGATCATGATGATCGAGGAGGGCGACGTGATCGAGGCCAACCGACTATTCCAGCGCTCTGTCACGCGATCCCAGGCCAAGCAGACGGGGGCGATGCTGCAAATCCGGCGTGTCGCACGCAGCGCACGCGTGCGGGTCTGACCCATGGGAGCCAACAACGTCACCCCGCGCCTCGTCAGCCTGGGCGAGGTGATGATCGAACTCTCGGGCCCGGCGCCGCTGGCGGAGGCGGCCGAGTTGGCCCGATCGTATTCGGGCGATGCGCTGAACGTGGCGGTTGCGGTACATCGCCTGGGGGTGTCCAGCGCGATCGTCACCAGGCTGGGTGAGGATCCGTTCGGCGATTACTTGTCGGAACAGTTTCGGGGTCTTGGCGTTGACCTGCGTTATGTGAAGCGCGGCGGCGGCCCGACCGGCCTCTATGTGGTCGAGCAGGGCGGCGAGGGCGCCTACAGCATCTGGTACTACCGACGCCACAGCGCGGCGTCCACCGTCAGCCCAGCGGATATGGAGCAGATTGACCTGAGCGGCGTGGAGATGGTTCACCTTAACGGGATCGCGCAGGCCATCTCAACGTCCTCGCGCCAAGCGACACGGCGGCTGGCGGAGCGGGGACGAGCGGCAGGCGCCGTGGTGGCGTTTGACCTGAATTTCAGACCGCAGATCTGGGACGGCCCGGCGGCAGCGGAGGCGGCCGACGAGGTGTTGCCGCTGGTGGACGTGGCGCTTTGCGGGTTCGACGAGGGACAGGCCGTGTTTGGGACCGCCGATCCCGAGTCAACGGCCGCGCGGCTGCTGGATTGCGGGCCGCGCGTAGCGGCGGTCTCGATGGCCGAGGACGGCGCGTACGTGGCCTGGGCCGATGGCGAGATCCGACTGCCGACCGTGGCGCGAATTGTCAAGGGCGCGCAAGGCGGCGGGGACGCCTTTGCGGGCGGGCTGGCGGTTGGGGCACTTCTGGGTCAGGACCCGGCGACCTCGGCACGGCTGGCCACGGTCGTGGCGGGGCTGAAAGTCGAACGCGTTGGGCCGCTCGTGAGCCTGCCCCACCGAGTGGAGGTTCAGGCGCGGGCGGGGGACCTGGGGTGGGATGATGTTGTAGCGGCGCTGGACTCCGTCGACGCGACGGATACGGTTTCGCAAGGAGGAGACTTGTGATCGTCGTAACGACCGAATCCGTACCCGGGCGTGAGATTGCCGAAGTCATAGACATCGTGCAGGGCAGCACGGTGCGAACGCGCGGCGTCGGACGCGACATCGTGGCGGGGCTGCGCACGATCGTGGGCGGCGAAGTGCACGAGTACGCCGAACTGCTGACCACCGCGCGGGCGGAAGCGCTGAACCGAATGGTGGCCGAAGCCGAGAAGCTGGGCGCGGACGCCGTGGTGCAGGTCCGCTACAACACCGCCGACGTGATGCAAGGCACCGCCGAACTGCTGGCCTATGGAACGGCCGTTCGTCTGAAGAGCTAGACGCGTCAGGCGCCAATCAGCCCACCGTCAACCTTGCTGACGGTAAACACGCCGGGACGCGGCGGATTGCCGGGCCCGTCGGGGTACGTGCTGGACGGGCTTTCAAAGGTGCTGCCCTCGCCGGGGTGCTGGGCGGATCCAAAGAACCAGCGACCGTCGGGCGAAAAGCAGCCCGAGGCGAGTTCGGCGCCGACCGGCACGCTCAGGAGTTGCCTGGCGCGTCCGCGGTCCGGGCCGCTGACGGGCACGGCGAAGAGTCCGTCGTTGCTCCCGAGGGTCACGGGCTGTCCATCAGTGCAGACGTAGAGCGTGCCTTGTTGATCAAACAGCAGGTTGTCCGGGTTGGCCAGCGGCGTGACGTCTTCCGAGTCGATTCCCGCATAAAACGCCGCGTGCGAGGGATTGCGTGGATCGCCCCCCAGAAACAAGATTTCCCATGTAAACGTCGGCGACGCGTGGTCACCTCCTCCAGGCGTCATCTCGATGACGTGGCCGTGGTCGTTTGGAGCGCGAGGATTCGCAGCGTCCACCTGCTCCTCTGTACGGTCGATATTGTTGGTAAAGGCGGCGTAGATTCGACTGTTGATCGGATTGACGTCGATGTCCTCGGGCCGGTCCATCGGCGTGGCGCCGACGAGGTCAGCGGCGCCTCGAGTGTTGATGGCGACATCGGCGCCAGACCAGTCGGCCAGCGGTCCGTGCCCGGCAACCAGCGGAATCCACTCGCCGGACCCGTCGTCGCCATAACGCGCGACAGACAGCACCCCGTCGTCTAGCAGGGTCTGGTTGGCCGTGCGGCTGGACGAGTCGTATGGATTGGTGCTGACGTAGCGATATACATACTCGAACCGTCCGTCGTCGCCGCAGTAGACCACCACCCGCCGGTCGGCCGCGAGGACCACGGTTGACGCTTCGTGGCGTAAGCGTCCGAGCGCCGTGTGCTTGGTGGGGGTGGAGTCCGGATCGTAAGGGTCAACCTCAACCACGTAGCCGGTGGTGAAGACGTCGTTGGGTGATTTAGTGACATCAAAGCGGTCATGGTACTGCTCCCAACGGTAGTCGCTGGCGTCGGTCCGGATGCCGTACCTGTGATGTACCGCATCATTTGCACCGCCGGCCGGCCGGTTGCCAAAGCACGTGTGGACGTCTTCTTCATCGGTCAGGACGGTGCCCCACGGGGTAACGCCGCCGCCGCAGTTGTAGAACGTGCCGCGGGCGACCGTGCCGGTCGGATCTTCGGCGGTGCGCAGCCTGGGATCGCCGGCCGCCGGGCCGCGGATGTTCATGAGGGTCTGGCCGGTGATTCGTCGGTTGAAGCGGGAGTTCCGGACCGGCAGCCAGCGTCCGTTAGCGAGACGGATTTCGACGATCGAGGCACCCTGGGCCAGGAGACCAATGTCTACCTGTTCGCGGGTCGGCGCTTCGGGGTCGTAGTTGGGAAACATGAGCTCGGGGTTGAGGAATTCGTGGTTGTTCCACAGCAAGGCTCGATCGGAGACCGCCGATCGGTCGTCGGGCAGGGGAAGCAGGGCAAGGAAGTCGGAGTTGTACCCGAACTGCTTGGCCTGGGCCGCGGGAGATTGGGCGTGGACATCGAACGGAGGCGCATCGCCGGTGATGGGATCGCCCCAAGAAATAAGCGGCCTGGTCCGGTAGCCGGCGGCGACGGTTACCTGGTCCAGACTGTTGGGCTGAATGAAATCGAAGGCCGGGGCGTCGCTGCCTTCGGCGCAGGCCGCGGCGAGTTGGCCAAAGGCCGCGGCTGAGTAAGCAAGGGGCAAGCCGGCGGCAACCCTGAGTACGGATCGGCGGCGCAAGCGTGTACGTAGAACCTCGGCAAAAGGCGCGGAGCTGCTGGCCACTCAGAGACGTTCTACAAGGGGCCGGATTGTCGCGAGGCTCGGGGCGCCTGCCCGACACACGGCATGGGCAAAGGCCCCGTCAGCCTGGGGCCGTCCCGGATGCCGCGCCCATCCAATGTTCGGGCGCGAGTTACGACGCGTCGGTAAACCTCCGCTGGACCCTCGTCACCGGTGTAGGAGAAGGCGACTCGCATCGCCAAGGCTGGCTATTGGCCCTCAGGCCGCCGGTCGCAGGCGCGGCCAGCGGCGTTCGGGCGCGTGGTCCGAGCGCTCGTATGCGTAGGCCACGCGCAGCGCGGTGCGCTCGCGGTACTTGGGGGCCACCACTTGCAGACCAACGGGGAGTCCGTCGTCTGTCCAGCCACATGGCACGGCCACCACCGGCTGATGGGTGGCGTTGAACGGCCTGGTGAAGTTGGGCATCCAGTGGTAGTCGGTCAGCGCTTCGTCGATGCGGGGCGGCGGCCGCCCAAGGACCGGCGCCACCAGCACATCCACGGTGCCCACGGCTCGCCGGAACGCGGCCAACGCGTCGTCACGCTGACTGCGCAGGCGTCCGAGGGTGATCTGAACGTCTTCGCCGGGACGCATGGCCTCCTCGAGGCCGAGCTTGAGGCGGTCACGGAGCGTTGGGTTCACGCGGGTGACATCGCCGCCGGTAGCGCTGAGCACGTTCTGATAGGCCTCAATGGTGAGAATGCCGCGCTGCGACACGGCAAGGTCCGGCACCGACGGCACCCCGACCTGCACCAGGTCGCCACCGAGGATGACCAGGGCGTCAACCGCAGCTCGGACGATGCGCTCAATCTCGGGATCCAGGTCCTCAAAGAAGTAGTTTGACGGCACACCCACACGCAGACCCACCAGGCCAACCGGCATTTCGCTGGTGAGGTGAGCGGCACGGTTGGCGATGGTGGTGGTTTCGTCAGCCACGGGGTCGGCCATTGCCTGCAGCATCACGGCGGCATCTGGGGTAGTTCGCGCCATGGGCCCTGGCGTGTCAAAGCTGGGGCTGAGCAGGCGCAGGCCTTCCAGGCTGACGCGACCGTAGGTGGGTTTGATTCCGACCAGGCCGCACAGGGCCGACGGCAGGCGAATCGAGCCGCCGGTATCCGTGCCGAGTCCCCCGTAGACCAATCCCGCGGCGACGGCCGAGCCGGTGCCGCCGCTGGATCCGCCGGAGACGATCTCCGTGTTCCAAGGATTACGCGACGGACCCATCTGCGAGGTCGCGCCCGTTGGGTGGTAGGCAAACTCGTCGCAGTTGAGCTTGCAGGCAATGACCGCGCCGGCCTTGCGCAAGCCTCGGACGAGCTCGGCGTCCACACTGGCCGGCTGGTTGCCGAAGACCGTGGAGCCGGCGGTCGTAACCGCGCCGGCCACATCGGCCAGATCCTTGATCCCAAGCGGTACGCCGTGGAGCGGGCCTCGGTAATCACCGGCCAGGATTTCGCGCTCGGCCCGACGGGCGTCGGCCAGCGCTGAGTCATGCAGGATCGCCGTGGTCGCGCCCAGGGGACCGGCGTAGCGGTCGAGCCGGTCGAGCGAGTTGCGCGTGACCTCGACGGGACTGACCTCGCCGGCGGCAATCAGCGCGCCGACTTCGGTCAGCGACAGGCGGGCGAGTTCGTTGCCGGGGACCATTAGCCGCCCTCCTTAGCAGTGCCTACGTGCGATCAGGCCTCGTCGTCCCACCCAAGCCAGGTGACTTGGGCCGGCTGGCGCTCGCGCCGATCGGGCCCAATTGCGGGTGATGGGTGGCCCAGGTAGATATACCCGACGATTCGGTCCTGCTGATCCAAACCCAGAAAGTCCTTGCAGGCTGCGAAGTCGCACATCTCCCCGGTCCGCCACTTGGTGGCGAGACCTTCGGCGTGCGCCGCCAGCATCAGGTTCTGGGTCGCGCAACAGACGGACGCATAGTCTTCAAGGTTGGTGACGGGATCGTCCGACCAAACCTGGCTGACGACAATCACGACGGGCGACCGCCGGAGCCGGACGCGCGCCGAGCGGATGGATGGCGCCGACGCCGGATCGTCCGGATCAAGTTCCGATTCCAGGCGATCGGCAACCATGGCGCCCATTTCGTCGCGGGCCGCGCCGCACAGGACGTGGAAGCGCCAGGGCTCGGTGAGGTGGTGATTCGGCGCCCACACGGACGCCTGGATGATTCGGTCAAGCACCGCCTGGTCGGGGACATCGGCGGTGAGCCCCGTGATGCTGCGGCGGCCTCGGATGGCTGTGTATACGTCCATTCCGCTCGTTTCACGGCTGGCAGGCGACCATCATGGTATCGGGCGCGCCGACGGTGCGCCGGGGTTATGGTTGAATCAGACAGACTGGCGAGCGAGGTTCACTTGTGCATATCGGAGTTCTGACCGGCGGCGGCGATTGTCCGGGGCTCAATGCCGCGATTCGGGCCGTGACCCGAGCGAGCCTGGACCAGGGATGGTCGGTCACGGGCCTCCACGACGGCTGGGCGGGCGTGCTGGCCCGCAACGGGACGCCGCTGACCATCGAGAACACCGACGGTTTCCTCGAGGTCGGCGGAACCCTGCTGGGCAGTTCGCGCACGAACCCGCTGCGGACGCCGGAGAACTACGCCCTGGCGGTATCGGTCTTTGACGACATGGGCCTGGACGGCCTGGTGGCCATCGGGGGCGACGACACGTTGTCCGTGGCTGGAGCCCTGGCAGGAGACGGCCTGCCGGTTGTGGGCATTCCCAAGACCATCGACAACGACGTGCCTGGGACCGACATGTGTATCGGGTTCGATACGGCCGTGGAGACAATTGCCGCGTCGATCGCCCGCCTGCGGACCACCACCATGTCGCATCACCGCGCCACGGTGGTCGAGACCATGGGCCGGCAGGCCGGATGGCTGGCCGCGGTAGGTGGACTAGCTGGCGGCGCCGATTTCATCGCCGTGCCCGAGCAACGCAGCGCGTGCGATCAGTTCGTGACGCACGTTCAACGCCGCTACGAGCAGGGGCGGGCATACAGCATCGTGGTGGTGGCGGAAGGCGCGGAGATCGATGGACTCGATGTCGGCGAAGCCGGCGTGCAGGCCACGGACGAATTTGGTCACATCGTGCTGGCCGCGCGCAGCGTCGGCGAGAGCCTTGCGCGAGCTATCGAGGAAGCAACCGGCATCGAGACGCGCTCCAGCGTCCTGGGCCATTTGCAGCGGGGCGGCACGCCGACCACATTCGATCGGGTGTTGGGCACGCGGTTCGGCGCGGCTGCCGTGGGCTATTTGGCCAGCGGCCAGCACGGCCAGATGGCCGCGCAGCAGGGTCCACACATCAAGCCCGTGCCGCTGGTTGACATCGCCGGGCAGACGCGTCCGCTGGACGACTCCTACCTGGATCTCCTCAACCTCTTTGCCTAGACGTCTCCGCTGAATCGCTTGCCCACGGGCCGGCGTCATGTGCGAGAATCTTGGACACCTAGACTTGGTCGGGCTGGCGCTCTTGACCATTCCCACGGCTCGGGCCGTAGGCTCGCTTCCCCCTCGCAGGATGGCGTGGGCGGTCGTCCCGACGCGCCGGCAACTGTCTTTATGAGCCTGGATACGGCGACCCTGGAATCCACCCGGGCCGCGCTGCGCGCCAAGCTGTACGGCATCGTGCCCGAGTTTGAAGTGGACGTGAAGGCGGAGCTGGCCTACCGCATCAACCGGCTGAAGACCGAGCGCGGGGCCGTGATTCTGGGTCACAACTACATGGAACCCGCGCTCTTTCACTCGGTATGCGACTACACCGGCGACTCGCTGGAGTTGAGCCGGGTGGCGGCCACGACCGAGGCCGACCCAATCGTCTTCTGCGGGGTTCGCTTCATGGCCGAGACGGCCAAGATTCTGAACCCCGAACGCACCGTGCTACTGCCGGCGTTGCGGGCCGGCTGCTCGCTGGCCGAGTCCATTACCGCCGAAGACGTGCGCGGACTGCGGGCCCGCTACCCCAACGCGCCGATCGTGGCCTACATCAACACGTACGCGGACGTGAAGGCCGAGGTGGACGTGTGCTGCACCTCCAGCAACGCGGCCAAAGTCGTGGAGTCGCTGGAATCTGACACAGTGATTTTTCTGCCCGACGAGTACCTGGCAAAGAACGTGGCGCGTGAGACGGGCAAGACCATCGTGCTGCCCAGCAACGCGCCAGTATCCGCCGATGCGCGCGCCGAGGCCGCCGGCAACGGCGTGCACTACGACATCGTGGGCTGGACCGGCCGCTGCGAGGTGCATGAGAAGTTCACGGTGGAGGACGTTGAGGCGGTACGCGCGCAGTTTCCCGACGTGGTGGTGCTGGCCCATCCGGAATGCAGCCCGGAGGTTGTTGACGCGTCGGACTTCTCAGGCTCGACGGCCGCGATGACTCGCTATGTCCGCGAGGTCGAGGCGCCGCGCTATCTGCTGCTGACCGAGTGCAGCATGGGCGACAACATTGCCGCCGAGGCGCCGGACAAGGACATGGTGCGGCTCTGCTCGGTGCGCTGCCCGCACATGAACGAGATCACCCTGGAGCACGTGCTGGCCTCGCTGCGGGAGAACCGCGAGCAGATCGAGGTGCCGGAGGACATCCGCGTGCGGGCCCGGCGATCAATCGACCGAATGCTGGAGATCGGCTAGCTCGGACGCTCCGGTCCGGTTTGGCTAGTTGAGGCCAACCCCAGGCACGGTCAGGTAGTCGCGCAGATCGCGGGAGACGCTGGAGCGCTTGAGCTTACGCAGCGCCTCGACCTGTAACTGCCGGATACGCTCGCGGGTCACGCCGAAGTGGGCGCCAATCTGGTCCAGTGTCCAGGGTTCCTGACCGTCCAAACCAAAGCGGCGCACCAGGATGGTCTGCTGGCGGTCCGGAAGGATGGCCAGGGCGCGGTGCAGGTCTTCACGCAGGGTTCCCGCCAGCAGGGCGCGGTCGGCCGTGTCGAGATCGGGGTCTTCCACGAAGTCCGCCAGCGATTCATCGCCGTCCTCGCCGACGGGCTGTTCCAGCGACATGGGTGCGCGGCTGGCGCGAACGATCTCGACGACGCGTTCCGGCGACATGCCCAGGACTTCGCCCAGCTCGGCGGGGGTGGGCTCGCGCTCCATCTCCGCGGCCAATTCCGGCGTGATCTTGCGGATTTTGCGCAGCGCTTCGACCACGTGGACGGGAAGCCGGACCGTTCGCGAGTCGTTGGAGAGCGAGCGCGTGATGGCCTGGCGGATCCACCAGGTGGCGTAGGTGCTGAACTTGAACCCGCGGCGCCAATCGAAGCGCTCCACGGCCTGCATCAACCCGAGGCTGCCTTCCTGGATCAGGTCCAGCAGTGGCAGGCCACCGGCGGCGTAGCGCTTGGCCACGTTGACGACCAGCCGCAGGTTGGCATCCACCAGATGCTGGCGGGCGGCGGCGTCACCGGCTTCCACACGCTTGGCCAATTCGATTTCCTGGGCCGCCGTGAGCAAAGGGACTCGGTTTATCTCGTTTAGATAGAGCCGCATCGTGTCTTCGATGGACTCGTCGCCAGTGGCGCGCGTCGGCGGCGCCTCAGTCTCCTTCGTCGTTGCTTCCGGGCGGCGATCAACTGACGCCAAATCGTTCGCCCAGTGGCCCAGGGCGGGAGATGCTTCGCGGGCCACATCTGTCGCGTGCATTCATGCCTCGTCGGCGAGCCTGGCGACGATCAACGGTGGTCGCCTGTATTCCGACAAGGTGAGTATACACGTTTTTCCAGATATTTCCGTGTAAACCGTTTATATGCTGCCGGATCAACTGGCGCCAACCGGAACCCAGTTGGTAGGGGCTATCCGGCGGTGGTAGGTTCGATCAACGACCCGGCGCTGGCGGCGCATGTCCGAGCAACCCGCGAATCCCCGCGAACAGATCCTGCACGTCCTCAAGATGCAGGGGGCGCTTCAGTGTCGGGCGATTGCTGAAGCCATCGGGAGCAGCCTGTCGGCCGTCCGACCTCACCTTGACCGGCTGGTGGCCGAGCGACTCGTGCGCGTGCAGGTGGTGCGCGGAGGGCCCGGACGCCCGCGTCACCAGTTCGAACTTACCAGCGACGGGCACGCGAGATTTCCGCAGGGGTACGGAGAGTTCGCGAAGGACTTCGTGGAGGGCGTGCTGGCATTCGGCGGGCACGACCTCCTGAAGCAGATCCTGACGCACCACGAGGACAAGCAGTATCAGCGATTCGCGCCGCGCCTGGCGGGCCTGGACTTTCATGCGCGTGTGCAAGAGCTGCGGCGCATCATGGACGAGTGCGGCTTCATGCCGCGCGTCGACCGAACCGACACGGGTTATGTGCTGTCGGCCCACCACTGTCCAATCTGGGACGTGGCTTCAACCTGCCGCGCAGGCTGCGACTCCGAATTGCGGCTGATTCGACGACTCGTCGAGGCGGAGGTCATTCCCCTTGAGGTCGGGCCGCGCGAGGGCTGCGCCTGCACATACGCGATCCAGGAACGTTCATCGCTGCCGCAGTCCTTACCCGCCACGAGCTAGACGCGGCGCGAGCGGCGCGTTCGGACATCAATGGCCGCTTCCCGCATTTACCTGGACCACGCCGCGACCACGCCACTGGATCCGGTGGTGCGCGATGCCATCGTTGCCGCACTGCAGGAGTTTCCGGGTAACCCGAGTTCGCTCTACTCGGAGGGTCGGGTTGCGCGAGACGCTCTGGATGAGGCTCGCGCGCAGGTAGCGGAGGTCCTTGCCGCCGACCCCGGCGAAATTGTCTTTACCAGTGGGGGCAGCGAGGGCGCGGCCCTGGCTATCCGGGGCACGGCCTTTGCCGCTGCCCGCGAAGGACGGCGACACCTGGTGACCACGGCCGTGGAGCATCACGCGGTACTACATACGGTGCAGTTGCTGGCGCAGCGTCATGGGTTCGAGGCCACGGTGATTCCCGTCGATGCGGAGGGGCTCGTTGATCCGGAAGCGGTGACGAACGCCGTGCGTCCGGACACCGCGCTGGTGAGCGTGATGTATGCGAACAACGAAATGGGCGCCATCCAGCCGGTGGCCGACGTCGCGGAGGCACTGCGCGACCATCCGGCGTTGGTGCACACGGACGCCGTGCAGGCACCCGGGCAGCTCGCAATCGACATTCCGACGCTAGGCGTCGACCTGCTGAGTATCGCGGCCCACAAGTTCTACGGGCCGAAGGGCGTTGGCGCGCTGTTCGTGCGGCGCGGCGTGCGGCTGAGTCCGCAGATCGTAGGCGGATCGCAGGAGCGGAATCGACGCGCGGGGACCGAGAACGTGGCCTTTGCGGTTGGCCTGCGTACCGCGCTGCAACGGGCCGAGGCCGCTCGCCCGACCGCCGCGGCGCACAATGCGCGCCTTCGCGACGTACTGATTGAGGGAATCGCGGCTATTCCCGGCAGCCGCCTGAACGGGCCGCGCCGGCGGCGGCTGCCGAACAACGTGAACGTCTGCTTCACAGGCGTTGAAAGCGAAGCGTTGCTGCTGGGGCTGGATGCGGCTGGGATCGCGGCGTCCAGCGGGTCGGCCTGTACGTCGGCTTCTCTGGAGCCATCACACGTGCTGCTGGCTATGGGCCTTCAGCCGGACCTGGCCGCCGGCAGCCTGCGTTTGACGACCGGACAGGCGAACACCGAAGCGGAGATTGAGCGAACGCTGGAGGCGCTGCACGAGCTGGTTCCGCGAGTACCTCGCGCGGCTACCCGCTCGGCAGCGCTTTAGGCTGCAACGACCAGGCAGTCTGCGGCGTCCGGTCCGAATCGTCGTAGATTTGGACAACTCTCGGCGGGCGGTAGAAGGATCGTCGTGTCGGCAGAACTGATTGGGATCCTGAGCGTGGGTGCGACGCTGCTCATCGGGCTTGGCGGGCTGATTATTGGAGTGAGTTTTAGGCTCCACAGCGAACTTCGCGGCGACTTGCGCCAGTTTCGCGAGGAGAACAGCCGCCAACATGGCGAGCTTGCCGCACGGATCGACGCTCTCAACGCTCGTGTTGACGGCCTAACGACACAGCCCTAGTTCCGCAGGCCGTAGGGGCTGAACATGTGGCGAGCCGCCGCCGGGTTGCGTACGCTCAGGGTGCGGCGCGGGACTGCCCGCGACGCGTCTCTGAGCTAAGGAACGCCAACGTGGCCACGAGCGACGTGCTGGACTTGATGGATCTGCCAATGGCCGACGCGCCGATCCTCGTGGTGCAACCTTCGGCCGCCGCCGAATTCGACCGGATGCGGACCAAGCGCAACCGGCCTGATGCCGTGCTACGCGTGCGCGTGATCGTGGATGCCGGCTGTGGCGACTTTCGCTACGCCATGGGCATCGAACCGGGCCCGCGGGAAGGGGATCAGAGCATTCCTGCCCACGGCGTGACGGTGGTCGTTGACGCGGAGAGCGCCGAGTTGCTGCGAGGTTCGACGCTGGAATACAGCGACTCGCTGATGGACGGCGGGTTTAAGGTGCTCAATCCACGCGCCCAGTCGGTGTGTGGATGTGGACAGTCATTCAGCTTGACGGGCCGAGAGATCACGAGCGAGCACGTTCGGGGTGGGCTGGGCTGACGCCGACGCTCCAAGCCGGACCGACTCGGTCCTGAAGCTGGCAGGTTGCCGACGTGGTGAATCAACGAGGCGGCCGCGGCGTGTGGCTTGGCACGATGGGAATCCCCTGGCCTGATCCGCTGAATCGGAGACTGTCGTGTTGCTGAAGCGTCTGCGGCGGGCTCGGCGCACGGAGTCCCCCGAAGCGGAAGCCAACGAGGCCCGGGCGCCGGCGGCGCAGCCGACCCGGCGTCGTTTTGCCACCGTACGGCGCTGGCTACGCCGCTCGAAGCTGACGGAGGCGGATTGGGACGAGCTGGAAGAGGTGCTGATTGCCGCCGACCTGGGTCCCATGCTGGCCATGGAGCTCTTGGACGAGTTGCGCGAGACGGTGGGTGCAGACGGGGATTCGGATCCGGAGGCTGCTCGGGTGCTGCTGGCGGCGCGTCTGCGTGAGACCCTGGGCGGGCGGGACGCACAGTTCGCCAGTGGTCCGCCGCCGCAGGTCGTGTTTGTGGTTGGCGTCAACGGGGCCGGCAAGACGACGTCAATTGCCAAGCTGGCGCACTTGCTTCAGACCAACGGGCACGATGTAGTGCTGGCGGCCGGCGACACGTTTCGCGCCGGCGCCATTGACCAGTTGCAGATCTGGGGCGACCGCGTTGGCGTGCCCGTAATCGCGCACCAGCCGGGCGGGGATCCGGGCGCGGTGATTTACGACGCGTTAGACGCCGCGCAGGCCCGGGGCGTGGATTACGTGATCGCCGACTCGGCCGGTCGGCAGCACACGAACGTCAATCTCATGAACGAAGTGGCCAAGATGCGTAGAGTGGCGTCGCGCAAGTTGCCGGGAGCGCCGCACGAGGTGCTGCTCGTTCTAGACGCACTCACCGGACAGAATGGCCTGCACCAGGCCCAAGGGTTCCTGGAATCGTCGGGAGTGACCGGCATTGTGCTGACCAAGCTAGACAGTTCCGCCAAGGGCGGGGTCGCGTTTGCCGTCACGCGGGCGACGGAATTGCCGATCAAGTTTGTCGGCGTTGGCGAGCGGCTGACGGACTTTGAGCCGTTTGACCCGGATCGGTTCGTTCAGGCGTTGCTGGCGCCGCAGGTGGATGATGTCGACGACGAGGAGGAAACGTGAAAGGCGTGATTCTGGCGGGCGGTATCGCGTCCCGTCTGGACCCGATTACGCGGGTGACCAACAAGCAATTGCTGCCCGTCTATAACAAACCGATGGTCTTTTACCCCATCGAAACGTTGGTGAACGCGGGAGTTACGGAAATCCTGATCGTCACCAGCGGATTCAGCGCTGGCGACTTTCTTCGCCTGCTGGGCAATGGCGAGGCGCTGGGTGTTGAGCACTTGAGCTTTACCTACCAGGACGGCGCCGGCGGAATCGCTGAGGCGATCTCGCTGGCGCGGCCGTTCGTGGGCGACGACCGGATGGTGGTGATTCTGGGCGACAACGTGATTGGCGGGAACATCGTGGAGGCGACGCGGCGGTTCGAGTCACAATCCCGCGGGGCCAAGGTTCTGCTGAAGGAGGTCGAAAACCCCAGGGCCTACGGCGTTGCGGAGCTTGAGGGCGACCGCGTCGTACGTTTCGTCGAAAAGCCCAAGGATCCGCCGTCCAATCTGGCCGTGACCGGAATCTATTTCTACGACGCGCAGGCGTTCAGCCTGATCGAGCAGTTGGAGCGGTCGGATCGCGGTGAACTCGAGGTGACGGATCTGAATAATGCGTACCTGGAGCGCGGCGAGATGACCCACGACGTGCTGGAGGGGTATTGGGCCGACTGCGGGGAATCCATCGACCACTACCTGCAGGCGTGCAACCTGGTCGCGAAGCACGGGGCGAATCGGACTGCCTAGCAGCCAGTACCCCCGTACTTCGGAGCCGCGCATCGATTCGGGTCTCGTTCCCGTCGGACCAGTGCGACCGGACGGCGGGCCGGACGCGCCGAGACGATTCCATCCCGATACAATGCTCGGGCGGCTGTAGCTGAGGACTGATCGATGCCCGACGACGACGACGAAATCAGTGTCCGTGTCAGATCCAGCGAACGGCGTGAATGCGCCCTCTGCCGCCAGGAAACCACCTGGAACTTCTACGAATACCGCCGGTGGTTTGGACTGCTGAAGACGCAATACTGGGCGTGCGGGCGCTGCGGCAAGAACGAAAGTCTCGCGGCGCCCCAGTCCGACGACTGACGAAGCCCCCGAGGGGCACTAGCGTCGACCAGGCAGAGCGCTGATCGCCCAGTTGCGCGCGCGGCTGGAGTCGGTTCCTCCCGCCCTGGTCACGATTGTCTCGATCCTATTTCTGAATAACGTCGCAGTGGCCGCGGCGCGGGCGCTGCTGCCGATCTACGTCGAGCGCGACCTGGGCATGTCGCCCGCGTTTACCAGCCTCCTGGTGTCGCTGGAGACGGTCATGGGCGGGCTGATATCGGTCACCGCGGGCGCGCTGGCCGACCGGCTGGGACACCGGCTGGTGCTAGTGATCGGGATTCTGGGGTTCTCGGCGGGGCTGCTGCAGTACCTGACCGGCGTGCCCTGGCTGCTGGTCGCATTGGCGGTGATTCTGGGGCTGGCCCATGGGATGCGTTCGACATCGGGTCAGAGCTATCTGTTGACGGCCGCCAGCCGCCAGTCAGTTGGCGTGGCCACGGCCGCCTACTTCCTGGGCGGGACGATTGGTATGTCCGCCAGTTCCGCCGTGGCCGGGCCGGTCGTCGAGCGATTTGGCTTTGCCGCCTACGCCCTTATAGGGCTGGGCCTGAATCTCGTGCCGGCCGCCATCACGTTTCGCTATCTCCGGGACGTGCGCCCCGCGCGCCCCGTCGGCGTCACGGCCCAGGGTACGTGGGACGTCCTGATGCGACGCGAAGTCTGGCTGATGGGCGGGCTGCGCTTCGTCTCGACCGCATTCTGGGGCATCTGGAGTCTGGCGCTGCCGCTGCTGATGTTCCGCGCAACGGAGAGCGTGCTTCCGCCTGCCCTGCTGTACGGGACCGTGGGCATGAGCCTGGCCGCGGTCAGCCAGTTCCTTATCGGCCATTGGTCCGACCGCCGTGGACGCGTGGCCCCCGTGTACCTGGTGCTCGGTGTGCAGTTCGTTGTGGCCGTCGTGGCGGCGATGGGATGGCAGTCAACGCCAGTTCTGATAGCTACAGGCATCACCGGCGTGGTGACCGGCTGGACCATGTCCGTGCTGGTGCTTGGCGTGGTGCGCGACCGCACGGCGCCGCTGGAACGAGGGCGCGTCGTCGGCTTCGTCCATGCCCTGTGGAGCTTCGGAATCCTGGCCGGCACGGTTGTCGCGGGAACGCTGATCGATATTGATCCGGGGCTGCCGCTGGCCATTGGAGCCATGGCCAACCTCGTCTCGCTGGCAATCGCGGCTCTCCTGTTCCACGGACGGCGCATGCCGGCGCCGGAGGCGAGCTGATCGCAACTAAACTGGTGTGCCTCCGAACTCCGAGTCTCCTGGCATGACGTCGCCAAAAGCCCGACGGCCCATCGTTGCCGCGAACTGGAAGATGAACACCGGGCCGGACGACGGCGCCCGACTAGCTCGAGCCGTTGCGGCCGAAGACCTGCCGCTGGCACAGGTCGAGGTTGTCCTGTGCCCACCTGCCACCGGGCTTACGTCCGTCGCCGAGGCCGTCGCAGACTCCCCGATCGCCGTTGGCGCTCAGCACGTGTATTGGGAATCGAGTGGGGCCTTCACGGGCGAAATCTCGGTCCCGATGCTGACGGGCCTCGCCGCCTACGCCATTACCGGGCACTCAGAGCGGCGGCAACTGTTCGGGGAAACGGACCTGGACGTCCAGCGCAAGACGTTGGCCATCCTGGCCGGCGGCCTGACGCCGATCGTGGCGGTGGGTGAGTCACTGGATCAACGGGATGCCGGCGAGACGCTTGCTGTGCTGCGCACGCAGATCACCGCAGTGCTCGAGGCGCTGTCACCGGAGCAGACGGCTGCCAGTGTGATCGCCTATGAGCCTGTCTGGGCCATCGGCACCGGACGCAACGCGTCGCCCGAGCAGGCGCAGGAAGCCATTGGCTGGATTCGAGACACCGTGTCGGCAGCTCACGGATGCCCGGCCGCCGGGCGGGTGCGAATTCAATACGGCGGCAGCGTTTCGCCGGACAACTGCGACGAACTGCTCAGTCGCGACGGAATTGACGGGGCGCTGGTGGGCGGCGCCAGCTTGGACGCCGCCCAGTTCGCAGCTATCGTCCGAGCCGCGGCGCCCTAGTCCCTTAGTCGCTTCGCCGGACAGCGCGGCTGCCAGCGCGGCTGTCAGATCAAGACTGGGTTAGTCCAGGCAATGCGGCCCGTGGCGTCTTCGACTTCCACGCGGACGTAGACCTCCGTGCCGCGCCGCTCGTGGACGGCGGCCGTGAGTGGCTCGGCGCCGGCCAGGTGACTTGAGCCCCGAGAACGCGCAGCGATAAAGCTGATGCGTGAGGCGGGCGAGGTCTTCACCCGAACTTCATCGTCGTCCACCTGAAAGTCAAGAATCTCCGGTCCCATCGACGAGTAGAAGTGCCCGCGACGCATGGCCTCAACCAGCCCCGCAGGCGTGAAGTCCTCGGTGCGGACCATCACCCAGCCGCGGCCCTCGGCGCCATGCTTCCAGTGCGAGTCGTCGGTGGCAAAGCCCCAGGTCAAGCCGGCCTGGAGCAGGTATTCGTCCCAGGTCTGGCCGGAAAAGCCCTTGGCGCGGGTTACGTCGCAGACCGAATTGAAGACTTCCATCCCGACAAAGCCCTCGATCTCAAGCATGTCGTGGGCGGACTGGCCCAGCCAGTAGGGGTGAGCCATGACGGCAAAGCCGCCGCCAGCGTTGACCCGGTCAATGGCCTCCTGCGGGCCCCACGACTCGCTGGAGCGCTCGAAGCCGCTGACGCCGGTCGCCAGGATGTGATAGCGCTCACCGGTGTAAGGGTCGAGACCATGCATCTCGATTCCCGGGATTGTCACGAATCCCGGCTGGGCGTACGCCGTCGTGTCCGAGACGACGTGGTGATCCGACAGCGCCACGAAGTCGTAGCCGGCGTCGCGGTACCAGGCCACCGCGTCCTCGGGTGACTTGGCTCCGTCCGAGTTGGTGGAGTGCAGGTGCAGATTGCCGCGGTACCAGCGGCCGGTGACCAGAAACGGGTTGCCATCGCCTGCGTTCGCGGTCATTTCCAACTCCTCATTGCACGGCGCTTCGGGCGGTACGCGGACATTATCCGGTGCGAAACAGATCTCCGGACACCACCGGGCTCCGGAGTTAATTGGCGAGACATTCCAAACTCGTCCGTGTTAAGGCTTTCAGCGCGGGGGCCGACTATGATCGGCGCTTCGCGCGGCACATCTGGAGAGGTGGCACGGAATGCCGATGAACGGCCGACTGGTGTCGGTCTGTATCCCGGCCAAGGACGAAGCCGAGACGATCGAGGAGATCATTACAGGCTGCCGTCCGCACGCCGACCACCTGTTTGTGGTGGACGGGCACTCCGGCGACGCCACTCGAGAGATTTCAGAAGCGCTCGAGGTTCCTGTGTATCTCGATGCCGGACGCGGGAAGGGCTGCGCCGTGCGAGAGGCAATTGCGCGTGCGACAGGCGACATCCTCGTGACCATCGACGCCGACATGTCGTTCGATCCGGACGATATTCCGGCTCTGGTCACGCCGGTCGCGCGTGGCGAGGCCGAGTACTCCACCGGGTCGCGGATGCGCGGCGGCAGCGACGAACTGCACGGCGACTTCGACAAGTTCCTGCGCATGATGGGCCAGGACATCATCACCCTGGGCATCAACTACCGGTTCGGGGTTCGGCTGACCGACTCGCAGAGCGGCTTTCGCGCCTTTGACCTGACAGCCGCCAGGTCAATCACGCTCCAGGAAGACATCACCACCACCGAGCAGGAAATGATCATCAAGTTCCTGCGCAAGGGCTATCGGGTCGCTGAAGTCCCCACGCACGAATACGCGAGCCGGCGCGATCGCTCGCACATTTCCCTGCGGCGACATGGCGCGCGCTACGTCTATAGCTGGCTGCGCTACATGTTCTTCTAGTTCGTCCGTTCGGGTCGGGCCTCGGCCCAATAGATCGGGGCCGCTATCGGCCCCACCTGGGTCGCACGAGCATGGTTGGCTCGACCGGAGCAGTCTCGACCTGGTCTTTACCGGGGAATCCGGTGGTGTAGAGCTTGTAATAGAGTTCGCGCCGAGCCAGCAGTTCGGCGTGCGGCCCACGCTCGACGATCTCGCCGTCCTGGAAGACAAGAATCAGGTCCGCGCCGCGCACGGTCGCCAGGCGATGGGCGATCACAAACGAGGTGCGGCCCTCCATCACGCGCTCCAGCGCCTCTTGAATCGCTCGCTCGGTTCGCGCGTCCACGCTTGATGTGGCTTCGTCCAGGATCAGGATGCGCGGGTCGGCCAGCAAGGCTCGAGCAAAACAGATGAGCTGCCGTTGCCCAACCGAAAGCCGGGCGCCGCGTTCGCGAACGTCGGTCTGATACCCGTTCGACAGTTCCTCAATGAAGTCGTGCGCACCCACGGCCTTCGCGGCATCGATCACTTCCTGCTCGGACGCATCCGGACGCCCAAACACGATGTTCTGGTAGATGCTGCCGGAAAAGAGGTAACTGTCCTGCGGCACGATGCCAAGTTGGCGACGCAAGGATTGCTGCGTGACTGATCGGATGGGGTAGCCGTCGATGAGGACCTCGCCAACATCGGCGTCGTAGAAGCGGGCCAGCAGGTTGATCGTGGTTGTCTTGCCAGCGCCGGTTGGCCCGACCAGCGCCACACGCTGACCCGGCTCAGCGGTAAAGGAAACGTCGCGCAGCACGTCGGCCCCGTCGTAGGCGAAGGTCACGTCGTTGAAGTCCACACGCCCGGTGATCGGAGGAAGCTCGATGGCCGACGGTGAGTCACTGATCTCTTCGGGCTCGTCCATCAACTCGAAGATCTTCTCGCCGGCCGCCATGGTGGATTGCAGTTGGTTGTAGAAACGCGTGAGCTGCTGAATGGGCTGGAAGAAGCGTGCGACCAGCGCAATGAACGCAACCAGCGTTCCGGTGCTCGTCTCGCCTCCAACGACCAGCGAACCGCCAACCACGATTACAAGGGCCGTCGCGACCGCCGAGATCGTGTCGATAACCGGGATGAACCCGGACACGATGGCGCCGGCGCGGACGCTGGCTTGCATGGTGGCCCGATTGGTGTCCCGAAACCGCGAGGCATTCGTTCGTTCACGGCCAAACGACTGGGTGACCCGAACGCCGTCGATGCTCTCCTGCAGATTCGCGTAGACATCGCCCACCGTGCTTCGAACGTCGCGGAACGCGGTCCGCGCCTTGGCGCTGAAGAAGCGGCTCGCGACCCACATAACAGGAAGCATGGTCAGCGTGACCAGCGCCAACTTGACGTCCAGCACGAACATCATGATCACGATTATGATCAGGATGAAGACGTCGGTGACCAGCGAAACCACCCCCATCGTCACGAACTCGCTGATCACGTCCACGTCGTTGGTGATCCTGGACATGATGGCGCCCAGGGGATGTCGGGTGTAGTACGACAACGACAGCCGGTTGAGCTTTGCGAAAAGGTCGTTGCGCAACCGCAGCAGGCTGGCCTGTCCAATCGTGGCCGAGATTCGAACCTGGAAGTAGGTGCCGGCCCACATCACAAACAGCGTGAGCAGGTAGATCGCGCCGATGGTGCTCAGCGTGTCGAAGTCGCGCTTTTCGATTCCCTCGTCGATCCCCATCTTCAGCAGCAGCGGCCCGGCCACATTGGCGCCGGACCCGATGGACACCAGCACGATTGCCGCGGCGATCATGCGCTTATGCGGCGCCAGGTAGGCGAGCAGGCGGCGGGTGACCTGGGGGTTGTAGGCCGCGGCATCGCCTTCAAAGCGGCCCAGGGACATACGTCCGGACATCATGATGAGGGGCTCCCGACGGGGGTAGGTTCGGCGCCGACGCTGGCCGCTTCGCGGCGCAGTCGCTCGGCCTCGGCTTCCTGGGCCTCCCACATTTCGCGGTAGAGGCCGTCGGTCTCAATCAGATCTTCGTGGCGACCACGCTGCACGATCGATCCGTGGTCGAGCACGATGATCTCAGCCACGTGACGCACGCTGCGGATGCGCTGGCTGACAATCAACGTGGTTCGGCCCTGCTGCGCCTCGCGCAGTGCGTCCTGAATGGCGCGTTCGGTCCACGTATCCACGCTCGAGGTCGATTCGTCCAGGATGAGAATGCGCGGGTCCAGCACCAGGGCGCGGGCGATCGCGACCCGTTGCTTCTGTCCGCCGGAAAGGGTGACCCCGCGCTCGCCCACCACGGTTTCGTATCCGTCCGGCAGGGTCTCGATAAAGCCGTGAATCTGGGCAAGCCGAGCGGCCGTAACGACCTGCTCACGAGTGGCATCGGGCCGACCGTAGGCAATGTTGGCGCGGATGGTGTCGGCAAAGACGAAGGGTTCCTGATGGACGATGCCGATCTGCGCGCGCAGCGAATCAATGGTCAGGTCGCGAACGTCAATACCATCCACCTGCACGCGCCCGTCGTTCGCGTCGTAAAAGCGCGGCAGGAGATTGATGATGGAACTCTTGCCCGAGCCCGTGCCGCCGACGATGCCGAGGGCTTGACCAGGCGCGATGTCGAAGTCGATCCCGTTGAGAACCGAGTGGCTCTCGTGCTGAAAGCCAACGCGCTCAAATGTGACGCGGCCCTCGGCCTTCGTCAGAGCTTCGGCATGAGGCGACTCGATCACCTCGGACTGCTCGTCCAGGATGTCGAAGATGCGCTCGCCGGACGCGACGGCCCGGGCGAAGCTGTTGATCGTCATGCCCAGCATCCGCACCGGCATCATCAGGAGCAGCAGGTAGGTATTGAACGCCACCAGCGTGCCGAGGCTGATCTGGTCATCGATCACCTTCCAGCCGCCGAACCAGAGCACGGCCACCTGCCCGGCGCCGAGAATGGCGTTGAAGAGCGGCGCGCGCATGGCGAACATGCGCATCACCGTGACCGTACGGTCGTTGAGTAAGGCGTTGACCGGCGCGAAGCGACGAGCTTCGGCATCTTCCTGGGCAAACGCGCGCACCACCCGCGCACCGGCCAGGTTCTCCTGCACCACCACGTTCACGTCCGCCCAGGCTTCCTGGACCATTTGAAACAGCGGCCGGATGCGCTTGGCAAAACCAAGCGCGATTGCGACCAGCACCGGAACGATCAGCAATGCCAGCAGCGCAAGCTGCCAGTCGATCACAAACAGGATGACCGCCACGCCGCCAGTGACCAGAAAGATCTGCACGATCTGGAAGATGCCCATCGACGCGAAACGACGCACGCGTTCCACGTCGCTCGTCGTCCGCGACATCAACTCGCCCGTGCGCGTCTGGTCGTGGAAGCGGAACGAAAGCCCCTGGATGTGCATGTAAAGCTGATTGCGGATGGCGAAGACCACCCGCTGGCTCAATACCTCAGCCATGAACTGGCGGCCGAACTGCGAGAGCCCCTTAAACGCCGTAAACGCGACAACCAGACCTGCGGCGACGTAAAGAACTGTCTGCGCGCCTTCCTTGAGCCCCTGGTCGACGGCCTCCCGAAGAAACATTGGAATCGACAGGTCGGCAACCGTGCCGACCAAGGTCACGGCCAACGTGGCCAGACTCAGCCGCCAGTGGGGTAGGGCATATCGAACCAGTCGAGTCAGGATGGCGGTGCTATGCATGGGCGTGCCTCCGGCGACGGCCGAAGTAGCCGGCTTCGCGCTTCGCGCTGATCGCGGCATTAAGGCGGACGAGAGCCTGGGCGACGTCCGCGAGTTCGGACTCGTCGAGTTCGTCGAGCGCGCCTTCGAGATATTCGACGAAGGCGGCTTCATAGGCCGCCAGGCTCGCAAGCCCGGCGGGTGTGGCTTCGATCAGAAGATGTCGACGATCCTCGGGATCTTCAGTTCGTGTGACCTGGCCGGACACGACCAGCTGATCCACGGTCTGGGACATGGTCTGGCTGCTGAGCAGCTGCCAATCCGCCAGCTGCTTCATGCGGCGCGGGCTGCGTCGACGCAGAGCCCGCAGCGTTCGATATTCCGGTTGTGTAAGCCCCGGGGTGGCCTCGCGCGCCTTGGCAAAGCGTTGAGCAACGCGCGTGAGACGTGAACCCAGCACCGCTAGTTCAGCGGCAGCTTGCGCACTGGCGTCACTCGTAATCGTCAGTCTCACGTATCATCCGACGCTCGAATCATACGTTCAACGTACGATTCAGTCAAGCCCTTGGGCTTTGATGTGATCGAAATGTCCGCCTGCGTGCGTCTAGTGCGGCGGCCCGTCGTGCCAACGGCGGGCGAACTGGTTCAGGCGGCTTTGCACCGCGCCAAACACGGTGTCGGAAGCAAAGCGGCCCAAACTGTCCGGGGCGCCGGCGGAGCGGCCGGTTAGCAACGCAACGGCCTCGGCAACGTGCGCAGCGGCGTAAATGTGGAACTGGCCCTCGTCCACCGCGCCTGCCACGTCCCAGCGCAGTGTCAGATTCCGGACGTTGCTCGCGGGAATCAACACGCCTTGTTTGCCCGTGAGTCCCTGGCGCACGCAGAGGTCGTAGAAGCCTTCGATCTTTTGCGATACGCCACCCACGGCCTGCACATTGCCGTGCTGGTTCACGGAACCGGTCACTGCCGTGCCCTGGGACAAGGGGTAGTCGGACAGAGCCGACAGCAAGGCCAACAGCTCCGCCAGCGAGGCGCTGTCGCCTTCGACGCCCCAATAGGACTGCTCGAAGGCAATGCTGGCGCTCATGGTCAGCGGGCCATCGAGACCAAACGTGCCATTCAGAAACCCGGCCAGGATCATGGCGCCCTTGTCGTGGATGGGCCCAGACAGCTTGGCCTCGCGGTCGATGCTGATCACGCCGTCGCGTCCGGCGAACACTCGTGCCGTGATTCGATTGGGCTGTCCGAATTCGTGGCTTCCCACGCCTACGACTGTCAGGCCGTTCACCTGGCCGACGGCGGAACCGTCAGCGTCGATCATTACCGTGCCGTCGGCCATGCGGTCGCGAATCTGCATTTCCAGGCGGTTGGAGCGGCGAACGCGTTCGTCAATCGAGGCCCACACGTCCTCCTCGGTGACCAGATCGCCCCCACGTCGGCGCGCCCAGTACTCGGCCTCGCGCACGATGTCGCTGATGTCGCCGAAGCGAGTGGAGAGCTTGGTGCGATCGCCGGCCAGCCTGACGCCCTCTTCCACGATCCGAGCCACGGCAGCGCGGTCGAAGGGCCGCAGGTCTTCGTCGACGCAGCGGGCGGCGATGAACTGCGCGTAGCGCATCGTGTTCTCGTGGTTTAGTTCGATTTCCGTCTCGAACTCCGCCAGAACCTTGAACAGCTGCCCGAAGTCGGGGTCAAGCTCGTACAGCAGCGCATACACGTCCGGTGGACCGACCAGCGCAACCTTGAGATCCAGCGGGATCGGCTGCGGCTCCAGTCGCGCCGCCAGCGGCAGACCGAGCTCCTCGGCGGCGCTTTCAATGCGAACCCGCTCATTGCGCAGAGCCCGCTTGAGGGCCGAATAGGACGTGCCGGACTGCAGAAGGTCGTTCGCGTCCAGCACCAGATAGCCGCCGTTTGCCCGGTGCAGGGCCCCGGGCTGAATCAGCGTGAAGTCGGTGACGCTGACGCCCAGTTCCGTCCGGGTTTCGACCCGGCCAAACAGGTGCGGGTGGGTTGGGTGGGTATCGCGCACCAGCGGTGCGCCGGTCCCAGGCTCGTGCGTGACCAGTACGTTGACTCGATACGGGACGTACGGATCAGGCGCGGGACCTGGCCGCTGCGACGGCAGCGTGGTGGCGTCGGACTCCAGGAAGTTTGCGTGGTTCTGCGTCACATGCGTCTCGATGGCGTCCAGATGCGCGGTGACGTCTGGCAAGGCCTCGTACTCCTCGCGCAGGTCGTCCAGGAGAGGGCGCGCCACGCTGCGTGCGACGTCGGCGCTCAGTTCGCCGAGCGTGGAACGCGCCGCGCGCTGGCGTCGTCGCAGTCGCCGCATCAGGCGCCCGAGCCGGTCTTCGAGTTCCTGGCCGGTTGCCTGGATGTGCTCACGCTCGGCCTCGGGCAGATCCCGCAGCGTCTCGGGCGACGTCGGGCGGCCGTCGCGAATCGGCGACACGCCCAGCCCCGTTGGCAGCTGTCGGACCTCGAATCCGCGTTCCGAGGCCTGCTGTTCGAACGCCGTAAACGCCTCGCGCCGCTCGGTTTGCACGGCCTGCGTCAGCGCGTCGCGTTGGTTCTGGTATTCCTCGGTGTCAAAGGCGCGCTGCATGTCATGGCGCAGCGTCTCCACGACCTCGCGCAGTTGGGCGCGAAAGGTGGGAGCCTGGCCGGCCGGCAGGCGCAGGGCTCGGGGTCGGTGGCTATCGTCAAAGTTGTGGACGTAGCACCAGTCGTCCGGCGGCGGGCGGCGGGCGGCTTCAGCTTGCAGCCGCGCCATGACCATTGAGGTACGGCCAGTGCCCGGTGTGCCGGCGGCGTAAATGTTGAATCCACGGCTGTGAATGTCGACGCCAAACTCAAGCGAGCGTTCGGCGCGCTCCTGGCCGATCAGCGCGTCCGGCGGCGTCAATTCCGCCGTGGTCTGAAACGGCAGGTCGTCTGGACCACAGGTCCACCGGACCTCAGCCGCCGTGAGCCGTCGAGCCCCACCGCCTGATTTGTCTCGACTGGACACGCCCGAACCGGCCACGCTCCAGCCCTCCGGGCGGCAAGCGCGCGAAGTGTAGCAGCGTGCGCTGCCCGCAATGCCAACGGAGTCTCTACACTGCGGGCGCCCGCCGAAGGGTCGCAGAACATGAAGATTCTCATCTACATGCCCAGCCACTGGGCGGACGAGTGGGCCGAGATGCCGGCGACATTCCCGGACCACGATTTCGCATTTGCCTCCGACGTCACGACCGCGGTCGCCGAGATTCGGGACGCGGAAGTGTTGGTCGTGCTTGGCGCGGCGGTGGAGACCGAGGTGCTTGACGCCGGCACGTCCCTGAAGTGGCTGCAGGTGGCCAGCGCCGGGATCGACTCCCTCGCCGCGCTTGGCGCCGACCGCTACGGTCATCTCCTCATCACCAACGCGCGTGCCCTGCTGGCGTCGCACGTGGCCGAATCGGCAGTGGCGTTGTTGACGGCATTGACGCGGGGCATTCACTTCTCCGCCCTGCGGCAGGCCGAACATCGCTGGGACAACAGCTACAACTACGACGAGGTGGCCGGCAAGCGGGCGCTGATAGTCGGCGTGGGCGGCATCGGCCGGGCCGTCGCCAGTCGCTATCACGCCCTTGAGATGCAAGTCCGCGGAGCGGACCTGGTTGTCGGCGAGCCGGACGACGCCCTCCAGTCGGTTCACCCGGTTTCGGACTTGCTCGATCTGCTCCCGGAGACCGAAGTCCTCACGTTGTGCTGTCCCTACACACCGCAGACGCATCACATCGTCAACCAAGCCGTGTTTGATGCGCTGCCTGACGACGCCTACCTCATTAACGTGGCCCGCGGGCCGTGCGTCGATACGGCCGCTTTGATTCGGACCGTGCGCGCCGGCCGGCTGCGAGGCGTGGGGCTGGATGTCGTGGAACAAGAACCACACCCGCCGGACAGCGAAGTCTGGGATCTGCCAAACGTCCTGATGACACCCCACATGGCCGGGGCCTCACCCCGCCGCGGCGAACGTGTGGTTCCTTTCGTGACGGACAACCTGCACCGCTATCTGCGTGGCGAGCCGCTGAACAACGTGGTGGACCTGGCCAGGGGGTTTTAGGCGCGGAACCCACCGCCCGTCCGTGACGTTGCCGCCGGGAGGTGCCGGCGCTCGGGCTAGATCGTGCTGCTCAGGCCGCCGTCGAGCGCGATGGCCGCCCCGGTGATATACGCCGCCCGCGACGACACCAGGAAAGCCACCAGGTCCCCCACCTCTTCGGGCCGCCCGATTCGGCCGAGGGGGATAGCTACTCCGGCGCGGGCATAGAAGTCCTCAAGCGTGCCGTGACGGCCGGTGGCTTCCCAGCGACGTTCCCACTGCGCGCTGCGGATTGACCCAAGCATGACGGTGTTGACTCGGATTCCGGCGTCCGCGTATTCCTTGGACATGGCCTTGGTGAGCGCAATGCCGGCGGCGCGGGTGACGGACGTGGGAACCGACGCCTGCGACGGCTCGCGGCCGCCGGTGGACGTGATATTGACGATGGATCCGCCGGCGCGCCTCAAGTACGGCAGCGCCGCTCGCGAGCAACGGATGGCACCAAATAGCTTGACGTCCAGATCGGCCTGCCAGATCTCGTCGCTGGCGCCGTCGAATCGGTGGGCGCCCGGCCCGCCGGCGTTGTTTACCAGGATGTCCAGTCGCCCCAGGCTGCGCGCGGCCGTGGCCACGAAGGTCCGGGCGTCGTCCGCCCGGCTAAGGTCAGCCTGGATCGGGAGAATGCGCCGACCGCTCTCCTGTGCAATGTCGTGCGCCGCGTCCTCCAGGACGTCGCGCCGTCTGGCGGCGAGGGCAACATCGCAGCCCTCGCGGGCCAGGACTTCCGCTATGGCGCGGCCCACGCCTTCACTGCCGCCGGTGACGGCTGCGGCCAGTCCTTCAAGCTGGAGATTCACGGCGGGGCCGGATCAGGTCGCGGCGTCTCCGCCTGCCGCGCGTTCGCGCATCAAGAGCTCACGCCCCTTGCGAATGATCTCCTCGCGCTGTCGCTGCTGCCAGCTCATCCCGGTTTTGGAAATGAACCAGAGGCGCCGCTGATAGCCCGGGATGGTAATCCAGACCACTTCCTGCCATGGCGGCATGCGCGCGGGCGGCGCCACGCCGTCCCAATGCACGGGGATTTCATTGATGGTGAAGGCCACAAGCTGCTCCCTGGAGGTCGGCTAGTCGCGAAGCGAGCGCCGAACATTATCGATCAGGCTCCGATGCGCGTCTGGCGACTCGGCGCGCTCGGCCAGCTTTCGTCGCACCGCGCGTTCGCCATAGTGCCGCATCGCCATATAGATGGCCGAGGCAATCAACACGATGATTCCAATGGCGCCGATCGTGTTCTGCAGCTCCTCCCGGAACCACCAGAACCCGGTCAGCACCCGCAGTCCAATCACGATCAGGTAGATCGTGGCCGTGACGGAGATTGCATACGCCAGCCGACGCCGCATCCCGCTGTAGATCAGGAACGGGATGGTCGCGACCAACATCCCAAAGAGAAGCACGCGGAACATGGCACAAGGTCAGGCGCGCATCACCTGATCGTAGCATCGGGCCTACTGAAATCAGCGGCTGGTCGGCCCAGGGGATGCCGCCATGCGCTAAGCTACAGGGAACCCGCATGACGCTGGCCTTGGCGGCGCATACCGTTCGCGCGGTGGGTGCCGCCGGGTTCCAAGCCGCTCGAGAGTTGCAACGCCCACCGCGCCGATGAACGACCATCGACGGATTTCCGCCAGAACTGAGTTTGGGCACGCCGCTCGTTTCGCCTGCCCACACCCGTCGGCGTCGCACTAGCCGTTCCACCAACCGCCTGATCTAGAGGATTCTTACCTTGGCTGCTATGTACGACCCGCGCTACGAGCACGATTCGTGCGGCGTCGGGTTTGTGGCGGACATCCAGGGACGCCGCTCGCACAAGATCGTGGAGCGGGCCCTTGAGGCCGTGGCGTCGCTGACGCACCGAGGCGCAATTGCGGCCGACGCGCGTACCGGCGACGGCGCCGGTCTTCTCACCCAGTTGCCCCGCGAACTGCTGGCGAGCGTCTACGCGGACGTCGGTTGGCCCAGCGTCGACCCGGCCCGGATGGCCGTGGGCGTCTTCTTCCTGGATCGGCATGATCCGCGCGGCACGCATCGCGCGCAGGTGTTGGCCGAAGCGATCTGCGCGCGACGTGGCTTTAGCGTGGCGGGCTGGCGCGATGTACCGCTGGACCGCGACGTGCTGGGCACGGCCGGCGGTCTGACGATGCCGGACATCAAGCATCTGTTGCTAGTCGATAACCAGGATTCGCGCGACCTTCTGCCCGCCGAGCAGCGGTTGTATCTGGCCCGCAAGGAGTTGGAGAGCCGTCTACGCGCCGAGTCTCTGGATTCGCATTACGTGGTCTCGCTCTCATCTCGCACCATCGTCTACAAGGGCCTGATCGTCGGAACCGAAGTCGGCCACTTCTTCACGGACCTCAGCGACCCCCGCTACCGCACGGCGGTGGCTGTCTTCCACCAGCGCTACAGCACCAACACCAGCCCGACCTGGCAACTGGCGCAGCCGTTCCGAATGCTGGCGCACAACGGCGAAATCAACACGCTGGACGGCAACCGCAACTGGATGTTCGCTCGCGAGGGTGGGCTGGAGCATCCCCTCTTCGGGGCGGACACGGCCGTGCTTCGGCCCATGACGGACCGCGTCGGATCCGCCATGTCGGATTCGTGCAGCCTCGACCAGGTGCTCGAGTTGCTCACCCACTCCGGACGCAACCTGGTGCACAGCGCCATGATGCTGGTGCCGGAGGCCTGGCGCGACGCGCGCGAGATGCCGGCTGATCTGAAGGACTTCTACGCCTATCACGCCTGCCTGATGGAGCCGTGGGACGGTCCCGCCGCCCTCGCGTTCACCGACGGGCGCTGGGTGTGTGGTTCCCTGGACCGCAACGGCCTGCGACCGGCCCGCTACATCGTCACCGACGACGACATGGTGCTCATGGCGTCGGAAGTTGGCGTTATTGACATTGACGACGCACACATCGTCTCCAAGGGCCGACTCGGTCCAGGGCGGATGATCGCGGTCGATCTGGAGACCGGCCGCCTGCTCACCGACTATGCCGCCAAGCGCGAGTTTGTCGAGAAGAAGCCGTACGGCGATTGGTTCCACGACCAGCGCGTCACGATTGACCGGTCGCTCAGCGTGGATCTGGACGGGAACACGAAGGGGCTGGCTGGATCCGAGGTGCAGCGCTGGCAGCGTGCGTTGGGCTTCACCCGTGAGGACCTGACGCACATCCTCGAACCCATGGCGCTCCAGGCCATGGACCCAGTGTTCTCCATGGGCAACGACGCGCCTCTCGCGGTCATGTCGCGCTTTCAGCCATCCGTCTTCAGCTACTTGCGGCAACGGTTCGCGCAAGTCACCAATCCGCCCATTGATCCGCTGCGCGAGAAGCTGGTCATGTCGCTGATGACCCGCCTCGGCAAGCGCGGCACGTTCCTGGTGCCCACGCCGGAGGCCGCGCACCTGCTGCACCTGGAGTCGCCGCTGCTGAGCGACGAGGACCTGCGGCGCATTGACAAGCTGGAGAGTCCCGACTTCGCCACAGCCTGGCTCGACGCCTTGTTCCCGGTCGCGGGAGGACCGGCTGGGTTGGAATTGGCCCTGGACGAGCTCGTGAGGCAGGCGTTGAGCGCTATCGACGACGGAGCGCGCATTCTGATCGTCAGTGACCGCGGGATGGATCGGACCCGCGCGGCCATTCCGATGGCATTGGCGGTGGGCGCGCTGCACTTTGCCCTGATTGAGTCCGGGCGTCGTCTGCGCGCCGGCATCGTGGTGCATACGGCGCAAGCCTGGGACGTGCATCACTTGTGCGCCCTCATCGGCTACGGCGCCGGCGCGGTCAACCCATACCTCGCACTGGCCACCGTCGACGGTCTGACGCCGGTCGCGGCCAACGGGTCCGAGAGCTTGAGCCGGACCTACCTGCGCATTGCCGAGGACGGCGTGCGCAAGGTGCTCTCCAAGATGGGCATCTCGACTCTCAGCAGTTACCAGGGCGCGCAGGTATTCGAAGTCGTGGGCCTGGCTGATGAGGTCATTGATCGGTGTTTCCCGGGAACGCCGTCGCGGGTGGGCGGGATTGGCTTCGAGGAGCTCGCGGCCGATGTCCTGGCCCGGCACACCGAGGCGTACGAGCCCGAGGCCCCGCCGGAGCCGGCCGATATCGGGTGGGCGCGCTACCGGCGCAACGGCGAGTTCCACGCCGCCAACCCCGGCTTCGTCAAGGCTATGCACCGCGCAATCCGAACCGGGGACCGCGAGGACTTTGACGCCTACGACAGCGTGGTCAACAGCCGCGACCCCTACGCCATCCGGGACCTGCTCCGGTTTGTTCCACAGGGCGACCCGATCCCGATCGACGATGTCGAACCGATTGAGACCATCGTGCGGCGCTTCACCACGACCGCCATGTCCGTCGGCGCCCTGAGCCCTGAAGCCCACAGCACCCTCAGCAAGGCCATGAACAGCCTGGGCGCGCGCAGCAATACGGGCGAAGGCGGCGAGGACCGTACGTGGTACACCGCCGACGAGAACGGCCAGGAACCCGACAGCCGCATCAAGCAGGTTGCCTCGGGCCGTTTTGGCGTCACGCCGCTCTATCTGTCCAAGGCCGAACAGCTTGAAATCAAGATCGCGCAGGGATCGAAGCCCGGCGAAGGCGGACAGCTGCCAGCCTTGAAGGTGTCGCCTTACATCGCCAGCCTGCGGCACACCATCCCGGGCATTCCCCTCATCTCGCCGCCGCCACACCACGACATTTACAGCATTGAGGATCTGGCGCAGCTGATCTATGACCTGAAGCACGCCAACCCGAACGCCGCGGTCGGCGTAAAGCTCGTCGCCGAGTCAGGCGTCGGGACCATCGCCGCCGGTGTCGCCAAGGCCTATGCGGACTACGTGCTGATTAGCGGGCACGACGGCGGCACGGGCGCCTCGCCCATTAGCTCAATCAAGAATGCCGGCGTGCCCTGGGAGATCGGTCTGGTCGAAACGCAGCACGTCCTGGTGCGCAACGGCCTGCGCGACCGCATCCTGGTGAAGACTGACGGCGGCCTCAAGACCGCACGCGATGTCGCAATTGCAGGGATCCTGGGCGCCGAGGAGTTTGGATTCGGCACGGTGGCCGCCGTGGCCGTGGGCTGCATCATGGCCCGCCAATGCCACCTCAACACCTGTCCCGTGGGCGTGGCCACGCAGCGAGCCGACCTGCGCGAACGCTTTGCCGGAGAGCCGGAACACGTCGTCCGGTTCTTCACCCACCTGGCCCAGGGCGTCCGCGAGATCATGGCCAGCCTGGGCGTGGCGCACTTCAACGACCTGATTGGCCAGGTCCAATACCTTGAGCCGGACCCCGAACTCGACGCCGGCCGCGCGGCTGCGCTTGACCTGCACGACCTGTTGGTGCCACCCGACGAAACCCGCGTGTCGCCGTTGCGCCGCCATCGCGAACGCAATGATCGGCCGCACGACAGCCACCTGGACACCGGCATCATCGAGCGCCTGGACTTCTCGGCGCTGCCCGACCTGTCACTGTCGCTTGAAATGCCAATCGCCAACACTGACCGCGCGGTGGGCGCGCAGCTCAGCGGCGCGATTGTGCGCGCTGGCTTTGAGGACGGAATTGCGGACGAGAGCCTTCGCCTGACCTTCCGCGGCACTGCCGGCCAGAGCTTCGGCGCCTTCGTCACGCGTGGGCTGCGCCTGGACCTGATTGGCGAGGCCAACGATTACGTCGGTAAAGGGCTCGGTGGCGGCGTCATCACCGTTCGTCCGCCTGACAGCGCCGCCTTTGCGCCTGAAGACAACGTGATCATGGGCAATACCGTTCTCTACGGCGCCACCTCGGGCCGCCTGTTCGTGGCCGGACGGGCCGGCGAACGCTTCGGTGTCCGGAATAGCGGGGCGCAAACGGTTGTCGAGGGCGTTGGCGACCACTGCTGCGAATACATGACCGGCGGTACGGTCGTGGTTCTGGGTCCGACGGGCAAGAACTTCGCTGCCGGCATGTCGGCCGGGACGGCCTACATTTACGAACGTGGCGATATGTTCCTCAAGCGCTTCAATCCGGAACTGGTTAGCGTTGCGCGCATCGCCACGCCCGAGGCCGCCGAAGAGTTGCGGAGCCTCATCGCGCAGCACGTTGACGCCACCGGCAGCGCGCTCGGACGCCGGATTCTCGACGCATGGGAGTCCGAAGTCGCCAACTTCTGGCAGGTCATTCCCAATCCACCGGTCGTTGATACCGAAGCGCCACCGAAGGCCGACGCCGCTCGCGCCCGCCGAGCGGTGGCAGCCCGCCGCCGTGCAGCCCTCCGTCACGGCGGACGCCGCCGTACGCCTGCGAGGTCCCGAGACCCGTCCAGGTGATTGGCAGCCTGCGCCTGGCCGCCCTCGGAGGTTCGATCTGTCTCATCGCGTTCGTCGCTATTGTGGGCGGCGTGCTGGGAGGACTGATCGGTCTGCAAAGCGGCGACCCGCGCGGGCCGTTTGATCCCATGCTCAACGGCGGAATGCGGGGTGCTTATGCCGGACTGGCCGCCGGCGCGGTAGTCGCGACGCCGCTCGCGCTGCTCTTCGCACGGGCCGTTCACCGCTGGGCTCGCCTCCCGACCGGCACTCGCCGTGGCTGATCGACCCATCAACAACCCCGGACGGGTTCTCATCGCCGGCGAGAACCACATCCTGCGCCTGCAGACCCACTCAGGCGGTTCCGAGGCCGCGCTCGTCAACCACTTTCGGCTCAGGCTCAGCCCCCACGGGCCCGGCCATGCCGTATTCGTGCTGGCCGACCCCAACGCCGCTGACCCGCGCAACGCCTGTTACACCGACAACCCGGCGCTGGCCACCTGGTTGCTGGACTGGTACCTGGGCGGCAGCCCGCTCTACCGGGACCTGAAGGGACTTGTAGACCTGCCGATCGTCACGGCGGGCGGTTTCACCTTCGTCGACGAACTTCCGCGCCGTTGGACCGAGACTGTCAGAGCCGGTGACGTGACCGTCCGCGCGGTCTGGAACAACCTGGCGACACCCTTCCACGTGGAGCGGCTGGCGCAACCGGGCGAACAAGACGCCATGGACGTCTTTTCAGTCCTCATGTCGGCATCCGACGCGCATCTATCTATCGGCGGCGAACGAGTCCCTGGAGAGGTATTCCCACGCCAGGTGGGCTCCCAACCAATCACCAGCGCCTTCCTCGCCTTCGCCGAGTCGTGGGTTGCGCCTGCGTAGAAGCGGTTTACGAGAACGACGATTCAAGCTGGCGGCTGACGCTGGGTTAGCGCCCGGTCGGCTGGGATTCGGAGTCATCCCAGACGGCGACGATGCGTCCATCGGGACGTCGCAGTTCAGCGGGGTCCGGGTCGGAGTTATTCCAGACGTTGCGCTGCTCGAAGCGGTGTGTGCCTGAGGCCTGGCCGGAGACGACCGTCAGGTTTGCTCCGGGGGCGATCCCGGTCCCGGGTGGGAAGCGGTAGCCCTGCTTGCCGCGCAGGCTGACCAGCCGCCAGCCGCCGATGTCCAGCGGAGACGGGCCGTCGTTGGTGATCGTTACGACTTCTCCGACCTTGTCGACGGCAAGCGAGATGCCGGCGTCACCAAGCGCCCAGATGCCCTGATCGCCCGCCCGCGCTTCGGCCACGGCACCGTTGATGGCTTCCTGCTCCGCCAGGTTCGGTGACACGGGCAGCGCCCGCGCCCAGCCCCGGCGGGCCAACTCGGCGGCCAGCAAGCGATCACCGCGGTAGGCGTGCCGTAGTAGACGTCCGCCGTCGTCCTCCGGCTCCAAGTCGGCGGCGAGTCGCAGCGGGCCGTCATCCAATATGTCGCGCAAGGCGGTTCGCGCTTGCTCGGCGAGGTGTCGCTGGCCAGCATCGTCGAACTCGGGTGCGTCGATTCCCAGGATTCGAACCGTGACTTCGCCTGATGGAGTCCTGACAGTGAACGTGTCACCGTCGATCACCTCCAGCAGCCGACCGCCGACGCCGTCCACATCCACCTCGACTGTCGGCGTAGGAGATGGGGCCGATGTGGGCGTTGCGGCCGGGGTAGGCGGTGGGGAGGAGGCAGGCGGCCGTGCGACCGCGGCGGTGGCCGAGGGAGATTCCGGCTCACGGAAGGCGGGAGGCCGGCCGGGATTGGGCGTGTCCGCGGCGGACGCCGGCTGACTGGGAGAGGCGGCGGTTGCCGCACGCGCGGTCAGGCGTAGAACGACTGTCTCGTCGGGTCTTCCGTCGCAGGCGGCCAGCACAGCGGTAGCCACCGCCCCAGCCGCCAGGCTCCAGGCTATAGGCGCGAGCTTCCGCGTACCGCATCAAGTGGTGTTGGTGGACCAAGGAGCACTTTACTGCGATTTCTGGGAAACGTGGGGTGAAGCTGACCCTGCCGGCTTTGAGCCATCGGTCGGGCAGGTCTGCCCTGGAGTTGACGAGCCAGGGTGGGTTCCAGGAACGGACCGCGTTCGCCCGAGAGTCCGCATACGCCGGAATCGGCGTCATCGAGACCTCAGTGGCCGAAATACCAACCGCAGCACTTCGGCGGTCTGTCAATCCGACGGGAAGTGAGCAGGTCTTGAACGATTCGTAGTGGACTTAGCGGATTCCGAGGCGGTCAGTTCTACCCGGATAGCTCGAATTAGGAATATGCTGCATAAAGTAGTAGCCGACACGGAGAATCACGCATGGCTAACTATGGGGCGCTGAAGAGCCGCCTGGACCAGGGCGAGGTGGTCATCCTCGATGGGGCCATCGGAACCGAGCTTCAGTCGATGGGTGTGCCCATGGATCCGGCCGCATGGTGCGGTCCCGGCAACTACACGCACCCTTCAACGGTGCGGCAGATGCACGAGCGGTACATCAAGGCCGGGGCGGATGTCATTACCACCAACACCTTCAACACCCTGCGCCCCGCCCTGGAGGCTTCGGGGTACAGCGAGTTAGTGCGAGAAGTCAACGTGCGCGCCGTGGACGCAGCGCACGACGCCATTGCCCGGACCGCGGTGGACCGGCCGATCTGCATTGCCGGTTCCATCTCGTGCCGCATCCCCATCCGCGACCGCCGGACGGGGACTCTGCTGGGGGGAACCGGATACGGCTATGGCGCCAGCCTTTCGACGGCGGAACTGCGGGCCTACGCCGAGGAGCAGGCCAATATCCTGGCCGAGTCCGGGGTGGACTTGTTCCTGATCGAAAACCTGTGGGCCGACAACGAGTCCCGGGCGATCGCCGCGGAGTCGGCGAAAGCCACGGGGCTGCCGGTCTGGGTGGCCTTTACGGCCTCGGTAGCAGAGGACGGGCAGGCGGTGCGAATGAGTTTCGGCGGCGAGCGTGACTACAGCACGGGCATCGGCATGCCCCTATGGACGGAGAGTTGGCGTCCGGTCGATGACACGAAGAGCCTGGCCGACGGCGTGAATGAGATTGCGTCGCTGGAGCCCGACGTCCTTGGCGTGTTCCACAGCCGGATCGCGGACTCGACGCGGGCGCTAGAGGTCGTGCTCGACGAGTGGTCCGGGCCAGTCATCGTGTATCCGGACGCCGGCAGGGAAGACTATCTCGCGACCTGGCAGGACCGCAGCGTGAGCAACGAAGAGTCCGTGGAGGAGTTGACGCGCGAAGCCGAGACCTGGGTCGACATGGGCGCCCAGGTCGTGGGCACGTGCTGTGGGTTCGGTGTCGATTACACGAGGTCCCTGCGAGATGCTCTGCCGGCTGGAACCTCGTCGCCGCGAAAGGATGCCAGCCACGCCCATAACCATGGAAACCGGACGTAAAGCTGGCTTCGGCGTAGGCGGGCGGATCTGAAATGGAATCCAGACCGTTGGTGGTGGTAGGGGCCGGAGTGTCGGGGACGGCCGCCGCTATCGAGGCGGCCAAGGCCGGCGTGCAGGTCACGCTTATCGACGAGAACCCCATTCCAGCGTCCATGGCCGCGTTGAACGTTCCGCAGTGTTTCGGTCAGCGATTCAATGCGGAGCTGCAAGACCGGACCCTGATGCTGCAACGGGTCGTCGCGGCGAACGAAGCCCTGGCCGCGGCTGAAGAGGCCGGAGTGAACGTTCAGCTTGGTACGTGCGTGTGGGGCGCCTTTCGAAATACGGAAACCAGCCGGACTCTCGACGGTCCGCAACTCGGTCTGGCCAACAACGAGCGGTCGTGGATGATCAAGTACGAACGGCTCATCGTGGCGGCCGGCGCCAGGGACCTGGGCGTGGCCTTCGCCGGGTGGAATCTGGCTGGGGCCATGGGGGCCAACGGGGCGCATGCACTGATGCACCGATACCAGGCGTTGACCTCGCGACGCATCGTGGTGGTGGGCGCCGATAACCTGGGACTCAACACCGCCCGGATGGCGCTGGACTCCGGAATCGAGGTCGCCGCCGTCGTGGACGTATCCGATTCCTTACGCGGCGACGAGGCCCTGAGCGCGCCGCTGCAGGACAGGGGCGTCAAGCTCTACACCTCCCACACCGTCAGGGAGGCGATAGGACGAGACGGCGAGATCGAGACCGTCGTGCTCGCCGAGATCGACGACAGCTGCGAGCCGGTTCCCGGCACGGATAAAGTGATCGCCGCCGACACCGTCTGCCTGGCGATCGGCCTGGTGCCCAACGTGGAGCTACCCAGTCTCCTGGGGTGCGACCTCGGCTTTGCGCCTGAGCTCGGGGGATACGTGCCGGTCCACGACGACTGCATGCGAACCAGCGTCAAAGACGTGCTCGTTGCCGGAGATGCCGCCGGCTTCCATGACGGAATGGTTCTCGACAGCGAGATCGCACGAAACCAGGGCCGCCTGGCCGGGGTTGCCGCCGCCGAGTCGCTCGGCGCGATCGACACTGCGGAGACGACTGCCCGGAAACGTGACCTTCCGGCGACGGCAATCGACTCGGGACCGAACGACGCTTATGCGAACTGGACGCGGTGGCTCCGGGCGCTGCTCAGCGCCGGCGGATCAGACGTCGCCGTGTGCCCGTGCGAGGAGGTCACCCGTGCGGACCTCATCGGCCTTCGGCCGCCGCGGTTTCTGAAATGGAAATCGGAGCGACGGGACGGCCGCAGCCTCGGAACGCTCGCGCCGGATGCTCCGGTCAACCCGGACCAGGTCAAGCGCCTGACACGGGCAGGCATGGGCCACTGCCAGGGACGGCTTTGCCGTGAGCAGGTAGCGCTGCTACTTGCAGAAGCGTCGGGAAGCGACATCGCCGACATGCCCTTGATGTCCTACCGGCCACCCGTCCGGCCACTTCCGCTGCGGGTGCTGTGGTCGCACGAAGAGTCGGAGCAGGTGCGCAGGGAATGGGCCAAGTGGTTCAGCCCAACAAGCCCGGTACTGGAATAAGAGGTGGCAAGAACCAAGAGCAGGCCCGTGGATAGTGCTGACGTCGTCGTAATCGGGGCCGGGGTATCGGGCCTGAGTTCAGCCTATTTCCTGGCCAGGGCGGGACGGGATGTGGTGGTGGTGGACAAGGGGATCGTTGGGGGCGAGGCCTCCGGCCGAAATGGCGGGATGGTCAGCGAGCGGGTTGACGAGCCGCAGCTGATCCCGATGGCCGTGGAAGCCACGGAACTGTGGGCGACGCTGGACGAAGAGTTGGGCCATCCGACCGAATTTGTACAGGAAGGGAGACTCCAGATCGCGGTAACCGAGAAGGATATGGGCGACCTATTGGCGGAGCGGGACGTGGCAATGCGACACGGCATTGACGTCGCGCTGGTTGAACCATCGGAGATACGGGACATGATTCCGGGAATCACCGAGCGGACGCTGGGCGGGTTGTTCTTCCCCAATGGCGGTCACGCCAATACGCAGCTCACGGTGCAGGCGTATGCGTGGGCCCTCCAAGACCTGGGAGGCCGGCTCTATCAGAACACGGCCGTGACCGGTCTTCGGATCGTCGACGATAAGGTTGCGTCGGTCGAGACGACCGCCGGCGACATCGCGGCTGACGTAGTGGTCGGCGCCGCCGGACCGCAGACCGGCCTGATGGCGGAGTTGGCGGGCGTTCACGTACCAGTGGCGCCGGCACGGGTGGAGATCCTGGCGACCGCGCCCGTGGCGTCGCGCTTCCCGATCGCCCTGGTGGGGAATGGGCTCTACGGGCACCAGGCGGTCAGGGGAAACCTGATCTTCGGCGGCGGGGCCCACGAGTGGACCGACGTGGACCTGACCGCCAGTCCCGGTAAACCCAACACGCCCCTCATCAGGAATATCGCCAGGCGGCTCGCCGAGTTCCTGCCGGGGGCGGCGGACGCTCCGGTTATCCGAAGCTGGGCTGGGGTAGTGGAGCAGGCCCCCGACTATCGGCCGATCATTGACATCCTTGACTTCCCGAGCAACTACGTGGTGGTCACGGCATCGGCGCACGGGTTCGGAATCTCGCCGGCCACCGGCAAGGCCGTAAGTGACTTGGTGCTCTACGGCGAGACGGACATCGACATCAGCGGACTTGGGCTGAATCGCTTCGCGGACCATGGCCCTGACTGGCGCGAGAAGCGCGGCTGGACCCCGGCTCCTCTGCGGTACTGACCTCCACACCGTCCGTATAAACGAGCACCACAAGGACGGAACATGGTCGACCAGAACAAACCGGATTGATGACGTTTCACCCGGAGATTGAAATCTAACGTCAATCGCTCACTAGTACTCACTAACGTCCTCTCGGTGATTTCTCCGTGCGATCGACGAGCGTGCGACGGCAGAGAGAAAGTTACCGGGCTGACAGCCGTCATCCTGGTCAACATCAAGGGGGCATCACACTTTTACGGTCATACCTTTTAGTGCCATTTATTCCGTTATTTCCAACCAATCAACACTCGACCTGCAATCTCCGCCAGACTCAATAGTATAAAGTCCTATCCCAACTGCCGTCTCTCATGCCCTGCTTGCGAAATCGCACCAGCCACCCTCGCGCCTGCCCGGTGATCACCGAAACAGCCGAAGCAGTGTCTATGAAACAGAATACTGTCATCAGTTTATGTCAAGCCCCCGACAACCAACCAGCTGTTCCCTCCACGTCTTCACACTGAGTAACGCTGTCTCAACAAGCTTGTTGGCACTACTCAGCGGACGACTAATCCAGCGGTCACTGGGCGGCTCCCGGTACGAGCCTCACTCAATCCCACGCTGACTATACGCTCTCCGCAGCCACTGGCTTTGGAGCGCGCCGTCGACGAGTACGCGGACCATTCATAGCCTTGCCGACAAATGTGTAACGGACGAACAATTGATAGGTGATTAGAAGGACCACCGTTACACTAGCGCAGGTTACGATGTACTTCAGGTGATAACTAATTGGCCAGTCGACAACCATCCAATTGGCCACGATTACCAGTGGCAAGTGCGCCATATACATCCAGTAACTGGCGTCGGACAAGTAACGGACGGTGAAGCTGGGTCTCGACATCAGCCAGCGGAACAACCCCATCAAACCGAAACACGTCAGCCAGGCAAAGGCCGTCTCCAATAGGGCGCTTACTGCTGTTAGCGTATTACTGAACATCCACACGTGTTCGGGCAATTCGCCAGGAGTGAAGGGCTTGGCCACCGCGGCATACTCGCGGAGCAGGAGGAAGCTGATGCTGAAAACTATGGCCGCCGGCAGCAAGGCCACGGTCCACCAGCGTCGCACATTGACGCCTTGCCGGTAAAACAACGCCCCGAAAAAGAAGAAGCAGGAGTAGAAGACAAAGGTTGCCGGCTTGGGCAGCAGACTTTGCATCGAGTCGGCCCCGAAGACCGGCTCCTGCATAAGCAGGGAGGCCACCGCCGATATGGGGATAACCAGCAGCCAGACTCTCGGATTGCGGAACTCCACTCCCATACGGGCCATGATGATGGCCATACCTACCATCAGCAACAGGTTCCAGAGGAACCAAAGGTGCATCGTGGCAAATATCCAGAGTATCGGCAGCACCCAGAACGGGAAGTCATAGGGAGGCTGCCGTCCCGAGGTCAGGGCCATGGCCAGGGCGGTCAGGGGCACTATCGTGAAGCACCCGACGGCCAGGGGGATTCCAAGGCGTTTGAGCCGGTGCATCCCCAGAGCATGCAGTCCCCGGCGTTCCCAAAGCAATACGGTAAACATGCCACTGAGCAAATAAAACACCGGAGTACGGAGGCCGTGCGTGATGTCGAAAATTATGTGATAGGTCGGGTCGTCTCCGACCGACTTGTCATGCACCGGCCAGGGGTAGACCAGTTCCGGCAACACAAAGAACGACGCGTGCAACGCGATGCCAAGCACTGTGGCCACGGCGCGCAGTGCATCCAGATCGTAGTAGCGTGGAGAGGGTTTAGGGGCGTCGACCATAGATCCTTACCTCGCTATTCTCGCCATCGCGTCAGCCGGACTTTGAAGCTCCGGCTCGGTGTGGGTATAGGAATGGAATTCAATTCCAACTGGTAATCGGGCGGATCCAACGCAACTTCTGCCCGGTGAAGAATCGTCGCGATGATGAGTGCCATCTGGATTTGAGCCGCTCCCTGTCCCAGGCAACTGTGCGGCCCGAAACCGAAGGGCACGTATGCCCCGGGTTGGCTGTGCTCCCGGCGTTCCGGAAGGAAGCGGTCAATGTCGAAACGTTGCGGGTCCGGATAAATTTCCGGCAAATGATGGGACACCGGCATCGCCACCCACACCGGCGTGCCGGCGGGGATCCAGTAGCCGGAAAATTCAAACGAGTTCGCCACCGTTCGCACCATGACTGGCACGATGGGATGAAGCCGCAGCGTTTCCTGGATGGCTCGGTGGGTGACTGGCATATCTCGCAGGCCGTCCGCCGTTGGCGTCCCGTTGGCAAACAGCTGGTCGGCTTCCTCGTGCACCCGCGCCAACACGTCGGGGTGTTTCAGCAGCGAGTAGAGCATGAAGGAGGTTGCCGAGGATGACGTGTCAGCTCCGGCGAGGAATGGCCCCATGAAGTCAACGAAGAGATTCTTGTCCGTAATGAAATCCGGTGACGAGCGACGCATTTCCGTCAGTGTGTCCGAGAGATTGGGTACCTCCCCGACCCGCAACGACGGTTCGTGGGCCGCGAGCACCCGCTCAAAGAGCTCTTCGACACGACGGCGTGCGCGCCGTATCTTTGGCGTGTACGCCATGAACTTCGGGTACAGGTTAGCCATATAGACCATTTCAAGTGCGTGGATAAAGTCTAGAATATCGTCTATATATTCCTGCGGAGAAAAGCCGGACATCGACTCTCCCAGTTGATTCACCACCATACGCTGTACGGACGGGAATACCGAGACCGGACGGGTCTTAGACCATTCCTGCATCTCCCGGTCCACGACGTCCACGGCTTGGGACAAGTCCTTCAGCAGTTGCCGCCGCGAATAGCCTTCCCGCATGAAGCGGCGCAGGCGGAGGTGCTCGGCACCATCAATTCCGGCGAGGGCCCTGGTACCGCCGAACTGCTGGGCAAAGCCCTGCCACGCCACGTGGTTCGTATGCAGATAATGCTTACCTTCCCGCAACAGAAAGCTGTTGGCTTCCGGACCCGCGAGCACCAACCACTTCTTGCTCAATAGCGATATTTCAAATACCGGCCCTAGTTTCCGGTATTGTTCCGTCAGGAATCCGTTGATCGTATTGCGAAATTGCAGCACGTGGCCAATGATCGGCAGATGTCCCGACGCCCGCGGCCAGCCGCCGCCTTTCTCCTGGATGCCCCGGCGCCGGGCGTAGGCTTCCGCCAGCGTCAGGTTGCGGATCCCATCTATTACCGACCGGCTCAACAGTTCCAGACGGGAAATCAGTTCAATACGCTCGCGCGCTTCCGCATACTCCTCAGGCAGCAGCATCTGCCGGAAGACATCGCAGGCGTTGGCCAGGCCGATGATGACGATATCTCGGGTGTCGGGTATCTCATCGCTAAAGACGGCATGCACGACCCGTAGCCACACCTCCTGTTCGTGCGGGACGCTCGTCGCGGGGTAACGACGGGTCCGGGCCACCAGGCGAGATAGCGAAAAAAAGCCTGTTTCGTCAGCCTCAACGACGCCGGCCGCTGCAAGGCCTTCCAATGCACGCAAGCGCAGGTCCTCGGACCGCTCAGCCACCCGTCGAACCCAGAACTCAGGATTGCGTTGACTCTCTTTCGATTCCTCCACGATGTCGGCCAACACCGGGTCCAGCAGGTCGTCGTTCAGCGGCGTGGCGTCGGTCACTTCCAGCGTGTCGAGGCCGGTATCGATACGACCTTGCAGGGCCAGTTCCAGTAGGGCTGCGCCAGCCAGGGCATAACTCAGTGTGCGTTCCGGAACGACAGTGGCTTCCCCGTTGTCTTCATCCATTAACAGGAGGAGGAGTTCTTCGGGAAGGTTGAACATTGTCGGTCGCTCCTGTATTAGCAGCTCAATCTTGAACGGTCCGGACTTGATTGTATGTCAGCAACTGTCGACACCGGCAAGGAGCGCAAGCGCCAACTGGCTTCTTCCTGTTGCCCCCGTTTCGTGCTGAATTTCCCATTGGTAATTGCTTCGCAGCAATGGAATGTCAGCGTGCAGCTAATCCCTTTGCTGCTAGACTATTAATTCATCCATTGGATGAGCCCAGCGTTGGGTATGCTATGGCTTCGAGCCATCTCACGTCAAGAGGTGTATAAGGCTCGCCCTCGCGATCCGGTCGCACTGCTAATCCATGATATATCATGGAATTCTCGCTCCCGTGGCTTGGTGCCATGCGTATGTAGAGCCTCACGAGATAGCCGCAGGCGCATCCGGCATCACCTGGAGAATCAGGAACGGCTGGAGCCGGCGGCCGACAAGGCGCGGATCGTGTCGGCCCTGCGCTGGGCCATCGTTCAGGACGTCCGGCGAATCGAGGCCTACGCGAAGGAGCTGGGCGAGTTCCTGATGGAGCGCAAGGTCACCGAGACGAGAGCGTTCGTTTGGTCGTCTTTGCAGAAGATCGGAGTTCAACCCGGAAGAACCGTCATCCACCACGCTGTATCCACCCTGATGGACAACGACATCGAAGGAGCGGACGTCACAGAGGTCGTCCTCAGCCGCCGAGCTAGGACATAAGTCACGGGTGGTGGGCGCGAGGGGACTCGAACCTCTGACCTCCACGATGTCAACGTGGCGCTCTAACCAGCTGAGCTACGCGCCCAAAGATTCGGAGTTCAGACTGTAGGCGGCCCCCGGCCAGGATTCAACCCCGCGCAGCCGCGAGCGTGCGATTGGGGTGACACGGTGACGGATGCTCGATGAACGAATTGGGTGCGCAGGCGGTAGGCTGCGACGAGCCGCACGTTCATCGGCCCACGGTGGACGCGAGAGGAAGCGCACGAATGGCCCAGGCGCCGTCGGTCTATGCCGGAGCCGATCTGCGGCGCCGCCTGGACGCGCTGCCTCGCTTTCATTTGACCGAGTTGCCGACGCCGCTGCTGGAACTGCCCAATCTGACGCGGCACCTGGGCGGGCCGCGGCTGCTGATGAAGCGCGACGATCTGACGCAGCACGGGTTAGGCGGGAATAAGAACCGCAAGTTCCAGTTCGAGGTCGGCGCGGCTCTCCAGCAGGGCTGCGACGTGCTGCTGTGGGGCGGCGGGGTGATGCAGTCCAATCATGCCCGCCAGTGCGCGGCGGCGGCCCGGCGCGCGGGTCTGGACGTGGTGCTGGTGCTCAATGAGGGGCCGCACGGCAGTGAATCTCAGGGCAACCGGCTATTGCTCGAAATCCTGGGCGCCGACGTGCGACCCACGGGACGCGACGGGATGTTCGGCCACGAGGCGGACCTGGCCGCGACGGCGGACGAACTGCGCGCCGAGGGTCGCAAGCCATACGTGATCGACTACGGGCCGCTGACGTCAATTGGCTACGTCGAGTGTGTTCTGGAGATCCACGAACAATCTCAGACGTTGGGCGCAGAGGTCACGCACCTCTACGTCGCCTCGGGCGGTGGCACGCAGGCCGGGCTGGAACTCGGCAACCGCGCGTTGGGCGCGGGCTACGCCATTCGTGGATTCAGCCCGCTGATCGTGGACGGTGGTCGGACCCGGCAGCAGGCGGACATGGCCAATGCCACGGCGGAGCTGCTGGGGTTGGACGTCACCGTCCGGCCGGAGGACATCTGGAATTCGCAAGCATTCGTCGGCCCCGCCTATGCCGAAGCCACGACGGAGGGCTTGGACGCCATCCGGCTGGTGGCCGAGACCGAAGGGATCTTCCTGGAACCGGTATATACGGGTAAGGCGTTCGCCGCGCTGCTGGATGACATCCGGCATGGTCGATTGACGTCTGTAGACACGGTGGTGTTTCTGCACACCGGCGGCACCCCTCTGATCTTTGCCTACGCTCGTGAGATTGGAGAATCTTCGCGACCAAACGGGTAGGCTGCGGAAGGTGGAGGGGAGGAATCACATGCTCAGAGCCATAAAGACTCGTTCGATTCGTCGTGTTGCGGGAATGTTCGCCGCCGTCGTGCTCATCATCGCGATCGCGGTCGCCTCGGGCTGCGGTCAAGAGCGAAGCGGAACCTTCAAGCTCAACCCGAGCAAGGCCTCGTCTGCCGGAATCGGCTTCTAGAACCCGCCGTGATACACGCGGCGCCAGTCAGCGACGGGCCAACCGCACCGATTTGGCCGCGCCGCCGGCGCATAGACGTATGACCCTGGCCGAGTCAAACGGGGTGACCAACCCCGTGGCCCGCGTGGTGTTCTTCTGGAGCGCCACCACGCTGAACTGGCGACTGGACGGCTCGAACCCATACGCCGGCCTGCTGGCGCAAGCGCTGGCCGAACACCGGGTGCGAGTTGAGGTCAAGCCCTCGGGCAACCTTGGATTTGTGTGGAAGTTCCCTCGTCCCTACGACATCGTGCACTTCAACTGGAACCCGACGTTTTACGAGCACCCGAACCCGGTATTGGCGGTGCTTCGCCTGCTGGCGTTCGCGGCCATGCTGCTGGTTGCGCGGCTGCGCGGGTTCCGCATTGTCTGGACCATGCACAACGTGGTTCCGCACGAGCAGTTGCGCACTTCGCACGGGGAAGTGGCGCGTCGGGTGGTGACCACGCTGGCCAACGCGGTGATCTGCCACTGCGAGTACGCAAAGTCGGTGCTGGGGCGTCGGTTCGGCCGCCGCTGGGGCGTGCATGTGATTCCGCACGGGTCGTTCGCGGACGCCTATCCGCGGGAAGCCACGCGCGCGGAGGCACGGCGGGCGTTCGACATTCCCGACGACGCGTTTGTCTATGGGTTCTTCGGAAACATCCGCGCGTATAAGGGCGTCGAACGGCTCATCGAGGAGTTCGGGTCGCTTGAGGGCGACAACCTGCGGTTGCTCGTGGCCGGCGCGCTGCACGCGAACTATCGCGGACCGCTGCACACGACCGAGATCAAAGACGAGCGAGTGGTTGCGCATCTACGACACATCGCCGACGAGGAAGTGCAACTGGTCATGGCCGCGGTTGACGTACTGGTGCTGCCGTTCCTGGACACGCTGACCTCGGGCTCGGCGATCCTGGCGCTGGGACACGGGACGCCGCTGGTGATGCCGCGCCGCGGGTGTCTGCCGGAATTGGTCGGCGACAGCAAGGCCGCGGTGCTGTACGACCCGGACGATCCAACGGCGCTGCGGCAGGCCCTGCGGGACGCGCAGGCGCTCGACCCGGAGTCCGCCGTGCGGTCGGCCGGCGAACTTGACGCGGGGCTCAACTGGGCGGGAATCGCCCGCAAGACGGTGGCCGCCTACGGCCTGGACGGGAGTTCAAAGTGACCGGATGGAAACTGGGACTGCCCGCGGGTCCGCTGGAGCGCGCCCTGGCTCGACACGAATCGCCGGCCTTTGCCGCGGCCATGCAAGAGCTCCGCGACGAAGCGGCGGCGGCCCTGGTCAGCCCGCTGCGACCGGTGGCCCGCAACGGCGGCTACTACCACTCGTACTTCTGCCCTGACGACGCCGCCGAGTTGATCTTCGAGGAGGACAAGCCGACCCAGCACGTCTGTCCAGTGTGTGGACGCGTTTGGTCCGGTCAACCCTTCGACGATTCCTGGCTCTGGACGGCCAACCGCCGCATGGCGCAGCGCGCCTATCGCCTGGCGCTGCTGTGGCGGTTGGAAGGAAACCGGGCGCACCTGGACGCGGCGCGCCAGATTCTCACCGACTACGCCGCCATCTATCCGGATGTCCATAGCCCTCGCAATGACTCCAGCGTCGGCAAGATCACCTATTCCGCGCTCGACGAGTCGGTCTGGGCGATTCCCATTGCCTGGGCCTGCCACTGGATCTGGCCGGGTGTCGTAGATGACCGAGACCTGCTGCGCACCCGGCTCCTGGAGCCGGCGGCGGCGCACATCGAGTCCCAGCGCACGCCGCGCATCCACAACTACGAAAACTGGCTCAACGCCGCGCTCGCCACGTTGGGGACCGCGCTGGGCGACGAGGCGCTGGTGAACACCGTCATCGACGACACCTACGGCCTGACCGATCAGCTCGCCCGCGGCGTGTTGGACGACGGTCACTGGTACGAGGGCGCGTCCAGCTACCACTACTACACCCTGGGTGCCGTGCTGTACCTGGCGCAGGCGCGCGAGGGCCTGTCGGGCGACCCGGTGGGCAATCCAACAATGCGCCGCATGTTCGAAGCGCCGCTACGGATCGCCTATCCGGACGACTTCGTGCCGGCGATCAACGACTGCTGGTACCACTCGCGCGTCACCGACGAAGTGGGGCACGGTATTCCCAACGGCCCCGGTTTCTACGAAATGGCCGCGGGGAGGTACGGAGCGCCGGAGTTTGAAGCGGTGCTGGCGCGCGCGTACCGAGACATGCCCAGGGCAAACGTGGAGTCGCTGCTCTACGGGCCTGACGAGGTATCGGATGCCGCGTCGCCGCCGCTGGTCGAGTCCAACGAGGCGGCCAGTGGCTTTGCCGTGCTACGTCCGGCGCTTCCGACCGGCTCACCGGGCGAGCTGCTGCTGAAGTACGGACCGCATGGCGGTGGGCACGGGCACGCCGACAAGCTGGCGCTGAGCATCTACGGTGGAGGCCGGCGCTGGGGCGCCGACCTGGGTACGCCCGGCTACGGGATTGCCATCAACGACTCGTGGTACCGGCATACGCTCAGTCATTCGACGATCCTGCTCGAGGGCGAGGAGCAGCCGCCGGCGACCGGCGAGGCTCGCCGATACCGGCCCGTGGGCGGCAATGACTTTGGGATCGCCGACGCCCAGGTTCACTGGGAGCAGGGGCCGTACGCGGCGGCGTACGCCCGCCGCGTGGTGCTGGCGCGCGATGGATACTTTATCGTCCTGACGCGCGTGGAATCGCCAGTCGCGCGTCGCGCGCATCTTGTGTTTCACCACGAGGGCACGTGCACCGTCTGGCCGGCTGGCCCGGAGTCGCCGCCGAATTTGCCGGATAACGTCTCCTACGCTCATTTGAGCGAGGCTGTGGCCTGGCCGGCCGAGCAGGGTGCCCAGGTGCGCTTGGATGTGCCGGTCAACGGCGCCCCCTCGGCGACGCTGACGGCCGCATTTGCCCCGCTTCCGGGCGCACGACTTCTCACCGCTCGCTCGCCGGGCAATCCGGCCAGCGACTTGCGCGCAACGCTCATCTCGGAAGTCACCGGCGAAACCTTCTGGAGCGCCGCCGCCTTCATCTATGGCGACGATGCGGAAGCTGTCTGGGACTCGACATCGTCAACTGAGGTGCCGGATCTGGTTGTGCGGTGCGCTGGGCGCGAGGACTCCTGGTCTTTCGCCGGTGCTGCCGGCGCCACCTTCAACTATCCGCTGGTCGGCTAAGACTTCGGCGATTCCCTAATGCCCAAGGGGCGCCTGTCCTCGTACAATCCCCGCACATCTGTTGACGCGCGTGCCGTGGTGGCTGTACGGTCCGCCACCGCTTTGGCGGGCGCCGTTTATTGGGGGCCGAGCGGCCTTTGACGAAAAATGGGGCCTGACGCTCGGAATTGAAGGAGGTGCGATGACCGCAACTGACATGGCCAGTGCGCCCACGCCAATCAGACGCAGGCGCGGCATTCTGGGCTGGACATGGAAGGAGACCCAAGGGTTCCTGTTTATTTTCCCTTGGTTGTTTGGGTTCATCGTGTTTATCGCGGGGCCCTTCTTCTTCTCGTTCTTCCTCAGCTTCACGCAGTGGCGCCTGGTCGGCGACATCAAGTGGCTGGGCTTTGAGAACTACGCCCAGCTGCTATCCGGCGAGGACACCCGGTTCGTCCAGAGTGTGTACAACACGGCGTACTACGTGGTCTTCCATGTGCCGGGCGTGCTGATCATCTCGTTCATTGTGGCCGGGCTCCTCAACCGGAAGGTGAAGGGCATCGCGATCTACCGCACGTGCTTCTACCTTCCATCCATCACCACCGGTGTTGCCACCGCGGTGCTCTGGTACTGGGTGTTGCAGCCGAATGGCCTGCTGAACAACTTCCTGAACATCTTCCTGACGCCGTTGGACATCCAGGCGCCGAACTGGCTTGGATCCACCCGGTGGGCAATGCCGGGACTGATCATCATGAGTTTCTGGTCCGTGGGGACCACCATGATCATCTACCTGGCAGGCTTGCAGGGCATTCCCCAGCACCTCTATGAGGCTGCGGAAATCGATGGCGCAGGCTGGTGGGGCAAGGTCCGTCACGTGACCATTCCGATGATGACGCCGCAGATCTTTCTGACGATGGTGCTGGCGGTTATCGGATCCTTCCAGGTCTTCACCGCCGCCCTGATCATCACCGAGGGTGGTCCGGCCGACGCGACGCTGTTCCTCCTGCTGTACCTCTACTGGAACGGCTTCCGCTTCTTCAAGATGGGCTACGCCTCGGCCATCGCCTGGATTCTGTTCTTCGTCATCCTCTTCCTGACGATCGTGCAGTTCCTGACCGCACGTCGCTGGGTGTACTACGAGGGTGAAAGGGCCAGTTAGGGGGGACTATGGCGCAACAAACAGTTACCGTAGAACCGTCGGATCCCTCCGGGATGCCGACCTCGGTACGCATCCGTACGCCGGCCCGCATCCGCGCGATGCGCGTCGGCGGGCGCGTGATGACGTACCTGATTCTCTGGCTGGGCAGTTTCCTGTACGCCATCCCCTTCCTGTGGATGGTTCGCACGTCGTTCATGCGGCTGGACAAGCTCTTTGAAGAGCCGCCGCAGATCTGGCCCGATCCCTGGATCTGGCAGAACTACATTGACATGTGGGAAACCGGGCCGTTCGCGAACTGGATCGTGAACTCCCTCATCCTGGTCGCGCTCGGCATGTTCGGGCAAACCTTCATCAGCATCTTTGTGGCCTACGGCTTCGCGCGAACCCAGTTCCCGGGCCGTAACCAACTCTTCGTGCTGATCCTGGCGACCCTGATGCTGCCGGGCCACGTGACGATCGTTCCCAAGTTCATCATGTTCCGCACGGTCGGGCTGCTCGACAGCCTCTGGCCGGTGGCGCTGCCGGACCTCTGGGGGCAGGCCTTCTACATCTTCATCCTTCGGCAGTTCTTCTTAACCCTGCCGGTGGAGTTGGATGAGGCAGCGGAGATTGACGGCGCGAACCTCCTGCAGGTGTTGTTCCGCGTCGTAATTCCGCTCTCCAAACCTGCAATCGCCACCGTGGCGGTGTTCAACTTCATCAACAAGTGGAACGAGTTCTTTGAACCGTTCGTCTTCATCCAGACGCCTGAGAAGTTGACCCTGGCGGTGGGCATCCGGTGGTTCCGGACCCAATACGGAACGGAATTCCAGATGCTGATGGCGGCATCGATCGTCTCGGTGGCGCCCATCGTGATCGTGTTCTTCTTCGCACAGAAGCAGTTCGTGCGTGGAATTGCGCTGACCGGCATCAAGTCGTAGTACCGGCTTGACGTCGTAATCCTCCTGGTGGGGGCCGCACGGCCCCCACCAGGCGTTTAAGGGGCACGACGTCGTATGCCTCTGGCCCATGCTGCTAGCCTCCGCACACCGACACCCCGAGGTCTGAGCCCAGATCCGCGTCCCGACCCCTGTCCACAGTCCCGGGAACGGGGAACTGGCGCCCGCGCTAAACGGTGTGCTGTCGTGGTACCTCTCGTGGTACGTCGTCGGACCAACGAATCTCGACGTCGGCAGCCGTCCACGACTGACGGAGCTTCGGACGTCTCGCCGGACTCAAACGCCGACGCGCATCGATGCCAGGCAGGTGAGCGGACGCGTGCTTACCTACTTGGCCCTCTGGCTCGGAAGTTTCATCTACGCAATCCCCTTCCTATGGATGCTTCTCACGTCGTTCATGGGTCCGGGCCAATTGCGGTACACGCCGGCGGATTTCTGGCCCGATCCGTGGACCTGGCAGAACTACGCCGAAGTGTGGGGAACCGCGCCGTTGACGAACTGGATCGCGAACTCCCTCATCCTGGTCGGGTTCGGCCTGTTCGGGCAGACATTCGTCAGCATCTTCGTGGCATTCGGCTTCGCGCGAACGCGATTCCCAGGCCGGAATCTGTTCTTCATGCTGGTCCTGGCGTCGCTGATGCTGCCGTACCACATGCTGGTCGTGCCCTGGTTCATCATGTTCCGCCCCACGGGTTTGCTTAACGGCCTGTGGTGGATTGTGTTGCCGGACCTGTGGGGAAACGCTTTCTACATCTTCATCCTGCGGCAGTTTTTCCTGAACATACCGGTAGATCTAGACGAAGCAGCCCAGATCGACGGCGCGAATCTCTTGCAAGTGTTGTTCCGCATCGTGATCCCGCTCTCGAAGCCGGCCATCGTCACTGTGGCCGTGTTCAACGTCATTGCCAAGTGGAACCAGTTCTTCTGGCCGTTCGTCTTTATCCAGACGCCCGATAAGTTGACGCTGGCCGTAGGTATTCGGTGGTTCCGGTCGCAATACAGCACCGATTTCCCAATGCTGATGACGGCGTCTCTGGTCATGGTAGCGCCAATCGTCATCGCCTTCTTCTTTGCGCAGAGGTTTCTGGTGCGAGGAGCTGCGTTGGCTGGGGTCAAGCCATAGTCCAACTGGACGTCGACGGACACATCGTCGCGGGGTGGCGAACCGCGGGCGGCTTGCGGAGGAGTGCCGCCGACCGCCACACTAGCGACGCGAGCCCAGGTTGGTTGGACCCCTCATGCGCTTAGTCTTGGCCGCTGGCGCTTCCGATGACGCGGATTTGGAAAAGGCGCTGATTGACGCGCCGTCGTTGGACATCGTCGGCCGCCAGCGCCCCGATGCGCAGGCGATGGTGCTGGCCGCCGCCGATGCACGCGGTGCGGCTGCCAGCGACGGGATTCCTTGCGCGGTCTTCACGTCGGCCGTGGCGGGGACGGCTGGGCTGTCGACGCTGCAGGCGAAGCAAGGATCGAGGGTCAGCGTGTTGGCGCCCGCCCTCCATCGCGCACCGCATCGCCTGTTGCGGGCATCGCTGGACACCGGTCGAATCGGCTCCCCGCGATTCCTGCGCTGGACGCGCTGGGCGCCGGCTGGTCCTGATGAACTTCCGGGCGCCCTGATTGACGAGTTGGCCGCCGTGCTCGATTTGATGGGTCGGCCAGCGCTCACGGCCTTCGCGGCCGGTCAGGCGATAGGAACTGACGGCCCCGATTACCTCACGGCCATCCTGACATTCGAACGTGGCTTGACGGCGGTTCTGGACGTAGGCGCCGTGTCCTCCGGCGGACGACCGTTCGACCGCGCCATGCTGATCGGCGCCAACGGCTCGATCCACACCGACGGGCGAGCCTCGGCGGCTCAGCGCCTTGGCGATTCGGAATCCACGCCACTTGATCTGGATGGACCGTTCGCCAGCCATATTCGGGCCGTAGAAGCCTTCACGCGCGGCGAGTCGCTCAATCCCGCGTTGGCCGCGCAGGCCGCCGCGGTGCAGGACGCCGTGCTGGCATCCATGGAGTCGGGCCGGGCCGAGGCCATAGCGACCTAGGAGCCGCGTTCAGCCAGTCGGGACAGCCGGGCGGCGGCCCCGCCAGGCCCACGCCCGGGATTCGACTCGGGCAAGCAGAACTCGCGTCATCCGCTGCTGGGCGCGTAGGGGATTGGTTGGCCCTCGGGAATCTCCGTCAACTCCACGATGTTGTCTTCCGGATCGCGGGTATAGAGAACCCGCGTCCAGGTATCGAACCAGGCGACAGGACCGCCAATCGACTCAATCTCCGCGGCCTCGATCCTCTTAAGAATCGGGTCCAGGTCGTGCACGATGAAGTGCACGTGGTTGGGCCCGTGCGTGTTGGGCTGGCGCTGAACGGGCGCCGAGGGGTGGCGGACATATTGCAACAGTTCAATAGCCGCCGGTCGGTCCGGTGTTCCAAGGAACATGACCTCTAAACGCACATTGTTCAGGCCGAGCAGCGCATCCAACGGTGCGCCCTCGCGGCTTATCCGGCGCGTTTCGGACAGGCCGATCACGTCCGTGTAGAACCGTGCCACCCGATCGAGATCCTGAACGACGATTCCGGTGTGCCCGGCGTGAATAGCCACCTGGCTCGCCTCATACAATTCCTAATGTCTGGCAGCATTGTGACAGCGCACGGGAGCGGGGGCGTCTCTGGCCACACAGCGGGCTCACATGTGGGTGGCTTTGGCGGCGTTGCCACAAGCGCCTGACGCGCTCGGCGACATCCTGCGCGCCTCGCTGCCGGCGTACTACGCCGGAGCCATCGCGCCCGACGCCCGCGTCCGCAACGAAGCCGCCCGCGAGGCGACCCACTTCTACAGCTTTCGTGATCCATCCACCTGGGGAACGGCCACCCGTCGACTGTTTGATACCTACGCGCATCTCAGCGATCCGTCGTCGCTGACGGAGCCTCAGGCGGCCTATGTGGCCGGCTATCTGACCCACCTGGCCGCCGATGAAGTGTTCGTGGTCCGGCTCGGTGAGCATGCGGTCCAGGGCAATGGCGCGGCGATCGGCGGGCTGTCCTGGGCCATCGAGGCCGGCTCGCCCGAACCTCCGCGCGGACTCGCCACGGCGTTTAGATGCCTGGCGGACTTTCGCGCCGACAGTCTTGACACCATCGCCGAGGCCAGCCTGCTGGAGCGTAAAGCAGGTGGCGCAAGCACGATCGACCCTGGACTGCCGCTCGGCGAACTACGCCGGGCCATCATTGCGCTCAACGGGCTGAAGGTGAGTGCCACGGAGTCCACGCGCGAAGTGGAAGCGCGAGCGGCGATCGGACGCGAACTCTTTGGCCCAGACGTCGCCGTCGACTTCCTGGCGGAGGCGGAGGCCGAAGCGGTACGCCGGCTGCGCGCGTTCGCCGCCGGAACCGCCGCCGACTACGATGCCGCGCACCTGCGCGCCTCCGCCTGACGATCTGATGCACGACCTCTGCATTCGCGATGCCCTGATTGTGGACGGGTCCGGCACCCCCGGCGTACGAGGCGACGTGGCCGTGAACGGCTCGAAGATCTTCGCCATAGGCCCGGTTGACGACGGCGCCACGCGTGAGATCGACGCCGGCGGCAGGGTTTTGTCGCCCGGCTTCATCGACGTCCACACCCACTCCGATCTGCTCTTGCTGGACCGTCCGGACCATCAGCCGAAGGTTCGGCAGGGCATCACCACCGAACTCACCGGCCTTGACGGCATTGGATACGCGCCGCTGGCGGCCCGGGATCGCCAGGCCTTCCTCGACTACTTCGACGCGCTCAACGGCCAGCCGGACGTCGACGGCGCTTGGGAGACCGTCGGCGGCTGGTTGGACAGTTTCGACCGCAAGGTCTCGATCAACGTGGCGCACCACCTGCCCCACGGCTGCGTGCGCGCCGCCGTGCTTGGCTGGGAAGACCGTCTGGCCACGCCCGAAGAGCTGGCGGAGATGCGCCAGATCACTGACGACGCCATGCGCGACGGCGCGGCGGCGCTCTCGACCGGGCTTGACTACGCGCCCTGTTCGTTCAGCAACACTGACGAGTTGGTGGCGATCAGCGAAGTGGCCGGGCGTTACAACGCTCCCTACGTCGCGCACATGCGCTCCGAACTTGGGAGACGCATGGCCATTCGCGAGACACTGGAAATCGGCCAGCGCGCCAACTGCCCGGTTCACATCTCGCACTTCAACAGCCTCGACAACAGCTGGTGGGCTAACCAGGCCGAAGCGGACCGGTCGATTGACCTTGGCGTCTCGTTGACGTTCGACACGTATGCCTGGCCGGCCGGGAGCACGCTCTTGCACTTCTCCTTCCCAGACTGGGCACTTGACGGCGGCGTGCCGGCGATGCTGGAGCGGTTGACGGATCCTCACGTTCGGGCGCGCATCGAGGCCGAAATGATCAGCCCTGACAGCGCGCGGCACACGGAGTTTTCCAATCTGCGCCTCGCCAGCGTCCCGTCGGCGGCGAACAGGCACATGGAAGGCCGCTTCATCACCGATGTTGCCGCGGAGCGAGGCATTGGGCCTGAATCCCTGCTGGTTGACCTGGTTATCGCCGAACGCGGCGTGGTGGCGGCGGTGATTCACAACTCGGCCACCGACGCCGACTTCGAGATGGCCATGCGGCATCCCGCCCACATGTGCTCCACTGACGCGTTGCTGACCGGCGGATCGCCGCACCCGCGCACCTTTGGCACTTATCCGCGCTTCCTGGGACGCTTCGTGCGCGACCGTGGCGCCTTAGCGCTGGAAGAGATGATTCGCCACATGACGACGGCGCCCGCCCGCCGCTTTGGGCTGATCGACCGCGGATTCATCCAGCCGGGAATGGCTGCCGACCTGGTGCTGATCGACATGCCGCGCGTGCAGTCAAACGCGACGTTTGACGATCCGACGAATTTCCCGGACGGCATCGACATGGTGATCGTGAATGGTGAGGTCGTGGTTGACCACGGCCGTCACACGGGCGCCACGCCGGGCCGCGGGCTGCGACGGGGCGTTCCGGCGGCATGAGCGCCGTGGGACCCGGCCAACAAGCAAGGCCGCCGGGCTATACCGGCGGCGGTCGCATCTCCGGGCTGTTCTGGCGGCTCTTGAAGCGCCTGCTCTCACGGCGGTGCCCCGTGTGCGAAGGCTCCGGCGTTGATCCCGAGGGTCCGCCCGCCCGCCCCAGCGGCCGTCCGCCGCGCTGCCCCCGCTGCTACGGCTTCGGACGCGTAGCCTTCCCTTAGCCAATGGCTGCGGAGTCTGTCGTGGAATTGGATCACTCGACAGTTCGGGCGCTGTTCCAAGCGCCAACGGCTACCCGTCCTCTATGGGCGCCGCAAGGTCGGCGCCTTGCCTACACGGTGGCCGTTCCCAACGTTGAGGCGAACAACACGTCCAGCGAGATCTGGATCCTCGACGCCGAGCGGCTAAGCGCCGAAAAGCTGGTCGGAGCCATTCCAGGCAACGGGCCGTCACTCTCCTGGTCACCCGAGGGGGATCGCCTCGCTTTTGTGGAATCCGAGGATGAGACCGACCGCATTGTCCTGATCGGTCTTGACGGAACGCGGAGCGAGATCGATCTCGCCCTCGCCCCGCACGGACGCCTGGCCACGCATGCGTTCTTCCGCACGTTCGCCTGGGCGCCCACCGCTGAGCGGCTGCTGTATACCGCTTACGACCGCGAGCCTGACGAACCACCGGATCCAACTGTCAATCCGCGCAACGACGGCGACGGGCTGGGCGAAGTCGAACGCATTCGCCTCTGGGTGCATGACTTGGGCGGAACCGAGCCGCCGCGACCGATCACGTCGAACGACTTCCACAGCGGCGCCGGAGCTTGGATGCCCGGTGGCGAGGCCGTGGTGTTCGTGTCCAACCGCAGCGGTCGAGAAGAGGGCGCCGTCTCAAACCTGACGCAGCCGTTCGGGATCTGGACGACCGACGCGGCAGGATCGCCCGAGCGGCCGCTGGTCGTGGATTCAAACGCCGTCATCGCGCCGGCGCCCTCGCGCGACGGGCGTCGTATCGCCTTTCTTGCCGCACCGATGATGGGCCCGCATTCCGTCAACATGGAACTGACTACCGTCGACCTTGTCGGAGGCAAGCGGCGAGCGCTCACCGCCGGGCTGGACCGCAGCGTGGACACCGAAGCGCCGCCGGCGCCGGCGCCTGACGAATCGTGGATCGTTCCGGTGATGGACGGCATGCGCAACGTGCTCATGCGGGCGCGTGACGATAGGCCGCCGACGCCGCTGGCCCTCGAGCAGCCGCACGCCTCGCTGCCTGACGTTGATTGCCACAGTGGCGAAATCGCCTGCGTCACCCAGGCGGCCACCGTTCCGCCCGAAGTTGAGCTGCTCTCGCCGGATGGACGTACGCGCTGGCGCTCGGCACACCATGGCGTCGAATGCGAAGCGCAGTCTCGAATCTGGACAATCGAACGCGAGGATGGCTTCTCGATCGAGAGTCTGGCCCTGGCGCCGCCCGACACCCCGCCACGGGGCGTGATTCTCTGGCCGCACGGCGGTCCGCACAGTCGAACCGCCCATGAGTACCGTCCGGAGAGTGAGGCGGCGGTCCGGCACGGATTCGCGGTGGTGCAACCCAACTTCAGGGGCAGCCACGGCTACGGCATCGACTTCGTTCTGGCCGACCGGCTGGACCTGGGTGGCGGCGACTATGCGGACTGCCTGGCGGCGCTCGATTCCTGGCTGGCAATGTCCGGCTGCGATGACGTTCCGGAGTTCCTCACCGGTACCAGCTACGGCGGCTATCTGACCGCGTGGGCCGTTGGACACACGAAGCGATTTGTCGCCGCGGTTGCCGTCAACGCCGTGACCAACGTGGAGAGCTTCTTCGGTCAGACGGACATCCCAAGCTGGGTCTACTGGGAATTCGGGGGCTCACCGCTTGAGCAGCGTGAACTCATCCGCGACCGTTCGCCCGTCCAGCATCTGGCCGGCGCCACAACGCCCACGCTCGTGGTCCACAGCGAAGAGGACCGCCGCGTACCGATCGCCCAGGGGCTGGAACTCCACGCGCTCCTGCGGGCCGCCGGCGTCGCCACCGCGTTCGTGCGGTATCCCCGCGAGTACCACCGGGTCTCCGAGCCCGCGCATCGCGTCGATCTCATCGCGCGCACCCTGGACTGGTTCTTCAGGCACGTAGCGAACGGCACCGGCCGAAGCGACACCTGACGACAACTCTCGTCGACTGCCGCGCCTGGCGTGCGCGCGCCTTCGCGTTGCCGCCGCGTGCAACGAGCGGTATCGTCATGGGTAGGGGAGGCGCAGGTTCCGCGGGCCACACACGGCCCTTGCTGGCCGGAGAACGGCGCCATGTGCGGCATCGTTGGGTATATCGGCGATGGGTCGGCCGCCCCAGCCATCCTGGACGGGTTGCGTGCCCTTGAATACCGGGGCTATGACTCCGCTGGACTGGCGGTCCTCACGCCCCAGGGACTCCGCATCCGGCGCAGGGCCGGTCGAATTCGCGACCTGGCTCGGCTGGTTGACGACGATCTGATGTCCGGCGACATCGGCATCGGGCACACCCGCTGGGCGACCCACGGGGCCGTGAACGACGTCAACGCTCACCCCCACTCCGACGCGTCAGGTCGTCTGGTCCTCGTCCATAACGGCATGACCGACAACGTGGCGGATATTCGCGACGAACTCCTCGCGGACGGGCATGTCTTCACTTCCGAGACCGACACGGAAGTCATCGCGCACCTCATTGGCGCCCATCGCGACGCCGGGTCGTCGCTGACCGACGCCGTGGGTCGCACGCTGCGCCGCCTCGCCGGTGCGCACTCCGTGGTGGCCCTCGCGGCCGACGAACCAGGCCTGCTGGTAGGCGGACGCGTAGGATCGGCCGGAGGGCTGGTCGTGGGTCATGGCGCGTCCGAAGCGCTTTTGGCGTCCGACCTGCCGGCGGTTGTTCGCCACACCCGGCACGTGCAGGTTGTGGAGGCTGGCGAAATCGTGGCGCTTCGAAGCGATGGCGCCGAGTTTCAAGACCTGCACAGCCGCTCCCGCCAACGCCGTCTGTTCTCGGTGCCGTGGGGGCCGCTGGCGGCGGCCAAAGCGGGCCACCGGCACTTCATGCACAAGGAGATTCACGAACAGCCCAAGACGCTGGCCGACACAATCCGCCCTCGGGTCACGTTGGAGCCGGCTGAGTTACGCCTTCACGACTTTCAATTGCCCGTTGCCGCACGGGATATCGAGCGCGTCGTGATCGTGGCCAGCGGCAGCTCGCACTTTGCCGGGATGGTCGGCTCACGCTATCTGCGCGACCTGGCGCAACTGCCGACCACCACCGAGGTGGCCTCGGAGTTCGCCTACGCCCCGGGGCCGCTCTCTCGCGAAACGCTGGTGATTGCGATTTCGCAGTCGGGCGCCACGGCCGACGTGCTGCTGGCCGTCGAGCGCGCACGAGCCGGCGGTGCGCCGGTGGTAGCGCTGGTCAACACCGTCGGCAGCGAACTCACGCGAACGGCCGACGCCGCGTTCTACTTGCACGCGGGTCCCGAGATCAGCGTCCCCGCCACCAAGTCATTCGTGTCTCAACTTGGAGCGCTCTATCTGCTGGCCTGTCACCTGGGCGTGCGAAGCGGCACGTTGCCGCCAGACCAACTGGCCCGTCGACTGGCCGATATCGCGCACGCCCCAATCGCTATTGCCCGCGTGCTGCAGCTTGAGAAGCAAGTCGAAGATCTGGCTCGCCGATATCACCATGCCCGCAACTTTCTGTACATGGGCCGGGGCCTGGCTCATCCCATTGCCCTGGAAGGTGCGCTCAAGCTCAAGGAGATTTCATACATCCACGCTGAAGGGTTTGCTGCTGGCGAACTCAAGCACGGCCCAATCGCGCTCGTGGATTCCGACATTCCAATCATCGCCATAGCCCTGGAAGATGAACTCCGAGCCAAGACCCTCAATGCCGTCGAGCAGATTCGCTCGCGCAATGGCCGGGTCATCTTAGTGGCCACGGAAGGAGATGACCTGCACGAGGGCATCGCCGAGGACATCATCACCGTTCCCCGAACGCCGCCGTTGATCGTTCCTGTTGTTGGCGTCGTTCCCCTCCAACTCTTTGCCTATCACATCGCCGTGTGGCTGGGTTTGGACGTGGATCAACCACGCAACCTCGCCAAATCAGTCACCGTCGAGTAATGCAAGCGCCAGCCGCGGCACCCGGCAGCGACCGCGCGCGCCTGCTGGGCCAGATTCTGGCCCTGGTTGGCGTGCTGGCGCTTGTCGCGGTAATCGTGCGCGAAACCACGAATTCGCCCGCCTACCTGGCAGCCAACGAGCGCATCGCAGAGTTGAACCTGCAGATCGACCGTGTCGAGCGGGCCAACGAGGAACTTCGCCAACGGCTGGATTACGCGCAGTCGCTGCCCGCCTTGCGCGAGATCGCCAAGCGTGACCTCGGTCTGATCGATCCTGGCGACCGCGCCATCGTCATCATGGACGACTTGAGCGGCGTACCGATTCCTACCCCGGCGCCAGTCGAGACACCGCTGCCCGACCCACCGCCGCCATTGCGATTCGGCCACCTCAGTACCTGGCTTGAGGTCTTCACCGGCCGCTGACGATTCGGCCAGCAGCGTAGACTCGCCCCGCAATGCGCGTACCCATATCCCGAGTCGATCCCTCGCTCCCCTTACCTGCGTATGCCACCGACGGGTCCGTGGGATTCGACTTCACAACGCGGACCACCACTGAAGTCGCCCCCGGCGGGTCAGCCCGGATTCCGTCCAACCTCATCGTGGCCACCCCGCCCGGCTACATGTTGCTCGTGGCGGTGCGCAGCAGCACACCCCACCGCACGGGCCTGCGACTTTCCAACGCCATCGGCATTGTCGACCAGGACTTTGCTGGCCCGGACGATGAGATCCACATTGACGTCTGGAATCCGACGGACCGTACCGTCGTCGTGAAGCGGGGCGACCGGATCGCGCAGGGAGTCTTCGTGTCCGTTGCGGTGGCTACCTGGGACGAACGGGAGACGCCCGATGCCCCGTCACGCGGTGGATTCGGGAGCACCGGCTAGTCGCGACCATCCGCGACACGCGGTGCGTCTGATTCGCGACGCCGTCTATCGCGCCACGGTGCGAACGGCCGGGCTGACGGCTCGCGATCTGCTCGCGGTGGCCGTGTCGGGCGGGCCAGACTCCATGGTTCTGTTGGACGCGCTGCTGGCCGCCCGCGAGCGTGGCGGACCAGCACTTCACGTCCTGCACTTTGACCATGCCTGGCACGCCGACAGCGCAGCAGTTGCCCGCGGGGTATACGACGCCTGCCGTGCCATGGGGGTCGCATGCACGAGCGAGCGGGCCGCTCAGCCCGCCGCACCCCCCGGCGAGTCGCGGGAAATGGCCGCCCGCCGCCTGCGGCACGACTTTCTGCGGCGCGCGGGCGCGCAACTCGGCGTCGCCCGCGTGGCTACGGGACACCAGGCAGACGACCAGGTGGAGACCATCCTGATGAACCTCGCACGCGGCGGCGGGCCCGACGCCCTTCAGGGCATGCGCCTGGATGACGGCGGAACGCTGCGCCCACTGTTGACCGTGTGGCGAAGCCAGGTGGAGGCCTACGCGGCGGCCCGTCGCCTGCCGATTTATCACGATCCTGCCAACCATTTGCCCGAGTTTCGCCGTAATCGAATCCGCCACGAATTGATCCCACTGTTTGACGAAATCTATCCGGGATTCCGCAAGGCACTCCTACGCGCCGGCGCGCTGGCGGCGCCGGCAGCCGAGCCTGTGGTCGGCCCGGTCCGGGGCGTTCGGATGCCGCTGGCCCCGGATCGGTGCGCCGTACCCGCCGGACGGCTGCGTCAAGCGGTGAACGCCGTGCTGCGGTCAGACGGACGGCCGCGACGCCAGCTCGGCGAGTCGCATTGGCGAGCGCTCGAACGTGCGCTGGCCGACAACACGGCTGGTCGATGGGTCCAGCTGCCGGGTGGGCGCTGGGCCTATGTACGGGATCGCGCGATCGCGCTGTATGGCGGTCGCGTGGCTGATCCGTCATGGTCTGGGGCCATCGAGCTATCGATTCCGTCGGTCGTAGAGTTGGCGGTTGGCCGCCTCACGCTTCGTCATCTGTCGCGCGCCGATGCCGCCGGCGATTCGTCGGCGTTCGACGCGCTCGCGGTCCCCACGCCGGGGGCCCGGCTGGCCGTTCGTACGCCGTGCCCGGGCGATCAGCTCAAGTCGCCGATCGATGGGCGCCGCCACGACCTGGTACGCCTGTTGCGCCGCCGTCGCGTGCCCAAGGCTCTGCGCGCCGGCACGCCGGTGGTTACGGTGAATGACAAGCCCGTCTGCGTTCCTGGAGTCGTTGTTGATGCGGACCACCAACGGCCGCCCGACGACGACCGGATTCTCGCCATCTCAATCAGATGGACGTCATTGCCTCCGGCGAACGCGGCGGGTGGTTTCGCTACGGAATCATCGGTGGACGTTCGTACACTCGCTACGTAACCGACCTGCGGGTCAGGCGCGTACGGACCGCTGATATAATCGGTGACATCCACGCGGCGCAGCGCCCGTCTCGTTCTGTCCGGGGACGAAAGGCTGCCCTTCCATGAACAACCGACTCCTCCGCAACGGCTTCATGTACATCGTGCTGGCCGTTGCGATTCTGGTTGTGTTGTTTGTGATGTTCAATCCAAGCCCGCGCCAGCAGAACGTGCCAATTTCCACGCTGCTTGCCGAGGTTCAGGCGGCCGCCGATCGTGGGAGCCGGCCGCAGATTCGCCTTGGCGGCACCCGCGTCACGGCCAGCGTCGACGGGCGCACGATCACCTCGGTGGTGGACGACAACTTCGACATCGGCCGCGAACTGGCCGGCCGTGGCATCAACACCGGCGGCGAGCAGGTCACGGTCGAATTCGACGAACCCAGCAACGCGCCCACCATCATCAGCATCCTGACCTCCGTGCTGCCGCTGCTGGTCTTCATCGGCCTGCTCATCTTCCTGATGCGGCAGGCGCAGGGCTCCAACTCCCAGGCGCTCAGCTTTGGCCGCAGCCGCGCCCGCATGGTCACCGCCAACCGCCCCAAGGTCACGTTCAAGCACGTCCAGGGCGTGGATGAAGCCAAGCAGGAACTGGCCGAAGTCGTCGAGTTCCTGAAATACCCCGAGAAGTTCACCAAGATCGGCGCCGAAATCCCCAAGGGCGTCCTGCTCGTTGGCCCGCCGGGTACCGGCAAGACCTTCCTGTCCAAGGCCGTGGCCGGCGAAGCGGGCGTGCCCTTCTTCAGCATCAGCGGCTCGGAATTCGTCGAGATGTTCGTCGGCGTCGGTGCGTCGCGGGTTCGCGACCTCTTCGAAAAGGCCAAGCAGAGCGCACCCTCGCTGGTCTTCGTGGACGAGATCGATGCCGTCGGACGCCAGCGCGGCGCGGGACTGGGCGGCAGTCACGACGAGCGTGAGCAGACCCTCAACCAGATCCTGGTTGAAATGGACGGATTCGAGACTGAGCAGACGGTGATTGTGCTTGCGGCCACCAACCGACCGGACGTTCTCGACCCCGCCCTCTTGCGGCCGGGCCGGTTTGACCGCCGGGTCACGTTGGACCTGCCGGATATCCGCGGCCGTGAAGCGATCCTCCGCGTTCACGCTCGCGAAAAGCCGCTCGACCCCGACGTGGACCTGGAAACCGTTGGCAAGCAAACACCGGGATTTTCAGGCGCCGACCTCAAGAATCTGCTCAATGAGGCCGCCATTCTTGCGGCGCGGCGGAACCGGTCGGTATTGAGCATGTTCGAGATCGAGGAAGCCATCGACCGTCTGATCGCTGGGCCGCAGCGCAAGAGTCGCGTGATGAGCGCCCAGGAAAAGCGCGTGACCGCCTACCACGAGATCGGCCACGCCCTGGTGGCGCACATGCTCAAGCGGTCCGATCCGGTCTACAAGGTCACCATCCTGCCGCGCGGTCAGATGGGCGGCTACACGCGCCTGCAGCCGCCGGAGGACCGGCACCTGTACACCAAGTCGTTCTTCGAGGACATGCTGGCCATGATCATGGGTGGCCACGCCGCCGAAGTGCTGGTCTTTGGCGAGATGTCAACGGGCCCCAGCAACGACATCCAGCAGGCCACGGAAACCGCGCGTCGCATGGTCACGCAGTACGGCATGTCGCCCAAGCTCGGCCCGCGGGCCTTTGGCCGCCGCGAGGAACTGGTCTTCCTCGGTCGGGATATCGCGGAGCAGCGCAACTACAGTGAGCGAGTGGCGGAGGATATCGACAAAGAAGTCTCCCACCTCATTGACGATGCCCACCGTCGCGCGATGGATATCCTCTCCCGCCATCACGACTTGCTCGACAAGCTGTCCGAGCGGCTGATCGAGGTGGAAACGCTGGACGCCGAAGAGTTCACGCTGCTCATCGACCAGCACGAGGGCCGGGCCCCGCTGACCCCGCCCGACATCCCCGAGCCAGCGCCCGAGTCCGACCCGATGGACGGGGAGGCCACCGAAGCTCCGGACATCAAGCTCCCGCCCAATCCCAAACCCCGCCCTGCCGAAGGCGCCGTCTAGCGCCCGTATCGCCGCCATGGACGTCGGGCGAGCTTTTCAGCCATCTCGCCACTGTCGCCACAAGGTGCCGGCCCGAAGTACCGGGAGCCGCAGCAGGCTTCGATATTGATTGTGCACGTGAGCGGTCAGCCCCGGTCTGGGGTGTCTGACCCGGCCCACGGCAGGCGCGGCTGACCTCGTCTCAATGGCCCGTCGCAGGTCGGCGGCGCTCCGGCCTTCGAACAGAGTGACGGCCTTGGCCAGGTCGCCAAAGTGCGCATCGCTGGCGCCGATCCGCGCACCCACCTCGTCAGCATGGTCGCGGAGAAACGCCGACAACCGGTTGCGCGCGCCCTGTCCCAGGTACGGATTCTCGGCCTCAATGCCGTCGAAGCGACAGCGCGCAAGCGCCGTGCGCAAGCGGTTGGCCGAAATGGATGACGGCAGGCCGAGGAACGGATGCGCCACGATCGCCAGTCCGCCCTGGGCGTGAATCTCGTCCACCGTGTCCGGCACCGAGCGAAAGATCCGTGGCGCGCGGTCCAGGAACAGACCCACGATGTGGTCCTGCCGTCGGGTCGTGATCTCCATCCCGACGATTACATCGACCCTTGCGTCAGTTGCCCGTGCGTGGTTCCGTGCGCGCAGGGCCCCATCGATGGTGTCGTGGTCGGTCACGGCCAGTACGTCAATACCCAGCCGCTCGGCGATCGCAACCACGTCCTCGGGCGAAACCACGCCGTCGCTGGCCGTCGTATGGCAGTGCAGTTCCGCCACGCCCCAGCCACCTGCCGGCGCGGGCGGCGGATCAGCCGGAAGGCAGCGGCGTTCGATTCGCTCGTCTGAGTGTGTAATCGCGGTCACGTCGGCGACAGCCGCCACATTCTTGCCAGCTCGATGGCCCCAACACTACCGAATGACGTTCGGCGGTCCGGGTGCGCGGGATCAGACAGACTGGAGTAGGCTTTGCCTTCAGCATGAGCGTCGTGGGGAGCAATGTGAGCGGCCCTGAATCTGGCCCGGCCTGGAACGTCGAAGAATTCCCGTCCAGCTACAACGGCGTCCCGATCGAGTGGGATCCCGAGCGCTATGACACAGCCGCCATGCCATTCATTGTGGCTATTCGGCAGCACTTCTGGTCGTGGCGGATTACCCGCTTTGCCGCCGCCACCGGGCTGATTGAAATTGACTTGGGCTTGCCCAGCGTGATGCCCGATGGCATGACCATGATCGGCTTCGATCCGGGCGACGAGCCGCCGGCGGCACTGCTGGACGAGCTGGCCGAACTCCTGCGCGGCATGGGCCGCGTGATGCTGGATGACGCTTGGACCTATCGCCTGCGCGCCTCTGATGGTGTCAAGACCGAGCAGCACGAGGGCATGTTCGGCGGCGCGACGGAGGCCGGCTGATGTGGCCCGCGTCGCCTGAAGCCTCGCTGATCGCGGACCGCGCCTATCTCCGCGACTACGCCGGCTGGGTGTCCTCAATCCACGGCGTCGAGGCGCGCGCGCTCGTGGCCGCCATTCGCCAAGCCGACGATCGCAACCTGAGAAAGGCCTTGAGTACGCGCCTCATGCAGTCGCGCGTGAGCGCTCTGCTCTCGATAGGGTTTCTCTATGTGGCGGTCCGCGAAAGATTCGGTTCGTCGTTACTCCAGGCGCGACTGCGGGCCGACGCATCATCGGCTCGCATGGCCCTGCGCGAGGCGTCGCTAGCTTCCAATGCCGGCGTATGGCATTTTCTGCGCCTGCCCGAGCCCGCCGAGCTTCGCAAGGCCGAGGTCGACCCGGCGTCCGTTAACGAGTACGTGGACTCCGGTGAGCAGCGTCTGGCCAACGTTGCCCGTATCGGCCAGCTCGCACGTCAGGACATGCTGCTGAGCACTCTGGACGCCGGACGCCACAACCGAATTATTGTGGCCTCCCCGCGCAGCGTCGGCCTGATCAAGACCGGGCAGGAGTCCGAGCTGCACGGACTGAGCAATACGGCCTTCTACCTGGTGGACTTGTCGGGCGGCGAGCTGCAGGACGAGGGCGACCTGGTGGCCGTGGCTAGCCCCACCACGCCGGCCGTGATCGAAGAGATTGCCGAAGAGATCGTGTTTATTGACGCCGAGGCGGCCGCGACGGCCGCACTCGTCAGCTTGGTTGCTGATGCTGGACTACTGGACTCCGGCGACCGAGGACCAGCCCTAGGCGATTTCTTCTAGGAATCGAGCGTAAAGGCCGGCCACGTCCGCCTCCTCGCAGGATCCGTCATGCGCTGCGAAGCGCGCACCAACCGTGCGTGACGCTCCGGCTGCAAGGGTGATTTCCTCGTGCCGCCAGGGGCTCACGTACAGTGGACCGTAGTCGCGGGTGAACCATGGGATGCCATCGCTGCCTGGGTGCGGAAAAATCGCGATACCCGCGGTCTGAGTTCGGCTGACGGGGCCCGAGTAGTCCACCCAGTCGGAAACCTGGTCAAATGTCTCGGCCTCGTTCACCTGCCCGTCGGCGTTGGTTATGCGCCCCCCGTCCAGCACGTCGATCTGGTCGGAAACTCGCAGGGCCAGGCCGGCTTCCTTCGTCTGACCCATTCGGATTGACCGTTCGTCCGCGCGCACGGTGACCGTGACGTCGATCATCGTGTGACCGAGACGCTCCCCAATCACGATGACTCGCGAGTCCCGCATGCAGCGACGCTCGTCGCCGTCCAGCCAGTCGACCTCCTGCCGGAATGTCACCCCGTCCTCCGCAATCTCCACGTCGGTCGCGGTCACCAGCATGCGCGGGCAGGGGACGGTCCATCGGGACTCGGGCGCCCAGAAATTAACGCCGTCAATGTCCTCGTGGGCAAACCAGATGCCAAGGTGATGCAAGTGGTCGGCGGTCGCTATCTCGGTGACCACGTGGCCGCCCGGAGTCAGTACCGGATGGATGTAGGGGCGGAACTTCCCCTGCTGGACGGCGGCCAGGTAATGACCGTCGACGTAGACCTTCTGCTGATGCTGGAGTTCGCGGACTTCGTAAGTTGGCAAGGGGTTGGGTGATCCGGTGGACAGCCGTTTCAGTCTACGGGAACACCTATGTCTACTCGGGGATGCGCCGTTTCAATGACCATGCGGCTCCAGTTACCCGAGGTGTCCTAACCTGTGCTGAATGATTGACGACGCACGCTCGTTTGGCCGCTCGCTGGCTGCAGTGCCGCTATTCCTGATCGCGGCGGTTGGCGGCCTGATCGTCGTTGCCGTGGGCCTGGTACTCCTGGTCGCTGCGACGTTGGTACTGGCCGTGGCCTCGTTGTTCCGGCCTGACCTGCGACGCGTAATCGTGGGCTTGTGGCGCGCCGGCCGGGCCGCCCGCGCCTACCGCCGGTGGCAGCGCGGTCCGACCGTGGAGGTCGTCGATATCGACCCGGGGGACCGGCGATAGAGCCGGTGCGCTAGCCCAGGTCCACGGCCTCCCCCGAAGCGGTTGAGCGGGCAATAGCGTCGATGACGCGAATCGTGGTGAGGTTGTTGCGGCCGGACAGTTGGGTGTCGACGCCCTCGTTGATCTGCCTGGCGAACATGTCGGATATCTGCTCCTCCGGGGACATGCCGCCGGGCGGGGGATCGGTCGGGATTGACTCGACCTCGGCGCCGCGTTTGAGCAGCAGCGAGTCGTTGGTCCGTAGGCCAGCGGTGGCCAGCGCGGCCTCTTCGCACTCCACCGTGAACTGGAACTCGCTATGCCGGGCCTGCGAGGTTCCCACGTAGGTCGCTGATGTTCCGTCGTCAAACTCAATGATGGAGTGCACCAAGGACGGCGTCGGCCACGTTCCCCAGGCGGGTTCGACGCTGATGCCGCGGACGCGGACCGGAGTGCGGGGGATGGCGCTGAGCAGAGTGTCGATCTGGTGCACGCCTTGCTGCCAGAGATGCATGTGGGGTGAGTCGTGATACGGACCGCCGCGCGCTTTGTGGTGGATCATCACGGCGTAGCCGGGCGGGCCGTAGGTCTCTTCAATCAGGTGGCGGCGAATGGTGGGGTACACCGGGTTGAGCCGGTCGTTCTGTGTCACCAGCAGCTGCAACCCGGCGGCCTCCGCCGTGGCCACGGCGCGTTCGGCGTCCTCCAGGCTCACGGTAAATGGCTTTTCGACCATGACGTGCTTGCCCGCCGCCAGCGCCTCGTCGATGAACGGGGCATGGATCACCACGGGGGTAACCACCACGACGGCATCGCAGTCGTGTTTGTCTAGGGCCGCGGTAAGCGAGGTGTGGGCGGCGTCAGTTCCCAGGTCCGCCAGATCAAGGCCCTGGGCCATGAAGTCGTCGTTGACATCCACCAGGGCCACCGGTTCAAAATCCTCGGACCGGGTCATGACGCCGAGATGGGAGCGGGCGCGGTTCCAGGCGCCGACGTGGATGGTGCGGATGGCCATGGGTCTCGTCCCTAACGCGTGAGCGCCGCCATTATCGGCGCCGGCGTGGCGTGCGACCAATGACAAGCAGGCCCCCGTCGCAAGCCGCACGGTTGAACGCCGCCGGGTCAGACCGCCGCAGTCGCGCGCGGAGCAGATCAAGTCGTCGGGCTGCCACGCGCAAGCGTGTCGGGAGCGTTACGGCCGCTTCCGACGCACGCCAGTCCAGCGCGAAGAAGATGGCAGTCTTCGACTCCCCAGGACAGAAGCCCTGTCCAAGTGCCGTATAGGCGAACGCCGCGCGCTACAGCACGACTCGGCAACCCGACTCGGCCGATTCGTACGCGGCGTGGACCACCCGTAGCACCTTCACTCCGTCCTCGGCGGTAATCGGGGGGTCGATCTCGCCCAGGCAGGCGCGCACCGTGCGTTCGACCCACGGGGTGTAGCCGCCGCCGCGGCCGTCGTACTCGAAGCGCCGGTCGTTGGATCCGGCCATGGCCGACGAGATCGAACGCCACTCCAGCGCGTCCGCCTCGCCCTCGTGCGCGCGCACCCAGCCTTCGGACCCGTAGACCGTAAAGCCGTTGTGACCCTTCTGATCCATTAGGTATCCGCTGAACAGCACCCCAAGTGCGCCGCCCGAGAACTTGAAGGTGACAATGCCAAGGTCCTCGACGTCGATGGGCGCACCGCCGGCAACTGCCGTCATGGCCGTCACCTCGGCGATGTCCTCGCCCACCAGGTAGCTCAGCATGTCCAGGCGGTGGATGCCCAGCCAGCTCAGGTGACCGCCGCCGGCCAGCTTCTTCTGAAACGTCCAGTCTGGATCGCCAAGCCGCCGCTGGATGCGCGTCTGGTCGTCCACCTGCACCGCGCGCACGGCGTACAGGTCGCCAATGCCGTCGCCCTGAATGATGCGGCGAGCGTCCGCGACGCTGGGGCTGATGCGGTTGGCCAGCGCCAGCATCAGGTGCGCGCCGTTCGCGTCGGCCAGTCCGGCCAGTACCTCAAAATCCCCAAGATTCACGCAGGCCGGCTTCTCCGCCATCACGTGTACGCCCGCTTCCAGCAGCGGCCGGATCACGTCCGGCGCGTGCGCCGCGATCATGGTCACGATCGCCATGTCCGGCTTCCCGGCCGCCAGCAGCGAGTCCACAGTCGTGTGCGTGCCGCCCGCCTTGTCTCCAACAGTCGCGACGGAGTCGCCAAACGTTCTCCCGCCCGGATCCATCAACTCCGCGCGCTCGATCAGGTCGAGGTCGCGAATCGCGTCGCGGTACGGCTGCTGGTGGGCGGCGCCCTCCTCGGTAATCAATGCGACCGTGGCCATGTCCAAATCCCCCTCACACGCTGGCATTCCCCGCATGGTAGTCGAGCGGGACTGGCACCTACCCGACTCGCACCGACGAACCGCGGCTTACTCCTGAATCTGCTCCAGCGCCGCACGGGCCGGCTTGGCCAGGAAATCGGGACAGTTGTCGCAGATCCACTCCAGGTCGCGAACCGCTCGAGGCTCACGGAATTCACCCAGCTGCCGCATGATCACGCTGGCTAAGGAGGGGCCGATGGGATATCGGTCGGCAGGGATGTGGAGAAAGATCTCGCTGAGCAGGTCCAGCAGGTGGCGTCGTATCTCTTCGGTGTCTGGTGACGGCTGCCAGACCTCCCGCGCGTTCGTGGAGTAGTCGCCGGCGAATCGTTCAACCGGCCCGATGGGTATTGGGTCGCGATCCGGGCGGCGGTGCGGATGGTTGGCGCAGTAGGTATAGAACGGATTCTCAATTGACAGGTCTCGGACTTCGCAGTGGTCTTCCCCGGGGCTGTCCCTATGTTGATACCCCGCTTCGCCGCGGTTCGTTCGATTGAACCAGCAGGTCGCGCAGCAGTCCGACCCTCCGTTTGGCATGGTGTGTGAAAGCCCCGCTGCCTCCCTGTCGCGTGGTGAGCGAGGATTTTAACCGCTGCCAGTCGTCTACCCGGCTGTCCCGTCCTTGCGGCTGTGCACGAGGATCAGGTTGCCGTCGGGATCGCATATCCCGGCTGCGTGGCACGACGCCTGTTCGCAAGACCCGAGAACGATATCCACACCCCGTTCACGGAGTTCGTCAACGGCCTGTCCAACGTCGTCGACGGCGATGGCAGTGGCGCCGCCCTGAACATCCGCGCCGACGCCTCTAGGATCCAGGCGTAGCGCCAGCACTGTCGGCGTGTCGCCGACCGCGAACTCGACCCAGCCGGGACCTTCCCAGGACCTGAGGGTCAAACCCAACGTGTTCTCGTAGAAGTCCGCGCTCCTGGCGATATCGCTGACGTTGTAGACGAAGAAGTCGATCCCTCGTGGTCTCACCAGGTTCTCCGACATGGGTGATGTTGGACTCGACTCGGCCCAACCACGCTGGCGGCACGCATGCGCCTACCTCGCGTCAGGTGACCTGACGTTAGCGAACGGCTGACTCCGGCCGTCCTGTGCCTGCCTGCGCGAGCGGACGTACACCGCGCACGCCGTAGCGAAGGAATACCTCGCCCCCGTGCGTGGCGGTGCTGACCAACTCCAACTGTTGCAGTTGATCGCTCGGCAGCGCCGCCGCACCCTCCACGGCCGTGCGCGGCCTCGGCTCACCAATGATCGAAGGCGTCACCGTGATGAAGAACTCGTCTACCAGCCCGGCCGTCAGCATGTGGTAATTCAGGATTGCTCCGCCTTCACAGACCAGCCGCCGAACACCCCGTTCGGCCGCCAGGTAGCGCACGAGGCTCTCAAGACAGACGCGCTCGTTGCCGATCCTGACGATCTCCGCCACCTCCGATAGACCGTCGGTGACTTGGGCGGCCTCCGGCACCACCACCAGTGGCGCAACCGGATAGCTGCGGCGCTGAAATACTCGATCCTTCGGGTCGATCTGCCCGGTGTTTGACACCACAATGAAGAGTGGCGGCTCACGCAGACCTCGCCGCCGCCGTTCCCGCTGCAGCTCCTCGCTCCACATGTACCGGTCGATCCGCATCCCCAGCGTGCGCGCTCCATGCAGCACCGCGTCGAAATGGATGCGAAACCGCCGGAACGTCCGCTGATCCGCCTCCAGGCTGATCGGCCAGTAGTCGTCGGTTGGCCCCGTGATCGCCCCGTCGACCGTCATCACCATCTGGATCGCGGTATAGGGACGCCAGGTACCGCTGGGAAGCTCCAGATCGTCGTAGACGCCGCCCGCGTCGTCCGATTCGATTCCGCGCTGCCTCACCCTACTCGGGCGGCAGCTTCACGATATTCAGCCAGAAGTCCTGGATTGACGACACCACGCGCATGAACTGCTCCAGGTCCACCGGCTTCGTCACGTAGGCGTTGGCGTACAGGTCATAGGTGCGCAGGATGTCCTGCTCCGCCGCTGAACTGGTCAGCACTACCACGGGGATCCTGTGCAGGTCCGGGTCCGACTTCAAGTCCTGCAGGACTTCCCGTCCGTCCTTCCGAGGCAGGTTCAAGTCCAGCAGGATCAGGTCGGGCCGCGGCCGGTCGGCGTACTCTCCCTGACGGCGCACGTAGGCAATGGCCTGTTCACCGTCGTTGACCACGTTCAGCGTGTTGCGAATCTTGGCCTCGCGCACCGCCTCCTGCGTCAGGCGCACGTCGCCCGGGTTGTCCTCCACCAGCAGAATTTCTATCGGGGCGCCGCTCTCCTGGGCCACCTCAGGCCTCCTTTCGCGTCGAGTCTCCCAAAGCCCGCTGCCGCACTCCTTGGATAGTGTCGCCGGTGCCGCCGCGGCTCACCGAGCGGCGGGCGCCGCCTCAACGGCCTTTAGGGTAAACCGAAATGTCGTGCCCTGGCCCTTGGCCGACTCCGGCCAGATAGTCCCCCCGTGCCGTTCCACGATCTTCCGGCACACGGAAAGTCCGATCCCCGTCCCCTCATACGTGTCCCGCGTGTGCAGCCGCTGAAAGACCTGGAAGATCCGGTCAAAGTGCGCTGGATCGATGCCAATGCCGTTGTCCGCAACCGCGAACTCCCACATCGAACCCGCGCGCTGCGCCGTTACCGTCACCCGCGGTCTGCCGCTCGTGTTGAACTTGACCGCGTTGCTGACGAGGTTCTGAAATAGCTGCGTCAGCTGTATTCGGTCGCCCAGGACCGTCGGCACCGGATCGTGGACGACCTCGGCGCCGGCCTCCGCAATGGCTTGCTCCAGGTTTATGAGAGAGTCCTTGAGCGCCGCGCCGCTCTCGGTTGGCTCCAGTTCGCGCCCGCGTGTCCCCACCCGTGAAAGGTCCAGCAGCCCGTTCAGCAATGCCTGCATCCGCCGCGCTCCGTCTACGGCAAATTCAATGAAGTCGTCCGCATCCGAGTCCAACCGGCCCCGGTAGCGACGCTCCAGCAGTCCCACGTAGCTGGCCACCATCCGCAGCGGTTCCTGCAGGTCGTGAGAGGCCACGTAGGCAAATTGCTCCAATTCGGCATTCGACCGCGCCAGTTCGGCCTGCGTGGCCAGCAGCGACTCGATCGACTGGGCATTCGCCACCGCGCCGGCGACTTGTGCGGCAATCAGCACCGCCAGCGCCTCGCTGCGCGCGTCGTAGGCGTTCGGCGTCCGCGACATGAACCGCATGACTGCAACCACCACCTGCTCCAGGATCACCGGAACGTCCATCCAGGTCCGCAGGCCGGCCTCGATCCCGTCCTGCAGCCGCGGCGACCGCGTCAGGATCGCAGCGATATTCCTGTCGTCGACAATCTGCGGCCGCTTGCTCCGCACCACCGTCTCGATGACCTGCCCCTCCAGCGGCTGCCAGACGTCCAGGGTTGCCAGTGGCACATCGATCCCCGCGTAATACCGCGCCTTGTACTGGCCCGCCTCGCTGTCGACCACCACGATCGACAGCCGATCCGCCGGAAGCACCGACGTCACCGCGTCGGTAAAGCGCTCGTAGACCTCGTCGATGTCCGACGCCGACGTCATGATTCGCCCAAGGTGGGCCAGCAACGGCGCGAATTCGACATCGATCTGCGTCAGATCAAGGTCGGCCCCTTCGCCTGGATTTGCCGGTTCGGTCACGTTCATCCGTCCCACTGGCCTTGGTTCGCCGCCCGCATCGCCAATGCTCCATTCCTCCGAATGCGCGGAAGCACCTCGGCAATTGTTACAGTTTGGGCACACTTCGACGTTGAATGATCGACGCCGCAAAGCAGCGGCGCCGCTGGGAGGGGAAGAATGGCCGCGCAAACGCTCCGAATCCTGGTCATCGAGGACAACCCCGGCGACGTTCGCCTGCTCGAAGAGATGCTCGTCCCTACCGGCGATGTGCAGTACGAAGTCCAGAGCTTCGCCAAGCTCGATAGCGGACTTGACGCCATTGCCGACTACTCGCCATCGGTGATCCTGCTGGATCTGGGCCTTGGCGAATCTCAGGGCCTCGACACGTTCACCGCGGCCCAGGAACGCGCCGGCGACGTCCCGATCGTCATCCTGTCCGGTCTAGGCGACGAAGCCGTGGCAACCGCCGCGGTCGGCCAGGGTGCCCAGGACTACCTGGTCAAGGGCGAATTCGAGGAAGAACGGCTGCGCCGCACCATCCGCTACTCGATTGAACGCCAGCGCCGCGCCGCGACCGCCGAGGAGCGCATCCGCACCCTCGCCGCCGAAGAGCCCGGCTTCGCCGACATCGTCATGAATCAGCCTGACGGCGTCATCGTGGCCGACTCCACGCGCAAGGTGCTGTTCGCCAACCCGGCCGCCGCCGAACTCTTTACCGTTCCGGTCGACGACCTGGTCGGCAGCGAGCTTGAGTTCAACGTGCGTCCCGGCGCCTCGCAGATGGTGCAAATCCGTGAGGATCCGCGGAACCCCAAGTACCTGGAAGCCCACAGCGCCCAGGCCGTCTGGTCCGGCAGCGACGTCCATGTGCTCACCTTCCGCGAAGGCGAGCACATCGGCTTCCTCCGCCGCCTCCTCAACAGCATCGGGCTCTAGACGCCGCTCGACGAGTCGTCGCCTAGACCAACTCGCCGTACAGCCGGTCGATCAACCGGCAGGCTTCGCTGCGGCTAATCTTTGCCTCCGGCTGCTCTGGCGTCGGCAGTTCCGGCAACCCTCCCATTGACACTCGGAGCGGCGACGGCTCGGCCATCCACTCGCGCACGATGTCCGTAAACGTGGACCAGCTACAGGGCGTTTGATCGTCGAACAACCCTGAATTCACCTCGACAGGCCGCCACGGATCCACCGCCCGCCGCGCCAGCCATGCCCACCGTTGCGCCTCGCCCTGTGTCAGCGGCTCATCCGGTCGCGCCGCGTACTGCCCAAAGAACCCCCGAGCGCCCCAGAACTGCGCCGCCTTCGACAGATCTGCCGCCTGCTTCTCGAATCCCGCGAACCCGGCCGGTGCCACATCATCGAAATACGTAATGACCTGTCCCCGCGCCAGCAACTCCCGCTGCAACACCCCACGCGGCACGTCCCGCACCCGCACGCCCCGCGTTAGCGCCAGCGCCGCCGCGGTCCCCGCCGCCTCGCCCAGCGCCATCCACACCGGTTCCATGCGGATCGTCCCGTACCCCAGGTGACTGGCCGACACCGCCACCGGCACCAGCAACCCGTCGATGCCCTCCGGCGCCATCACCCGATACGGAATCTGGTACGGCACCGTCTCCTCGTGCAGCCCGATAAACCCCTCCAGCGCTACCTTCCGCCCATTCGGCACGCCTCCATCTCCTGGGTCGCCAAGCCCCAGGTCCTCTCGCTGCCGCGTGGCGTGCGAGTCAATCTGGTACCCGCCCGATGCCACGCTGTCCCCTTGCACCGGCGAACGCCCGCCTGAACTGTCCAGCAGCGCGTCACCGGCGCTGAACAGGTAGCCGCCCAGGATCCGGCAGCCCTCGCGCACGTACATCTGCCGCGGAAACCCGCCGTTGTCCTGGAACTCGTCCGCCGCCGGCCCCCACGCCCGCGCCGCCTCCCGGAAGTCCGCCGGCAGTTCGCGGTCGTTCTGACAGAACCACACCAGACCCTCGGTATAGGCCCGGTGCGCTTCTGCGATCTCCAGCCGACGCTCCGGTCCCGCCTCCGGGTAGTCGAGGTTCGCCTCGGCCCAGTCGCTGGACGTGAAGCAATAGTGATGGTTGTTCGCGTCCGACTTCCGGTTCGGCATCGGCACGAAGTTCAGCACCGCCGTCCCGCCCCGCGGCCCCCAGAACCCTGGCATCCGCCCGCTCCGCACGTCGTCCACCAGCGGCGCGTACACGCGGCGGTCGTAATCCGCCGGCCGTTCAACGTCGCGCCGGTTCGCCGGATCGTCGGTCAAACACAGCCGGTAGTTGTACGCCTGGATGCGCCGATCCGCTTTCCCGCTGGACCCCGGATACGTCATCCGGTCGTGAAAGTCCTGGTACACCACCCCGGCATGCGACTCGCCCAGTTCCTCTCGACCCTCGCGCCCGATCCGGTACGCCGCGCCAGCACCAAGCGCCACGTCCCCCTCGTACGTCGCGTCCACAAACACCTGCGCCTCAAGCCGCGCCTGCTCACCGGTGGCCCGCCCCCGCGCGTCCACCGCCGCCAGCGTCACTGCCCTGACCCGGCACTCCGGCGTCTCGTCAATCCGCGACACGTCCGCGCCCGGCTCCGTATGCACCAACCAGCGCCCGCCCTCCGGCATCGACGCCCCGCCCTCCCAGGCCAGCCGCCACCCCCGCCAGACCTCCAGCCGCTCCTGATCCCCAACCAGCTCATCCAGCAACCGCTCCGCCACCGAAGGCTCGAACCGATACCCGTCGTTGCAGACCCGAACCTGCTCCGAGTCCTCGCCGTACGTCGACGCGTAGTGCTCGCGCACCAATCCCACGAACCGCCGGAAGATCCCGCCTACCGACTCGTTCGGCCGGATATCCGTCGCCCCCAGCCCGCTCGTCATCAGCCCGCCCAGGTGCCGCGACGGCTCTACCAGCACCACCTCCAGCCCCTCGCGCGCCGCCGCAATCGCCGCCGCCACCCCCGCCGGCGTCCCCCCAATCACCGCCACGTCGATCTGCTTCACAGTCCCTGAATCAGCGTGCATGGTCCGCGCCTGCCCTGGCCTGTCGACTTCCGTGCATCGTTTCACATCGAACCCTCGGTTCGGAACGTGCGGAGCCATACCATGGACGCATGGACGGCGGCTTCAACATCGGCGGCCTTGGCCGCCTCCTCATCATCGCGGGCGGCCTGCTCCTCGCCGCCGGCGTCCTGCTCGTCCTGCTCGGTCAGATCCCCTTCTTCGGCCGTCTCCCCGGCGACGTCGCCATCGAACGCGAACGCTTCTCCTTCTTCTTCCCCCTCGCCTCCATGCTCATCCTCAGCCTCATCCTCACCATCCTCATCAACATCATCCTCCGCTTCTTCCGCTAGCCAGAAACGGGATCAAGGCGCGACACTGAAGCCATGGGGCAGATTGGCGTCATCGGAGACCGGTCGTTGCACAGTGGCCCCAGCCGGCCGTAGCGTGCGCAACCGGGTCGTGCAGGAACCAGCCAACCAGGGCACCCTCTTTCCGCCGGTCGCGCGCCCAAAGCCCGATGTGGCGTCGTGGCCGAGCTACCTTCGGGTCGACGACCTGGACCGAGCGCCCTTCGAAGACATCAGCCGCCCCCTCTTGCTCTGCGGAGACGCCCGCGCAGGGCTGGCGCTGCTACCCGATGAATCCGTGCAGACCGTCCTGACCTCGCCGCCCTACTGGTCGCTCAGGGACTACGAGGTAGAGGAGCAAATCGGTCGCGACGACAGCCTCGACGCATATCTGGACGCCATCGTGTCTGTCTTCGAGCAAATCCGGCGGGTTCTCCGATCCGACGGCACCGTCTGGCTGAACGTCGGCGACTCATACACCTCCGGCAATCGCACGTATCGCGCCCCTGATCGGAAGAACAGTGCCCGCGCCATGAGCGTCCGTCCGCCAACGCCGGAGGGATTGAAGCCAAAGGACCTGATAGGCGTCCCCTGGCGCCTGGCGATCGCGCTTCAGGAAGCCGGCTGGTGGCTACGCAGCGAAGTGATCTGGCACAAGCCCAACGCCCATCCTGAATCGGTCGGCGACCGCCCAACCAAGGCCCACGAAACACTGTTCCTCCTGTCCAAGCAGCAGGATTACTACTACAGCCAGGAAGCCGTCAAAGGCCCGCGCGGCCGCCGCCTCCGAACCGTCTGGGACATCCCGACAGAACCGCTCCGGCGCACGAACGGCAACGCTGATGACCACCCTGCCATGATGCCCATGTCCCTGGCGCGCCGCTGCCTCTCGATCACCAGCAAGCGCAACAGCGTCGTGCTCGATCCCTACGCCGGATCAGGCACGACGCTAATTGCCGCCCGCGAGCTGGAACGTGACTGGGTAGGCGTCGAGATCAAGCCGGCATTCGTAGATCTCATCGAACGCCGGCTGCACGGACCGTGACCCTCGCAGAACTCAAGGCCAAACTCGACACGTTCTCGCCAGCCAAGATCGAGCTCGCCATCGATAGATCCGACACAAAAATTACGGTGAGGAGAGTTCAACTCTCCGCCTGCACGGTTCACGCCGAATGGCGTCGGGCCTAGCCGGGAAACTCAGACACCGAAGTCGTCCGTCTCAGACTTTCCGCTAGCCAGCCCTTCCGCCATACACCCCCGCCGCATTCCCTTCCCGCGGCGTCCCCGGCACCATCGGCTCATGCGGCCGTCCCGCGATCAGCCGCGACCCGTCCGTAAACCCTTCCGGCCGGTCCCTCAGCCGCTCAATCAGCCGTTCGCGCCAAGGCGCCAGGTCCCTCGTCGCCGCCAGGTCCCGCGTCTCGTCCGGATCGTTCGCAATGTCAAACAGTTGCTCGCGCCCCGACTGGCTGTACCAGATGTACTTGGTCTCCCCGTCGGTAATGAAGTGCCACGCCGTTTCCGGCCGGTTCTTCCCGCCCGAATGCTCCCCGTGCAGCGTCTCCCGCCAGCTTGGCGACTCCCCGCGCACGAACGGCATCAGGCTCCGCCCCGTAACCGAGGCCGGAACCTCCAGCCCAACCCCATCCAGGATCGTCGGCATCACGTCCTGAAGACCCACCGGCTCGTCGCGCACTACGTGCGTTGGATAGTCCGCCGACGGCGGCCCCAGGACCAGCAATGGCACTCGCGACGCCGCCTCGTACGGCCACGACTTATGGAACAGCCGGTGATCGCCCAGCATCTCGCCGTGGTCCGACACGAATACCACCAGCGTGTCGTCCAGCAGCTGCATGTCGTTCATGTACTGCAACAGCCGGCTGATCTGCATGTCCACGTGATTGATCAGCCCGTAATACCCCGCCCGGCAGGCGTGCATCACCCGTGCGTCCAGCTCCAGCCCCTGCGAGCGCGCCTCCTGCATCTCGATGTCGATCCCCCGCGTCGGCGCATCCACCGGGTCTGCCCAATCCCCGATCACGGGATTCGGCAGGTCCTGCCAGTGGTAGCGGTCGTAGTAGAACTGCGGCGGCGTAAACGGCGGATGCGGATCGATAAACGACACCTTCAGGAAAAACGGCGCGCTCGGATCCCGCCGCTGCAGGAAGTTGATCGCTTCCGAGACACACCAGAACGCATGCGTCCGTTCCTCCGCCAGGTGACTCGGCCGCCCGATCCACCCATTCGGCGTCGCCCCGTGCGCCATGGCCCAGCGGCTCAGCGGAATCTCCCCGTGCAGCCAGTCCAGGTAATCATTCACGTCGCCGCGCGTGCTGTCCGCCAGCACCATCCGGTCAAACCCGTACCGCTTCCGCTTCGGCGAGAGGTGCAGCTTGCCGCTGAGCCAGGTCTCGTACCCCGCGTCTCGCAACTCGCCCGCCAGCGTCGCCGGAGGGTCCCACCCGGTATCCGGGTGGTTCTGCAGCATCCCGTGCGTCGCCGGGTCCTGGCCCGACATCAGCGTGCGCCGCGCCGGGATGCACTGTGGACACTCCGCGTAGGCGCGGCGGAACCGCGTCCCCGTCGCCCCGATCTCGTCCATCGCCGGCGTCTGCAACACCGGGTGGTCTTCAAGCCCCAGGCAGTCGCCCCGTTGCTGGTCCGTCACCAGCAGCAGCACGTGCGGTCGCGTGGCGCTCATGCCGACCTCACGTCCAATCGATCATGATCTTGCCGGTCGTCGCCGAGTCCGCCAGCTTGAACGCCTCCACCGCCTCGTCGATCCGGATGCGCTTTGCGATCACGTCTTTCACCGGCAGCTTGTGCCGGCGCAGGAAGTCCAGCAGGTCTTCCCACTCGTACAGCTTGAAGATCCACGAACCGGTCAGCGTGATTTCGCGCGCGTTCAACGGGGCGCTCAGCTTGTACACCGTCTCCTCGCCGATTCCCACCTCCACGAAGATGCCGTGCGGCCGCAGCCCTTCCAGCGCCGCAGTCCGCGCCTGTGTGAAGCCCGAGGTGTCAATGGCCGCATGCACGCCGTCGCCGCCACCGAACTCGCGCATGGCCTCCACCGGGTCCGTCTCCGCCGCGTTGCACGTCGCATCGATCCCCAGCGTCTCCGCCATCTCGATGCGGCTCGGCTGCACGTCGATCCCAATGACCGAGGCCCCCATCGCCCGCGCGAACATCACCGTATAGAGCCCCACCGGGCCCAACCCGCTCACCGCCAGCGTCATGTCGCCCGAGGCCTTCGCCTTGCGCACTGCCCCGAACGCCGTCCCCAGGTTGCACGCCAGCAGCGCGCCGTCTTCGAAGTCGAAGTCGTCCGGCAGCGGCAGCGTGCTGCGCGCCGGCACCACCACGTAGTCGGCATTCACCCCGTCGCGCACCCAGTTGAATCCCTGCATGTCGCGACAGAATCCCGGCTCGCCCCGCCGGCAGTGCTCGCAGTGCCCGCAGCCGATCAGGTGATAAATCACCACCCGGTCGCCCACCGCCGGATGAGTCACCCCCGGACCCACCGCGTCCACCACGCCGGCCCCTTCGTGCCCCAGCGTCAGCTTGCTGTAGCCGTGCTCGTCCCGTTCGGCCCTGGGCTGGCGGTACTTGTGCAGGTCGCTCCCGCAAATCGCCGAACCCCCAATCCGAATCCGCACGTCGTCCGGCCCCGGTTCGGGAATCGGCTTCGTCGTCACTTCCACGGTCCGATCGCCGGGACAGATAAGGCACTGCATGGTGTCTGAGGTCATCGGGGCGTCAGTTCCTGCGGCCGCGCACCATGCAACCTAACGTCCCCGCCCCCACCCGTAAACTCCGCCCCCGCCTCACACCCGCGAACCTAAGCCCCACGCCCTTACCCGTAAACTTCCGGGCCACCTCAGACCTGAAACAGGAGGCGCTCAGTGGCTCCGTTTGACGAACTCCAGGACCGCGTCGCCATCGTCACCGGCGCCGCCCAGGGCATCGGCCGCAACAGCGCCGTCACTCTGGCCCGCCACGGCATGCCCGTCGTCCTCGCCGACCTCAACGACGACCGCGGCCAGCGCGTCGAATCCGAAATCCAAAAAGCCGGCGGACGCGCCGCCTACGTCCACGCGGATGTGGGAACGATGGCCGGCTGCGAACTGATGGTCCAAACCGCCCTCGACCGTTTCGGCGGCGTCTACGCCCTCGTCAACAACGCCCGCTGGCACCCCCACGACAAGCTGGTGGACGTCACCGAGGCCGACTGGGACCGCAGCCAGGACGTGCTCATCAAGTCCCACTTCATGGCCTGCAAGCTCGCCATTCCCCACATGATCGCCGGGGACGGCGGCTCCATCGTCGGCATCTCATCCGCTCACGCCATCCAGGCCAATGCCATCGAAGGCCCCTACGAAGCCGCCAAGGCCGCCATCAACGCCCTCATGCGCAACGTCGCCGTCGCTTATGGCGAACACAACATCCGCGCCAACAGCATCCTGCCCGGCGGCATCATGACCGACGTCAAATACGAAGCCGCCGCCCTTGCGCCCACCCCCGAGCTCGACGCCCGCCAGGCCCTGCAGAACCCCATCTGCCGCCGCGGCGACGCCCAGGACATCGCCAACGCCGTGCTATTTCTCGTCTCCGACCTCGCCAGCTTCGTCACCGGCGAATCCCTCGTCGTCGACGGCGGCCTCTCCATCGAACTCCCCGGCTCCGCCGCCACCCGTGTGACCGGTCGTGAGGTCTGACGACTCGGGCGACCCGAAAAAGAGATTAATCTGGATACGACCATCGGAATCCAGGGAGGCGCGAACATCGGAGACCCTCGATGCCGAGTCGCTCGCCCGCGAGTTTCGTGCCCGCGTCGACGCCCTGCCCTCTCCAAAGGTGCCCCGCGTCCGGCCCATCCGCCGCGAATTCTCCAGGAAAATCGCATCCGACCAGCCCGAACAGGTGCTTGACTTCGCCGCGCGCCTGATAGACCTCGATCTGCGAATTTGGGCCTACGAGATCGTCCATTACCACCGTCCCACCCTCAGGGCGCTCGACGCCGCAACCATCGAGCGACTCGGCCGTGGCCTCGCCGACTGGGCCTCGGTCGACGTCTTCGGCGGATATGTCGCCGGCCCCGCCTGGGTCAATCGGCAGATCAGCGATCAGGACGTTCACCGCTGGGCCAGGTCCCCCGACCGCTGGTGGCGGCGCACCGCCCTCGTCGCCACCGTCGGCCTCAACACCAAGACCCGCGGCGGCTACGGCGACGCCCCCCGCACCCTCGCCGTCTGCGAACTCCTGGCCGACGACCGCGACGACATGGTCGTCAAAGCCCTCTCCTGGGCCCTCCGGGTCCTCGCCCCCCACGACCCCACCGCCGTCCAGAACTTCCTCAACACCAACGAACCCCGCCTCGCCGCCCGCATAAAACGCGAAACCCGAAATAAGCTAGCCACGGGTGTCAAGAATCCACGCAAGACACCCGACTGACGATCCCGGCTGTAGTCGTATCGAAAGGGGCAATGCAAGGCGCCTGGGAAGTCAGTCGATCGATCCCCAATGCTTGGAAAAATCAAGCTGCTCCAGGGTAGATCTTGCGTCTTGCCAATCTTTGCCAATCCCGCTATCGTTACATCATGAGCACGATGAATATCTCGCTTCCCGAGGCGCTTAAGTCTTTCGTTGACCAGCAGGTCACGTCTCGCGACTACAGCTCATCAAGCGAGTACGTCCGCGAACTTATCCGCAAGGATCAGGATCGCCAGCACCTGCGTGGCCTGCTCCTCGAAGGCGCCGAGTCGCCGATGGCCGTCACCGCCGACACGGACTACTTCGACCAGCTTCGTGATAGCGTCCGCCAAGCCGGCAGGCGGTGACCAAAAAGCCAGTCGTTCTTCGCGGGCGGGCGCGGCACGATATCGACGAGGCCATCGATCACTATTCGACCGTGGCGACTTCGGCTCTGGCGCTGGACTTTATCGACGCGCTGCAAGATGCCTTCCGCCAAGTGGCAGATCATCCCGCCAGCGGCTCGCCCCGCTACGCGGACGAACTGGCCCTCCCCGGCCTTCGCTCGTGGGTCGTAAAGGACTTTCCATACCTGGTCTTCTATGTCGAACGGGAAGAGGACATCGACGTCTGGCGCGTCCTGCACGCGGCGCGCGACATCCCCGCCTGGCTGCGGGAACCGCCCAGAGACTGATCACCTCCCCCCGCATGGCACTATCCAACCCCCGAAGCCAATCCAACACCCAACCCATGACCCCCGACTACGACTGGCAAGCCCTCCACCGTGACGCTCTCGTCATCGACTCCCACAACGACACCATCGTCGGCCTCATCCGCCGAGATGGGCAGAGCATGGCCGGGCCCGAGGCCCCGTCCCGTGATAATCCCGAAAGTCTGATCGGCTACCTGCGCGGACCTGTCGACACCGCCGAAATCCCCATCCAGTCCGACCTCCCCGCCATGCGTGAAGGCGGCCTGGACTGCGGCTACTTCGCCGTCGACAACACCCGCGCCTGGGGCAATCACCTTGCGTATGTGCTGGATGGCTTCGGCTGGTTCCACGCCGAAATCCAGGCCCATGCGGATCAACTCGCCTTGGCCCTCACCGCCGACGACATCCTGGACGCCAAGGCCGCCGGCAAAGTCGCCGTCGTGCTAGCCATCGAGAACTCCGAAGCCCTCGAACGCAGCCTCTACGTCCTGCCCATTCTCTACCAGGTCGGCGTCCGCACCATGACCATCACCCACTCCATCCGCACCTACGCCGGCGACGGCGAGCGCGCCCACCACTCAGGCGGCGGCCTCACCGAGTTCGGCCATGACCTCATCGCCTCAATGAACCAACTCGGCATGCTCATCGACGTCTCCCACCTCAGCGTCCCCGCCTTCTGGCACGCCATGCGGGCCACCAAGGCCCCCGTTGTCGCCAGCCACAGCTCCTGCCGCGCCCTCAACGAACACGGCCGCAACCTCCACGACGACCAGATGAAAGCCATCGCCGAAGGCGGCGGCGTTGTCGGCGTCAGCTGCGTCCACCACTTCGTCCACTGGACCAACCCAACGCTTGAGCTCTACCTCGACCACGTCGAACACGCCGTCAACGTCGCCGGCATCGACCACGTCGGCTTCGGCTCCGACTTCGACGGCGGCTCCTACCTCCTCGACGACGCCCGCCAGGTCCCCCAAATCACCCAGGGCCTCGCCGCCCGCGGCTGGACCGAACCCAACCTCCGCAAATTCCTCGGCCTCAACCACCTCCGCGTCTTCCGCGAAGTCTGCGGCTAACTGGGGCGCTTCAACCGTCCTATTCCCGAATCACCCGCACCTCAACCCCCACATCCAACCCAGCCCACGCCCGATCCGCCGTCACCGCCGGCACCCCCGCATCGCCGCCAACGGCATAAACGGCCTCAATTGACATGGGCCGGCCGAGCTACGTCTGCACAACCCCGCTTCCCACCAGCACGTCTCGCACGCACTGGCGGCGGATCCCCAGGAATCCCGCAATCTCCAATCGGCTGTACCCCACGGGGAACAGCGCCTAAACCTGGACGGCCTTGCCCGTCAGCCCCTTCGCCACCTCGCCCTACAACCGATGCTTCCCAACACAGACACACGGCTCTCGATCACAGCCGCGGTCACCGTCTCAATCTCAGCAGCAGTCGCGGTCTTCATCACTGCAGCAGTCAGAGTCTTTGTCGCAGCCGCAGTCAAGGTCTTGATCAGAGCAGCACTCGCAAGTCGTCATAGCTCGACTCCTTAGTCCAACCGGTGAAAGAGGGCTCGTATTTCAAGGCTGACAGAAAACGATTCATATGCCAAAAAACAGCCTGATTCACCGCCGCGTGCGCCATCCGCTCCACGTCGCCATCCCCGCCACCGTCTAGACTGCCCAAACCCCCACGCCGAGGCTCCACCCATGCAACGCCGCAAACTCGGCCGCATAGACCACCACAGTTCCGTCGTCACCCTCGGCGCTGCCGGTCTCGGCCGCCAGGATCTGCCCCAGGCCGTCGTCGACACCGCTGTCCAACAAGCCCTCGCCGCCGGCGTTAATCACCTCGACATCGCCCCCACCTACGGCAACGCCATGGAACACATGGCCCCCTGGATGCCGCGCCTGCTGAACGCAGGCTGGTTCATCGGCGCCAAAACCCAGCAACGCACCCGAGACGACGCCTGGGAGAACATCCGCGCCTGCCAGCAACGCCTCGGCGTCAAGACCTTCGACCTTTTCCAGCTCCACGCCGTCGTCGACTTCGAGGATCTCGACCAGGTCACCCAACCCGGCGGCGCGCTCGAAGCCCTCGTCGAAATGCGTGACCAGGGCCTCACCCGCTACATCGGCATCACCGGCCACGGCCCCCTTGCCCCCGCCGTCCAGCTCGAGGCTCTCAACCGCTTCGACTTCGACACCGTCATGTTCCCCCTCGCGGCCGCCATCTACCTAAACCCCGACTACCGCCGCGACGCCCAGGCCCTGCTGGATGTCTGCGGGGAACGCAACGTCGGCGTCCAGACCATCAAAATGCTCGCCCGCGGTGGCTGGGGCGACGGCCCGCGCGAACTCAGCTGCTGGTACGACCCCCATCGCGAACAGCCCCAGATCGACCAAGCCCTCTGGTGGGTCCTTTCCCAGCCCGTCCACACCGCGCCTTCAACGGGCGAGACCACCCTCCTCCCCCGCATCTTCGACGCGGCAAGACGCTTCCGCCCCCTCACCCCCGCCGAGCAAACCGCGGCCCTCGCCGCCCAACACCCCCCACGCCCCGAACCCCGCCTCGCCATCCCAGCCATCGCCGTCTCATAGGGCTTCGAAATCCCGCAGGGGTACCCCTTGTGGGTACCTGAGGGCTGAGTGCGGGAGGCGCTTAGGGCGCGCCCATCGCACAGCGCCTACGTGTCAGGCGTAGGCGGCTTCGGGTGCTTTACGCCATCCCGCCTTGGCGCCTGTCGCTTCACACCTCGGTAAAACACACCACGCCTGGCGCCGGACCAATCAAGAGTCTCCGGAATATCGCTCGTGTCAATCTGGTCGTCCGGCAGCGCCTCAAGCGCATCAAGTTCGGCCTTCTCCTCGGCAGTCAGGCCAGAATCTCGCTTGGTCATAGGCCATCCTCGCACGCGTCGTACCGTCCCGTACGCTCATGCCACCTGGGTACTGAGAACTAGCTGTGGGCGATTCTCAAGCAGACGCCACGAGAGATCGCACGCCCCTGCCCGCCCCCCTGGCCCGGCACTATCGCTGGCTCCTCACCCTCCCCACCCCGCCGCCCCAACGCCTCCTCGACGTCGGCGCTGGCGACGGCCGCCTCCTCCAAGTCGCCGCCGACCTCGGCATCCCCCGCCTCCTCGGCCTGGAACGCAAACACCGCTGGAACCCCGCCAACCGCGACTTCGTCCCCACCATCGCGGACGCCCACCGCCTCCCCTTCCCAACCGACGCCTTCGACTGCGTCGTCGAAAACGAATCCCTCGAATGGATCAAAAACCCCATCCGCTACCTCCAGGAAGCCGCCCGCGTCTGCACCCCCAGCGGCCTCGTCATCACCGACGACTCCGACTGGGACACCCTCGTCTACGCCGTGTCCGACACCGCCCGCGCCCGCCGCATCCTCCGGACCTTTTGCGACACCGGCCCCAACGGCTGGATCGGACGCGCGGCGCCGTCACTCATGCGTTAGGCAGGCCTGCGCGACATCCAGTTCCACGTCCGCGTCATCACCGAGCGCCAATTCGCCCCCCACACCCTCGGCCACCACCAGGCCCAGGTCATCGACGACTGGCTCCGCACCGTCGGCGACATCACCCCCACCCAACTCGACGACTTCCAGGCCGACCTCCACCACACCGCGACCCGCGGCGACTACCTCTTCACCCTCAACCGCTACATCTGCCTCGCCTGCCCCACGCCACAACATTCCTAGCGGCGAATCTCAGACCCGCCCTCCGATCTCCTTTCTCCTCCCCGACGTCACTCACCTCTCACTCCTTCCGGCTGGTGAGCGGTCGTCCGGGCACCCAAGCCCGGGTTTCGCAACGGTCCCTTCGAGAGCGGACGGATCGTGCCCCTACGCCTGGGAGGCCTCTGCAAGACGCCCTGCGCCCTCAAACGTGCGGCTGATCTTGCTCCCTTTCCCCGTGGGAGAGGGTTGGGGTGAGGGTCTTCCGGGCAACCATGCCCGGGTTACGTCAAGGTCTCTCCAGGCGGAGAGAGCTGGGATAAGGGGTCTTCCGGTCAAAGGCACACCCCATCACACCCGTCATCAAAACTCCATCGCCAATCCCCGCCCCCTCAATACGGCGGCCTTGGCGGCTTGTCCGCCAGCGACATCGCAATCAGCAGCCCGATTGGTCCCAGCACAAACCCCACAAAAAACCACGCCGGCACCCAGAACTCACCCCAATGCTCCGGCTGATCCTTCCTTCCGGCCACACGCGCCGTCTGCCACCCAAACGCAATCGCCGCCAGCAGAAACACGAAAACCAAAGGTCCAGGAGTAGACATCCGAATACCCCACACCCGCAACCAGTGCTAAAGCCTACGCACCCACCGGTCCAACCCGTAGCCGCCCCCACCCGCCGCCGTCCACAGCTACTCGCACCGATACCGGTTTCTTCCCTCTCCTGAGACCCTTGCAGAACCCTCGTCCTGCGCTGATCGGCCAGTTACTTCGCCCAGGTGAGCGGCCGGTGCCGTCTTCGCCGGAGCGTACGCGTCGCCAATCCCTTCGAGAAGCCGCCGTTCGTTCCCCTCCCCAGGGTGACCTACGCATAACGCCCCGCGTCCCCCAGACCCGCGTCCGTTCTTACTCCCGCTCCCCGTGGGAGGGTTGGGGTGAGGGACTTCCGGGCAACCACCACTGGGTCAGGCAAGACTCTCTCCTGTGAGACCGCCCCATTACCGCCGTCCGCGGCGGTGCCGCCTATAGACGTACCTAGGGGGAGACGAGTAGCGCCTGCCTCGGACGCGATCCGGGGGCGACGGGCGTCCGATCAAACCACGCGGGCCGGCACCCCCAACATCCGCCGCTCGCACACCAGCCTCGAGCTTCGCCGCCCCGCGGGGCCGCGTCAGAAACCAATCCACGCGGCCCCGCGCGTCAACGTCGTCTACGGCCTCAGGCCGCCGTGTCCCGCTCCATGCGGTACCACCACAGCGCCAACGGAACCATCGCCACCACCAGCCCCAGCAGCCCAATCCAGGCTTTCCGCTTCATGCCGTCTCCTTTCCGTATAGATCCCATCCGGGCCAGGCCCACGCCCAACCCTCTACCTTCACCATCGTCCTTCCACCCACCCCCCGTCAGTCACCTTCACAACCATCCACCCCCAACCTTTCGTGGCCAGCCGGGCCGGAGTCCATCGGAGACCCGTGTCCAACCACACAGCCAAACGCTCCCAACCTCAGGCTCCGCCTCTCACCTCTCACTCCTTCCTCATCCCGTTCGTGGCCAGCCGGGCCGGAGTCTTTCGGTGGACCGTGTCGAACCACACCCCAACCGCAGCACCCAAGCTCCCGAGCCCCTCAGGCCTCCTCCCTCCTTCTTCACGCCCCTCCGTAATCCCGGCGGCGGGTGAACCCACGGCGGATAGGATGGCCACGAGGGAAACCGCAATCCGCCAGTGACTTACAGCACCGATGAGATCGTCCGCCGGCTGCAACTGGGCGAGGACAGCGCCTGGGAATTCAAGCAGGTCCAATTCGCTGGCAACCGACCGGTAAGCCCGCAACGCGCCGACCTGGCGGACGAGATCGTGGCGTTCGCCAACGCTGACGGCGGCACGCTGCTCTGCGGCGTCACCGATGGCGGCGAAGTGCGGGACATGACGCGTGAACGCCTCAGTGCGCTGGACAACTACGTCGTCCGGGTCAGCTCCGACGCCATCGAGCCACCCGTTCGCATCCGCACGCAGCACATGGAGCTGCCTGACGGCCAGCGGTTGTTAATCGTCGATATCCCGGCGGGCGATTCTCCGCATGAGCGTTCCGGTCAGCGGTACATCCGCGTCGGCGGCTCCAAGCGAAGGATGACCGGCGATGAGTGGCTGCGCTTGGCGCAACGTCGCGCGCAGGCCCGCTACCGATCCTTTGACGAACAGACGGTTCCCGGCACCGGATTCAACACCCTGGACGAGTCCCTTTGGAAACCACTGTTGAGCGCCGAAGGCGCCGCCGAACCCGAGGCGGCGCTCGGCAGACTGGCTCTTCTCGCAAACGACGAGGCTGGCATCCCGCGCGCCACGGTCGCCGGCGTCTTGCTATGCACGCCGGATCCCCTGCGGTGGCTGCCAAACGCCGCTATCACCGCCACCCTGTATCGGGGTAACGACCGCGCGTCCGGCCAGATCGACGCGCAGGAAATCACCGGCCCGTTGAACCGGCAGATCGCCCAGGCCGTCGCCTTCGCCCTGCGAAATATGCAGGTCGCCGCCCGCAAGAATCCAGGCCGTGTTGATCTCCCCCAGTACCGCCACCGGGCCGTGTTCGAAGCCCTCGTCAACGCCGTCGTGCACCGCGACTACTCGATACGCGGCAGCAAGATTCGGCTCTCGATGTTCGCTGATCGCCTGGAAATCCAGTCGCCCGGCTCGTTGCCCAACAACCTCACCGTCGAGAGCATGGAAACTCGCCAGGTCACCCGCAACGAAGCGTTGACCTCCGTGTTGGCGCGTTTGCCGGTTGGAGGCATCCAGGGCTCGGAGGAGCGCCAGTACTTCATGGAACGCCGCGGCGACGGCGTGCCCATCATCCGGCGCGAGACTCAGGAACTCTGCGGCAAGCCGCCAGAGTACCGGGTCATCGACGACGCCGAAGTCCGCCTCACCATCCCCGCCGCCACCCACGAATACAGCCCTACCAGTGCCGTCATCACCGTTCGATCCGCCGGTCAGCCCTTGCCTGGCGCCGATGTCCTTGCGCTGTTTCCGAACAAGACTTGGAAACGCTCCACCACCAATAGCGATGGCGAGGCGTCGGTCGAGCTATCCACGTCCAACCTCCCCATGTCCGTGTTCGCCGCCGCTCCCGGACACGCCGCGCGCCTCGAACGCCAATGGACACCCAGCCGGGGCGCGCTAACGCTTGACCTGCTGCTCTTACCGAATGGCGGCAGCGTCATCTTCCCCGAGGCGGTTGGACACCTCCCCACCCTCAAAGGCCGTCTCAACCCCATCCGCGACCCGCGGGACAAGACCTACCTCTACGCCAACAACATCGCGATCAACCAGGGCCAGCCCCAACCCGTCCACTTCGCCCCCGGCGAACAGCTGCGCCTCACCGACGCCGACGGCCGGAAATCGCTAATTCGAATCCTCGATGTCGTCGGCCGCTCAGCCCTCCTCGAATACCGACCCATCGCCTGAACAAGTCACCCCCGCCGTTCATGGTGAGCCGGGCCGGAGTCTCTCGGAGGCCCGCGTCGAACCACACACCCCGAAAGCGTCAGCACCCACGCCCTCTTTCCTCTCACTCCCCTCTTGGTCTTCCCTCACTCTTTACTACTCTCCGCTCACTCCTTCTTCCCGCGCTATCCTGATTCCAAGCACCGCGAGGCACACCCAATGGCAACAACCGTCGACTAGCGGCCCGATTCGCTGCCGGAACAAGACGAGGTTGTTGTCGTGTCGCACGCAGAGGTCTGGGCGGAACTCGACCGAGAAGCGCGGCGGCTCTTCGGCCTGACGGCTGACGAGTTTCTCCGCATCTTCCAGGATCCGCCCCAGCGATACCACGGCGACCCCGTGTTCCATTCGCTCTGCTTCCTCGCCGACCTCGTTGCCCAACCCGCCGAGGCCTAGCAGCCGGCGCGTCGCCCAGGACTTCCTCCGCCGCATCCGCGAGGTCTACAAGCTCGTCGCGGCCGCCGATCTTGGTGACGTTTGGCTTCGTGCGGACTCGGATGTGCTGATTGTTGGCCACGGCGTATCCAGGTCATCTCGCCGTGGCCGACCGGTACCGCTAAGTAACGGCATGTACCTCAACGTTCAGATAACCCTGCGCCTGTTTCGCACCCCCAATGGCGGCCCGCCGCGCCTTCAAACACTGCGCACGGCCTATCGCTATCAGGCGGGCCACGATCTGGACGACCCCAAGCCGTTCTTCGTGTACGAGTACAACCGAAACGCCCCCGCTCAATATCCCCGCTGCCACCTGCACGTGCACGCCACGCCCCACCACTACACGCCCCCAAAACCACTCGCAAGACTCCACCTCCCAACCCGCCGCATCACCCTCGAACAGATCGTCTGGCACCTCATCCAGGAACACGGCGTCCAACCCCGCCGCCCCAACTGGCGCCAAACCCTCTGGCGCCACGAATCCCACTTCCGCGACATCCAGCGAAGTAGAAACTGGCCCTACGACCCGCCCTTCGATCCGCCGCCAACTGGTTCCGGCAACCCAGCGTGACAACCACCGTCGACGAGCGGCCCGCCTGGCTGCCCGACGAATACGAACACGTCGTAGTCACGCGTGAAGAGGTCTGACCGGAAGTTGACCCAGAATCGAGGAGACTCTACGACCTGAGGGCAAACGAACTCCTCGCTATCGACCGGAACCCAACCAAGCGATACCGCGGCGACTCCGTACTCCGCTCCTTGAACTATCTCGTCATTTCTCCCATGGCCAGCCGCTACGAATCAAATGCGCTTGAGCCTGGGCCACGCACGGCCTGGCAGAATCTCGAAATAACATGGAGTCGGAGATGTACTGACCTCAGACAAGATACGGTTGAGAAACCCGGCCAACATAAGCAGAAGAGTCTGAGGATTAGTTGAGCTTCCAAGTGTGGCCTTCCGGTCCAATCCTCGAATCCAGACGATACTGACATTGCTGCTGGCAATAGCCTCGCGGTGAGCGTATCTGGCTCTGGCATCTTTGGTAATCCATATACGATTTTCTTGTTGAAGCCAAGTCAATAAGTCTTCGTCGTTCCGTCCCTTCTGTCCGGTGTTTGTGGGGTCTTCAATGTCATGACACACAAGCCGGAGAGCCTGGGCGACCGTATGCGGGAGGCACTCGTCGAGATAGAAGCCGACGCTCCTATGTTGCATTTGCCAGACGGTGTTCCCACTCGATCGCCGCCTTCACTTTGTCTAGTGCTATGTCGTACACCTCGGCCAATGACTCAAGCGACTCACCCGCGTTGTGCAATGACCACAGGACTTCCGTCTGAATCCTGGTGTGCTCAACACAAGGTGCCCCAAACCCTATGTGGGGATTCAGAGCCACCGAATGATGCGGGCGCCACAAGTTGGCCAGACCGTCGCCGTCAAACGTCAGGCCGGGATAGTGATCGACACGATTGAGATACGGCACCAGCAGGTCCATCGCGTACTGTCCCTGCCGTTCTGCGGTGGAAATAATTCGTTCGCGAAAGTTCAGGAAGATGTCCGAGTCAGAGTGCCAGAGGTCCTCCGTCGCAAACGGATTTCGGCTGCCCGTGAGGTCCTGCACAAACTGCTCGGACTCGCGGATGGCCTTGAAACTGATGCCGCGCGACCGGAGCAGAGAAATCATCCGCATTCGGATCAGATCGTGAAAGTGCAGGGCTCGACTTCGCCTTCCCAACTCGACAGCCTCGACATGAGCGCTCCGCCTGATCCAGGCGGCAATCGCCTGTGACGATGCTCTGGGGTACGGCCGCTCAGAAGACTGCACCCAGTCAACTGGCGTCATACATTCCGCCGGGGTCGTTGCCCTCAGGTACAGGGAGACATCCTGGATGGTGTACGCACCCTCACTCAGGTCAAACCCCGAACGCGCCGGTGCCAGCGTCTCGATCAGTTCGTCTCCCAGGGGCCCTCGGTCACCCTCAGTTCTATCACCGCCATCCCAAAGCCTGCAATACCACGCATGTCACGCTTTCGGCCGTCAGTCGACGGAAGACCGGAAGTCACCTATCGGGAGTTCTGGGCACGGGCTGGGACCGCCAACGCAGAGGGCACGGACAACTCGCCATGTCCATCGTCAAGGACTACCTGATTCCCGTCAGCGGCCTGAGATTCTCCGGTCACGTGGCCGCCAATTGGTCGCCCCAACCCGGCATCCTGCCCGATCCAGCCGTCCAATTCGGCGAACCCTCCATCCACCACACCCGCATCCCCACCAGCGCCGTCTGGGTCCACGCCAACGACGAGGGCCAAGCGCAGGCGCCTGAAACTCCTCGTGTCTCTCCGTCAATGGCGGAGGCCTGGTGAGCTCCGACAGCCCTCGATACCCGGCTCAAGCCATAGCGGGCAAGTATGACCACGAGCGTCGAGCGCGTCAGCATCATTGGCCCGACCTCCGGCCCCATACGCGGGACCCCTCATGTTCGTGAGCGCACTGCCCATGGCGCAATCCCTGCTTCCCATCGGCCGACGTATCATCGCCACGCCAACAGTGAGGGCGGATCACGATGGCGCGAGTTGCTGGGCACGAGCCCGTTTACGAGGTTGCGGAACGCTGGGTGGAGAGCGCGCTGCACCGCGATGATTCTCTCTTTACCCCTGGCGAATCAATCTGGTCGACAGAAAACCTCAGCGATCTCCACCTACGCTTTGTCGGAAATCCTGACACCTCGGGAAGAGGATTCATCCAGAAATTTGCAGACCAGTTGGCCGACGCGCCCCACGCGACCATTCAACTCGCCGCTGAAGTTCTATATGTCTATTACTTGATTATATGGCCGGGCAAAATACCGCAGGCCACGAAGCGAGCCAGAATTGACAGTGTTCTTGCCTGGACAAGGCCGCATATATCAATTCCAGGTCAACTCGACAGTGCTCTTGATGCAGGTCTAATCGATTTGGGTCCCGCTCTTGGTCAAATATATGCGAGTATTCGTGTGATCATTGAGTTCTCCCAGCGCTCTAAAGAGCAATCTGAGGAGCGTAGAACCAACGCACTCTCCGATCCTTGGAAATTCAAAGACGACATTGATTTGATTGACTTCCCCTATGCCTCGACGCAAAAGAATGCGCTACTACATTTGGTCCATCCAAGCCACTTCGAACCTATCACTTCTATGAGAAACAAGCGTGATATTTTGGAGTCCTTTTCCAACCAATTGATCCCACAGGACGGTGGTATAGACAAGGACTTGCTAGAGATTCGCAGTCAGCTGAAAGAGGCCTATGGCGAGGGCTTTCACTTCTACGATGATAATAAGAGATTTGTATGGGACACCAGCATGACGGATCTGGAACGGTTTGTTCGTTGGGGATCCCGTTTTGCAGAACATCCGACTTTCGCGGATCTAGAGATTGACTACAAGGTTGAGATTGCGAGCTATACTCGGAAAGCAATGTCGGCTATTCAATACGGCGATGACGATTGGCTCACCAAACTAAAGAAATCTATTCAGCATCCCAAGAATAACCTCACGATCCACTACTCGCATTCCCGACTATTGGATTGGTGTAGCGAGCATTCGGAGGACGCAAAGGAAGCACTTCAGGAGCTGTGGATCAAGCAGACGGATATCGAATCTGCGATTCGAGAATTCTCTTTGCGACTCCCGGCTGACGCAGTTAGTGGCATTGGGACGCGGCTGAGACTCATATCATTTCTGGCAATGGCAATTGATCCTAAGAAATACCCTATTTTCATGGCCACTCTTTTCCAGAAGGGTTACAGTTTGACCGGCTTCGAACCGCCGGCTGAGGGTGCGGATGAAGCAACGACCTACTGCAATGCATTGAATCTGTTGGACGCAATACTAGAAGAGGCGAGGGCGCATCGGCTTCCGTTGCGAGACCGTCTAGACGCTCAGTCAGTTCTCTGGACCGTCCACTCGGACGTCTTCAAGAAAATAATCCCTGAGGTCGAACAGCATGCATTTGTTCGATTTCGGGAGCGTGGTGCTCCTCCTCCTCTGGAACTCGAACATGCTTTGCCTGATCAAGTGCTTTCGCAGAACCGCCTGATGAAGACGCTACACATGCCTTCCGCCACGGGAGGTATTGGGCTGCCGACCTACTCGGTCACGCCAGCACTCCCATCGGGGATGACGTTTGATCCAATCGCCCGCACGGTGAGCGGTACGCCGGCTGCAGCACAATCGGCCACTACCTATACCTACATGGCAATGGATGAGGACGCGCAAAGTGCCGAACTCACCTTCTCGCTCACTGTGACACCAGAGTCCCTCGAGGCCCTCGCTCACCGGCTCTTCTGGGACACGGATCACCTCCGCACCATCCAGCGTCTCCTCCAAGACAAACGCCAGATCGTCTTCTACGGCCCGCCTGGAACCGGCAAGACCTACGTCGCCCTGGAACTAGCCCACCACTTCGCCGGTGCCAACGGCCACACCGACCTCGTCCAGTTCCACCCCTCCTACGCCTACGAGGACTTCGTCGAAGGCTTCCGCCCGGCAGACCAGAACGGCCGCCCGGGATTCAAACTTCGCGAAGGCCCCCTCAAGCGCATCGCTGACAAAGCAAGCGCCATTCCCCACGAAACGCACGTCCTGATCATCGACGAAATCAATCGCGGCAACGTCGCTCGCGTATTCGGCGAACTGTACTTCCTCCTCGAATACCGAGACCGCAAGATGTCGCTCCAGTACTCCGACGTCCCGTTCACGCTCCCGAAGAACCTCTGGTTCATCGCCACCATGAACACCGCTGACCGCTCCATCGCCCTGGTGGACGCTGCCCTCCGCCGCCGATTCCACTTTGTCCCGTTCTTCCCTGATCAACCGCCAGTGGACGGGCTGCTGGACCGCTGGCTCGAAAGAGAAAAGCCCTCGCTCCGGTGGGCAGCAGACCTCCTCGAGCACGCCAACGCCAAACTCGCCGACCGCCACCTGGCCATCGGCCCCAGCCACTTCATGCGCAAAGACCTTGACGAGGAGTGGGTAGACCTCATTTGGAATCACTCGATCCTCCCCTACATCGAGGAGCAACTCTTCGGGCAGGAAGAACGTCTGTCGGAGTTCAATCTCGCCACGCTTCGCGCCGAGATTGAGCCACCCGACGCCGGTGCAGACACGGACGACGATGCGGCGTCTCCATCTAGCTGAGCACCAGACCCGCGAGAGCGTCCGCCTCACCGCCCGCCAGCTTCACGCCCTTCGACAGAGCGCCCCCTCCGTTGACGTATCCCCTGCATCTGAAGCGGGGCGATGGGATCTGCGTCCGGGATCAAAGGTCGGCGTTGTCCGCCTCCCCGACCTCACCGTCGAAATCAAACCCAAACTCCCCATCGACCGCGTCCTATTCCTGGCCTCCTACGCGCTCCGTGTCTTCAAGCTCAACACCGAGGTTGCCGACCTCGATCGGTCGACCGAATTGGTGGAGGCAATGGTCCACCTGTTCCACGCCGCGGTTCGCCAGGCAACAGGGCGTGGCCTTCTGCAGGGCTATCTGACTCACGAAGAAACGTTGAGCGTCGTCCGTGGACGCATTCGCATCGAGGATCAATTGCGCCGGCGCTACGGCATCGCGGTACCAATTGAGGTCAGGTACGACGAATTCACGCCCGACATCCCACCCAACCGCCTCCTCAAGGCCGCGAACCGCCGTCTGTCCTGGCTGCCGCAGCGCTCCCCGCGAACGCGGCCATTGCTAAGTGCCATGCGAGCCGCTTTTGCCAACATCTCGGACGTCGATTACCGACCCACCGATCTACCAGAACTCCCGATCAACCCCCTCAACGCCCACTACCAGCCCGCCCTGGCCCTCGCCCGACTCATCCTCAAGTCAGCCACGGTCGAACTGGCCGCCGGCAAAGTCGAATCCGCCTCATTCCTGATCGACATGAACCAGGTTTTCGAAGACTTCGTGGTCGTCGCACTACGCGAAGCGCTGGGACTCAGCGACTACAGCTTTCCCCAGGAGGCCCACCGCCACGACCTCCGGCTGGACACACACGGCAGAATTAATCTGAAGCCCGACATCTCCTGGTGGCAAGGCAACCGCTGCGTCTTCGTCGGCGACGCCAAGTACAAGCGCACCACCGTCCACGGCGCCCAAAACCACGACATCTACCAGGCCCTCGCCTACGCCGTCGCCGCCGGCCTGCCCAGCGCCCTCCTGATCTACGCCCACGACGATCAGGACCGAATCTATCCGGTCACCTACGACATCCCGGAAGCAGGCAAGCGCATCGAAGTCACCGTCCTGGACCTGCAGGGAGAGCCAGACGCGATCCTTGAGCGTGTCAAGAACCTGGCCCACAAGGTCCGAGCGCACACGCACAGACCAACGTCCGACCAACTCGCCGCCTGAGACGGCGGGCAGGCGACCGACCCTCCCGGCAAGTCAGATTCGACACCCTAATGTCACCTGCCGACCAATCTGCCACCCTTCGCGCACGCCGCCAGGCGTCCTGTGCCGCCACCCGTACTCACCAACCGCAACCCACCGGCGCCCCCTGCTAGGCTCCGACTCGGGCGGACCGTACTTCTGCAGACGCATCCATGGGAGCCGCCCAATGACCCCGGAACTCATCGGAATCCTGGCCATGAGCGCGACCCTGGCCGGGCTGATTGTGGCCATCTGGCGCGACGGCCGCGCCCACACGGACCGGGGCTTAGCCGAACTTCGCGCCGACAATCAGCGCCTGCGTGAAGAAGTCCGTGCCGACAGTCAACGCCTGCGCGCCGAAGTCCGCGCCGACATGCAGACCTTTCGTGAGGAAGTCCGCAGCGACAATCAGCGCCTGCGCCAGGACGTCCAGGCGCTCACCGAGCGCACGGCCCGCCTCGAAGGCGCCATCGAAGGCCTCTTCGCCGACCCCGACCGCCGCAACGACGCCGCCTGACCACCGCGCCGCCAAAGCCCGGGTCGCCGCCCCCAGCGCCGGCCCCAGGTCCAGGTGCCCCTGCCAGCCCCTCAGCCGCCGGCCGAACCAGTCGTATCGAAGCCGAGAACCTAGACTCCGCCGCGACGGCCGCACGCCAGTGATCCATCGCCGCTGGGAGGCCACGAATCTCCGATAACCCCGCCCAAACACCCATCCGCTCGTCGTACCGCGGTCGGTACTTCGACTGGCCGCTCTGGTTCGCCTGGATCGCGGCCACCACCGGCGGTTGGGCCCTGGCCGAGATCGTCTTCCTGGTCCTTTTCGACACGTTCGCCATCGTCGCCTGGCTAAGGGGCGACCCGGGGATCGGGGTCTTTGTGGCGGTACTGCAGGCATTCGTGTTGCGTCGGCGCCTCACCCAGCCCGGCTGGTGGATCGTGGCCGGCGGTGTCGGCGGAGTTCTCGGTTCGTTTGCCAGCACCTACGTGAATGCCTCCGTCTATGCGGCATTTGGGGTCCACGGAGTATTCGTAGCCACGTTTCTTCTGACCGCGCTCGGAGTCGGAATCCTGCTCGGAACGCTTCAGTGGCTGGTCCTGCGGCGGCAGGTGCTTCGGGCCTTCTGGTGGGTGCCCGCGACCTGTCTCGGCATGGTCGCCGGCACCGTCGTGGGTGGATTCGTAGCCGGCGTGGCGCTTTCGATCGTTAGTGACGTCATCGGCCAGGAACCCAGCCTGACAACCATCAACATCGCAACCGGCTTTGTGGGCGCCACGCTTCACGCCGCCATCACCGGCTCCGCCTTGATCCGTCTCCTGCAGTCCCCGGCGCCCGCCGCCGAAGACGCCCTGCCCACCCTGCGCTGACACCCACCCCGCCTGCATCGGCTCCCCCGCGCAGCCGACCCGGCGCTCCCCATCGCTCCCATGCACCACGCGCCCGGGACCCGGGGTGCCAGGCGTCGTCGCCCCCCGACCCACTGGCCACCGCGTTGCTGATACCCCGGCTTCCCCCTGAAACTTGCCCCTCGTATGCAGCAAGTGTACACTAGCGGAAGACCGCATTGCAACCCTCACTGGAGGTCCCCCTGATCCCCACTCCACCGTCCCCAGCGCCTGATTCGACCGTCCTTGCCGGGCCGTCCAGTCCCCTGATCACAATCCGTCTGCTCTTCCGCCTGCTCCGCTCCCTGCTCACCCTCAACCGCATCCCCTTCCCGCTCCCTTCGCCCCCTCTCCCGCCACGCCCCTCACCACGCACCGTCAGCCCCAGCCCGTCCGCGTCGAATTCGTCAACCGCCCCTACGCCCCCGCCAGCCGCCCCGTCCCGAGCCCGGCACGACCCGAAACCCCCAAATTCGTCCCGCCCCACCACGCCCCAAACCCCGCCAAAATGCACCCCGCCGCACCTCAAGAGTTTTTTGGAAAAAACTCTTAATGCGCGCGAGACCACCCATTCCGCCCCCCTCCCCGCCCTTACACTGGCCCCGAGCCCGGGCGGTCTCCGGCATTGCCACCACGCAATGCCCCGCTAGGCTGAACGCATGCCCCCCGACGTCTCCGTCCGCGACCTCGTCAAGCACTACGTCGTCCCCGAACGCGCCGGCGGACTCCGCGCCTCCTTCCGCAGCGTCATCCGCCGCAAGCACCGCCTCGTCCGCGCCGTCGACGGCATCTCCTTCGAGGTCGACCGCGGCGAAGTCGTCGGCTTCCTAGGCCCCAACGGCGCCGGCAAAACCACCGCCCTCAAAGTCCTCAGCGGCCTGCTGCACCCCACCGACGGCCAGGTCGACGTCCTTGGCTTCACCCCCTGGGACCGCCGCGCCGAGTACCTCTCCCGCATCACCCTCATCATGGGCCAGCGCCAGCAACTCTTCTGGGACCTCCCCGCCGCCGACTCGTTCCTCGTCAACAAGGCCGTCTTCGGCATCGACGACGCCGTCTATAAGCGCACCGTCGACCTGCTGACCGAGCTGCTCGACCTCGGCGACCTCCTCACCAAGCCCGTCCGCCAGCTATCCCTTGGCGAGCGCATGAAAGTCGAACTCGCCGCCGGCCTGCTGCACACGCCCCGCGTGCTCTTCCTGGACGAGCCCACCATCGGCCTCGACGTCACCATGCAGCAGCGCATCCGCGAATTTGTCACCGCCTACAACGCCGAGACCGGCGCCACCGTCCTCCTCACCAGCCACTACATGGCCGACGTCAAGGCCCTGGCCCGCCGCGTCATCGTCATCGATCAAGGCCAGTTGCTCTACGACGGCGCCCTCAACGGCCTCGTCCAACGCTACGCCCCCCACAAGACCATCACCGTCCACCTCGAGCGTGAGGCCGATCTCCCCGACCTCAACGGCCAGGCCGAAATCCTCAGCGTCGAGGGACTCCAAGTCACCGTCCGCGCCGGCAAGGATGACGCCCCCGAAGTCACCGGACGCCTGCTAACCCAACTCCCCATCGCCGATCTCAGCGTCGAGGACCCACCCCTCGAGGAGGTCATCGAACAGGTCTTCCGCGGAGAAGGACCTTGACCATCCGTCGCGCCGCCTTGGCCGGCGCGCTGGCCCTGACCCGCGCCGAACTGGCCGACATGTTCCAGTACCGGGTCGTGCTGTTCCTGTACTCGCTCTGGGAAGTCGTTCACCCCATCGTCTACCTGGCCGTCTGGGGCGCCATTGCCGGTGAGGGCGAGGTCGGCGGCCTGCGCCTCAGCGACTTCGCGGCCTACTACCTGACCTTCATGCTCGTGTCCCACGTCACCGCGGCCATTGAGATCTACACCTTCGGCCCGATGATCCAGCAGGGCCAGCTTTCACCCCACCTCCTGCGCCCCATGCATCCCGTCTGGGTCGCCGCCGCCCGCAACATCTCCTACAAGAGCGTCAGCATGCTGCTGCTCATCCCCGTCTGGATCGGCCTGGTGATCATCCTGCGACCCTCGTTCACGGTTACCCCGGGCAGCGTGGCGCTCTTCCTTGTGGCACTCGTAGTCGCCGCCCTTCTCTCCTTCCTCGTCGGAACCACCTTCGCCCTTCTGGCTTTCTGGACCACCCGCTCGTTCTCGTTCTGGGAGATCTGGATCGGACTCACCTTCCTGCTCGGCGGCCAGGTCGCGCCGGTCGAGCTTCTCCCCGGCTTCGTCCAGAACCTCGCCACCGCCCTCCCCATGCGCTACACCCTTGGCTTCCCCATCGAGGTCCTGCTCAACCGCCTCGACGCCGGCGAGCTAGCCCTCGGCTTCGCCATCCAATTCGCCTGGCTCATCGCCGCCGCGCTTGTTGTCCGTGCGGTCTGGCGCGCCGGCATCCGCCAGTACTCCGCCGTGGGCGCCTGACCGTGCGTATCCTCCGCATCGTCTCGGCCTTCCTGCGGGCCGCCATCCTCAAGGAAACCGCCTACCGCGCCGAACTCGTCGGAAACCTCTTCCGTAGCGTCATCAACATCGGGGTTGCGGTCGGCGGCCTGGCGGTCGTCTTTTCCCACACCAGCGAACTCAGCGGCTGGCGCCTCGAACAGGCCATGGTCCTGCTTGGCGTCTACTACCTGGTCCAGGGCATCGTCCAGACCGCCCTCAGCCCAAGCCTCAACGAGGTGGTTGAGGAAGTCCACAAGGGCACCTTCGACTACGTCCTCCTCAAGCCCGTCCCCTCGCTGCTCCTCTCCAGCACTCGACGCTTCGTCGTCTGGCACGTCGCCGACGTAATGCTGGGCGGAGCAATCATCGCCATCGGCCTCATCCGCCTGGAGGCTCAGATCACGTTCGGCGTCGCCGCAATTTTCATAGGTGTCATGATCGGAGGCGTCGCCATCGTTTTCTCGATCTGGCTGGCGCTCACCACCCTCGTCTTCTGGTTCGTCCGCGTCGAGAACATCACCATGATCTTCCAACTCTTCTTCGACACTGGCCGCTACCCCGTTGAGATTTACCCCTTCTGGCTGCGCCAGCTGCTGACCTTCGTCTTCCCCGTCGCCTTCATCACCACCGTCCCGGCCCAGACCATCACCGGCCGCGAACCCCTCGTCGCCATTTGGCTGGCGCCCCTCATCGGCGTCGTGGCCCTGCTCGCCGCCGCCCGCTTCTGGCGCATCGGCCTCAGCCGCTACACCAGCGCCTCAAGCTGAAGTCGCAGCCAACTCCCGCGCTCGATCCAGCACCGCATCCAACATCGGCGGCGTCAGCCGCCCCGTGAACGTGTTCTGCTGACTCGGGTGATACGCCCCCAGCAACGTCCACTCCCCAATCGCCGCTTCCATCCCATGCCCAAACTTCGGCGCCGGCCGAGGCACCGGCAGTCCCCGATCCCTGAACACCCGCAGCAACTGCCGCCACGCTTCCCCACCCAGCGCCACGGCCACTCGAGCATTCGCCAACAGATCCAACTCGGCCTCCAGCCACCGCTGGCACTCCGCGCGCTCCTCCGCCGACGGTCGATTCGCCGGCGGCGCGCACCGCACGATCGCCGTCACAAACGCATCGCGCAGTTCCAGCCCGTCACTCCGGTTCCGGCTCTCTGCCTGGTTCGCAAACCCCGCGCGATGCAGCGCCCCAAACAGGAAATCCCCCGACCTATCCCCCGTAAACACCCGCCCGGTCCGGTTCCCCCCATGCGCCGCCGGCGCCAGCCCCACCAGCAGCACCCGAGCCTCCGGATCGCCAAACCCGGCAACCGGCCGACCCCAATACGTCTCGCCGCGATACGCTGCCCGCTTCGTCCGCGCCGCCTCTTCCCGCCAGCTAACCAACCGCGGACACCGGCGACAGCCATGAATCCGCCCGGCCAGCGCCGCCAGTTCGCTCACGCCGTCGCGGCCGCCTTCGTCACCCGCTCCAGGAACGGCCGCGCCAGCGCCAGCAACTCCTCCGGCCGCTCTTCCTGCACCAAGTGTCCTGCCTGGCGGACGATCCGAATCTCCGCGTCGGGAAACTGCCCGGCCAGCGCTTCCGCCTGCGACGAAGCCGCCGTTCGGTCCGCCTCCCCCCAAACCAGCAGCACCGGACACCGCGTCGCGGCAATGGCGCCCTCATAGTCCGATGGATCCACTCCCCGCAGCATCGCCGGCAGCGCTTCGAAAAACCCGGGGCTTCCGTACGGCAGATACTGCCGGTCCACGTCAGACTCCGTCGTAGCCCAGGCGTTGTAGCGTCCCAGCATCTGCCCCGTCCGCACGTACCAGCGTTGCGCATACAGTCGCCGGGCCATCGCCGCTGACAGTGCCGGGGCCAACTTCCCCAGCTTGAGCGAGTAACGGATGTACCGGCCCGCGACCAGGAACGGATCGACCAGCAGCAGGCCAAGCACGCGCTCCGGGTGCATTGCGGCCAGTGACACCGCCGCCTGCGCGCCGGCCGAGCTTGCCGCCAGGACAACTTGCGATAGCTGATGCTCGTCCAGCCACTCCCGCAGTCGGTCCGCCTGCGCCTCGCCGTTATACCTCGCATCCGCCGGCTTGTCGGAAAGGCCATGCCCCAGCGGATCCAGCCAGTGAACCCGGTATTCGCGCGCCAGTGCCGGCGTAACAAACTCCCAGGTCTGTGAATTGCCGGCGAATCCTGGCAGCAGCACCAGGTCCGGTCCGGCGCCAAAGCTGCGGCTATACACGCGGCCCTCACGCAGCGGTGTGCGGTGACCGTCCTCCAAGTGATCGGTGATGTCATACGGCTCCGGACGCCCGCGAAAGGCGAACCAGGCCGCCGCCACTGCCGCTGCTAGCGCCAGCTTTCTCACGCAGAATCTCCCAGGGTCGACACTTCCTCTCCCTATGCTAGGCTGCAGCTTCGCAGCCCGTCGCGCCGGGCCTGCCGTTGCGCGACGCAAACCACCCATTGAGAACAATCCGCCTGTGCGCAACTACGAGCTCGTGGTGATCTACGGAGTCGAGCAAGTCCCCGAACTCACCGCCGCCCACATCGACGCCGTAACCGAACGTATCAGCGCGCACGGCGGCGAGGTCGACACCGCCAACACCTGGGGCCGCCGCAAGTTCGCCTACCCCATCAAGAAACAGCGCGAAGGCCACTACGTCCTCCTCAAATTCACCATCGACCCCGCCAACATCGGTGAACTCGAGAGTTCTCTGCGCCTCGTCGAAGACGTCACCCGTTTCCTCATCGTTGCCGAAGACCCCGAAGTCGCCGCCTACGAGGCCAAGCAACTGGCTGAGCTTCATCGGTGACCGACCAAAGCGGGCAGCGCCGCGGTCGCTCGCGAGGACTCAATCGTGTGCAGATCATCGGCAACCTGGGGCGCGATCCGGAGATGCGTTTTACCCAGGGTGGCACGCCCGTCACCAACTTCTCCGTCGCGGTCAGCCGCAGTTGGCAGTCGCGTGACGGCGAGATGCGGGAGGAAACGGAGTGGTTCCGCGTAGTCGCCTGGACTCGTCTGGCCGAGATAGCCAACGAGTACCTGCGCCGCGGTTCCAAGGTCTATGTCGAAGGCCGCTTGGCCACCCGCACGTGGCAGGACCGCGAGGGCAACGAGCGCACAACAACCGAGCTCGTCGCCCAGGAAATGATCATGCTGGGCGGTCGTGAGGATAGCGCCCAGCGCGACGACTACGATGGCCAGCGCGGCGGCTATGCTGGTGGACAAGCTGCCGGACGCTCAGCGGCCCAGGACGACGAAATCAGCCCCGATGACCTGCCGTTCTGACGGCGCGTGAAACAGGAACAAGCTCAATGACCCAGGACGGCCAGCCAACCCAGGAAGCAACGACCCAAGAGCCCGCCAGCGGCGCGGCGAGCGAAGCTCCGCGCGGCAGTGGGTCCCGTGGGGACGGCGGCCCTCGTGGTGGCGGGCCGCGCGGAGGCGGTGGCCCACGCGGCGGTGGTGGGCGTGGTCGAGGTCGCGGCCGTGGACGCGGATTCCGGCGTCGTGGCGACTACTTCAAGCAGACCGGCGAGCCAATCGACTACAAGAACTCCCAATTGCTGCGACGCTTTATTGCCGACAGCGGCCGCATTGAGTCACGCCGCAAGACCGGGATAACAGCCAAGAACCAGCGCAAGCTGGCAATCGCCATCAAGCGCGCCCGCTACCTGGGGCTGCTGCCCTACATCGTGCGGCGCCGCCTCCGCGGCTAGCCTCCGGCAGCCGCGCGGATGCCCCCGCGCACCAGGGCCCAACGCCGCCGCGCCCAGCGCGACCGGCGGCGCGCGGCGCGCAGGCCTGTCCAGGCGCACGTCCGCTGGCGCGATGTCCCGAACTCGGTTCGCGACTGGCGCGAGCTAACTCGCGCCCAGCGCGCGGCCGCTGCCGCCAAGATCGTGGCCGTTGCCGCCATCCTGATCCTCTCGGTCGTAAGTGCCCTGATCGGCGTAGCGCTCTACGGCGAACTCGTGATTCGGCCCGCGGAGCCCGTTAGTTCCGTTAACGGCGAGCCGATTCCATCTTCTCGCTACGCCGACTTCCTGGCCTTCCGCCGGTTCGAGCTAAGTCGCGAGCTCGCCAACGCGCCAACCTCCGCCGATCCCCGCGACCCCAATCACCCCCAGGCGCAACTCTCCGCACTCACCATCAGCGCTGTAACCGAACTCACCAACACGATTCTCATGCGGTCCGAAGCATCCGCCCTCGGCGTCTCCGTGGACGACGCCGCTATCGACGCAGCGCTCAACGAGTTCGTGCGCGGCCCAGGCGAGGTGGACGACGAGTTCAACTTCAACGACGCGTTTTCCGAGATCCGCGACCAAACCCGGCTCGACGAAGACTCTATTCGCAGCTTCATCTCCGACCGGGCCTTGGCCGAGGCAGTCGCCGATCACCTGGCGCAGAGACTTGACCCCGCGCCACCCCAGGTCAGGGCTTCCCAGGTTGTCGTCGCGACCGAGGAAGAGGCCGAAACCGTCATCGCCCAACTCGATGCCCTCCAGCCATTCGCCCTGATCGCCGAACAGCAATCAACCGACGCAGCCAGCGCCACCCAGGGCGGCGATCTCGGCTGGCTCCCCCGCGGCCTCATGCCCGACGCCTGGGACGAAGCCGCCTTCGCTCTTCGGCCGGGCGCCCGCGGCAAACCCGTACCCACCGCGCAGGGCTGGCACGTGATCCAGGTTCATGAAGTCTCGTCGTCGCGCGAACTCGACCCCGCGACAGCCGAACGCCGCCGCCAGGTCACCTACGACAACTGGCTCCAGGCCCTGCGCACCACCGCCGAGGTCGAGTTCCTGCTCACGCCTGAAATCATCGACTGGGCCACTCGGCGCTAGGCGTCTGGCCTAGTAGCCCCGCCTCCTGGTGGCCTACGAACCCGCTGAGGCGGCCGCCGGCGCGTCAACCGGCACGTCCCCCTTGCGGCGCACGAGCGTGCTCAGAATCAGCGCCAGCACCGCCAGCACCGCCCCGCCGATAAATGGCACCTGGTGCCCGAAGGCCTCCCAGAGAATCCCGCCCGTCACCGGCAGCGCCACCGCCGCCACGTGATTCATCGTCTGGCCTGCCACCAGGCTCGGTCGCAAATCATCCGGCGTCACCAGGATTCTTCGCAGGTACGTCGTAATCCCCACCTCCGCACTGAAAAACAGGTGGTCCAGGATGTACAGCACAAATAGCACGCCCAGCCACGGCACCACGGCGTAACCCACAAATATCGCCGCCAAAGCGCCAAACGCAATCACCAGGATCGGCCGCTCGCCGACCCGGTCGATCAGCCGGCCAAACACATAGGCGCCGCCGATTGACACCATGCTGTTGATCAGCGCCAGGATCGTGATCGTTCGCACCGACACGCCGTAACTGTCAACCAGCAGGAAGATTGCGAACGTCATAAAGATATGGCGCCGCCCGCCATCCAGAAACGTCAACGCGTAGTACAGCCAGTAACTCCGACGCAAGACGATCCTGGGCGGCTGCCCGATCTTCCCCATCGAGCGCAGCTGCCACACCGCCAGCGCCGCCAGCGCCGCCACGCCGCCCGACAGCAGAAACAGCGGCCGGATGCCGGTCGCCAGCACCGTCACGGCCAGCAGAACCACCAGGATGCCAATCAACTGCGCCCCCGCCATCAGCGACCGCAACTGCCCAATCCGCCGCCCCTGCGTATCGACAGTGCTCAGCCGCAACGCAATTGTGTTGGCCACCGGCCACCACAGGTGAAACCCGATGCTCTGCGTCAGCGAGAAGATAATCAGAACCTCCATCGACTCCACGTGAAAGTAGTTGACGTAGCCGATACAGAGCAGCAACAGCGCCGCGGCGCCCACCACCGGCTCGGCGATCGTCATCAGCGCCGCGCCCATCACGATCGTTAATAGGCCGGGGACCTCGCGAATGGTCTCCAGCATGCCCAGCTCGCTGGGCCGGATCCCGATTTCCTCCACCAGGAAATTGGTGGAAACGGTGATGAAGATCGAAAAGGCCAGGCCAAACCCGAAAGCGGCCACGGCCAGCCAGGCGAACGGCGGAATGTCGCGCCCGCCGAGAATGTTCAGATGGCGCACGTCAGTGGTTGGGCGCTGCCAGTGGCATTCGTGCCGAAGCCCAAACGGGGCCCGGCCTCAGCGCCTCAGCGACGCAGCCGCCCCTTGCCGTCGCACTTCGGGCACTTCCCGCTCAACTCGTGCCAACCGCCGGGCTTGGACGGATCCGGCCAGCGCTCATTGACCGCCCCGGTTCCCTCGCAACGCGTGCAAATAGGTCCAGTCGGCGGCAGGATGCGCGGTAACAGCAACACCGCCGCCACCACCAGCGCCGTGAAGATGATCCACACTTCAAGTGGCATACCGGCCTCTGCGCTTCGGCGCCGCTCGCTCGCCCCGCCAGTATAGGCAGCCGTCCCTTGCGGGCACCGCTTGTTTGTCCGAATCTCCCGCCAAAACCTAGAATTGGCCATCACCTGAGGAGCGCACGTTTGGCCGGATTCGCCCACCTCCACGTCCACAGCGAATTCAGCCTGCTCGATGGCTTCTGCCGGATCCCCGACCTCATTGAGCGCACCGCCGCGCTCGGCATGGACTCGGTCGCGATCACCGACCACGGCGCCATGTACGCCGCCGCCGACTTCTACCTGGCTGCCCGCGAAAAGGGCGTCCGCCCCATCATCGGCTGCGAGGTCTACGTCGCCCCCCGCTCCCACACCGACCGCGACCCCGCCCTCGACCGCCGCTCCTTCCACCTCACGTTGCTTGCCCGCAACCTCACCGGCTACCGCAACCTGGTGCGCCTGGTCTCGCGGGCCAGCCTCGACGGCTTCTACTACAAGCCGCGCGTGGACCGTGAACTCCTGGCGGCCCACGCCGAGGGCCTGATCTGTCTCTCCGGCTGCCCTTCGAGCGAACTGTCGCGAGCGGTCTCTTCCGGCAACCTGGCCCGCTCCGAAGAGGTGGCCCGCTGGCACGCCGACACGTTCGGCCCGGAGAACTACTACCTCGAGATCCAGCGCCCGGGCCTGCCCGACCAGGAACCCCTGGCGCAGGGGATCATCGAGTTGGCTGGCGGCCTGGGTCTACCGCTGGTCGCCTCCAACGACGTCCACTACCTCACCCCGGACGACAAGGACGCCCACGACATCCTGCTCTGCATCCAGACCGGCAGTCTCGTCGCCGACGCCGATCGCATGCGCATGGAGGGCGAGTGGCACCTCAAGTCTCCCGAGGAGATGGCCCAGGGCTTCGACGACCAACCCGACGCCCTGGCCAACACCGTGGCCATTGCCGAGCGCTGCAATCTCGACCTGCCATTCGGCCGCATTGCCATGCCTTCGGTCGAAGTCCCGAACGGCCTCACCGTCAAGTCGCACCTGGCCGAACTTGCTACCCAGGGCCTGGCCCGTCGCATCCCGAATGCCGACGCCAGGTACCACGAACGCCTGGCCTACGAACTCGACGTCATCGACCAGACTGACTTTGGCGAGTACCTGCTGCTGGTGCGCGAAATCTTCGCCTTCGCACGAGACCAGGGCATGTTGACCGCCCCCCGCGGCTCCGTGAACGGCAGCCTGGTCGCCTTCGCCACCGACATGTCCGACATCGACCCGGTCCAGCACGACATCATCTTCGAGCGCTTCCTCACCATTGGCCGCAAGGGCTCCATGCCCGACGTCGACATGGACTTCCCCAGCGACCGGCGCGACGAAGTCATCGAGTACATGATCCGGCGCTTCGGCGCGGACCACGTGGCCCAGATCGTCACCTTCGGAACGCTAGCCGCCCGCGCCGCCGTACGCGATGTGGGCCGCGTCCTCGGCATGGAATACGGCCTCACCGACCGCGTCGCAAAGCTCATTCCGGTCAATCCCGTCGACCCCTACACCATCGGCCGTTCGCTGGACGAGGTCGAAGAGCTCAAGAGCCTCTACCAGCAGGACGACGCCGTCCGTCGCCTGTTGGACTCGGCACGCCGAATCGAGGGCGTCGCCCGTCACGCGTCCACCCACGCGGCCGGGCTTGTGGTGTCTCGGGACCCCCTGCAGGAGCACGTGCCGCTCACGCGATCCGCCGAAGGCCGGCCGGTGGCGCAGTTCACCTTCCAGACCATCGAGAAAATCGGCCTGCTCCAACTGGACGTCCTGGGTCTCTCCAACTTCCGCACCATCCAGCACGCCCTGCGGCTCGTGGAGCGGGCCACCGGCCAGGCGCTGGCGCCCCAGGACATCCCCCTGGACGACGACAAGGCCTTCGCGTTGCTGCGGCGCGGCCGCACCGTCGGCGTCTTCCAGATGGAGGGCGCCGGCATGACGCGCACGCTGCGCGAACTGGCGCCCACCAGCATCGGCGAGGTAGCCGCCATCATCGCGCTCTACCGTCCCGGCCCCATGGCCAACATCCCCACCTACATCGACCGCAAGCACGGTCGTTCCGCCCCCGAATACCTCCACGAACGACTCGAGCCGATCCTCCGCGAAACCTACGGCGTGCTCGTCTACGCCGACCAGGTGCTTATGATCGCCCGCCACTTGGCCGGCTATTCCTGGGACGAAGCCGACAACTTCCGCCGGGCCGTCGGCAAGAAGATCCGCGAAGCCCTGCAAAGCGAACACGAGAAATTTGTGTCGCGCTGCGAGCAGGAGGGGATTCCAACCAAGGTCGCCGAGGAGATCTTCGCCCTCATTGAGCCGTTCGCCGGTTACGGATTCAACAAGGCCCACGCCGTCTCGTACGCCGTCATCGCCTACTGGACCGCCTGGCTCAAGGCTCACTACCCCGTGCAGTTCCTCACGGCGCTGCTGGACACCGACGCCGGCGACGTCGGCAAGGTCGCCAGCACTCGCCTGGAGGCCGAACTACTCGGCGTCAACGTGCTGCCGCCCAACATCAACCAGAGCGGCGTCACATTCGAGCCAAGCGGTGACTCCATTGTGTTCGGGCTGGCGGCCGTCAAGAACGTGGGGGAGGCCGCCGTCGAAGCCATCGCGGCGGCACGGCAGGAAGACGGTCCATTCAGCTCACTGGCCGACGCTTGCGAGCGCGTCGATCTGCGCCGCGCCCCCAAACGCGCCTGGGAGTCGCTGATCAAGGTCGGCGCCCTGGACGAACTCGGCGAACGCCAGGCGATGCTGGAAGCGCTGGAACCTGCCATGAAGCGCGGCCAGCAAACTCAGACAGACCGGGCCGCGGGGCAGACGACCATGTTTGGCATCGGGCTGCTGCCGGAGTCGACTGAACCGGCGCTCGAACTCCCCGACGTTCCGGCCGCCGCCGAGGCCGAGCGCCGCCGCTGGGAAAAAGAACTCCTCGGCCTCTATGTCACCCCCAGCCCTCTCTCCGACCCGGCCATCGGCGAACAGCTCGCCGCCAACGTGGACGCCCGCATCTACGAGCTGGAGGACACGCATCACGGCCAGACAATGACGATCGGCGGCATCGTCTCCAACCTGCGCTCGTTCATGACTCGCAAGGGTCAGATGATGGGCGCGGTAACGCTCGAGGATCTGCCGGGCGCCATCGAGGTGATTTGCTTCCCCCGCATCTGGCAGCGCATTTCGCCAGAACTCAGTAACGACAGCGTGGTCCTGGCTACTGGACGTATTGAGGGCGACGATGCCTCCCCCAGGATGCTGGCTGACAACTTGTACCCGTTGTCGGCCGCCTCATCGAACGGCGAGGCATCGGCGCCGGCGCCCGGCGACACCCAGGCCTTGACCGGACAGCCCAATAACGAAGACGCCCCGCCGACGCCCGGCAAAGACGAATCGTCAACCGATTTCTATATCCCGGAACCTGTACCTGAACCCGAGGACATTCTCGCGGCCGACGACGACGCGCCGTCTCCCACGACTGGTGCGTCTGAAGTTTCCGCCAAATACGAGCCGGAAGCGCCGCCCGACCATAACGGCGTCGAGCCCCCGACCGCAGCCGCGAACGGGTCCAATGCACCTGCCCCAGCCGACCCACCGGAACAGCCCACGCCCAGCGGAACGGCGAACGGATCGGATAGCGTCGTCGCGCCCAGCGCACCCGGCGACGGTCCGCGCAGCGCATCCAACGGAACAGCGAACGGCGCGCCACCGGAGCAAGAAGCTGACGAGCCTGTTCCTGCGGCGCCCGACAGCCCGGCCCCCTCGCTGGTTATCGTCACGCTCCGCCGCAGCCCCGATCCCAGCTTCGATCTCGACCTGCTCAAGCGCCTGAACGCCGCCGTGACCTCCAACGAAGGCCCAACGCCCCTGCATCTCCACATTGTCAAGACCGACGGCTCCACCGCCCGCCTCCGCTGGCCCAACACCGTCCAGCCCGACGAATCACTCCTCGGCGAACTCAGCGCCCAATTTGGCAAGGACAGCGTCGCCGTCGCGTAAAAGGGGGCGCTGAAACCAGGAGCGACGGAAGGATGGCTATCGGGGAGTAAGGGTCAGTTGCGTGTACTCCACAGAGCGCGACACCCCTCGGTAAACCCCTTGCGCGCCCGCCGAACGGCATCATCGCCCGGTGGATTCCATATCGAGGCCATGGCTTCGACCCGCCTCACAAGTTCAGCGTCGAGTGCTCGTGGTGTCCACCTGAAGCGGATGACCGATCGCAAAACCACCTGCCGCTCGAATCCCGGAAGGAGAGCGATATACGTATGCGCAAACTGCCGGCCAAACTCATAGGGGTCTTCGGCTGAGATTTCTATGGTGGAAAGTGGTGGATTTGAGAATGGCGTCCAGAAGTGAGGGCGCAATACCTCTTGGTCGATGAACAGAAGCTGATCTGCCTCCATGACGAGCAGATCTGACAGATTCGAGCCCGTCACCGGTTCTATCCCCAGCAAGACGACCTCAATCCCAAGATCCTGAGCCTCCCGGACCCCTTCGCGAAGGTCCTCGTCGCCACCAAGCAGAAACGCGGTCGAGATCGCTCCACGTCCTGCCAGGACCATAAGGTCGCGAACGATCAGCGAATCGACTCCCTTCTGCTGCCCCGCGACCAGACGCCCCATTCGAAGCTTGACGCGAGGAAGAAAGCCGATGGCTTCGTGGTCCGCCGTGTTTCGCTCAGCGCTGTCGTACCAGTACGTCCGCAGCCAGGATCCGTGACCGCCCAATATGCGCTCATTGCAGAACCGCGACAGCGCTGGAACTAAGGCCTCGGCATCAAGAAACTGCGATGCTCGGTCGCCGACGCCGAGACAGGTGAGGCCGCCCGCCCTGTAGAGATATCCCGCATCCACGAATACGCAGTAGCGGCCGACCATGAACCCCATGGAAAAGGGGCTCCAGCAGGAGCCCCGAATCTGCCCCTCAATTGGGGCTGAACCAACTACCCCTCAATTGGGGTGCGCGTATTGTCTGACACGGACCAACTCGCGTCAAAGACGCCCAAGAGCAGACGCAGCACCACAACACTTTGCGTACCGCTAGAACCAGTCGTTCGGAAACTCCACTGGCGACACGATGTCTCGGAAGTTGCTGAACTCCTCCGCAACCGTTAACGCAGCGACATCAGCGTGCAATTCACCAATCGTCGTCGGCCCAATCACGTTGACGTCGATGTCCGGACAGGCCAGCGAATAGGCCAGGGCTGCGGTCTGCAGGGTCAGACCATGAGCTTGGGCCCGCGCTTCCATGTCGCGAACTTCGTTCAGCACCTCGGGCGCTGCCTCGCGGTAGCTGTAGCGTGCGCCCTGCACGGCGCCGGTGCCCAGGATGTTTCCGCCAAACGGGCTGATGTTGATCACGCCCAGGTTGTGCCGACGCGCGTGCGGATGAATACGTCGCGCCGCGTCCTGGTTGAGCAGCGTGTAGTGGTGGTACGAGCCGATGATGTCGAACTCGCCGCTCTCGGCCGCCATCGCCGCAAAGTCCGCGTTCCCAACCGCCGTGCCGATCGCCCCCACCAGCCCCTCGGCCTGTAACCGCCGCAGCGCCGCCAACATGCCGTTCGGCCCCATAATCTCGTCCCAGTGATCGGGCCTCGCGTCGTGCACCTTCAGCACCGGCAGACGCTCCAGCCCCAACTCCTCCAGGCTCTCGTGCACGCTCCGCACCGCCCGGTCAGGACCGAAGTCGTACTCAATCCCGTCGTCACCCATGTACCGCCCGATCTTGGTGACGATCAGCAGATCATCCGGCGGCTCGGACTCCTTGAGCCGTTCCACCAGCCATCCCTGCGCATACGAAGGCGCGGTATCCACGTGGCGGATGCCCAGTCGGAAGGCTTCGCGCAACAGTTCGACGTACGCGTCGTCGCCCACCCTGCCGATCCAGTTGGCCGAACCGAGCGCCAACTTCGTGGACCGCACGCCTGAGCGCCCCAGTGTCACGGGCGGAACCTGCGGAAGGTCGGATGCCATAGCAGTCATCCTCCAGCGCCAGCGCCGGTCTCATCGTGCGCCCGCGCCAGATTTGCCGCAACCCGCGACCCTCCCGAAGGGCCGGCAGCCGACCTGCGAATCGGGCAATATCGGTGCCAATTGCCTCCTCGCCCCCGGGAGCCCGCGCAGTGGCCGAACCGATCCCGCATTTCGACGTTGAGCTTGAGGACGTATCCGGACGCCTCACTGAACTGGTCGAGCCCGGCGCTAACCTGGAACGCATCGCCGGCGGCCTCGGGTTCACCGAGGGCCCCGTCTGGCGCGGCGACCACCTGCTCTTCAGCGATATTCCGAATGACCGCATCTGCCGCTGGCGCCAGTTGCCCGAGGGGCCGGAACTTACCACTTTCCGCGCCTTCAACGGCTCCACCAACGGTCTCACCCTGGACCGTGAGGGACGTCTGCTTGGCTGCACTCATGGCGCGCGCGCCGTTTTGCGATTCGACCAGCACAACCAGCCCACACCCATCGCCACCCACTTCAACGGCGGCCGCCTCAACAGCCCCAACGACATCGTCGTCAAGCGCAACGGCGACATCTATTTCACCGATCCGCCCTACGGCATCGTCGACCTGCCGCCCGAAGTCCAGGAACAGCCGTGCTGCGGCGTCTACCGCTTGAACGCGGGTGGCGAACTCACCCTCGCCACCGACCGTTTCATCCGGCCAAACGGCCTCGCCTTCTCACCGGACGAACAGACGCTGTACATCGGCGACTCCGGCGGACCGCGCGATATCTGGGCCTTTGACGTCGCCGACGACGGCACGCTGGTCAACCCGCGCCAGATTGTCGATATGGATCCCTACCCCGAACCCAACAACCCCGACGGCATGAAGTGCGACACGAACGGCCGCCTCTGGTCCACCGGGCCTGGCAACGCCGTGTGGGTGATTGAGCCCGACGGCGCCGTGGTCGGCCTCGTCAAGTTCCCCGAGCAACCCGCCAACCTCGCCTGGGGCGGCCCCAACTGGTCCACCCTCTTCGTCACCGCCCGGGGCAGCGTCTACCGCCTCGCAACCAATTGCACGGGCGTCCGGGTGCCCTAGCACGTGCGGTCGCTCTAGACCTGCCCGTTCGCAAACGTCGACAAGGGTGAGGCTACGTCCGGGGCACTTCGCAGAATTGCGCGATCCGCGGTCGCCAGGGGCACTCCAAGCAGACGGGCCACGACGACAAACTCGGCGTCATAGGCGGTCAGCCCGCAGTTCAGTGCTACCTCGATCACGTCGGACTGCGACGCGTCGATCACACGGTCACCCAGCACATGCGACGCCTCGTCAGACAGCGCGACAGCCTGTTCTCTTGAAATGTCGCCTCGGCGCACGTATCCAACAAGCACATTTCGCAGCTCGCTCTCGAGAATCGGGGGTGCCGTCCACTCCGAATCACGCTCGTAGAGGCGATCTGCTGCAGCCTCATACGGCCCGCCAACGACTAGCGCGACCACGACATTGGTGTCGACAACGATCATCGTCGACCGGCGTCACGCAACTCCCTGATGACGTCGTCATTGACGTCGATGGGACCAAGAGATTCTCGCCGTCTCCGAATGCGCTCAAGCAGCGCTTGAGCGTCGACCTGGTTTGAGTGCACCGAGGCCGTTAACCTCGACACGATCTCGCGATTGAGGCTTCTGTGGTTTCGACGAGCGGCTTCTTTGAGTTTCAGATGCACGTCCTCGGGGAGTCCACGAACTGCCACCTGCGGCACGGTCAAGCTCCAAGCTGCGCTATCAGTTCACCACCAAAATGATATCAGGAAACCTGCCAGTTGGTCGTTCTTCGCACCGTAGAGTTAGACCCGACGACAATTCTCGAGTTGACTGCCAGGCAATGCCCCCACAGAAACGACCGAGAGATATTGGAGTCCGGCCAGATTCTTCCATTCGTATCCGCGTCCGCCCCTACGCCGACCTCGCCCGCTTCTTCCCTGGCGAGGGCCGAATCCGCGTGATCGAAGCCTCGGCCGGCTCAACCGTTGGCGATCTGCTTGACGCCCACGGCCTCGACGAGTCACGCCGCCTGACGCTCGGCGTAAACGACGTCCTGGCCTCGCGCGAGACGCAATTGCGCGATGGCGATACGCTGGAGGTCCTGGTCCCGATGTCCGGCGGAATGGGAGCGACCTGATGGCGCCAACCGCGATCCAGAACCGAATCCTGCGCGTGGACCTGACCGAGCGCCGCTGCTGGACCGAGCGCCCCGGTGACGCCTTCTTCCGCAAGCACCTGGGCGGCCGCAACTTCATCGCCCACTACCTGCTCACCGAGACGCCCCGCGGCGCCGACGCCTTCGATCCCGTCAACCGCCTGGTCTTCGCAATGGGCCCCACCACCGGCGTCGCCCTGCCCGGCGCCGGCCGCCACAGCGTAGGGGCCAAGTCCCCGCTCACCGGCCTCTTCGGCGAGTCCGAGGCCGGCGGCTACTGGGGCTCGGAACTCAAGCAGGCCGGCTGGGACGGCATCGTCATCCAGGGCCGCGCGTCCGAACCCGTCTATCTCTGGATCAAGGACGACCAGGTCGAGTTCCGTGACGCTTCCCACCTTTGGGGCAAGATCACCGGACCCGTCGAAACCGCCATCCGCGAGGAACTGGGCGACCAGCAAATCCGCGTCACCCAGATCGGCCCCGCCGGCGAGAACCTCGTCCGCTACGCCTGCATCGTCAACGACCTCAACGAGGTCGCCGGCCGCACCGGCCTCGGCGCAGTCATGGGTTCCAAGAACCTCAAGGCCATCGCCGTGCGCGGAAGCACCCGTGTGCAGGTGGCCGACCGCGACCCCGTCAGGGACACCGCCCGGTGGGTCGCCCGCGAAACCCTCGCCGAGGGTGGCACGCACCACCGCCTGCACACCTGGGGAACCGGCGCGATGGTGCAGTCAAAGCAACTCGAAGGCCACCTCATCGTCCACAACTTTCGCGACGGGCAACTGGACGGCGCCACCAACATCGACGCCATCGCCATGCGCGATCAGGTCATCGACCACATGGACCGCTGCTTCGCCTGCTCCGTGCGTTGCAAGAAGCGGGTCAAGATCGAGACGCCCAAGGTCAAGGTCCGGCCCAAGTACGGCGGCCCCGAGTACGAAACCCTGGCCGCCATCGGCACCAACACCGGCGTCACCGACATCATGGCCGTCTGCAAAGGCAACGAGATGCTCAACTTCCTGGGCATGGACAGCATTTCCGCCGGCGCCACCATTGCCTGGGCCATGGAAATGGAGGAGATGGGACGCCTGCGCGACCACAACGAGGACGGACAACCGCTCCGCTTCGGCTCGGCACAGGACCTGCTGGACCTGATCGAGAAGATCGCCTACCGCGACGGCATCGGCGACCTGCTGGCCGAGGGCGCCCTCCGCGCCGCCCGCGCCATCGGGGGCGACGCCGAGGACTACGTCGTCCACGTCAAGGGGCTCGAAGTCGCCATGCACGACCCGCGCGCCATGAAGGACATGCGCGACAACTACCCCATCACCCCCACCGGCGGCGACCACACCGGCGCCGGCCTCAAGCGCACTTCCGTCCGCAACACCGTCGGCCTCTGCCAGTTCCTGGACTACGACGACACCAAGGCGCTGGAACTGCTCAACGCCGCTACCGGCTGGGACATGTCGCCCGAGGAACTGCACGAAACCTTCGAACGCGGCCTCACCATGGCGCGGCTCTTCAACCTGCGCGAAGGCATGACCGCCGAGGACGACCGCCTCCCCGAGCGCCTGCACCAACCCATCCGCCAGGGACCGCTCAGCGAATACCGCCTACCGCGCGACGAAGTCCGCACCTACGTCCAGGGCTACTACCAGGAACGCGGCTGGGACCCCGACCAGGGCCTGCCGTACGCCGACACATTGGAATACCTCGGGGTCGATCCGTCGGAGACCGGCCTGGACGACCTCGTCACCGAGCGCCCCGAACCCCTCCCCGTCGGCGCGTTGCCCTACACCCTCGAACTGGAGTCAACCGCCGGCCACGAGGAGTAGCCGGCGCGGCCGGCCAAGGCCCCGCTGGCCAGGCCTTCCTGTTAGCCACGAGCTGCGCATTCGGGCTAGATTCAGCGCCATGCAACACCATCACCGCCATCACGGGGACGACGAGAAGCACAGCCACACTCATGGCGCAGTCGACCCGTCCATTGCGACGACCAGTCGTGGCATATGGGCCATAAAGTGGTCATTCGTGGGACTGGCGATTACCGCAGTGCTCCAGGCAGCCGTCTTCGTAGTGTCCGGAAGCGTGGCGTTGCTGGCCGACACCATCCACAACCTGGGCGATGCACTGACTGCGGTCCCCTTGTGGATAGCCTTCCTGTTTGCTCGCCGCGTAGCAACGAGGCGCTTCAGCTATGGCTTTGGCAGGGTCGAGGATCTGGCCGGAGCAACCATCGTCCTCGTAATCTTGTCCAGCGCAATAGTGGCCGCCTACCAGTCCGTCGACAGGCTGCTCAACCCGCGCGACGTTGAACTCGTATGGGCGGTCGCCGCAGCCGGGGCCATAGGCTTCATCGGTAACGAGGCTGTCGCGCTGTTCCGCATCCGCGTCGGACGCGAAATCAACAGCGCCGCGCTGGTGGCCGACGGTTACCACGCCCGGACGGATGGGCTCGCGAGCCTCGCCGTCGTCGCCGGCGCAATCGGTATCTGGGCGGGCTTCCCGTTGGCCGACCCCATTGCGGGGCTGGGCATCAGCCTACTCATTGCAAAGATTGTGTACGACTCCGCCAAGACGGTATTTGGGCGCATGCTCGACGGAGTCGACCCTGAAATTCTCGACAACTTGGAGCACGAGGCCCTGCACGTACAAGGCGTGCAAGCCATAACCTCGTCACGTGCGCGCTGGATTGGCCACCGCCTGCACGCGGAGGTGCATATCACGGCTAGCAAAGACCTCTCGCTGAAGCAGGCGCACGAACTCCAGAAGCGCGTCTCCCATGAGCTCGCTCACGCCATCCCTTACTTGGGCGAGGCAATCATTCATGTCGATCCCGCTGATAAAGCGGGCACGGCCAACGATCAAACATCCGCTCATGAACATGATGGGCTGCCGCTCCACAGCCAGTAACGCCCGCACAGTCCGTTAACAATCGATCCGACGGCGTGCGACATTCCCAAACGCACACGCTGCACCGGGGGTAGGAACTGAGGCACGCGGCTCACCAGCACGATGAGATTGCAGATTAGCCCCGGGTCTGGTCGCACGTGTACGGTGAGCGCCTCGTTTCCGGAGAAAACCGTCCAGGCATGCCCGTCATGCATCAGCGTGACGCCCGCCGTGTCTTGGATGTCCCTGCTGCGTTGGCTGACTGCAGATCGAGCCGGCCGCTACTCCCCGCGCCCCTCACCTTCGGCAAACGCCTTGAAGTCGTTCAGAGTTTTCTTGGTCTGCCCCGTGAACGCGAACCGCATGACAATCGACATCAGCAGCATCTTCCAGTCGGAAAAGCGGAACTCCGTCTCGGCAATCCAGCGCGTGCGGTTCGGTCCCTCTTCCACGAACCGGTTGTTGACCAGGTTCCACACGCCTTCAGTCTCATAGGTGCCCGCTAACGCGTCGGGCAGGCATTGCGCCGTCACCGTTTCGATCATCTCGACGTCCTGGCCGCGGTGCTCGTACACCAGCCGGGAGGTTTCTCCAGGCTGCCCGGGCTCGCCGCTGACGTGTTCGAAGCTCTTCAGGCCCGTCTGCCATTTCGGCATGTTGTCCCGGTCCATGAAGAGTTCGATTACGCAATCGCGCGGCAAGTCGATCACAACGTCTCGGGTGTACTTCACGGATAGCCTCCAATCCAACCAGTTGGCCGCCGACGGCCGCTAGTCCCCACGACCCTCACCTTCGGCGAATGCCTTGAAGTCGCGCAGGGTCTTCAGCGTCCTCGAAGTGAACAGCGGTCGCAGAAGGATCGCCATCAGCTTCATCTTGATCCCCTGGGGGCGAAACTCCGACTCGGCGATCCAGCGCGTGCGGTCCGGTCCTTCTTCCTCAAACCGGTTCTTCATCAGGTTCCAGACACCGTCGGTCTCGTAGATGCCTGAGAACTCGTCGGGCAGATTGCGCTCGGTGATCGTCTCGGTCATCTCGAAGCGGCGCCCCCGGTAGTCGTACACCAGGCGCGACTTGGCGCCGGGCTGTCCGGGCTCTCCGCTGACGTGCTCGAAGGCTTGCAAGCCTTCCTGCCACTTCGTCAGGTTGTCGGCGTCGTCGAACAGCTCGATCACGCGATCGCGCGGCAGGTCAATCACGACCTCGCGGGTGTATTTCACAGGGAGTCTCCAATCCAACCTCGTGGGTCGTGAGGCGGCGCGGCTCTCCGCCCTCGGGACGCGCTGCGAACTTCCTCGGGCCTGGCCGAAGAGTCTTCGGCAGCCTCGCACTTAAGGTACACGCCCGCCCTACTTCGGCGGCAGCGACCGCGCATAGTCGGCGCCTCGCCGAACCCAATCGCCCAGCGCCCCGTCATCCGCGATGCCCTCGGCGGCCACCACCACCCAGCCCCGCATCACCCGGCCCGTCATGTCGAATACCCGGGCGTGCGGTTGCGCCAGCGCCGCCTCATAGGCCTCCGGCCCTACCCGCACCATCAGTTCATCGCCCGAAATGCCCACCGCCATGTTCCCGTGCAGCATGAAAGCAACCCCGCCGAACATCCGCCGTTCGCTCAGACCGTCGGCGTCCGCCAGCGCCTCGCGTATCCGCTGCGCCAGTCCCTCGTCGTAGGCCATCTGCTACCAAGCCCCGGGTGCGACCTCGCCATTCTCGCGCAGCGGCGCCCATGTATTGGCCTCTCGATGCCCACCTCGCTAGGCTTCGGGCGTGAGATTTCTCCGGCAGCTGTCACGCTTCACCCGCCCCGAGCGCGGCATGCTCATCGGCACGGTCGCGGCTGGCTTGCTCTTCACGGCCAGCGGGCTGGTCCCGCCCTTGCTGGTCCGCCAGATCCTGATCTGGCACGCCGACGGCAGCACCGCCGAGAACGCCATGCTGGTCGTGGTGGCGGCCCTGGTGGGCGCCTACCTGGTGCGCGCCGCCGCTCGTTACACCTACGGCCTGCTGTCTCACTGGGCGGCCTACAACGTGCAGCAGGCCATGATGGTCAGCCTCTACCGCCACATCCAGACGCTGCCCCACCGCTTTTTCACCGACCGGCGCGTGGGCTCGTTGGTTTCGCGTTCCGTGGGCGACGTGGAAACGGTCGAGGACTTCATCGCCCACGGCATCCCCGAAACCGTCATGGCCATTGCATTGCCGGCCGCCATGCTGATTGCCCTCTTCGTCATCAACTGGCAACTGGCCCTGCTGGCGCTCTTGCCGATTCCGATCATTGTCGTGGCCGGTCGGTTTCTGTTTCCGCACATCCGCAGTTCCTGGCGTGTCGTGCGCGAGTCCGTGGCCAGGGTCACCGCCACGGTCACCGAGGGTATTGCCGGCTACGCCGTCATCAAGGCCTTCGGCCGCGAGCACGAGCAGCTGCGAATCGTCCAGCGAAACTGGCAGCGCTACCGCGACGACATCCAGAAGGCACAGTTCTTCTCCCTGGTTCCCGCCGGAATGATCGAACTCCTCGCCGGCCTCGGCCTCATCCTGGTCGTGGCCGTCGGCGGTGACCTCACCTTGCGAGGCGCCGTGCCCGTCGCCGACCTGTTCGTCTTCGTCGTCTACCTCGGCCTGATCTACCAGCCAGTCATCCAGCTCGCCGCCATCAGCGAGAACATCCAGAAGGCCATGGCCAGCACCGAACGGGTATTCGAACTGCTGGAAATCCAATCCGACCTGCGCGACAAGCCGAACGCCTCGGCCCCGTCAGCGCCCGAGTGGTCGGTCGAGTTCGACAACGTCGACTTCCGCTACGAACCGGTGGAACCAGTCCTGCAAGGCGTGTCCTTCAACGCGGAGCCCGGCGAACTCATCGCCCTGGTCGGCCCGACCGGCGTCGGTAAGTCCACCTGCGCCCACCTGGTCCCGCGGTTTTACGACGTGGATAGCGGCGCGGTGCGGGTCGCCGGCATTGACGTGCGAGACCTGCCGATGGCCTGGCTGCGCTCCAACATCTCGCTGGTCCTGCAAGAGGTCTTCCTATTTGCCGGCACCATCCGCGACAACATTGCCTTCGGCCGCCCCGGCGCCACCGAGGACGAAATCCTGGAGGCCGCCCGCGCCGCCAACGTCGACGAGTTCGCCGAGCGCCTCCCCCACGGCTACGACTCCCGCGTCGGCGAGCGCGGCGTCCGCCTCTCCGGCGGCCAGCAGCAGCGCATTTCCATCGCCCGAGCGGTCCTTAAGGACGCCCCAATCCTGATCCTGGACGAAGCCACCTCAGCGGTCGACGCCGAAACCGAAGCCCTCATCCAGGAAGCCCTCGACCGCCTCACCCAGCGTCGAACCACCCTTGTCATTGCCCACCGCCTCGCCACCGTCCGCCGCGCCGACCGCATCATCGTCTTGCGCGACGGCCTCGTCGCCGCCGCCGGCTCCCACGACGACCTCGTGGCCGCGGGCGGCTGGTACGCCGACATGGTCCGCCGCCAACAACTCAGCGCCCGCTGGCGCCTCGAAAGCGCCGCCGAAGTCCAACTCACCTAGGAAGGCCCGGCGAGCTGCCAGTGGCCAGACGGTCAACGGCAACTTGACGGACGTGACGAATTACTCAATTCGTTGAGTAATTTTCCTCCGGCAGTTGAGTAAAACAGCCGCGGGCTAGGCTTGGCGTGAGGCCCGGCGCGAGCGTCCTATCCGAGTCGCTCGTGACCCCGGTAGTCAGGGTGCGTCCGAACTCCAGGGGTTGGTGACTTCGATGCCCAGGTGCTCAAAGTCGGCGACGTTGCGCGTTGCGATCGCCAAGGTTTTGCTGCGCGCAATTCCGGCCATGAGCGCATCACCTACGTCAATGGCGCGTCCAGTTCGGCGCGCACGGGCTCGAAATTGAGCTGCCCACTCCGCCCCTCGCCGTTCCAAGGCCAGAATGCGGTTGCTATAGCCCGAGATGATGCTCGCCTGGATCGCGTGCATTCGATTGCGACGCCTCCCGTGGGGGAGTAGTTGTAACCCGTACTCCAATTCATGGATCACGATCGACGACAGCCAAAGGTCGTCATGCTCGGCCAGAAACTTGATTACCCCGGGATGCGGAGCGTCGCGCGTCAACTCCGAGACGACGTTGGTGTCCAGGAGAAATCCACTCAATCGTCCGCCTCGTCAAGGAAAGGAATCTCCCTTTGGGAGGATCGGTCGTGGGGAATCTCAAGGTTCACACCACGCGGCATGTTTTCGATCAACCATTGCCCCAGCGGCTTACGCGGCGGGACATGCGCTTCCCAGGTTTCGGCGGGAACCACAACGAACGACTTGCGCCGCCCAATTCGCTGCGGTCCCTCCTCCTCGGAAAGTCGCAGAACCTCAGACAAACGCGCCTTAGCCTCAGCTACAGTCCAAGTGTGCTCGGCCGTCGAGTGCTCCAATTTCACTGCCTCCCACGAATATCATGGACTAACATAGACTATAAGATCTGAAGATTCTAGTCGCAGGTTGGCGCTCTCCGGCTTATCTCACCCCCACCCACGCCCGCTCTCGCTCCGACTCCCGCGCCGCGTCCACCGCCCGCGCCACCGCCAGCCCATCGTGAAAGCTGGCTAGCCGTGCAGCTTCGCCGGCGGCACGCGCCCGCAGCCCCGGGATCACAATCTCCCGGAACATCGCCGTATTCTGCGCCCGCGGCGACTCGTGCACCCGCACCGGCACGTCAATCACCTCGGGGTCCACCCCGCGCACCAGGCTCACCTGGCCGGCCCGCCGGTTGCCCCCCGAGTAGCTCACGAACGCCGACGCCTTCGAGCCATGCACCTGCACGTCGGGTGTAGGCCCGGGTCGCGTAAACGTGGTCTGGCCTGCGGTGAACGTAAACAGCGCCCCCGAGGCCATCTCACCGTGAATCGTCCCGAAGTCGCTCGCGGTCACTTGCGCCATCGGCGTTCCCGGTGCGGCTCCATCCGGGTTCTCGGCCGACCAGCGGTTGGCGTCGACTCGTGAAATGTCGCCCATATCCGGCCGCTCCGGCACCACGATGGGCAGGTGGCCCAACACGGCCGTGATCTCGCTGCCGGTCAGGTAGCGCGCCAGGTCCAGCAGATGCACGCCCAGCAGGCCGATCGACCCGGCCGGGCACTCCTCCTCGGTCATCCACCATTGCACCGGTTCGTGCAGAGCGCGCGGCTGCCAGATGCGGCCGAACATCGCCTGCACCTCGCCGATCTCACCGTCGTCGATCAGCCGCCGCACCGTCTGTATCGGTTCCGCGAACCGCATGTAGTGCCCCACGCCGTTCCCCAGCCCGGTGCGATCCGCTGTCGCGGCCATCTCGGCGCACTGCTCGGCCGTATTGGCCAGCGGCTTCTCGCACAGCACGTGCTTGCCCGACTCCAGCGCGGCAATGGCCACCGGGTGATGCGTCGCGTTGCTGGTCACGATTGCCACCACGTCCAGATCGTCCCGTGCCACAAGCTCGCGCCAGTCCGTATGGGTGTCGGGATTCCCATAGGCCGCCGCGGTCTCCGCCAGCGGCCCCGGACGACGAGCGGCAATCGCCCGCAGTTCAAGCTCCGGCAGGTCAATGGCCGGATTCATATAGGTCGGCGCAAAGAGCCCCGTCGCCCCAACCACGCCCATTCGCAACACGGTCCGTTCACTCATGTCGGTGCCACCTCAGACCGGGTCCGGAACGTCCGGTGCTGGCCGCCCGCGCAATTCGCGCGAGACGCTGAAAACATAGTGCAATCCCGAAGCCACCGTCATGACCAGGGCAAACATCACCATGGCCCAGGTCAGCGGTACCCGGTCCCAAATCAGCGCGGTCAGCCCCATGTACTGCCACATCATCTTCATCTTGCCCAGCTGCCCCGCGCTCACCGTAACGCCCTGCGCCCCGGCGTAGGCCCGCATCCCCATCACGAAGATCTCACGTCCGACAAAGCCAAACGCCATCCATCCCGGAATCCAGCCCAACTCCACCATCGTGACCACCAGTGCGGCCACCACCAGCTTGTCACCCACCAGGTCGAAGAAAATCCCCAATTGCGAGCCGGACCCGTACCGACGCGCGATCAGACCGTCCGCCACGTCGGTGATGCCCGCCACGATGAACAGGCAGGCGGCTGCCTGGTTGGAAGCCTGGCCGTCCCACAGCAGCAGCCCGATCATCAACGGAATCACCAGAACCCGGAACCCGGTCAACAGGTTGGGCAGACTGGCAATCCACCCGGTGGCGCCCCGGTCCACGGACCGCTGACCGACTCCGTCCACTTGCGGGGACGTTGTTGGCTCAGCCACCGGCGTCAACCTGCCAGGTCCGCTGATACGATCCGCCGGGCGGACCAAGGAATCCGATCGAAGCGCCATCAATCCGCACCTCAATCGCGTCGGGCTCTTCGGCTCGCACCGCAATCTCCCGCTGCGGCGAATACGTCTGGCTGGACCCCGTAACGAGCTCGCCTTCGAACACCGACTGGCCATCCACGACGACCTCGATGGCGGTTGGACGCACGGCGACCAGCTCGAGCTTGCTCTCTGCTCGCAGCCCGATGCCCGCTGGTTCGGGGGCGGAGGTTCGAGACTCCGAAGCCGAGGGGGCGGGAAGTCCGCCCGACCGCGCAAACAGCAGCACCAGGACTGCGATTACGGCCGCGGCGGCCGTCACCCCGGCCATCAAGCGCCCCTGGCGGCGGCGCAAGGCTCGGTCGGGCTCGGCGGCGGCAAGGCGTCGTGAACTCAACGCCGCGGCGTAAGCATTCAGCACCGGCTCTTCGGGCACAGCCAGGGCGCGCGCATAAACCCGAATCAGCCCCCGCGTAAACGGCTCCGCCGGCAACACGTCAAAGTCGTCGGACTCCAGGGCAATCAGGTTATGTCGAGGAATCCGAGTCGCGCTCGACACGGCTTCAAGGCTCAACCCGGCCTGGCTCCGCGCCGCGCGCAGCATTTCACCCATCGTCGCCATGCACGATTATCGCGCGGCCCGCGGTCGAAGTGCCTCGAATCTCAGGTTCGCTGAATGTTGAAGTTCGGCTGAGGCTTCAGAATGATGCCCAGGCCCGTCAGACGTTCGTTCTGGTTCGCAATATCAACAAAGTCACCGAGGAACTGACCCATGCCAGACTGCAACTCCTCATTCACCCTCGCGCTGTTGCCTTCGAATTCGGCGACCAGGGATTCCCGCCACGATCCGAGCAACTGCGTCAGTCCCTCTTGCAGGATGACCGCAATAAACTGGTCCGCAAATTCCGGCACGCCAAGCCTCACAAACGCTGTCAGGTCGGTCACGTCGTACTGAAACTGCACGATGAGATCCTCGGGCTCCGCCTCTGTCGGAAGAATCAGCGTCACGGGCGCTTCGCGGTCGGTCAGATTGATGAGGCGGCGCTCCGTTACGGGCTGCGGCCAGCTCCAGAACAAGCCTGGCCCCTCCACCACGCTCAGCGTGCCGGCGCCGGAATCGCTCGGTTGGTCGAACCCCTGGCCCAGGGAAAACACGCCGGCGCTGCTCGGAAACACGACCGCCTCGTTTTGAAGCAGCACCAGCGCGTCGTCGGCGCTCAACCGAAAGACGCCGGCGGCCAGAAACGACGTGATCGCTGCGAGCGCGCCCACCAGGAAAATCGCCGGAACGGTTACCAACGTCGGTGCCCGTGACATTGTCGCGGGGTCGTAGGGCGAGACCATCGTGGATACGTGCGCGGAATTCCGCTTGGCATACAACCCGGGAATCAACCGGCGCGGCGGTCGGCCGGCGTGGCGAAACTGCGCGGCCATGTCGGCCGCAAACGCTTGAACCGCGGACACGCGGTAGTGGGCCGCCAATCGCGTGAGCCGGTCGAATCGCGTCGCCAGGCGCAGCGCGCGTTGACCGTCGATACGTGACCGCCCGCTCATCAGGCTCCCAATCTCCGCCAGCAGAGCGTCCGCGGCTGTCAGAAACTGGCTCGCGTCTTCCCGGACCGCGAGCTCGGCCACCTGCAGGGTCTTTTCGGTACCTCGGGCCGCCGGACGCGCCGCCACCTGGCGGCGTGCGCGGCGGAATAGCCAGACGGACGGCAGCAGCGAGATCACCGCCGCCAGCGGTAGACCGCCCAACGACCCACCGGAGCTGCCGATGAAGTTCGCTACGGCCTCACCTATGGCGGGAACATAACCAATTGGCACGGATACCAGCCCCAACAGCGACGCCACCAGGAACGGCAGTCCAAGCGAAGCGACCAATTGAGCCCACTGCCGGGCACGCGCATGGCGACGTAGGCGACGTAGGCGTTTCACGGCCTTGGCCTCGATCCTCGGCACAGCGTCGCTGTCATGCGGGAGCGATCCCACTCGAAGCGTTCGTGCGGGAATCAGCGCCCGCGCGACAACCTGTACGAGCCGGTGCCGGTCATGCGCGATCAGCGTCGAACCGTTCGGTCCCGCCGGAATCGGCACGTATTCCACGGGGATTGCCGCGGGATCCTCCCGCCGGTCGGGCACGCTGCCTGCGGACGACGGGTTGGTGCGCATCTACACGCCCTCGGGTGCCACCGCGGCCGGCCCCGCAATGAACGCGGCGCCGGCGGCCGCCGCCAGGGCTGCCGCTCGCTGGCTTCCAATCCGACCTACGGCCAGAGCCGAAACGCCGATGGCCCCGGTGGTATGCGCCGACCAGGCGGCCAGCGTCCGATCCGAAGGTTGACCCGGGGCCGTGGCCATTACACCCGGAGCTATCGGAAGCACGCCGGCGACGTGCAGGTCGTGGACGTCTGGCTCCATCAGGCTGACTCCGCGCCGGCGGATTTCGTCCGAAACGCGCTCGCCCTCGTCCACGCCAATTCGTGCGCGCCGCTCGTCAAACCACGCCAGGTCCGTTTGCTGGCCCGCAGCGTGCACGATAAGGGCGACTTCCGTGGCGCTGATGGCCGTTCCGCCGTCGCGCAGGTCCAGCACAAGCGAGGGCTCGAAAACCTCTAATGAGGTGCGCAGCGACGTCCAGATGTGCGGCCGGATCGGCGAGGCCAGCAGCCGCAGAGCGGCAGCCAAACCAAACGCCGGTTGCTCTGGACGCGGAACCTGGACATCCGCGGCAGGCTCTACCAGGTAAAGCAACAGCGCCACCCGCGAGAGCAGCGACTGTCGGTCGCTCGCCGGCGTTCCAAGTGCCCGAGCCACGGCCCGGCCGGCGGCCAGCACCGGCATCGTGAGCGTGTTCGGCACGGCGTCGATCGCGATGCGAACGTCGGCCGCCGAATCCCCGGCCGTCAACTCCACCACTCGCCCTTCACGCAAGCCTGCAATTGGGCCTTCGTAGATCACACGCTCGCCATACACCCCAGCCAGCTTTGCCGTCTCGTCCCGCCACTCCGCCGATCGCAGCAACCGCCGGTAGCGCAATTCGTCGATCGGAATATCAACGCGCACACTGCCGGCAATCATCTGACGGTCACCTCGGTGCGGGCGGTCACGTCGCGTCGTCCGTAGCGGCGGCCGGCGCTGGCAACGCCAACCGCCACGGGTCGTGCATCGTCTCGTTCGCGACCCAGAATCCGACGTGCGGCGGCAGCATCGCGGGATGCGTTCCGCTCGACAGCGCCTCATAGATCTCCGCCGCTTCGTCCAACCCTTCGCCCCGCGCCTGGACCGCTCCCAGGGCATATGCCGCCGCGTCGTCTTCCACGTCACGCATCGACCGCTCGATTTGGGCAAGCCCGGCGTGAGCCTCGGAACTGACGAGGGGTGATTGGGCAGGCGCGGCCGGCGCGCTGGGCACCTGTGCATCGATTTGCAGGAACGAGCGCACCCAGCGGCGTCCCGTCACTAGCCACGCCCCGGCCAGCGCCGGCACCCAGTGACCACCGGACGCAACGATCAGCGCCAGCCCCAGCGCGACTTCCATCCAGATCGCGGCTCGACGGCGGCGCGGCGACTCATCCGTCGGCGCGGCGCCGCCCGCCAGGCGCACATAGTCCAGCGCCAGCACAGCGGCACGCGCCGCGAGCGGCGCTGAGAATTGCTGGCTCTGCGGCTGTATGAGGGCAATACGCCAGCCCCAGAACTGCGGGCTGCGGGCAGGCGCCGCTCGCAGGATTGTTGCCGTGGACCGGTCGGCGCGAAGCACGTAGCCGTCGCGAATTGGCACGGCCCAGCAGGCCAGATTCATCATCGCGAGCGCGCCGTAAGGTGCGTGAGGGGATGCGGCCGCTCTCGTCGGAGCCGCGCCAACGCCCGCGGCCAGGACAGCCGACCACGCGGCGCCGTCGTACTCGGCGCGTTGGCCAGCTCGCGATAAAAACGCGCGGCCGCCGGCCATTGCACTCGCTCTCGAGCGACTCGCTCCAGGCGCATCAGGTCGCGTGGCTCATCAGGCTGTTCGGCAATCCGCCAGAGATCGCGCAGCCGTGCCAGCGAGTCGCCGTCACGTCCGACGGCCGTGTTCGGCAGCAACTCACCAAGTTCAAGCGTCGAACGGGCGCGCGCCCCGGCCTGACGGCCCGCGACCGTGCGCCAGACATACGCCAGGCCCGGAAGGAATCCCAGCGGCGCCGCCCAGACCACGACCGCGTGCACCGGCTCCCGGTTGAGAAATAGAAACGCCAGCAGCACCCCGAGCACACCGAGTTCAATCACCCCCGTCAGGAGCGCCAGCACCCATCGCCTTCCCTCCGCGGCCGTGCGCACCGCGTGGGCAAAGAGATCGGCCTCCACCCGAGCCCGAATAACGGCCAACTCGCCCATGGAGAGCGGCAGTCGGCTATACAGCGCAATCTGAAACGGCCCCGCGTCGGCATCGAGCCGCCGAAAGTCAGTGTCGATCAGCACCGCGCTGCCGGTGTCCGTGGGAACCACGAACGCGTCGATGAACTGGGCGTTGGGATCAGAGTCCTGCACGGCGATGGAAGGCTCCAGCGGCGCTTCGAGGCGACACGACAGCCGCAGCGCGAGTATCCGAGTTTATATCGCCGCCGAATCTGAAACTGGACCTAACCACACCATCGCGTGGGAAGATGAAGCCATGCGTCTGCGACGACCCAACGCTCCCGCCGCCAGCTTCGATATTCTGGTCGTGGGTGCCGGCCACGCGGGTTGCGAGGCGGCCCTGGCCGCCGCGCGCCTGGGCCGCCGCACCGCCCTGCTGAGTACCAGCCTCGGCACCGTCGCCCAGATGCCCTGCAACCCCTCCATCGGCGGACCCGCCAAGGGCAACCTCGTCCGCGAAGTCGACGCCCTCGGGGGCGAAATGGGCCGCAATACCGACCGCACCCAGATCCAGATCCGCGAACTCAACACCGGCAAGGGCCCGGCCGTCCGAGCCCTCCGCGCCCAGTGCGACAAGCACGCCTACGGCCGGCTCATGCGGCGCGAGTTGGAGGGGCAGGCCAACCTGACGCTGCTCGAGGCCCACGTCGAGGGCCTCATCTGGGACCCCCACCCGTCGGGTGGAGCCCCCGCCTGGCGCGTGCGAGGCGTCCGCACCGCCCAGGGCCAGGAAATTCGCGCTCACGCCACCGTAGTCACCACCGGGACGTTCCTGCAGGGCCGGATCATCCTGGGCGACACCGACTCCCCGGGCGGACGCCGCGGCGAACCGCCCGCGACTGCCCTGTCCGAAGACCTGCGACAGGCCGGCCTTGAACTCGGCCGCCTCAAGACCGGCACCCCGCCCCGCCTTGCCGCCGCCAGCATCGACTACACCCAGACCCGCGTGCAGCACGGCAGCGACCAACCCCTCTGGTTCAGCTTCGATCCGCCTCCCCGCTCCGAGTGGTACGAAGCTCTCCCGGACCCCGTCTACCCCCACGTCCCGCCCCCCGGCTGGCGCACCCAGATGGCCTGCTACCAGGTCCACACCACGCCGCAAACCCACGACCTCATCCGCGACAACCTGCACCGCGCGCCCATGTACAACGGTTCCATCACCGCCTCCGGCCCGCGCTACTGCCCCTCCATCGAGGACAAGATCGTCCGCTTCGCGCACAAGGACTCGCACGCGCTTTTCCTGGAACCCGAGGGGTTCCAGACGCACGAGGTCTACGTCCAGGGCGCCAACACCAGCCTCCCGGCCGACGTGCAACTGGCCATGATTCGCACGATTCCGGGCCTCGAATCGGCCGAAATGCTCCGCCCCGGCTACGCCGTTGAGTACGACTTCGTCCACCCCCGCCAGCTTCGCCGATCCCTCGAAGTCCGCAACGCCCGCGGCCTCTTCCTGGCCGGCCAGGTCAACGGCACCACCGGCTATGAAGAAGCCGCCGCCCAGGGCCTCATGGCCGGCATCAACGCCGCGCGCCGGTCGCTCGGTGGCGAACCCGTCGAGCTCGGCCGCGCCCAGGCCTACATCGGCGTCATGATCGACGACCTCGTCACCAGTGAACTCACCGAGCCCTACCGCCTCCACACCTCGCGCGCCGAGTACCGCCTGCTCCTCCGCCACGACAGCGCCGACCGCCGCCTCACTGAACTCGGCCACGAAATCGGCCTCGCCTCGGACCGCCGCCTGAGCTGCCTCCGGCGCCAACAGGCACGCTCCGATCGCACCCACGCCTGGCTGCGAGACCTTCGCGTTCCAGCTTCGCCAACCGTTAACCAGCGGCTACGCGCACTGGAACTCGCCCCGCTCCGCCAGACCACCCGCGGCCTCGAACTCCTCGCCCGCACCGGCATGACCTGCGACCTCATCGCTGAACTCGCCGGCGATCCGCCGCCCCCGCCCGAGGCCGCCGCCCACGTCGAATTTGAGATCAAGTACGCCGGCTACATCCGCCAGCAGGAAGCCCAGGTCCGCCGCGCCGCCGCCATGGAAGACCACGAGATTCCGCCCGACCTGGCCTACCTCGACCTCCGCGCCCTCCGCACCGAGGCCCGCCACCGCCTCGAACGCTTCCGCCCCGCCACCGTCGGCCAGGCCGCCCGCCTCGAAGGCGTCACCCCCTCCGACATCGCCGGCCTCCTCGTCTACCTCAAGCGCCACACCGCAAAGGCTGACGCCGAACAAACCTAGCCGCGGGACATCCCCCGTCCCTCGCCCGTCCACCGAAACGAGACACCCTTGCAAAACGCCCCGCGCCCTCATAGACGGGGCCCGTCTTCCTCCCTCTCCCCGTGGGAGAGGGTCGGGGTGAGGGTCTTCCGCGCAACCACCGCACCAGCGACAAAGACAGTTGGAGGCCGCGGTTCTTCACCCTCTCCGAGGGGAGAGGCAGATTCGGGCGTCTTCGGCCGAAATCGGTGAGGGCTCTTCCGCGCAACCAACCCTGGATTTCGCACAGGCCTCAGGAGAGCCAGGGCCGGAAGGAACCGTCACCGCCGACCTACGGCATACGCCGCCTGATTCGCCGGATCACTGTGCGGTGCACGCCCAGCGCGCCAAGCCCCACCGCGCCGAGAACGGCCGTGATTGGGGCAACGATGATCCCTATGACAATGGCCGCGTTGGCCGTCCACTGCCCAACCCGCGTCAAGACCTCAACCGAATTGTCAACCGTCTCACCGGGATCCCAGTCGTCGCTCTCACTCGCGACGAACTCTCCGTCTTCGCCCTTGGGAATCGCGGTGATAAACGTCACGCGTCGGTTGTCCACGCGCGCACGGTCGCTCTCCGTGGACTCGATGGACGTTGCGAGCCATTGTCGTCCGGTATCGGCATCCAGCCGGACCACGTAACTCACGCTGCCGCTGGCGCCGGGCGAGAGCTCGGGAAACTCCCAGACGATCTCGTTCCGGTCGGCGTCAAGTCGCCCGCCCCGATTCGCGCGCATGAACGTCATGCCGGCGGGAAGCCGCTCGACCAGGCGTACGTCGCGTGCGTCCCCGTTACCTCGATTCGAGTAATTCAGCACCATCGTCAACTCTTGATCGATCTCAATCTCAAGGTCTGGGTCCTGCTGGAGACTCAGGTCCACGAAGAACGGCAAGGTGACGCCGGCCTGGTCCTGTTCCGCGTTGCGAACATCGCTGTCCGTGCTCGCCTCGGCGCTCAGTCGCATCGCCTGGCCGTCACCCTCAAGGCGAACGCGCGTGCGAAGTTCCAGCGACTGACCCGGCGCCATTCGGTCGATCGTCCAGACCACGCTATGCGTGGACTGGTCGTACTGCCCCGGCTTCGTCGCGTTCTGGAACACAAGACCAGGGTCAAGCTGATCGCGCACGGTCACGTTCCGGAGTTCCACCGTCCCGTCATTGATCACGCTGATCGGAAACTCGACCGAGTCGTGCATGGAGTACTGGTCGGGCGCCCGCCGTTCCACTCGAAGGTCCGGTATCGGATGCAGATTGACCGTGACGGTTGACAGCGCCGCCTGGTCCGCCAGCACGTTGAGCTGTCCCTGGAACGTCTCGATCTGTTCACGCACCTGGGCAACTTCGCGCTGCACGTCCAGTGTGTCTTTCACGGTCCTGGACGTCGCCATGATCTCCAGCAGCTGCTGCTCGGTAGCCTGCGCGTCGGCGCCCTGCTCACCCCCGGCGGCGCTTGATCGTCCTGATTCCCCACCAGATCGACCCGCCAACCACCGCAAACGGCCCCGCCACGATCACCACCACGATCGCCGCATTCGCCAGGAACCGCAGCACGTCCAGCAGCAGGCCCACCGCGTCTCGCGCCGTCGACCCCGGACCAAAGACCTCCCGGTCCGCCACGTCTTCCGGCAGCGCCGTCAGGAACGTCACCACCCGGTTGTCCACCTCGGCCCGATCCTCACCCGCGAACTCGATAGCGGTCTCGGTCTGGAACCGCCCCTCGCTTCGCTCCACCCGCGCCTCGTAGAACACGCCCTGCCCCGAGTCCGGCGCCATGCGCGGAAACTCCCACACCACCGTCCGCGAGCCCTCGTCGTAGCGTCCGCCGCCCTCCGCGCGCACGAACGTCATGCCCTCCGGCAGACGCTCCGTCAGCCGAACCTCCCGCGCGTCCCCGTTCCCGCGATTGTGGAAGTTGATGTAGTAGCTCACGTCCCGCCCCACCGGCGCCGACGCCTCGCCCTCCTTGAACACGCTCAGGTCCACGAAGAACGGCAGCGTCGCCTCCGCCCGGTCCTCATCCGGTTCGCGCACGACTCCGCTGGCCGAAATCGTCGCCGTCACCTGCATCGGCGACCCGTCGCCCTCCAGCCGCACCCGCGACCACACGTCCTGCGAGGTGTTCGCGCCCACCCGGTCGATCTCCCAGACCACGCTATGCGTCGCCGCCTCGTACACCCCCGGCGACGACGCCCACTCAAACACCATCCCCGGCGCCAACTGGTCCCGCACCACCACGTCGCGCAGGTCCACCGTGCCGTGATTGGCGATCGTGATCGGCATCTCCGTGCTGCCGTGCATCACGTACCCCTCGGGCGACAGCCGCTCGATCCGCAGGTCCGGCGCCGGGTGCAGGCGCACCGTGATCGTCGCCAGGTCCGTCTGATTCGCCAGCAGGTTCAACTGCCCCTGCAGCACCTCGATCCGCGACCGCACCTCCAGCAACTCCCGCTGCACCTCCAGCGTGTCGCTCACCGTCTGGGCCGTTGCCAGGATGTCCAGCAGTTGCCGCTCCGTCGCCTCTGCCGTCCGCAGCCGCGCCTCCAGGTCCGTGAACTCCGCCGTCACGTCGCGACCACCCACGTCCTCGAACACCAACTCGCTGCCCTGCTCGCGCACCAGTCCTCGAACCTCGTCAAACCGCTCCACCGGCGCCCGCAATGTCACAGTGCTGATCGACCGCGGATCGTCATCCCGAACATCCGCCGACGCCACAAACGCCCCGGGAATCCCGTCAACCAGTGCCTGCAACCGCCGCACCGCCTCCGCGATGTCCCCCACCACGATCCCGATCGTTGCGTCGCGAATCACCCGTCGCACAGTCGCCGATGCCTGAACACTGGACTCCTGGCTCTCCGACTCGACCTGCACCTTGCCCACGGTCGGCGCCGCCGCGGCCGGAGCCTCGGCAACCCGAACCACCGCCCGCTCCGCCGCCATCCCCATCGCCGTGGCCGTTTCGCGCGACATGCGATCGCTCTCCGGCACAGCCATCGCCGCCGGCCCCTCCGGGGCCATTGCCATCGCGGGCGCGGCCATCGACCGCTCCTCGCTCTCCCCGCCAAACGGAAACTCGCCACACGCCGCCAAACCCAGCACGCCAACCATCAAAGCCGCCACAAACACTCGGAATCCCGTCGGCATCACGCGCTCCTATTGACGTTGGCGTTCGGGAAGCGGCCCCCGGGCGCTGCCCTCGGACCCTTCCCCTTCAAGACTAACGGCGCCGCCGCGAGTTCGTATCGACTCAATCGGAGTCGCTCCAGCTAGCGCCACGCAAATAACTACGCCACCCAACCCCTAATCGTTCCCTCACCCTCGGACCCTTCTACCGCCCCGCCACCTCCGCCGCCAACCCATACAGATCCGCCAGATCCACCCGCCCAACCTCGCAAAACCGCCCCTGCGCCTCCGCCAACGACACCGTCAGCACCTCAACCACATCCTCGCCATTCCCAATCGTCGGCTCGCTCACCAATTCCACCTGCCCCACCCCTACCAGCCGTTGAAACCTCGGATGCGGCAAATGCGGCCTGTAGGGCGCCTCCGCCGTCGAAACGCAATCCCACACCCCAAACGGCTTGAAGCTCTTCAGCGTCGCCCCCGCCTCTTCCAGCAACTCCCGCCGCAGCGTCGCCTCCATCGACTCCCCCGGCTCCCGCGTGCCTCCGGGGATGTCCAACCGCCCATCCGCTATCGCCAGCACCACCCAACCCGCTGACGTAAAGGGCACGACGTTCACGTTGGCGACCGCCTCGTCCGAGGGCGCCTTGTCGATCCGTCGAAACGTCGCCGAAGCGAATCCCCAGTCCCCCGGCGCAAACAGCTCCGGGAACCGCCCAGCCTCGCTACCCGCCGCCGTTCTCCCCGTCCCGCCCGTCCGCCAGCCGCGCCACCCGCAGCAGATCCACGCCCTCGTCCATTCGCATGATGATCACCCCGGCCGCCGCCCGCTTGATCGGACGCACATTCCCAAGGCCGCAGCGCATCACCTGTCCGTCCGACGACACCAGCGCAATCTCCTCGTTCTCGGCGAGCAATGTGCGTGAGTCGGCCACCTCACCCGTCTTCTCGCTCAGGATGATTGACTTGAGCCCCTGCCCGCCCCGACCCTGCGGTCGGAACTCGCTCACCTCCACCTTCTTGCCGTAGCCGTTCGAGGTCACCAGCAGCACGAACCCGTCGTCCTTCGTCAGGTCCATCGCCGCCACTTCGTCGCCTTCTGCCAGCCTGATAGCGCGCACGCCTCCGCTGGTCCGGCCGCTGGCTCGTATCGAATCCAGCGCAAACCGGATCGAAGTCCCGTTCCGCGTAAAGAACATCGCGTGCGTCTCGTCTGTCGCCAGCCGCACCCACACCAGTTCGTCGTCCTCGTCCAGGTCCATCGCCAGCAACCCGTTCGTCCGGATCGACACGAACTGCGTCAGCGCGCTCCGCTTCACTTCGCCCTTCCGCGTCCCGAACACCAGGTAGTCGCCCGCCTCGAAATTCGGAATCGCCAGCACCGCCGTCGCCCGCTCGCCCTGCTCGATCGCCAGCAGGTTGATCAGGTTGTGCCCTTGCGCGTCGCGTCCCTGTTCCGGCAATTCGTACGCCCGCAGCCGGTACACCTTCCCCCGGTTCGTGAAGAACAGCAGGTGGTCGTGCGTGTTCGCCACCAGGAAGTGCTCCACCACCCCGCCCGTCTTGCTGCGGAACCCGCGAATGCCCTTGCCGCCCCGACCCTGCCGCCGGTACGTATTCGCCGGCACCCGCTTCACGTACCCGCGCGACGACATGGTGATCAGGCAGTCCTGATCCGCCACCAGGTCTTCCTCGTTGAACTCGCCCGACGCCTCGCGCTGGATCTCCGTCTTACGCTCGTCGCCGAAGCGCTTCACCACCGCCTGCGTCTCTTCGCGAATGATCGCCAGCACCCGCGACTCGTCCGCCAGGATGTCCTGCAGATCCCGGATCGTCGCCCGCACTTCCTCCAACTCAGCCAGGATCTGCTCGCGCTCCAACCGCACCAGCCGCCGCAGCTGCATGTCCAGGATCGCGTTCGCCTGGATTTCCGTAAGCCCAAACGCCTGCATCAGGCCGTTGCGAGCCATCTCCGTGTCGTCCGCCCCCCGAATGATCGCGATCACCTTGTCGATGTCGTCCAGCGCGATCACATAGCCTTCCAGCAAGTGCTCGCGCGCCTGCGCCTTCTTCAGGTCGAACTCGGTCCGCCGCCGCACCACGTTCTGCCGGTGCTTCACAAAGAGTTCGACGAACCGCCGCAGCGGCAACTGCTCCGGCTGCTCGTCCACCAGCGCCAGGTTGTTGATGCTGAAGGTCGCCTGCAGTTGCGTGTGCTTGTACAGCTGGTTCAGCACCGCCGCCGGCCGCGCGTCCCCGCGCAATTCAACCACCACCCGCATGCCATGCCGGTCCGACTCGTCCCGGATATCGCGCACGCCCGCAACCACCTTGTCCCGCACCAGCGCGGCGATCTTCTCCACCAGCCTGGACTTGTTCACCAGGTACGGAATCTCCGAAACCACCAGCGCCATCGTCGTCCCGCGCACCTCTTCCACGTTCACCACCGCCCGCACGCTGATCCGCCCGCGGCCCTGCGTATACGCCTGCTCAATCCCCTCTGCGCCCACGATGATCCCGCCGGTCGGAAAATCGGGGCCCTTTACAAACCGCATCAGGTCCCGCGACGTCGCCTCCGGGTTCTCGATGTAATGCTCGATCGCCCGCCCCACCTCGCGCAGGTTGTGCGGCGGAATACTCGTCGCCATCCCCACCGCGATTCCCGTCGACCCGTTGATCAGCAGGTTCGGCACCACCGACGGCAGCACCTCCGGCATTTCGGCCGTCCCGTCGAAGTTGTCGACGAAATCCACCGTGTCCCGGTCCAGGTCATCCAGCATCGCCGCGGCAATCGGCGTCAGGCGCGATTCCGTATATCGCATCGCCGCCGCCGGATCTCCGTCCACCGACCCGAAATTGCCCTGCCCGTCCACCAGCGGATACCGGATCGAGAACGGCTGCGCCATCCGCACCAGCGCGTCATACAGCGCCTGGTCGCCGTGCGGGTGATACTTCCCCATCGTGTCGCCCACCACCCGCGCTGCCTTGCGGTACGCCGCGTTCGGCGTGGCCGAAATCTCCTCCATCGAGTACAGCAGCCGCCGGTGCACCGGCTTCAGCCCGTCGCGCACGTCCGGAATCGCCCGCGCGACGATCGTGCTCATCGCATAGTCGATATACGAGGTCTCCATCTCGTCGACGATGTCGACCGACCGAATCCCGTCGTCCGCCACAAACTCCTCCGTCACGCCCCCCCACTCCCCTCGTCAAATCTGTCTGGCTGCTCTTCTCCCTCTCCCTGTGGGAGAGGGTTGGGGTGAGGGTCTTCCGGGCAACCACCGCCGGTTAGGCAGCGATCTCTCCTGCGCGAGAGGGCTAGCGTGAGGGGTCCTCCGCGCAACCACCTCCCCCGCACGAAGCCGCCTCCTCCTCCCTCTCCCTTGAGGGAGAGGGTCGGGGTGAGGGTGGCTGCCGGCCCCAGCAACCTGGCAACGTCACCAGCAACCCGCGCCGAAACGCCCGCCCTCCTTCTCCTGAGGCTCGTGTAAACCCCCGGCGTCCTCGAAGCCTCGCCCGCTCTTCCTCCCGCTCCACGTGGGAGAAAGTCGGAGCCTGGCCCGGACTCGGTCCGGGGGTGAGCGGTCTTCTTGTCGACACGCCCCTCGAATCCCAGCCCAGATGCAGAACCCCAGCCGTCTATCAGCGGCCGAGCGCCTCCTCCTCCCTCTCCCTTGAGGGAGAGGGTCGGGGTGAGGGTGGCTGCCAGCCCCAGCAACCTCGCAACATCACCAGCAACCCGCGCCGAAACACCCGTCCTTCTCTTCCTGAGGCTCTCGTACCCCCCCGGCGTCCTCGAAGCCGCGGCCGCTCTCCCTCCCTCTCCACGTGGGAGAAAGTCGGAGCCTGGCCCGGACTCGGTCCGGGGGTGAGCGGTCTTCTTGTCGACACGCCCCTCGAATCCCAGCCCAGATGCAGAACCCCAGCCGTCTATCAGCGGC
>JAJDZU010000003.1 GCA_022824495.1 Chloroflexota bacterium | reverse complement strand
CCAACGCCCCTTTAATGGGGGCCGTTTTCACCAACTTTTTTTTTTTTGCCGTGGGGGTTTTTTTACCTTTGGCCTTGGCCCCCCCCCCCCCCCCCCCCCCCCCGCTAACGAATATCTCGCCAGCGTCCAGGAGCTTGCGGGCAGTGCGGAGCAGGTCAGCGCGGGCGAACTGGACGCCGGACCATTGGTCGCCAACGAGCTTTGACTCCGGTATGGACACGACTTCGCCGACGTGACGTCCGTCAACTTCGAGTAGCGCCGTGCCCGTATCTTCGAGGTTGGCCGGCATGGTGGCGGTAATAGCCTGAGCAAGACGATGCGCTTCGACTACGCCGGTCGGACTCCGCCAGAGGTTGACGAAGGTAGTGCGGTGTTCGACATCCGCAGGCATCGCATGACGGCGGGTGGCGATGAGGAGGGCTTCGGAGAGGGACGTGCTGTCGGAGAAGTTCCAGCGGCTCGGGTCATGGGAAGTAATAACCGCGTCGAGGACGAAGTCGCGCTGGATGAGGTCTCGGGTCTGTTGCCAGGAGGGGCCAGTGCAGACGGTGGCGGGGAGCACGAGGGCCAGGCGACCTTCGCCGGGCCGAAGTCGCGGCGAGGCCGCGGCTACGAAGGCTGCGCCGAGTCCTGCAGTCGCGGACGCCTTGTGGGACCTCAGGCGGCGCGACAGTTCGGTCTGAAGCCTGCGACGTTCGCGGGTCGGAAGGCTGCCGAATAGCAGGTTGCCGCCGACCGAGCGGGTGAACGGCGGGTTCATGATGGCGAGATCGAGGTCGGGCAGGGTGACGGTCTCGCCCTGCGATGCACCGCGGGGGCCGCGACCGGAGATCCTGGCCCGGTCCAGCGTGGCGATTCCCATGTCTGAAGGCGAGAGGGCGAACTGGACGGCGACTGAGTCGGATTCCAGGAAGTCGAGGGAGCCGAGCGATATCTCCGAGCCTTCCGCGCCCAGCGACATGACGCTGAGGTTCATGCGGTCGAACTGAATCGCGGGATTGAGCATGGCGAGGCTGGTGGCGGCGAAGTGGACGGCGGATAGCTGGACGTCGTAGCCGTGCAAGGCCTCCTCAACCATGGCCTTGTGAAGATCGGCGGAACGAGTGCCGCCAGCCTCACGGTGACGGCGTTCGGCTTCGGTAGCAACGGCCATGAGGAGGGTGCCGGTGCCGCAAGCGAGGTCAGCGACGTTGAGGGCACCGGGGAATTCGTGGTCGCGCCAGTCGACGTGGGGCGGCCAGTCGTGAAAGACGAGGCGGGTGAGAAGGGTCGCTGCCGGGACCGAGGTGTAGTACGCGCCGGTGAACTTGGCGTCGGTTAGCAGCGTGTGGAATAGGCGGCCGGAGAGGTCGTGGCCCTCGACCTTGCGGGTGCGTTGGACGGCGTCGAGCAAGGGCTCAATAACGGGCTGCTGGGTCTCTTCAGGGCCGTCAATGAGGACGTCGAGGATTTCGAGGGCGAGTTCGAAGACGGGGACGTAGTCGATGTCGTCGCAGATCAGGCGCCAGGCGTCGCGGAGGCCGGGGATGCGCCGGCGGAGGGCCTCGCTGACGGTGGGAACGTCGTCATTCGCGGTGGCGAGGCGGTCCTGGAAGGCGAGGGCGTTGAATAGGACGAGGCAGCCGATGCGAAGGGCCGCGGCGCGGTCTTTTTCCTGGTCGGTCTTGGCGATGATGTCGGCGACCCGGCGGGCCAGGCGGGCGTGCGCGGCGACCGGAACAGCGGCCTGTTCGAGCGCGTGACCCACCACTCCGGCGGCGGCAGTGACACGGTCGACACCTTCGAGGTCCAAGGGGAAGGTGCGGAGTTCATCGGCGAGTTCGCGGACGGAGCCGTGCCGAATGGACGGCTGGGTGCGTGCCGAGCCACGGGAGCCGTGCAGCCACCACTGAAGGTCGGCAGTTTCGAGGCCGGCCCTGGTGTCTTCGGCGTGCCGGAGCTGCCCGGGATACAGAACGCCGAAGGTGCCGAGGGCGTGGGGAAAGTCGGTCAGGCGGCCATTGAGCTGGTCTTCGAGGAGGGTGCGACCGCCGTCCCACTTGCACTCGACGATGGCGAGGCCGGTGCGCAGGTCAACGCTGATGTCGGGCGCTCGGCCACGGCTGCGGCGCTCGGCGCGGGCGGAGAGGCCGTGGTCGCGGAGGAGTTGGGCGAGGAGAACGTTGGCGGCTTCTTCGCGGATGGTTTCGGGGTGAGTTGGCATCGAGCTTGAAAGGACTCTTGCTGGCTAGGGGCGTGACTGGGTTTGTAATTGGTCGAGCAGGTCCGCAAACGTGACCGACATGACCCGCCCTTTCGTCGCCGCCCTCGACGATTCATGCAGTCGGGAGGGGGTGCCGTCCCGGTGCTTGAAGGGGTGATATTAGGGAATCTTCATGTCTTCTGCCATGTCAGGCAGGGTTTCCAGGGGTGGCGGGGTGGGGAAGGAGTGGGGTGAGATGAGGGAGAGGCGAGAGGGGGAGTAGGAGGCTGGGAGCTCTTGGTCAGGCTGGGTTGCCAGGGATGGCTCGGGTGCGCTGGGCGTAGTTGGTTGCCGCTGGGTCCCGGCCGGGGACGCCGGGATGGCGGAGGGGAGGGAGACCCCTCATCCAGCAGGTAGGAGTGAGCGTAGAGGAGTAAGCGGTGAGAGGGGGAGTAGGAGGCTGGGAGCATTTGGTGAGGGTTGGTTGCCAGGGGTGGCTTGGGTGCACTGAGATTGAACAGGGTGCTGGGTCCCGGCCGGGGACGCCGGGATGGCGGAAGGGAGGGGGACCCCTCACCGCACTCCGGTGGGTACACCGGAGGCTGCCTCTCCCCCTGGAGAGGGTGAAGAGGGGAGATGGAGGGGAGAAGAAAAGAGAAGACGGGCGGGTCAGAGACCGCGCCCCTACGCAAGAAATGAGGATTCAGAGGCGGAGGGGAGAAGAGAAGTCGAGATCCCTCGGGGTACCGTCGGGATGACAAGAGAAGACGGGGGCGTGGGGCTTGACAGGGGGCGGGGGTGGGGGAACACTTCCGTCCGATTGAATTTAGTTACGCATCGTTCGTTCAGGTGCCCGTCCCAGGGAGAATAGGGAAGGCGGTGAGAGTCCGCCGCGGTAGCGCCACTGTAAGCGGGATTTCGGGGCCGGAGCCCACTGTCGAGGAATCGACGGGAAGGGGCCGGCGACAAACCTACGCCCGTAAGCCAGGAGACCTGCCTGAACGAGAGGTGACCGCTCTCCGCTTTAAGAGAGGGTTCCTCGGAGTCAGGTCTTAGGGCCTGGCCGATGGAAGCCTTGACCTTCAGCGGAGAATCGCTGGAGGCAGGACTTGCGAGAGGCCGCTCGACCACTATCGGTGCGTTCGTTCCGACAGTCCGGCGTTTCCGCGCGCCTTGCGGTGGGCGGCGTTTTGCTGGGCGGGCTGGTTCTGCTCACGTCGCTGATCTCGCTGAGTCTTGGGCCGGTTGATATCCCAGTGGAGCACGTGGCGGCGATCGTGCTGTCGTTCGTGGGCCTGGACGTTGCGGAGGTGGGGCGCACGGAGCAGCTGGTGATCGAGCAGATCCGGTTGCCGCGGATCCTGGTGGGCGCGTTCGTTGGCATGGCGCTGGCGGTGGCCGGGGCGACGATGCAGGGGCTGTTCCGTAACCCGATGGCGGATCCCGGGATTATCGGGGTCTCGGCGGGCGGGGCGCTGGGCGCGGTGATCTCGATTGCCACGGGGCTGACCGGGCTATTTTTCCTGGCGCTGCCGTCGTTTGCCTTCGTGGGCGCGGTGGCGGCGACGTTCCTGGTCTACGGGATCGCGGCGGTGGGCGGGCACTTTTCGATGGCGACGCTGCTGCTGGCGGGGGTGGCGGTGAACGCGTTCCTGGGGGCGGTGATCTCCGCAATCATCATCCTGCTGCCCGATAACGAAGCGCTGCGCGAGATCCTGTTCTGGCTGGCTGGCGGGCTGGACTCGCGGGCCTGGGAGCACGTGCATATCTCGGCGCCGCTGATCGTGGGGGCCACAGTCGTGATCCTGTTGAGGGCCCGCGACCTGAACCTGCTGATGCTGGGCGACGACGAGGCGCAGGCGCTGGGGGTGCGCGTGGGGGTGACGCGGGTGGTGCTGCTGGCGGCGGCAGCCCTGGCAACCGGGGCGGCGGTGGCGGTGAGCGGGACGATCGCCTTTGTGGGGCTGGTGACGCCGCACATTTTGCGGCTGGTGCTGGGTCCGGATCACCGGGTGTTGATTCCGCTGAGCGCGATTGCCGGGGCGGTGTTTGTGGTCGCGGCGGACACGTTTGCGCGGACGATCATCCAGCCGGCGGAGTTTCGGGTGGGCGTTCTGACGGCATTCGTGGGGGCGCCGTTTTTCGTTCTGTTGCTGATTCGGAATAAGCGTCAGGCCCATGCGCTGTGAGGCGCGGCCAATTGAAAGGACTCATGGTTTCAATGCAGCGACTACGTAGCTTTGTCGTGCGGCCACTTGTGGCCATTGCCTTTGTGCTGGCCTTGATGGCCTGCGGGCCGGAAGCCGAGGCCCCAGCGCCGGCAGCGACCGCGGCGCCTCCGCCGGTTGCGACGGCGCAGGTCGTGCAAGCCGAGGCGACGCCCGCGCCGACCGCCGCGGCGAGTCCCACGGCAGAAGCCACGACGGCCCCGACGCCGACGGCCGCGCCAACCGCAGCAGCGACCGCCGAGCCAACGCCGACCCAGGAGCCCACGCCTACGGCAACCGCCACTCCCGAAGCCACGCCGAAGCCGGCTCCGACAGAGGAAGCGACGCCAGCGGCACCGGCGTTTGCGGAGGCGTTCCAGGGTGTGCGCGGGATCGTGGATCCATCCAATTTCGGCTGGCCGCGCGAGGTGGAGGGGCTGAACGGGGTGGTGAGCATTCCGGCGAAGCCGCTGAGCATCATCACGGCATCGGTGGGGCACGACGAGATGACGCTGGCTATCGTTCCGCTTGAGCGCCTGGTCGCGGTTGGCGGCTCGTCGAAGGATGCGACGTACTCGAACGTGGTCGACCTGCTGCGGGACAAGACCGAGATCTCCCGCGATCCAGAGACGATCATTGCGCAGGAGCCGGACATCATCGTGACGAGCCCGTTCTTTTCGGCGGACGGAGTCGCGGCGCTGGCGAATGCCGGGATTCCGGTGATCCAGACCGAGCTCACTCAGGGACCCGAGGCCCGGATCAACAACATCCTGCTGATGGGATACATCTACGGAGAAGAGGAGCGGGCGGTTGCGTTCGCGGCGGAGGTTCGCGAGCGGTACGAGGCCCTGATCGCAGTGACCGGTGAGGTTGAAACGCGGCCGCGCGTGCTGGCCCTGACGCAGTACGGCGACAAGATCTGGACGGCGGGCAAGGACTCGACGGAAGGCGGCGTGATTTCCGCGGCCGGCGGCCTGAACGTGGCGGCGGAAGCGGGAATCGAGGGGAACCAGACGACCAGCCTGGAAGGCGTGATTGCGATGAACCCCGAGGTCATCGTGATCGCGCAGCCGCTGGAGTTCGGCGCCGCGGAGTTCAAGCAGAGCCTGCTGGACAATGAGGCGCTGGCTGAGCTGCCGGCCGTCAAGAATGAGGCCATTTACCTGGTCGAAGGCAAGCACTTCACCACGCTGTCCTACTGGAACATCCGTGGAGCCGAAGACCTGGCTCGCATTTTGTGGCCGGATGAGCTGGGCGACTCCGAGAGCCCGGCCTTCAGCCTGGCGGGGTAGTTGACGATGCAGACCGAACGAGCAGCGTCTATCCGGGCGGACGAACTCGGCTTCCGGGTCGAGGCGAAGGCGCTGCTCGAGCGCGTGCGGCTGCACGCGGACCAGGGTCAACTGGTCGGTCTGATCGGCCCGAATGGCGCGGGGAAGTCGACGCTTCTCCGCGCCATCGCGGGCGTGCTGCGGCCGCAGGAGGGCGCGGTCTGGCTGGAAGGCGAGGCACTGGATTCCATGCCAGCCAAGGAGGTCGCGGCGCGGATGGCCCTGGTTCCGCAAGTCGCGCCCGCCACGCACGGCTTCACCGCGCGTGAACTGGTGCTGATGGGGCGGTATCCGCACCTGGGGCGGTTTGAGATTGAAGGCGCAGCCGACGAGGCGATTGCGCGCGAGGCCATGGAGCTGACAGAGACGGAGGCGTTTGCCGAGCGAACGCTGGACACGCTGTCCGGAGGCGAGCGTCAGCGAGTGTTCGTCTCGCGCGCCCTGGCGCAGCAGCCGCGCGTTTTGCTGCTGGACGAGCCGACGGCCAACCTGGACGTGCTGCACAAGCTGCGGGTGCTGGACCTGGTTCGGCGGCTGGTGGACGAGGGACTGACGGCGGTGGCGGCCATTCACGACCTGGGAATGGCCGCGCGGTATTGCGACCGGTTGGTGTTGCTGAGCGGCGGCCGCGTGCTGGCGGAAGGGACACCGGAAGGTGTGCTGGTTCCGGACATCATCGAGTCGGCCTTTGGCGTGAAGTCGGCGGTGTACCGCGATCCAGCGACCGGATCACTGGCCATAAGCCTGATCGAGCCCGCCGACAACGGTCGGGCGTACGCGCCGCCGGTGAGCGTCAACGGAAGGAATGGGCACGGAGCCGACCGACACGTGCCCGGAGAGCCCGTCGAAACCAGACGGCGGAGCGGCTAGGGCGTGAGCGTTCGAGACCCGCAGGCCAGACCCGCCGACGTCCTCAAGCGCCGGCGCGGCCGGCATGGGCTTGTGATCGTCAACACCGGGGAGGGCAAGGGGAAAACGACGGCGGCGCTGGGGGTGATCTTTCGGGCGTGGGGCCGCGACTTCAAGATCCGGATGTTCCAGTTCATCAAGCACACCGGCGCAACATTCGGCGAGCAGCGGGCGGCGATGCGGCTGGAGATTCCCATCGAGGCGCTGGGGGACGGGTTTACATGGCTGTCCAAGGACATGGATCGAACGGCGGCGCTGGCGGTGGAGCAGTGGGGGCGGTGCAAGGACGCGATTCTGAAGGGTGAGGAAGACATCATCGTGCTGGATGAGTTCACCTATGCCATGCACTACGGCTGGGTGGCGGTCGATGAGGTGGTGGAAACGCTCAAGGCACGGCCGGCGCCGCTGCACGTGATTATCACCGGACGCTATGCGCCGGAGGAACTGATCGACTGCGCGGACCTGGTGACGGAAATGAAGATGATCAAGCATCCGTACCGCGAACAGGGCATCCGGGCGCAACGGGGGATTGAGTTTTAGAGGTGACGCTCGACGAGGTCGTCGCCAGCATCCGGCCGGCCGATGCCCGGGCGAAGCAAGCGGCGATGCAGCGTCAGCAGCGGCTGACGAAACCGCCGGGCAGTTTGGGCCGGCTGGAAGATGTCTCGATTCAGCTGGCCGGCATATTCGGAACCGCGCGGCCGATTGCTCGAAGCACCACGCTGATCGTGGCGGCCGCCGATCACGGGGTGGTGGCGCAGGGTGTGACCGGATATCCGCAGGCGGTTACGGCGCAGATGGTGATGAATTTCCTAGGGGGCGGCGCGGCGATCAGCGTGATGGCGCGAGCCGGCGGCGTTGAGCTGGTGATTGTGGATGCGGGGGTGGCGACGCCGCTGCCGGAGGCCTCTGCAAAACCTGGGTCAGGGTGCCCGGAAGACCCCGCACCCCAACCCTCTCCAGCCGGAGAGAGAGACCTTTGCGTAACCCGGGGTTGGATGCCCGGAAGACCCTCACCCCAACCCTCTCCCACAGGGAGAGGGAGCAAGAGGGGCCCCGCTTCTGTGGGCGCGGGGCGTCTTGCAAAGGTCCCAGGAGAGGGAGCAAGAGCGGCTGCGTCTTCGAGGCTGAGGGACGATGTAGCAGCGGGCTCCCTGCCGGCACACCCCGAGCTGCGGGTTGTGGCGCCCGGGCGGGGCACCAAGGACATGACGCGGGGACCGGCGATGAATCGAGCCCAGGCGGAGGCTTGCCTGGAGGCCGGAATCGAGCTGGCGGGGGCCGCCGCCGAGCGGGGAGCTCAGGTGATTGCGACGGGCGACATGGGGATCGGAAATACCACGGCCGCCAGCGCGATCACGGCCGCGCTGACCGGTGCGTCGCCGCGTGAGACCACGGGTCGGGGGACAGGTCGTACCGACGCGGAGTTGGAACACAAGATTGCTTGCGTGGAACGTGCGCTGGACGTGAATCGGCCGGATCCGGACTGCGGGGTGGACGTATTGCGCACGGTTGGCGGGTTCGAGATCGGAGTGCTGGCGGGAGTGGTTTTGGGCGGGGCGCTGGCTCGGCGTGCCGTGGTTCTGGACGGATTCGTGTCCGGCGCCGCGGCGCTGATCGCGCACAGTCTTTGTCCTACGGTCCTGGACTACGCGATTGCAGGCCACCTCTCGGCCGAGCCGGGACACCAAGTCGCGCTGAGACACCTGGGCTTGCAGCCCTTGCTGGACCTGGAGATGCGGCTGGGCGAGGGGACGGGGGCGCTGCTGGCGACGGGGCTGGTTGAGGTCGCCGCGGCCTGCCTGTGCGACATGGCCAGCTTCGATGAAGCAGGCGTTTCGGACCGGGCGCCGGCGGATTCCGCAGAGCCATCGGAGTGAAGAGCCTTCGTCTGGCCATCAGTTTCCTGACGATCGTGCCGGTGGCGCCCGCCCAGGCCGGGCCAATGGCTCCCGCAAGGGCCTTTTTCCCGCTGGTCGGTCTCGGCATTGGCGGGTTACTTGCCGGGCTTGACGTTGCTGCTCGCCAGGTCCTGCCGCTGCCGGTGGTTGGCGCGCTGCTGGTTGCAACGCTGCTGGTGTTGACCCGCGCTTTGCACACCGAGGGGTTCCTGGATTCGTGCGACGGGCTGCTGGGCGGGCGCGACCGCGAGTCGCGGCTTGCCATCCTGCGCGACTCGCACGTGGGAGCGTTTGCCGTGGTGGGCGGCGTGAGCCTGCTGTTGCTGAAGTGGACGCTGCTAGTCGGCATTCCGGAATCCGCACGGATCGGCCTGCTGGTTCTCTTTCCCTGCCTGTCGCGGTTTGCCATGGTCGCCGCGATGTCTGTTTTCCCATACGCACGAGCGCAGGGACTCGGCACGGCGTTTCAGGCTGGCGCCAACTGGCGTCAGCCCGCCTTCGCGCTGGTGACGGCCGCTGTTGCCGCCGGGCTGATGCTCGGATTCGCCGGTCTGGTGTTGCTGGCGATCGCGACGGGGGTTGCCCTGGGGCTCGGACTCTGGTTTCGACGACTGCTCGGCGGTATGACGGGCGACACGTATGGCGCGACCAACGAGGTTGCGGAGGTGACAGTCCTGCTGGCCGGACTCGGGCTGATTCAACTGACGCCGGAGTTCGCCGGCGCACCGTTCTGGTAGGGAAGCGACATGAGCACCTGGTACCTCGTGCGACACGGCGAAACCGAGTGGAATCGAACGGGCCGGATGCAGGGGCATACGGGCGTGCCGCTGAGCGCCGAGGGTCGGCGCCAGGCAACGCTGGTGGCCGAGCGGCTGCGGAGCGTCAAGTTCGCGACGGTGTATTGCAGCGACTTGCCGCGCGCGGCGGAAACCGCGCGGATCATCGCCGCCGGCCGCGATCTGGCGATCAGCGACGAAACGGACCTTCGCGAGTTCTCGTACGGCGAGTGGGAAGGGTTAACTCTCGAGGAGGTCGAGACGCGCAATCCGGGTGCGCTCGCCGAGCGGATCGAGGCCGGCGGAAACATGGGATTCACCGCGCCCGGCGGCGAGAGCGCCATCGATGCTATTCGCCGGGTTCGCCGCTTCGCTACGCGCGCGAGCGAGAGTCTCGCCCCTGGAGAGAACATCCTGGTCGTGGCGCATGGCGGATCGTTGCGGGCCCTTGTGGTCTGTCTGCTGGACCTGGCGGACGCCGATTTCTGGAAGTTCCGTGTCGACAACACCGCGCTGGCCATCGTCTCCGATCACGAGGGCAGCCGCGTGCTGGAGTCCTGGAACGACACGAGCCACCTGGCGGGCGCCGATTCCGCCGATGCCTCGTGAGCCGGAACCTGACCCTGGTGCTGGGCGGGGTTCGGGCCGGCAAAAGCCGATACGCGCAGGAGTTGGCGCAACGCGGTGGCCGAGCGCTGTACGTGGCCACGGCCGAGGCGGGGGACGAGGAGATGGCCGCGCGGATCCAGGCGCACCGGGAGGAGCGGCCTTTGGACTGGGCGACGGTGGAAGAACCGATCGACGTGGTCGGAGCGCTCGAGCCGCTACTGGTGAATTTCGACACCGTGCTGATCGACTGCCTGACGCTGTGGGTCAGCAACCTGCTGCTCCAGGACCCGGACGAACAGGGGATCAGGGCAGACATCCAGACCGAAGCGCGACGACTGCTCGCGTTGTACGAACGGCACAACGCCGCCTGGATTGTCGTGAGCAACGAAGTGGGGCTTGGCGTGGTGCCAGCGACCAAGCTGGGACGGATCTACGCCGACGAGCTTGGGCGAGTTAACCAGCAATTTGCGGCGGCGGCCGACGACGTGACGGTGATGTTCGCGGGGCTGCCGGTGGCCCTTACGGCCGGGGGCGTCACGGGCCGCTGAAGGGGCCTCGGGTCGCCGCGGGCCGCGAACCCTGCGACATTGCGCTATGCCGCCGCGAATTGAAGCGCGTAGAGCTTCGCACCGCGCATCGCAATCCGCAGGCGCAACGGCTTACCTTGTGTTGCTGGCAGCAGCGCCTTGCCGTTCCAGGTCACGACGCGGCGAAGGTGGTTGCCCAATACCCGGTCGCACTCATCCAGCGTGTAGCCCTCGATGCTCCGTCCCCGGGCGTCCTGGAGCTCAACGCGGAGGTCACCACTTGCGGATGCATCGACATTGAGCTCCAGGCGGGCGCCGGCGATAACGACTGGCTTCGTGATCAACTGGCCGCCGCCGTAGGCCGCGTCGGCACTGACAAATCCATCCAAACGCTGCCGGGTCCAAATCACCTGGCCGCCCGGATTGTTCTTGCGCTTGAGCCCATGCGACTGGTCGTAGGCGGTCCCATATTGGTAGATCGAACCGTTCCGGATGACCATTCCAAGGGCCGAATAGATCATCTTCGACCGCGGTCCGTCAGGATCGATCCGGACGTAGGGCCGACGATCCGGGCGACTCCAGGCGATCCCATCACGACTGAGGGCAAGTTGAATCTCCATCAGACCGTCGTTCCCGCGCGGCTCGGCATCGAGGATTTCCGCCTCGGTGAAGTGCCTGTATGTCGAGAAGGTTGAGATATACACGTCATCGGCACCGGGGTACTTGACGATTGAGGGCGTGTAAATGTCCATGTCCGGTGGATCCTGCTCGTCCAGCGCGAGCACCGTCGGCAGTTCGCTGGTGAGTCGCAAGCCTCCCATGTCAACCGGGGCATCAGTGAGCTGCCACCCATCAAGCGAATTGAGGTCGTCGGTTTCCCAGCGCGCGACCGCACGCCGCCACGGCCCTATGGCGCTCAGCCACTTTTCGCGGTAACCGGTGGGGACCCAGTTGCGGAAATACACGACGTAACGTCCGATCCGCTCATCCCAAAAAGCCTGGTTTTGCGAATCACCGTGGAGCGAGACGCCGTTTCCACCCATCCAGGTAAACCGAAGGCCATCGGAGGATGCGGAATAGCCGAATCCAGGTGACCCGAGATCCGGATCCAGGTTTAGCCAATAGCCCTTGTAGCGCTCCTCCGGGGGCGCCGTTGGGTCTTTGAATACGCTCCCTGCCGTCCCGAGCAAGAGGTTGTTCGAGCGAACGCGGTTGAGTTCGACGAGTCCAAGCTCCGGCTTGTACCAGTGGACGCCGTCCAGAGATTCGGCATAGCCCCAGCGGAAGGAATTGAGATTGCCGGCGCCCATGTAGCTGGACCCGTACCACATACGAGCACGACCTTCGTCATCAATGACGCTATTGAAAAACTGGAGGTGGTGCTCCCATCCCCGATCCCGATGAATGGCCACGCCACCAACTCTCGGCGGATTGACGCGCAGGGTGATGTCGTCCACTTGATCGACGAGCGAAAAATCGATGAAGAGGTGCTTTCGAGTTCCCAGGTTTACCGGCTCGCTTGCGTGGCCAGTCATTTTCTTGCCTCGACTGCTAGGGGCGCCTGAGCCCGGGTTTGGAGTCCGAGGTCAGCCGGACGCGTGATTTTCCCGTCAGATCGTGCCCGACTCGCACGCCTCGTACAACGATCCCGGACAGACCGGTGGTCCTAAGGTCACGGAGGTCCGGACCGCTCGTGGACCGTTCGCGCGCTTGTCGAGTTCGGGCACGCCTGTCGATCCACGACGACTTGCTTGAATCCGTCGTGCAGCGTTGCCATCAGGCGGTGGTGGATGCGTGTTGCGGCGTGCCCGACCTGATAACGGCGCCACCGCCAGTCAATTGGCAGTCGTGAGTCGCGACGACTCCGGGTAGTCGCTGCCTCGCTGCGCGCGCGGCCCATTCGATTCGATCGGCGTCGGCATCGAAGAGCAAGCCGATGACGGTGCCGCTGTGGGCGACGTTCACCCCGACGGCTCCGGCCGCGCGGCCGAGTTCCATTGCGGCGGGCAGTTGCGGCTTTGGCAGGACTGCCTGGTTGGCGAGGCTGCTGAGGGTCGCTCCGCGGCCAATCGACTCGGGATCCCCGCCAGCCAAGCCAGCAGAAATGAGATCGAGTGCGTCCCGAAACCTGGCCTGGTCAGCCTTTGCCCGACGGTTGCGGTCCCGAGCGTTGAAGGCTTGCGTATCCACTTCGCCCGCAAACTCCAGAACGAGTACTCGCATGGGCGGAGGCGGCCCAAGCGTTCGAGCAATTCGACCGCCGAGATGATCGAAGAGCGCGATGCCGGGCAGCATGACGCCGTCGCTGGGCTCGATTGCCACGGCCAGTTCGGCCTGCTGTTGCGGCGAGAGCGTCGATCCAAGGGCCGCCGCTGTTGCGGCAATCGCCGCCACCACGTCGGCGGTGCTGCTGGCCATGCCCTTCGAGCGCGGCAGGGCGCTTTGCAGTTGAAGCCGAGCGTTCAGTTCCGGGCGACCGAGTAAGTCAAGAGTCGACGCAACAGCCTGACGTGCCTTCCGGGCATCTGCCGGCCCGCAGACGGAACCGGAGCCGTCGGACACCTCGACGATTGCCTGCGATCCAACATCGATCGGGCAGGTCACCATCACCGGCACGCCGTCCAAATGGCCCTGGGCCAGTTCCCCGCAGGTTCCGGGCGACCATGCGACACCGCGTTTCGCGGACGATTTGGCTGGCCTCGCAGCCGACGGCGCCTTCATCGCTGGAGCCCCATGGCCTTATAGACCAGCCCCATGTCGAGATGCTGACGGACGAAAGCCGCAAGCTTGTCGTACTCGACATTGGGATCCAGATCGTCGTCCGCGAATGGCGGGCGGAATCCGCGCCGGGCGCCGGCGCAGGCAAGAACCGATCGCCGCACGGCCCGGTTGTGGAAGAGACCGTGCAGATAGGTGCCCAGCGTGAGCCCGTCGGCGTCGATTGCTCCATCGGGCATGTCGACCGGCTGTCGTGATCGCACGTCGAGGGCGAATGGGCTGGCCAAGCCCGGAGTGGAACTCACGCCCATGTGGATTTCGTAGGCGACAACTTCGGCGCCTGGGCACTCGCGCAGCAGGCCGTGGCTGCCGACGACCCGTCCTCGCACCTGGTGCGTTGCCTTTTCTCGCAGGAACGTTGTCGTCGTCGGCAGCAGACCCAGGCCGGGCGTTGACTCCGCCTTCGACTCGACGCCGTGGGGATCCAGGAGTTCCGTCCCCAACATCTGGTAACCGGCGCAGATGCCGATCACCGGCGTCCGCTCTTGGCGCGCCGACAAGATGCGCTCCGCCAGGCCCTGCGCGCGCAGCCAGTCGAGGTCGGCCACGGTGGTTTTGCTGCCGGGTATAACGACCAGGTCCGGACTGCCGAAATCGGCCGCGCGGGCCACGTAGCGCATCCGCACGCCTTTTTCGTGCCGAAGCGGATCGAAGTCGTCGAAGTTGGAGACGTAGGGCAAGCGCATGACGGCGACGTCAATCTCATTGGCCGCCGCCGGGGAAGCACGTTCGTTGAGGCCTACGGAGTCCTCTTCAGGAATGTGTATGTCCTTGAAGAACGGAACGACGCCGGCGACAGGCACTCCGGTTCGTTCGTGAAGAAAGTCGAGTCCAGAGGTGAGCAGCGATTCATCGCCCCGGAACTTGTTGATGACATGGGCGCAGACCAGGGCTCGCTCCTCCGGTTCCAGCAGGACCATGGTTCCGACAAGCTGCGCGAAGATTCCGCCGCGGTCGATGTCACCGACCAGCAACACGGGGGCATCGGCGTAGCGAGCCACGCGCATGTTGACGATGTCGTGGTGCCGGAGATTGACCTCGGCGGGACTTCCGGCTCCCTCGATCACGACGACTTGGTGCTCAGCCCGCAGCCGGTCGAGCGACGAGGTCACGATCGACCACAAGGTGGGTTTGAGCCGATAGTATTCGCGCGCCGATGTCAGATGGCGCGGCCTGCCCAGCAGGACGACCTGGGAGCGGTTGTCGGCCTCCGGCTTGAGAAGGATTGGGTTCATCTCCACGCTGGGCTCAACCAGAGCGGCCGCCGCCTGAACCGCCTGGGAGCGGCCGATTTCGCCGCCATCAGGCGTGGCGTACGAGTTGAGCGACATGTTTTGCGCCTTGAAGGGCGCAACCCGGTAGCCGTCCTGGGCGAAGATGCGGCAGAGGGCGGCGGCGATGACGGATTTGCCGGCGTGGGACGAGGTGCCCTGGACCATCAAGACCTGGGCGGGACCGTGGTTAGTCATGCAGCGGCAGGTCTCGGAGGGCCGCGACCAGGCTGGCGCATTCGTCCAGCCGACGTGTCGCGATGCGGATGTAGGCGGGCAGGCCGAAGGAGGTGCAGTCGCGTACGGCGATGCCCCGGCGAAGCAGCGCCTGGCGAACTCTGCTGGCGTCGCCCACGCGGACGAGCATGAAGTTGGTCGCGGAAGGGACCGTGGGCAGGTCGATCGCGGCCAACTGGTTGTACAGATAGGTCTTGGATTCACGGATGACGCTCCGGGCCGCAGCCACGTGCGTATCGTCCGCCAACGCCGCGACCCCTAAGGCCTGAGCCACGGCGTTGACGCTCCAGGCGGGCTGCAAGCGCCGAGTCTTTTCGATGAGCGGCGGCTGCGCGGCGAGGTAGCCGAGGCGAACGCCGGCCAGGCCGTGGTCCTTAGTCATGGATCGGAGGAGCGCGATGTTTCCGAGACCAAGCAGGGGCGTCGGATTCCAGGCGTGGTCGGCGAAGGGAACGTAGGACGTGTCCACTGCCAGCAGGCCGCTCGGATCGAGCGCATCAGACAGTCGAAGGATCGCGTCTCTGTCGAGGTAGGCGCCGGTTGGGTTGTTTGGATTGCAGAGAAAGACAAGGGCGGGGCGCGTCGTCTCGATTTCCCGGACAGCCTGGGGAATTGACCAACTTAATCCCGTCGCCTCCAATGCTGGACGTGTCTTCACGTTTGCGCCGCAGAGCCTGACAGCCTCGTCGTATTCGCCGAATGTTGGGGTGAAGATCAGGCAGTCATCGCGGGGAGCCAGGCAGGCGCGAGCCAGCAGGTGGATGAGTTCGGTGGAGCCGTTTCCGATCAGGAGATGGTCTACACCAATGCCGAGCCGTGCGGCCAGGGTCTCGCGGAGTTGAAGGCAGTCGCGATCCGGGTAGGCGGAGAGATCGGCTTCGGCAGCGGCCTTGCAGACGAGCGGCGAAGCTCCCAGCGGATTGACGTTGGAGCTGAAGTCCAGAACATCGGCTCGGGCAAGGCCGTGGGCGCGAAGCTCTGCATCATTGAGCCCGCCATGCACCGTCGTCATGTCGGCCAGCGCTCCAGAATCAGCCGCTGACGGCATGTCGCACGGCCAGCAGGCCAAGGGCAACGCCCAAGCCAAGGACCGACGCGCGATTGAGAATGGCCACGGCTTGGCGGACGTCGCCGGGCACGGGACCTGGAAGTCCGTCGCCCAAGCTGTAGTGCATGGGCTTCTCCAGCCGAACGCCGAGGGCTCCGGCCATGGCGCTCATGGTCCAGCCGGCATTCGGGCTGGCGGTCCTGGCTGCATCACGACGCATGTTTTGCCACCCGAGTTTCACCGAGCGAATCGACCGCGAGGCGGCCACGAGCAACAGGCCCGCGCTCAGGCGCGCGGGAACCAGGTTGACCAGGTCATCCAGACGAGCCGCGGGCTTGCCGAGGTATTCGTAGCGGCCTCGATACCCGATCATGCTGTCCATGGTGTTGATGGCTCGATATGCAATCGCGCCCGGTACGCCGAAGAATGCAAAGGCCACCCAGGGCGCGATAACGCTATCGGTAGTGTTTTCGGCAACGGATTCGATAGCCGCGGCGGCCACCAAGGTTGGACTAAGCGACGATGCGTCGCGGCTTGCCAGGTTTCGAAGGCTCGAACGCGCGGAATCAAGACGTCCCCGTGAGAGTTCTCGTTCGGTTTCGAGCGCCGCGGATTGGAGCCCAGTGACTGTGAAGGTCGTTCGCAGCAGAGCAGCACCACCAATGAGGTATGCAAGAGGATGAATCGACGCCAGCACCACCATGACAATCCAGGCCAAGCCTGTTGCGGATCCGGCAACGTTCACAACCATGCCGCAACCAAACACAAACGCAGCAAACGGGCGTGTTGGCGCCAGACGCTCGAGCAGGGCGGTTAATCGGCCGATACCAACCACCGGATGCACGGCATTCGGCGGTTCAGGGAGTAATCGATCCAGAACCACCGCAAGGAGTACTACGGCGGCGTTCAGGGCGAAGGCATCGAGCGTCGACATGATCGTATCGGTGACGGTTTCGCAGAGCTGAATCCCGAAGGCCAAGCATTATACTAAACTCCAGTTTCATTCGATTTCATTTGCCTGTACACCGCTCGATATAAGTGTGCGTTTGAAACGGACAGGGGGTCGCGACGAAGGCCTTCTCTGACAGTTCGAAGCCGACTTGCGACGGTCGACGGCGCGACGATCACACGCGACCGGCAACGATGCCAACGACTCTCCACGACTCCCAGCGCCGGCGCTTTCACAGGTGACTCGCCAGCGCTGATGGTGATCAGGGCTGCGCGCGGAGGGGCGTGTACCGGTGAATCAAGGTGTGGACTGCGCACTTCAGCTCCCGGACAGCGCCTTCCTGCCTCGCTGTCAGACGGGCATCGACTGACGGTCCTGATTCTCCGGTCTGCTAGGATGCGCCCGGATTCCGCGCACGCTCTCCGATGTAGCCTATTGATCCCGCGGTGGCGCTCTCCGGTGCGCCATTCACCGGGACCGCACGCAGCGATGGCACCGCCTCCTCCAGATTGATCATGAAACCGACCGCCGTCACGCACACCGCGTTGAACCTGATACGTCGCACTACCGAAGCGACGGCGTTCGATGCTGCAATCATCGCGATCATCATTATCAACGCGCTATTGCTGGGACTTGAAACATCGCCTGAGATCGATCGTAATTTTGGGCAGTGGATTGACGTTGGACATCAGATCACACTCATAATATTCATCGTCGAAGCGATTCTGAAGATGACGGTATCGGCTCCGCGGATTCTCGGTTACTTTCGCGACGGATGGAACGTATTCGACTTTCTGATAATCGTATTCGCACTCATACCAGCAACCGGACAGTTCGCGATGATCGCCCGGCTGGTGCGCTTGCTGCGGGTGCTGCGATTGGTTTCGACCATCAGAGATCTGCGACTGATCGTAACGGCGCTTGTACGATCGATTCCAAGTGTCGGGCATGTCATGCTCCTGATGGGTATCGTTGTCTACATTTATGCCATCATTGGCTTTCATCTGTTCGGCGAGCATGACCCGGAGAATTGGCGCGATCTTGGCATTTCACTGCTCACGTTATTCAACATCGTGACGCTCGAGGGATGGACGGAAGTTATGTATCGAGCGATGGCATTGAATGAGCTTTCCTGGATCTATTTCGTGAGCTTTGTTGTGATTGGGACATTCGTCGTATTCAATCTGTTCATTGCAATCATCATCAACAATCTAGATGAAGCCAAACTTGAGCGTTTGCGAGATTTGGAGGCGCCGCCTTCGAGGGAAGAATTGCTGCGAGAGATTCGCGCCACGCAGGACGCGCTGGATCGCCTCGAGCGTCGAATGCGAAACGACCAGGGATAGAGGCGGCGTACCAGCGCGCTCTGTTGGCATGGCTACGCGACGCGGCTACGGTGAGGGGCAGGCTCATTGCGACGGCGCCTCGGCGCGTCGTTCCGACGGGTAAAGGCGGCCTGAGGTGAAGGATCCCCAAACGCATGACGTGGCGAGTTCCTACGCCCTGTGGGAGCGCGCGAACCGGGTAATCCCCGGCGGCTCGCAGCTGATCAGCCGGCGGCCGTATGCCTTTGCCAACGGCGTGGCGCCGGTGTACGCGGAGCGCGGCAAGGGATCGCGGATCTGGGACGACCGGGGCGTGGAGTACCTGGACTACGGGATGTCGGTGACGTCGGCGATCCTGGGATATGCCGATGACGTGGTAGACGCGGCCGTGGTCGAGCAGATCGGCAAGGGCACGACGTACTCGCTGAACAGCGAGCGCGAGATCGAACTGGCGGAACTGCTGATCGAGCGGATTCCGTGTGCGGAGATGGTGCGGTTCTCGAAGGGCGGCGGCGAGTCGTGCGGGATTGCCGTGCGCATCGCGCGCGGGACCACTGGGCGAGACGTGGTGCTCTTCAGCGGTTATCACGGGTGGCACGACTGGTACCTGGCGGCTGGTCATTTGCAGGAGGGAGCGTTCGATCCGTTCGCGGTGCCAAATATCCAGCCGACCGGGGTGCCGAAAGCGCTGCGGGGCACGTCGATTCCGTTTCCGTGGGGGGACCTTGGGGCGCTTGAGCAACTCCTCGAACAGCACCGGGGCAAAGTTGCGGCGATCATGATGGAGCCGATCCTGCTGGGCGAAGCGCCACCGGAGGGCTACCTGGCCGGGGTGCGCGAGATTGCGACGCGCGAGAACGTGGTGCTGATTTTTGACGAGGTCACGACCAATTTCCGGTATGGCGCCACCGGAATCCAGGACTTCGTGGGCGTGGTCCCTGACCTGGCGTGCTTTGCGAAGGCGATCTCGAACGGGTACGCCATGGGCACGGTGGTCGGGCAGCGCTGGGTGATGGAGCCGGCGTCGAACATGTTCGTGAGCAGTACGTACTGGAGCGACCTGGTGGGGATTGTTGCGGCGATCACGACGCTGACGGAGATCGAGCGGCGTGACGTGCCGTCTGGTTTGGCGGCTTACGGCGAGCGCCTGCAGTCGGGCATGCGGGAGGTGCTGGACGAGATGGACCTGCCGGTTGAGATTTCAGGTCTGCCGGCGACGCCGGGTTTCGCGTTTACCGAGCCGTCCGACGCGGAGGCGACGAAGAAGTTGAACGTGCTGGTGGCGCAGGAGACGGCCAAGCGGGGCGTTCTGTTCAATACGCATCCGCGCCATAGCTCGGCGCACAGCGACCGTGACCTGGGCATCACGCTGGAGGCGTTCCGTGACGCGCTGGGGGTGGTGAAGGATGCCCTGGCGCGTAATGCCGTGGACGACGCGCTGGAGGCCAGCCTGGCGCCGGCGCTGATCCCGCGGCCTTCGATGGAGCGACGCGACTCGACGTGAGCGGCGACGACTGGCCGCCGCTACCGGAGTGCATCCAGACGGCGCGCTGCCTGCTGCGACCGTTCAGGCCGGCGGACGCGGACGATGTCCATGCCTATCGGCGTGACCCGGAGGTTGTGCGCTATCTGCAAGTTGCGCAGCCGTTTCGACGAGACGATGCGGAGGTCTTTGTCGCCTCTCAGATTCTGTCTGATTGGCATGAGCGGTGCGTGTGGGCGGCGGAGCAGGACGGTCGCGCGGTTGGCGGGGTGAGCTTGCGAATTGCCCGTGGGAAGAAGCGGGCGGAAGTCGGCTATGAAGTGGCTCGCTGGCTGTGGGGCCACGGGCTGATGTCCGAGGCGGTGTCGGCCGTGATCGAGGAAGCGTTCCGACAGCTTCCGATCATCAAGATCACGGCTACGGCGACCGCCGCCAATGTCCGGTCAATCCGGCTGCTGGAGAAACTGGGCATGCAGCGCGAGGCGCTGCTGCGACAGCACTGGGTGCACGGGGGACGAGTGCTGGACGAGGTGCGGTACGGACTCCTGCGTGACGAGTGGGAAGGGCTTCAGGCCAGAGACTCCGAGCCGTAGCGCGGGTCGCAGACCAGGCGGAGGTATCGCCGGGAGCGTCTGCTAGATTCGCGCGCCGTCGCCAGGGCGCCGCGGCGGAGCGCGCGAGGATGAGATGGCTTTCTCGTTTCCGACGGGCGTAGAGCGGCGGACCGACTGTCTGTCGATGATCCTGGGCGAGGATATCGCCGCGCAGGAGATGCTGGCCTGGCGATTGGAGCCGGGCGAGCTGGACCCAAACAATCCGCTGGTGACGCCGGCGAGACCGTGGGACAGCGGCTCGGTGTTCGCGCACGGGACGTTTGCGCATGACCCGATTGACGGGCTGTGGAAAGCGTGGCACGTCTCGACCCCGCTGACGACGGAGTATTTTGAGAATTTCCGGCGGGTGACGCACCTGGTCTCGGAAGACGGGGTGGAATGGACGCGTCCGGAACTGGACTTGTGTCCGCAGCCGGGGTATCCGCGCACGAATATCCTGCTGGACTTCGATTCGGGCGGGCCGAGCATGTACAGCTCGGTGATGATCGACCCGGAGGCGGAGCCGGAGCGGCGCTACGAGATGTTCGTGATGCGCGACCCGGGCAATACGGCGGCGGGGAGTCCGGGTTTCGTTCGCGGGTTGCCGACGCCTCCGCCGGGCCAGACGCATGCACGGGGGATGTACCGGTATTTCTCGCCGGACGGGATCAACTGGACGGTGAGTGAAGGTCCGGTGCTGGAAGTGGCGGTGCCGGGGGTGCGGCTGGTGATTCCGTACGAGAACCCGAAGCATACGGCAGATACGACGTATATCTTCCGCGAGCCCGACGGCACGTACATGGCGACGCACAAGCTAGGCGAGCCGGCGCATCCGGGCGGGCTGGTTCCTTACGACATCTTCGCGGAGGGCCGGCGGGTAATGGCGCGGCGCACGAGTCCGGACGGGTCGAACTGGAGTCCGTTCGAAACGATCATCCAGCCGGACATTTACGACCCGCAGGACATCCAGATCATGGAGCTGTGCGTGACGCCGGTGCGGAGCGGGTACCTGGGGGTGATTGGGATTTACCTGAACCGGACGCAGACGATGGAGTTGCACCTGGGCGGGAGCGCGGACGGGCGTATCTGGGACCGGCGGGTGCGGCTGCCGGCGGTGTCGACGGGCGCGCTGGGGGATTACGGCGGCGGGATGCTGTGGCCTTCGCACAACCTGATCGAACACGACGGCCGGCACTATATGTACTTCTCGGCCACGGAGGGGTTGCACGGCGATCCGGCGTCGAAGAGTCCCTCAATCTGGCCGTTCTTTTCGGCGATTTGCCGGGCCAGTTGGGCGGTGAACCGGTACTGGGCGGCGGTTTCGGGTCCGGGTGGGGACGTGGTAGGGACGCTGACGACGCATCCGTTGCCGGTGGGCGGGAAGCAGTTGATGCTGAATGCGGCGACTTCGACGGTGACGGAGGGGACGTTGCAGGCGGAGTTGCTGGATCCGGACGGGAACGTGGTGGAGGGGTTCAGCAAGGACGACTACATCCCGTGGCACGGGGATAGTACGTCGGCGACGGCGCGCTGGACCGGCGGGACGCGATGTCCGCTGGAGAAGTGCGCGGTGCGGTTTTACCTGGAGCGGTCGCGCCTGTACGGGTACGCGTGGGAGTAGAGCCATAGCCATCGACTCGCTGGAGATGCTGCACAGGCTGGGGCGCGGGGCCTCGATTGCGGACGTTCGCGACGCGGCGGGGTTGACGGGGGACGAGTTCGAGGCGTGGTGGGACAGGGAGACGAAGCGGCGACTGGCGGTTATCGAGGGAGAGGCTGCGGGGCCGGTTGGGGCGGTGGTGGAGATCCAGCGGGACGCCTGCGGGGTGCCGCACATCTTCGCGGCGACGGAGCCGGACTTGTTTGTGGGGTACGGCTACGCGATGGCGCAGGACCGGCTGTTCCAGATGGACTACCTGCGGCGGCAGGCGCTGGGACGGCTGTCGGAAGTGCTGGGGCCGGAGGCGTATGACTACGACTTACTGGCGCGGACGGTTGGGCTGCATCGAATCGCGGAGGAAGAGACGGCGCGGCTGCCAGGCGAGACGGCGGCGAGGTACGAGGATTTCTCTGCGGGGGTGAATGCGTTCATCGAGGCGTGCCGGGATCTGCCGCCGATCGAGTTCGACCTGCTGGACTACCGACCGGAGCCGTGGCGGCCGCTGGATTCGATTGCGCTGCTGGGGGAGTTTCGCTGGTATCTGACGGGGCGGTTTCCGGTGATCGCGGTGCCGGAGCTGGCGAAGCGGGCGCTGGGTGACGGAGCGCTGTACCGGGCTTTCCTGACGGCGGAGGCGATTGACGAAACGATCCTGCATCCGGGCGAGTACGCGAGCGATGGGAACGGTGCGGGCGAGCGGCCGATGGGTGGGATAGACGACGGTACGGGTAGCAATAACTGGGTGATCGGGCCGAGCCGGAGCACGTCGGGCGGGGCGATGGTGGCGAGTGATCCGCATATCGCGTTCGGGGCGCCGAATTGCTGGTACCAGGCGCACCTGGTGGGCGGGCGGTACAACGTGGCGGGGGCCGGGTATGCGGGGGCGCCGGGGATCCTGATCGGTCGAAACCCGCGAATGGCCTGGGGGATTACGAACAACATCAGCTCGCAGCGGGACCTCTACCAGGAACGCACGGATCCGACGCACCCCGGCGCGTTTCTCTACAACGGACAGTGGGAGCCGGCACGAGAACGGGTGGAAGCCATCCGGGTGTGCGGCGAAGGGGTTCGGGAGGCGGTGGTGCGGTCGTCGCGGAATGGGCCGATCGTCGACGAAGTCCTGCCGGATTTTGCGCGCGGGACGGGGCCGGTTTCACTGCGGTGGGTCGGAGCAATGCCGTGCGAGTGGCCGACGTCGATCCTGGAAATGAACGCGGCGGAGTCGTGCGACGAGTTCGAGGACACCCTGCGGGGATGGGCGTCGCCGACGCTGAGCATGGTGTTCGGGGACGTGGACGGGGACTTTGGGTACCGGGCGACGGGCCAAGTGCCGATTCGGGCTCGCGAGGAACGCGGCTACCGGCGCGGGTGGGATCCGTCCGATGCCTGGCAGGGGATGATCCCGTTCGAGGGGATGCCGTCGGTGCGCGAGCCGAACCGTGGATGGGTGGCGACGGCGAACAACCTGCCGGCGGGGGCGGATTTTCCGTATCCCCTGGCCAACATGTCGCCGACGGGTTATCGGGCACGCCGCATCCGGCAAATGATCGAGTCGCGCGAGGTTCATAGCCGCGAGGACATGGCCTCGATGCAGTACGACGTGCTGGCGTTGCGGGCGGTGGATGCGATGCCGGCGCTGGCGCGGATCCTGGACGGGGGCGATGCGCGGCTGCGAGCGGCAGCGGAGGCCCTACGGGCGTGGGACCGACGCATGGAGACGGAGAGCGCAGCGGCGGCGATCTTTGAGGCGTTCCAGTTCCAGTGGGACGAGGCGGTGGCGGCGGAACGATTCTCAGTGGATGCGTCGGCCCTGGCGGTTGGAGATCCGGCTGCGTTCGTGGCTGGAGGGATCGGCAGCCTGTCGCTGCGGTTGCTGGCGGATGACGACGTGGAGTGGTTTGCATCGCCGGACGCTCGCGACGCGGCGGTGCGGACGGCGATGGGCCGTGCCCTGGACGAGCTCGCGGAGCGGCTGGGCGATGACATGTCGACATGGCGTTGGGGGCGGCTGCACAGGTTGCCGTTGCAACACCTGCTGTCCGGCAGGGGCGACCTGGGATCGTTGCTGGACCGCGGGGGCGAGGCGGTGAGCGGGAACGGCCTGGTGGTTTCGAATACCGGTTCCGCGCCGGACTTCGTCTCGCGGAGCGGCGCGAATTACCGGCTGTTGGTGGACCTTGCTGATGCGCCGGCGCAGATGTGGTCGCTGGACGCGGCGGGTCCATCAGGGCAGCCGGGAAGCCCGCACTATGCGAATCAGTTCGAGGATTGGCTGGCGGGGCGGTATCAGCGGATCGGTCTGGATCGTGATGACGTGCGGCCGACGATCAGGAATACGCTGAGGATTCAGCCGCGGGCGTAGCCTTGGTCGCGCCGAGGTGCGAGACGATGGACGCAGTCACCATGAGGAATTCAGCAGCCGGCTGCGCTCGGTAATTCGACGTTGACGCCGTGGCTAAATAAAGGCCAGGTTGCCGCAGTCTGCTTCGCCGAGACTTACCGTCGGTGGGATGGACTGCGACGGCATTTGGGCCGGCACAGGCAAGCGACGCTACTCATGCACGAGTGGGTTGCGTATTCTTCGGATCAGGCGGTGTCTTCGAACGAGACGACGTCCAGGGGTCTGGAGATTCCTTTACCCAGATGCTCCCATAGGCAGACAATCTATCGTGTACCCAAAGTCGTCAATGGAGACAACTGCCCGAGAGCCGGCGGACACGGAATCTCGGCGGGGTTTAGCGCGGTGCGCTGGCACGTGAGGGCGTGGGCTCCGGGAACGTTCAGAGTCTCGAGAGGATTATGAGAAGGCCAGCAGGCGAATCGGAGTATCAAGCCGACCGGGACACTGGGCCTCTTGAATCTAAGCCGAGCGCAGGGCCGGGTGGGGAACCGATTGCGGTTGTGGGGATGGCCTGCCGGTTCCCGGGGGCATCGAGCGTGGCGGACTTTTGGCGCCTGCTGGAAAACGGCGAGAACGCGGTAAGCGAGGGTGTTCCGGGCTCAGGCGTTGGACGGATGGGCGAGCTGTTTCCAGACGATCGTGTCCGGAGCGAGGCCTGCAGATTCGGCGCGTTCGTCGAGGACCTGGATCAGTTTGACGCGGAGTTTTTCCGCATTTCGCCGGTCGAGGCCGAGCTGCTGGACCCGCAGCAACGCATGATGCTGGAGACGACCTGGCTGGCGCTGGAAGACGCGGGAATCAATCCCGATCGGCTCAAGGGCAGCCGCACCGGCGTATACACCGGAATCAGCAACGACGAGTACCGAATGCTGGTGGTGGACTCGGTGCGTCCCACCGAACCGGCGGGCTGCCTGTACGCGCTTAGCGGAACCAACCTGAACGGCACCAGCGGACGGGTTTCATTCGTCCTTGGACTCATGGGGCCGGCAAAGGCGGTCGACGCCGCGTGCGCGTCGTCCCTGGTGTCAGTTCACGACGCGGTGTCGGACCTGCAGCACGGGAAGGCCGACCTGGCCATTGCAGCGGGGGTCCAGGCGATTCTGAACGGACGCATCTACGAACTTCGCGCCGATTCGATGATGTTGTCGCCGGACGGGCAGTGCAAGACCTTCGACGCATCCGCCAACGGCTACGTGCGGGGCGAGGGCTGCGGCGTGGTCGTGCTGAAGCGGCTGAGCGAGGCGGAGGCCGACGGCGATCGGATCTGGGCCGTCATTCGGGGTTCGGCGGTGAACCACGGCGGGGCCAGCACGGGACTGACCGTGCCGCACACCCCGGCGCTGGAGCAGGTGATCGAAGCCGCGCTTGCTGAAGCCGGCGTGGCCGCCTCGGACGTCGACTACCTGGAGGCGCATGGAACCGGCACGGCCGTGGGCGATCCGATCGAGATTGATGCCGTGGCCAAGGTGTACGGCCGCGAGCGCACGGCCGACCAGCCCCTTCTCATCGGTTCGGTGAAGACCAACATCGGGCACCTGGAGTCGGCCGCGGGCGTCGCCGGACTTATCAAGGCGGCGCTGGTTGTAAATCGGGGCGTGATCCCGAAACACCTGCACTTCCAGAATCCGAACCCGGCGCTCGACTGGGATCGGCTGCCGCTCCAGGTCACATCGGAAATGATGGACTGGCCGGACGGCCACCGACGTCCGCGACTGGCCGGCGTGAACTCGTTCGGCATCTCGGGGACGAACGCGCACATCCTGGTGGAGGAATACCGAGGACCGGACGGCGCGACGTTGCCTGAGGCGGCGCCGCAGCGCCGACCAAGCCGCCTGCTGCCGCTTTCGGGCAAATCAGACAAGGCGCTCCGCGAACTTGCAGGGCGATACCTGGCGTGGCTCGACGAACGATCGGCCGCCCTTGCCTCTCCCGGCGACGCCGCTGATTCCCTGCTGTCGGACATGTCGTGGACGGCTGGAGTCGGACGGAGTCACTTCGATCACCGGGCTGGCGTGGCGTTCAACGACGCGGCGTCGTTGCGGGAGCAACTTGTGCCGCTCGCCCGGTCCGACTCCGGCAGGCAGGCGCAAACGGCGACCACCATCGCCTTCGTCTACACGGGTCAGGGCAGTCAATGGGTCGGCATGGGCAAGGCGCTGTACGAGACCGAGCCGGTGGTACGAGCCGTGCTGGACCAATGCGAGACCGTCTTCCGCGAAGAACGCGGCGCCTCGCTGCTGGACGTGATTTTCGGTCGGCCCGCGGCAACGGGAGCCCTGGGCGACACCGCCTGGGAGCAGCCCGCGCTCTATGCGCTGGAGTGCGCTCTTACCGCCCTTTGGTCCAGCGTCGGTATCGAACCCGACGTGGTAATGGGTCACAGCGTTGGCGAACTGGCGGCGGCGCAGGCGGCAGGCGTCTTCAGCCTGGAAGAGGGAATGCGGTTTGCGGCCGCCCGAGGCACCCTGCTTTCCAGCACGACCAACGGCGCGATGGCCGCGGTGTTTGCGCCAGCGGCCCGGGTTGCGTCGGCGGTTGCGGAGCACAACGCGGCGTCCGAGGGCCTGGGACTGAGCGTTTCCGCCGACAACGGCGCCCACCAGGTGGTGAGCGGCCCGGCAGCGGACATCGAAGTCGTTTCCAAGCGCCTCGAATCGGAAGGACATCGAGTCCGAGAGCTGAACACTACCCGCGCGTTCCACAGCTCGCTGGTCGAGCCAGCCCTTGGCGAGCTGGAAGCCTCGCTCGACGACGTGGTGATCGAGCCCCCCGCTCTCACCCTCATTAGCAATCTCACGGGCCGAGCCGTCGAGCCAGGAATGACCCTGGACGGGACTTACTGGAGGCGCCATGCCCGCAACCCGGTGGCCTTCGCCAGCGGGGTGCGCGCAATGGCGGACCTGGGGGTAGATCTTGTGGTGGAGATCGGCCCGCACGCCGTGCTAGGCCCAATGACCACGCTGGCCTGGCCTGAATCGACATCCGACGGAGACGCCTCCGAGCCTCCGCATGTCATCGCCAGCCTGCGGCGGCCACCCAGAGACGGTTCGACGCCGGAGCCGGAGAGCAGCTTCGTCGACGCCGTCGCGGAGGCGTACGAGGGTGGTTTGGACATCGCCTTTGAGGGTCTTTTTGCGGGGGAGAAGCGCCGTCGAATCTCCCTGCCGAGCTATCCGTTCCAACGCCAACGGCACTGGATCGAGCCGCCGAAGCGACGACTCCAGAGCGACGGGCACCCCTTGCTGGGCGTCCGGCATGACTCCGCCCGCGGCGAGACGACGTATGAGACCGAGATCTACCCATCCGATCCGGCCTGGCTGAACGATCACAAGGTCTTCAACCGGCTGGTGGCGCCGGGCGCGCTTTACGGCGCCATGGCGGCCTCGGCGTCAGTTGCCGAGGGCGGCGCACTGGTCGTGGAGGACATGCAGCTACACAGCGCCATGGTGTTTCCCGACCAAAGCACGGACGAAGGGGCCGGCGACGGTCGCAGGGTGCAGATTGTGCTCGACGCCGGGGAGCAAACCGCGTCACGCGGCGTCCAGATTTACAGCCAGGGCAGCGACGAGGAGTGGACACTGCACGTTGAGGCCGCCTTGCCACTGGGCGCGGCGGCGGCGGGCGATCGGATCGATCTCGACGCATTGAAGGCCCGCCTGTCGCCGGCGGATGTCCTGGCCTACTACCAGGCCAAATCGAGCACGGGGATCGATTTGGGTCCGTCCTTTCAGACGTTGGGCAACGCCTGGTCTGGTCCCGGCGAGGCCCTGGGCGAAGTACTCCTGCCGGATGCCGTTGGCCGAAACGAGTTGGACCTGCATCCGCTCGTGCTGGACGGCTGCTTCCAGATCGTTGGCCTGGCGCGCAACATGTCCGGCGGCCCCGGCGAAGCGACCTACCTACCGTTCGGCTGGGAGCGATTCTGGCTGACGCAGCGGCTGCCGGATCGTGTCGTCTGCCACGTACGCATGGATGACGCCTCCCCGGGGTCCGAGTCGGGCGAGCCGCCAGAAGTCTTGCGGGGCGAACTACGCATCTACGATCCAAACGGCGTGCCAATTGGGGGACTGACCGGCTACACCGTCAAACGGGCTACCCAGGCGGCGCTCCTTTCGGCGGTCGAAGGAATCGATGACCTGCTCTATGAAGTGGCATGGCGCGAACGTGAACTGCCTCCCGGAATCGAGGCGGCGGACTTCTTCCCGACGCCCGGGCAGATCGCCGCTTCCACACAGCTTTTCACCGGCTATCTGACCGACGCGGGCGTCGCCCCCCAGGGCAGAAACGATCTGCTGGCGGACCTGGAGCGATGGTCGCGGTCACGAGCGCTCGCCACGCTGGAGGAGTTGGGCTGGCAGCGGGTCAAGGGTGAGACCGTGGATCCGGAGGCCCTCCGCCAGCAACTCAACGTTCTGCCGGAGCACCGGCGGGTCTTTCGACGAATGTTCGAAATGCTGGCCAGGTCAGGCGTGGTGGCGGAAACAGACGACGACTTCGCTGTCGTCGTCGGGCCGGAGGATCCGCTGCCGGAAGGGATGCCGGACGATCTTGAAGCGTTCGCCGAGGGGATGCTGAAGCGCTACCCCGACGGCCAAACCGAGACCGGACTATTCCGACGCTCCGGTCTCGCCCTGGCCGAGGTCCTGCGAGGCAATGAAGATCCCCTGACCCTGCTCTTCAGCAGCGGCGAGCCAACAGCGGCCGACCTGTACCTGAAGGCGCCGGTTGCACGCGCGGCGAACCGATTGTTGGCCGACGCGGTCCAGCCGTTGGTTGCCGCAATGCCGGAAGGGCGACGACTGAGAGTCATTGAAGTCGGGGCCGGAACGGGATCGGCAACGGCGTCGGTGCTTCCCGAGCTTCCGGAAGGGCGATTCGAATACACCTATACGGATATCTCGGCGGGGTTCTTTGCCGAGGCGGAAGAGCGGTTCGGCGATGGCGACGGTTGCATTGACTACCGGCCGCTGGACATCGAGCGAGACCCAATTTCTCAGGGCTTCGACCGCCACGGTTACGACCTGATCATCGCCTCCAACGTTCTACACGCCACCCGTTACCTGGAGGAGACGCTTGGGCATTGCCGGGATCTGCTAGCACCGTCCGGACAGTTGGTCGCGCTGGAGAATCTCAGCGGCGTCGGCTGGATGGACCTGACGTTCGGGCAACTGGACGGCTGGTGGCGGTTTGCCGACGACTACCGACCGCACCACGCGCTGGCCGGTCCGCCGGTCTGGCGCCAGGCACTGGGTGATGCCGGGTTCGCGGAAGTCGAGGTACTTGGCGTCGACGAGTCTGATCCGACCCAAACCCTGGACAAGGGCGTGATCGTTGCGCAGGGTCCCGATCAGGTTGCGGAGCCGCCAGGCACGTGGGTTCTGACAGCCGACCGCGGCGGACTGGCGGAGGAACTTGCGGCGGACTTGTCGGCGCGCAATCAGACCGTGGTCCTGGCGACCACTGCGGCTCCGAATGGCAGTCGAACCGTAGAAGTGGACCCCGCGATTCTCGTATCGGATTTCGACACCGAATGCCGCGAGTCCTGGCGATCGCTGATCGAGGGTCTTCCGGACGACGTCCCGTTCAGCGGCGTGGTGCATCTTCAGGCGCTCGACGGTCACGGCGCGAACGCCACCACAACGGAAATGTCAGCCGACGTGAAGAATGCCGGCGCAAGCGCGCTGGCGCTGGTGCAGGGGGTGGCCGACTCGGACGTCATTCCGGCGAACGGACTTTGGTTTGTGACGCGCGGCGCGCAAGTGCTGGAGCGCGAACGTCCCGGTGAACTGTCGGGAGCGGTTCTCTGGGGTCTAGGCAAGGTGGTGACCCTTGAGGCTGTTCAGCTCCAGCCGCGAATGATCGACCTGGAGCCCAACGCCGAGATTCCTCTGGGCGACCTCGTCAACGAGCTGCTGTATCCCGACCAAGAAAATCACATCGCCTACCGGGCGACACGCCGCCAGGTGGCGCGGCTGATGCGACCGTCCGCAGCGGCCGAGCGGCTAACGCTGCCGGACGATTCGTCGTGGGTGCTCGCACCGGATCGGAGCGGCGTATTCGATCAGCCGGAGATCAAACCACTGCCTGCACGGACGCTGGAGCCGAACGAGGTTCGCGTCGCGGTCCAGGCCGCCGGTCTCAACTTCTGGGATGTGTTCCGCTCGCTCGGATTCATCGAGGAGGGGGACCTCGGCCGGGAGATGTGCGGGCACGTGCTGGATGTCGGCGCCGAGGTCACTCGCGTCGCCGTGGGCGAGCAGGTGGTTGGCCTCGGTTTCGGCGCCTTTGGGCCGGCGATGGTCACGCACGAGGAATTGCTGGCGCCGGCGCCCGCGGGAATGTCGGCTTCGGACCTGGCGACCATTCCAAGCGCGTTCGTATCGGCCGCACTCTCCTACGAGTACTCGGGGCTCGAGGCTGGCGAGCGCGTCCTGATTCACGCCGGCGCCGGGGGCGTGGGACTGGCGGCCATCCAGTTGGCGCAGGCCGCAGGCGCCGAGGTGTTCGCCACAGCAAGCGCTCCGAAACAGGCCTATCTGCGCTCGCTCGGGGTCCAGCACGTTTTCGATAGCCGCCAGACCACGTTTGGCGAAGAAATTTTGGAAGCCACCGGCGGCGAAGGCGTTCACGTCGTGCTGAACAGCCTCACGAGCGAGGGCTTTATCGAGGCCAGCCTTGCGTGCCTGGCGCCCGGCGGTCGGTTTGTTGAACTGGCCAGACGCGACATCCTGACCGAGGACGAAATGGCGGCGGTGCGACCGGACGTGGGCTACGACATCCTCGAATTGGACGTGCTCAAGAAGACCAATCCGGCCTGGGTAGGCGAGGTCCTGCGCGGGATCATGGCGCAGCTATCTGCGGGCGTCCTGAAGCCCATCATCCATAGTCGATGGCCGCTGGCCGAAGCCGGGTCGGCGCTGGACTTCATGCGTTCGGCCCGCCACGTTGGAAAGATCGTCCTGACAGCGCCGCCGCTTGGCAGCGGCCGTTTACGGCAAGACCGCACCTACCTGGTGACCGGGGGGCTGGGCGGTATCGGATGCGCGGTGGCGGACTGGCTGGCTGACAGCGGCGCTGGCGCCATCGTGTTGAACGGCCGCCGAGACCCGGATGCCGAGGCCCAGGCAGCCATTGATGCGCTGCGCAAACGCGGAGTCAGGGTTGAAGTGGAGTTGGCGGATGCAACCGACTCCGAGGCTATTGATCGGATGCTGGCGCGCATCGATGCGACCATGCCGCCGCTTGGCGGCGTGATCCATAGCGTCGGTGTGCTGTCGGACGCGGCGCTAACGAATCAGACCTGGGCGAGCTTCGAGCAGGTGCTCTGGCCAAAGATCCTGGGAGCCTGGCACCTGCATCGCGCGACCGTGAACCGCGACCTGGACATGTTCATCCTCTTCTCGAGCCGGGTCGGCGTGATGGGCAATCCGGGCCAGGCGAATCACGCGGCGGCCAATGCCTTCCTGGACCAACTTGCCGGACATCGTCGGGCGCTGGGTCTTCCCGGGCAGGCCATTGCCTGGGGCGCCTGGTCGGAAATCGGTGAAGCCGCCGAACAGCGAGAGCGCATCGAGCGGCGCCGGGCGGCGCTCGGTGGCCGCTGGTTCACCCCCCAGCAAGGGATCAAGGCGCTCGAACGACTGGTGCGCCAAGACGCCACGGCGTCCGTTGTGATGTCGATGGACTGGTCGGTGTTTGAAGAAGCCGTTGAAGAACGCCCGGCCTTCCTGGAAGATCTGCTTTCGTCCACGTCGGACGACGCCACGGACGCCACAGCCACCTCGGAAGACCTGTTGTCCCAGCTGCGCGGGGCGCCCGCGGGCGAGCACCACGAGGTGCTGGTGTCGTTCCTGCAACAAGAGGTACAAGCCGTTCTAAGGCTTTCCGACGCCCCGGCACCCACGGTTGGGTTCTTTGATCTTGGGATGGACTCGCTGATGGCGGTGGAACTGCGGAATCGTCTTAACCGCGCGTTCGCCGGCGAGTACAGCGCCTCCAACACAATGGTCTTCGACTATCCGGACATCGAAACCCTTGCCGGTCACCTGGTCGGCGAGCTCGATCACGCAGGCGAGACGCCATCTCCGGCGGAGGTCACCCCGCCAGAGTCCCCACCCCGGATTGCGGATACGGACGATGGGATCGCGATCATCGGCATGGGGTGTCGCTTCCCGGGTGCGGATGACCCGTTGGGCTTCTGGCGACAGTTGGAAGCCGGCGTGGATTCGGTCAGCGAAGGGCGCCAGGCCACCGGGACCTGGTACCGGGCCTTTGGCGATCCGGCCAGCGAGGATCCGGTGTTCCGTCGCGGGGCGTTTCTGGAAGACATCGAGCACTTCGACTCACGGTTTTTCCGGATCGCCCCGATCGAAGCGCGCCTGATGGATCCGCGCCAGCGGCTGCTGCTCGAGACGACCTGGCATGCGCTTGAGGATGCCGGCATCGATCCGGACGGACTGCGAGGGAGCCGCACCGGGGTCTATATCGGCGTGGGCGGCAACGAGTACAGGGACCTGATCCTGGCCAGCGGCGAGAACGACAGTTTCGTCGGCACCGCGGGAAGCATGACGGTTGGGCGCGTCTCCTATGTGCTGGGCCTGGAAGGACCGGCGATGCCACTGGACATGGTGTGTGCGTCATCCCTGGTGGCCGTCCACCAGGCCGTGGCGGGCCTTCAGCGCGGCGAGGCGGACCTGTCGCTGGTTGGGGGCGTGAACGTTCCCTTATCCCGCGGGATCACGGGATTCCTGAATGACCTGGGCATGCTCTCGAACAGTGGCTGCTCGAGGACTTTCGACGCCGCGGCCGATGGCTTTGTGCGCAGCGACGGCTGCGGCATGGTTGTGCTGAAACGACTTCGCGACGCTGAAGCGGACGGCGACCGGATCTGGGCGGTAATTCGCGGCTCGGCCATTAACCAGAACGGTGCGAGCGCGGGCCTGACCGTGCCGAACGGTCCGGCCCAGGAGCAGGTGCTCAAGGACGCGCTGGAGAGGGCCGGAGTCGATCCGGCGGAGGTCGACTACCTGGAAGCTCACGGGGCCGGTTCGGCGCTGGGCGATCCGATTGAGGTCCAGGCGGCAGCGGCCGCGTACGGCCAGGGCCGCGATCCGGACCGACCACTCCTCATCGGCTCGGTAAAGGCCAACATTGGTCACCTGGAATGGGCGGCCGGAATCGCGGGGCTGATCAAGACGGTGCTGGCCATGCGCCAGCAGGTGATTCCCCGGCAGCTGCACTTCGAAACTCCCAGTCCGCAGCTCGATTGGGGTCAGTTGCCGGTCCAGGTGGCATCGGGCGACACGCCGTGGCCGGCCGCGCCAGATCGGCAGCCCGTGGCGACGGTGAGTGCCTTCGGCATGTCCGGGACGAATGCGAATGTGGTCGTCCAGGGCTACGACTCGCCGCAGAGTCCAACGGTCGTGCAGCGAGACCTCCGTGTCCCGGTAGGCGCGGCGCGTCCGGTTCCGGTGTCGATGCCGGATCTCTTTGCGCGGATTCCGGCGCCCACCTCCGAAGTGAGTGAGCGTCAGTCGCGGCTGCTGCCCCTATCGGCGAAGTCAGATGTGGCACTACGAGAAGTGGCCATGCGCTACCTGTCCTGGCTGGACGACCAGCCCGCCAGCGGGGCGGCCGGAGCCGAACTCGCGGACGTGGCATGGACGGCGGGGGTGGGGCGAAGTCACTTCGACTTCAGGGCAGGATTGGCCTTTCGCGACGCCGAGTCCCTGCGTGAAGGACTGTTGACGTTGGCGGAGTCGTCGGCCGAGCCAGCGCCGCAGCCGACCCGCCGCGTGGCCTTCGTGTATGCCGGACACGGCGGCCAGTGGGCTGGCATGGGCGAGGACCTCTACCAGAGCGAGCCGGTGGCACGGGCGGTGCTTGACCAATGCGACGCGGTTCTACGGGACGAGCGCGGCGCTTCCTTGCTGGACATCATGTTTGGTCGGGTAGATGCCGCCAGCGACCTGGATGACCCGAGTTGGGCACAGCCGGCGGTCTATGCGCTGGAGTGCGCGCTGACCGCGCTTTGGGCAAGCGTTGGAATTCAGCCGACGGTTGTCGCGGGCGAAGGCGTCGGTGAGGTCGCGGCCGCTCAAGCCGCGGGTGTCATCAGCCTGGATGACGGCCTCCGCTTTGCGTCAGCCAGAGGCTCGCTGCTGTCGGCGCTGCCGGGTGCGGGCCTGGCCTTGGAGGGGAGCCTTGACGCAGCCCTGCGCGGAGTCTCTATCGGCCCTCCGACCCTGAACATGGTGAGCAGCGCGACGGGACGCGTGATTGCATCGGACAAGGCGCTTGATGCCGCCTACTGGCATGGGCAGATACGGGAGCCGGTTGACTTCGCGCGCTGCGTTGAGGCGCTCGCCGGCCTGGCATGCGATGTCGCTGTGGAGGTAGGACCCGACAACGCGCTCGGGCCGCGGGTGATCGACTACTGGCCGGACACCTCAGCGGCCGCCGAGCCGGTGCGTGCCCCCGTCGTGTTGACATCGCTGACAAAGCCCGCGGACCACGGCGCATCGCCCGACCAGGGTTTCGTTGACGCCATTGCGGCGGCGTACGAGGCCGGCCTCACGCCCGCCTTCGCCGGCCTATTCGCAGGCGAAATGAGACGGCGGGTCGCATTGCCCAGCTATCCCTTCCAGCGCCGATACCACTGGGTCTAGGCCGCGACGCGCCGGGTCCGACAGTCGCGTGGTGGGATTCCCGATGCGCACACTGCCGGAATCAGCGTCGCGCGCGCCTCGCTGCTAAACTTTCGCAGCTTTTGGCCGCTTGGCCCCTGCAGGATGGATTTTCGCTCATGGCCTCGACTCAAGACCGCCTAAGAACTCTCGTCGCCGAAAACCTGGAAGTGGACGGTAAGCCCGTGGAGGTTCCGGCCGACTTGAACGTCAGCCTCTCCGACGCCGGTGTGCCTTCCATGGACTTTGTCGCCTTCGCAAAAGTCATCGTTCGGGAGTTTGACGTCCCGCTGACTCCGGACGAATGTGCGGACTTCAGCACGCTGAAGGACCTGGCCGCGTACATCGACTCGCAAGCCGCCTAGCCGCACAATCCCGCGGGAGCGCCCGACTCTCGCTGAACTCGATTGGTGAAGGTGAGCAAGGCAACGTGCTGCGCTCTTCCGCGGCCGGTTGCTGGTGGCGGCCGTTTGCGGAGGTTGCCGAGGCCGCGGTCTTTCTCATAGACCTTGCGCCTCATGGGCAGCATGAGGCGGAGGCCCTGGAGTGGCTGAGCGGCGAGGAACGGGCACGTTCGCGTCGTTTCGTACGTGCCGGGCCGCGGCGCCGGTTCGCCTTGTGCCGGGCGGCACTGCGAGCCGTTCTTTGCCATCGCCTCGGGTGTGACAGCCAACAGCTCACATTCGGCACGTCCAGCCATGGCAAGCCGTTCGCTGAAGTCGACGAGACACCCGAACCGATTAGCTTTAACGTCAGCCACGGCCGCAGTCATGGGTTGATCGCCGTTGCCGCGCGTGGGCGCCTGGGCGTGGACATCGAGGAACGCCGCGCGCGCGATGACCTGGAGGACCTCACGGACGCCTTGCTGGGACCCAACGAAAAGCGCGAGTTCGCGCTTCTACGCGGGAATGCGAGAACCCACTACTTTTTCCGCATGTGGACCCTCAAGGAGGCGCTGATCAAGGCTCTCGGCCTGGGTTTCTCCCAGGACCCAGCGGAGTTTGAGGTGCCACTGGCAGTTCGCCAGGGCGCGCGAACCGGCACGTTCAGGTTTCCCAGCCGGCCACGAGCCGTCTGGCGCGTCGATGATCTGGGGACGGAAGACTTTGCCGCCGCTCTTGCCCTTGAGACGATGGCCCAGCCCCGCCAGTCGTCTGATGGCTAGCCGCGCAATAGACTCTCGACGCGCATTTTTGAGTTTCCACGGAGCAGGCCCCCTGCACTTGCCGGTATTCGATCGGCCGCAGGTCTCCGTCCGAAAGAGGTCCAGGCTTTGACCGCGGATTCGCAACCCGTCTGGGAGATCCCCGAGCCTCGCGCTGTGTGCGAGGTGAGCGTCGATGAGCGCACGCTGGTGGTTTTGCGGCGTCACGGCAATCCGTCCGGCCCGCGTCTGGTCCTCAGCCATGGAAATGGCCTGGCCATCGACCTCTATTACCCGTTTTGGTCACTCCTGGCCGACGACTTCGACCTGGTCGTCTACGACCTCAGGAATCATGGCTGGAATGCCCTGAGTCCGCTGGAAGACCACAATGTTCCGACGCTGGTGCGCGACCACGACCGGATTCTGGAGGCGATCGATACCAACTTCGGAGACAAGCCGAAGGTTGGCGTGTTTCATTCAGTGTCCGCGCTGACAACGCTGCTGTCGCCAGCCAAGGGCAGCGGACTTTCAGCGCTTGTCCTGTTTGATCCTCCGCTGTGCAGACCTGGCGCCAGCTACGAGGAGTTTGATGCCGCCGCCATGCGAACCGCCGCGATGACCCGACGGCGTACCGAGCTGTTTCAGTCCGTCGACCAGTTCGCCGATCTCCTGAGTTTCGTGCCAACCTTCTATCGTTCGGTTCCAGGGACCTTCGATCTTGCGGCCCGAACGACGCTTCGAGAGCGCACGCAGCACGACGGCTTTGAACTGCGCTGTCCGCGGGATTACGAAGCGCAGATCGTTGACTACGCCAGCGCGTTTGCCGTACTCGTGGACTTTGACGCATTTCACTGCCCGATCAAGGTTGTTGGGGCCGATCCGACGCTGCCGTACTCATACCTGCCAACGTTCGACCTGAGCCACGTATTGACCGTCGACTACGACTTTCTGCCCGAGACGACGCACTTCCTGCAACTCGAACAACCCGAGGCGTGCGCCGAGTCCGTGCGCGAATTCCTGAATCAGATCGCGCCGGACTGAAGCTGGCGCCAAGCCCGCGGTGATGTGACCGAGGCCCGCTGCAGCTACGGCGAGGCGTCGACCCGGACTGTCACGATGTCTAATCCCTGGTATTTCTGATGCCGGACTGACGATGCGTAGTGCCGCAACAGTCGAAACGACAGATCTCGATCGCCCATCGTCTCGGTCTCCTCATCCAGGTACGCCAGACGATCCGCCAGATTCGCCTCCTCGAAGACAGTCAGGAATTCCAGCTCCACCGCCGGGCCCTCGGGACTTGCCGTGACGATCAGGCGCGGCGCCTCTTCCTGAGAGTCCTGGTCGTCCGACTGCAAAAGACTCGAGAGCGCCTCCTCGCCTGCCGATCGCAGCCTTTCGGCCGAGGCTGCGTTCCAACGCATTGCGGAGGCAACTTCCTGGAGGAATGCGTCAAGACGAGGTAATTCGGCCACGGCCAGCCGCGCCTCAAGTCGTCGGCCTCGCGACTTTGTCAACTCCAGCAGGACAGTCAGTCCAATTGCTGTCGCGGCACCGACCGTGATGCCGTTGCCGAGCAAGGAACTCCATGGCTCGTCAAGCAGATCTTGAAATACGTTCTGGTTTTGGAAGCCAACGCCCAAGGCAAATGCCAAGCCGACCACCAGGGTGGTCTGACCGTCCAGTCCAGCCCTCGCGACGGTCCGAACGCCTTCGATAAACAGCGTCCCGATCGCCACCAGCAGGAAGGCGCCCATGACGGGGTTGGGAATGGTAAGCAGCAAGCCCGCGACCTTGGGAAAGACGGCAAGGCCGATCAGGATGATCCCGATGGCGTAGCCAACGCGCCGCGCGGCAACGCCCGTCAGCGTGATGAGCGAGACGCTGGACGATGAGTAAGAAGTCGTGGGCGGGATTCCAACCAAGCCGGCAATTAGCATGCCCAGGGCACTGGCGTAGATGGTGCCCTGGATCAGGCGGAAATCCGTGGCCCGCGGACGCCGCCAGGCCACCTGCTGCACGACCACCCCGTCGCCGACGGCCTTGATTGCCTGCACGAGCGTTACGACCAGGAACATTGGGAGCAGCGCCCAAAACCCCGCCGTCGGCGTGAGGTCAAGTCCGGGGAAGGCGGCGCCGGGTATCCCGATCCAGGGCGCGTCGCGCAGTCGTTCAAGGTCGTACAGCCCGAATAGCACGGCGGCCGCGCAGCCCGTCGCGATACCGATCAGCGGCGACCAGATTCGCAACGCGCCAGGGGCGCGCAAGGCAAGAATTGTCGTCACAGCCAGCGTCACCGCTGCTACTACGGGTCCCGCGAACGTTGGCGTGCCCTCCGGGACCTCCTGCAACCGATCAAATGAGATGGGCAGAAGGATCACCGCGATGAGCATCAGAACAGTGCCGGAGACTGCCGGCGTGATGATGCGACGCAGTTGCGGGAGCCATGTCCCCACAGCCAGATAAAAGAACGACGAGAGCACCAGCAGACTTGCCAAGGTGGCCGGGCCTCCCTCGGACAGCGCCAGCACTGAGACGGCGATGAAGTTGGGGGTGATTCCGGTGACCAGCACGTGGCCAAGGCCCAGGCGCCCGATCCTGACCGCCTGAACAATAGTGACGATGCCGCTGACGATTAGCGCCGCAAACACGGCCCAGGTCAGGCGCTGCTCATCCTGGCCGGCCGCCAGCACGCTGATGGCGACAACCAGCACAATCGGCGCCAAGACCAGCAAGACTCCCTGAAACCCAACGCCAATCGCCACCAGAGGCGGGCATGGCTCGTCAGGCTCGTACCGTATTGACTGGTCCGCGCGGATCGACGCCAACATTGACCTCCAGAGCGGTCATCGAAAGTAGAGCGTAACTGCCGCCGTCGGGCATTCAGCGTCCGGAGGCTTACGTTCGGGGTCTGACTCGGTTGACCGAGGCGATCACCTCGCAAGAGATGCGGCAGACGTGACGAGCAATAAAGCCAGTCATTGGCAAGTCTCGATTCCTGGCCAAGGGGCGCGACGTCAGCGGACCCTGAAACGAAGATTCGATTCGCCGCTGAGCATGGGTAGCGGACGCGAACGCAAGCCCTTGGCCTCGCGGATGTGAACCGTCACGCCCCACCTAGCCAAGCAGCGCGATCCGGGGCGCCGCCGCTCGCAATGTACGCTGCGGCATCTGGCGCTATCACGCCGGCAAGTCCGCCTGGGACGTAGTACATCCCTGAAGACTAGCGTGGTGTCGCCAGTGTTTCCGGGCGCGGCACGAATTCAAACGGCGCGGAGGCGGCTGACATGAACACGGATGCGGATGGCGTTCTCATCATCGTGGGCGACGCCACCGAGACGGTGGACACGCTCTACCCAATACTGCGGCTGCAGGAGGACGGTTTTCGCCCGGTGGTCGCCGGGCCCCAAAAGCGCCGGTACCAGATGGTCCTGCACGAGATTCCCCAAACCGGCTGGGAAATCACGCGCGAATACGAGGGTTACACCATCCAGGCCGATGTGGCCTTCGCCGAGGTGGAGCCCGAGGCGTACGTGGGGATATTCTTTTCAGGAGGACGTGCGCCCGAGTACATCCGCTACGACCCTGACCTGGTCCGCATCACGCGCTACTTCTTCGAGCACAACAAGCCGGCGGCCTCCGTTTGCCACGGCGTGGAAATCCCCGCGTATGCAGGCGTCGTGGAGGGGCGCACCATGGCGTGTGTCCCGAAATGCAAGTTTGATTTGGAAGTCTGCGGCGGGATCTACTCGGAAGAGACCTGGGCGATCGACCGCAACCTGGTCTCGGGGCGAACCTGGCACAACCATGCGCAGTACATGAAGCACTGGATCGAACTGCTGAAGGCCGAGCGCCAACGCATGCGAGAGTCGCGCTGAGCATGGGTTATGTCAAGTTGGGTGCGGGAACCTACGCCTTTCGGGACGTGGATGTGTTTGAGATCCTGCCGCGCGTGCGTCGGATCGGGTACGAGGCCATTGAGATCCTGGCCGGCGAGGGTTGGGCCACCGCACCGGCGTGTCTGAACCGAGACGATCGGTCCAGGCTGTCGGATGCGATTCGAGAGCAGGGGTTCGACTCCCCGGCACTCATGGCCTTGCTGCCGCTGTGCGAGGAAGGCAGAGGCCAGCCGGTGGTCGACGCCGAGTTTCGCGCCGTCTGCCGACTGGCCCGCGACCTCTCCTCTTCGGATGCCCCGACTGTTCTCAGCTCTCCGATTGGGCACCAGAGTCCACCCTGGGACAGTGGCCGCACACGGATTGCGGACCGCCTGGTTGCGCTGGCCGATATCGCGCAGGAGCACGGGGTCATCCTGGCTGTCGAGCCGCACGTGGGAAACCCGCTGGACAGCCCGGAAAAGGCCGTCTGGCTGATGGAACAGACCAGTCATCCGGCGCTTCGGCTCAACTTCGATATCAGCCACTTCCACGTGCAGGCGATGGACGTGCGCCAATGCATCGAGGCATGCCTGCCCTATGCCGCGCACATCCACGTCAAGGACGGCTACATCGGCGCCGACGGGGAGGTGGTCTTTCAGCTTCCCGGCGAGGGTCGTCTGGACCTGGGCGAGTACTTCCGAATCCTGGCGGAGCACAACTCCACCATCCCGGTCACGGCCGAGGTCAGCGCCATGATCTGGCGTCGGCCGGACTACGATCCCTGGGCGGCGGCCGAACAGTCATTCGCCGCCCTCGATTCGGCTCGACGGTCCGCCGGCAGCTAGCCTGGCGACGCCGCCGACCGGTCAAGCGTCCATACGCGCGGGGAGCGACGTTGCGGATCGCGGGCGAACGGTCAGTCCCAGGCATCCAGGCCCAGCAGTTTCCTGCCCAGATTGGTCAAGACGGCCGGAGACTGGGTGCGGTGCTCCCGGTCGCGCGGATCGCGGGGCCACCCGGCTCCACCGCCAGGCGACCTGGCCGGCCGGCGCTCCCGCCACGACTCGATGCGCAACCGCCGAAGCTCCTCGTCGTCTTCGGCCGGCTGCATGGTGATGTACTGAGCCAGGCGCGGCGTGTTCGACGTGTTGTGGCCGTTTCCATGCGCCAGCAGACGGTCCCAGATAATCAGGTCGCCAGCTTTGCCGGCGATAGACCTGACCTCAAGTCCAGCAAGGTCAGGGCTCCAGGGATCGCGGTCGGCGGGCTGCGACTTCACCCAGTCGGCAAAGGCGTGGTGGAAACCCGGAACGCACTGGAAGCCGCCCTGATTCTCCGCCGTGTCGGTCAGATACAGCACCCCTTGCACGCCAAACGGAATGGCCGGGCGCGAGGTGTCCACGTCCCAGTGAATCATGCCCGTGTGCCCCCACTCTGGCCGGTCGGCTCGAACGGGAGGCTTCATGTTGACCCGGTCGAGCGAGACCCATAACCGCTCGCTGCCCAGGATCTGCGCGAAGGCCTGGTACACCCGCGGGTACTGCCGGTTGTCCCACATGGCCTGATGCTGGTACATCGACACCATGCCAGCCTCGGAAATGGGGGTGCGCGGATCGTTTCGGTCGTACGGGGTCCACTTGTACCAGTCGTCCGGGTTGTCCGGGTCCATCTCCAGGAAGGCCCAGATGACGTCGACTAGCGCCGCAAGCTGTGGCTTCGGTACGGCACCGGGCAGCACCACGTACCCGTTTGCTTCCCAGAATTCCAAGTCGAGTTCGCTTAGCACCGACATTGCTTTTCACCACGTCAGAAGCACCAGTGCACTCTAGCGGCTGGCGTGAACCGGATATGCGACGCGACGGCGGGACCAACGCGAATCCAAGGATTCGGCGACCGTCGGCTCTGGCACGGATGGCTGGCGGCAGGGCACGGGCCGCCGAATCTTCAACCTGCGGTGGAGCCCACATCCGGATTTGAACCGGAGACCTCGTTCTTACCAAGAACGCGCTCTACCGACTGAGCTATGTGGGCCGGGGGCCGTAGCCGGACGACGGCACCGCGGTGCCGCCGCTGGTTGATCGTACCGCGTTCGCCGCTCGCGGCAGGCTGCGGCCGATACTGGTCCATTTCCGCCTAGGCGTTCGAGTCCAGTTGGGCAACGATTTCGTCGACGTGGAGGTTGGGATCCACGGTTGGCCACACGTGTTCGACGTTGCCGTCGGGATCGATCAGGTAGGACACCCGATCGGCGCACATGACTGAACGGCCACGAATCTCCCTGCGGATCCAGGCACCGTAGGCTTCGATCACGCCGTGGTCGGTGTCGGCCAGCAGAGGAAAGTTCAGGTCGTACTTCGCAGTAAACCGCCGGTGCGAGTCAACATCGTCGTCGTTGATGCCGTAGACGTCGACGCCACGGGACGCCAGTGCGGAAAGTTTGTCACGGAAACCGCAGGCCTCAATCGTGCATCCCGGGGTGTCATCGCGCGGGTAGAAATAAAGCAGCACACGGCGGCCGCGCAGATCCGAGAGTGTGACTTGCGACCCGTCGGTGGCGGTCAACGTGAACTCGGGTGCACTGTCACCAGGATTAAGCAGAGCCATGCGGGCACCTCGCAGGAGTGGCGGCAACGACGCAGCCTCATTGTGCGCGACAGTGAGATGCCGAGCGAGCGACGCGCTGGAACCCCGGAAGTCCCGGCCGGCCAGGCTGCGAATGTCGCAGGGACGGTCCGCAGACTCTGCCTGATATCTTCAGCGTGAAGCGCGAAGGAGTCAACCCTATGCAGGATGCACCGACCAGGAGTCCGTTTGACCTGACTGACCGGGTGGCCCTGGTGACCGGGGCCGGGCGAGGCATCGGACGGGCGATTGCGCTGGGATTGGCGGCTGCCGGGGCCGACGTGGCCGTCTCCGCCCGATCTGCCGACCAACTGGACGCGGTGTGCGACGAAATTGGATTGCTTGGACGGAGGGCGCTTGCCCTGCCCGCCGACCTCTCAGATCTGGACGCGCTGGCCGACGTTTTCGAATCCACTGAGACGGAGTTTGGCCAGTTGGACATTCTGTTCAACAACGCGGGCACTGGATTTCGCAAGCCGCTCCTGGAGATATCGCCCGCTGACTGGGATCACGTCGCCAATCTAAACCTGCGCAGCCTCTTCTTCGCATGCCAGCACGGCATCCGCCTTATGCAACCCCAAGGTTACGGGCGGATCATCAACACCGCCTCGCTCACCTCGTTTTTGGGATTTGCGCAAGTTTCGGTCTACGGGGCAACCAAGGGTGGCGTTGCGCAACTCACGAAGGCGCTGGCCGTAGAGTTTGCCCAGAGCGGCATCACCATCAATGCCATCGCCCCAGGCTACGTCTTTACGGAACTGACGCGTCCACGCTTTGAGGACCCTGAAACCCGCGACTGGCTCATGGGACGCATTCCCCAGGGCAGACACGGGGAACCGAGCGACATGGTCGGCACCGCCGTGTTTCTTGCCTCTGAGGCTTCTGCGTACCTGACCGGCGTGGTCGTACCCGTCGACGGCGGATGGCTCGCTGCGTGAATCCTCTGGCTTGAACAATTCAAGCGTGTCAAGCCCAGCTATTGAACTAGTCATTCGTTCAGGCACGATTCAGCCAGACCGTAGAGCATGAAATTGACTGCCACGACACAGACACGCCTAGTCGCGTTATTGCTTTCGTTCGCAACACTGAACGCACTCCTTTGGTCATTTGTCCGAGTACCCGGAAGTGGAGGACCCGATGAGAAGAGTCACTTCGGCGTTGTGGAACAAATGGTCGTTACCGGTGAACTTCCTCGATTTGAGCCGTACGAACCCGGAGAATTCGCCGATGGACCTATCCGCGCTCAAGTCGCCTACGAGCTTACACCGAACTTAACAGCGATACCAGTAGCCGTCGTTATCGCGATACTAGGTTCAGACAACTATGATCTCAACGTTCATATCGCGAGGCTATTCATGGTTGCGCTATATCCAATCACATTATGGTTCGCATATTTGACGTTACGACTGTTGTTTTCCCGTACCTCCATAGCCCCTCTATGGGGAGTTACTGTTATGGCGACTGTGCCCATGTTCACGCTCGTTCATACATATTACACGAACGATGCCCCAGCTATTGCCGTTTCAACTATCGCAACGTACGCATTGATCCGTGCGCATCACTCGACATTCTCCACATTCGACACAATGCTGCTGGGGTTTACGCTGGCTCTCGTCGCATTACATAAATACACAGGACTCTTGTTGTTTCCTGCCACTATCGTCACGATCATCTGGCATTTCTATAGAACGCCACTAACTCTCATTCGAAAAGCCGTGCTGGTCCTTGGGATCGCAGGTGCTATTGCTTGCTGGTGGTATGTCCGGAATTGGCTACTATACGACGATCCCGTCGGTGTGAGCTTTACGCAGGCCGCCGTTGATGCATCGGGTGGAGCCCCAATACCCCCAAGAGCACAAGGTCTCAGCCCCATTGATTTTGCGACCAGCACGAATTGGTGGGCTGAAAATTTCGCCACATTCTGGGCAGGTTATGGAATCCACCGTCTTAAGCTACCTGGTGCCGCGTACCTTTCATTTGCGGCACTCACCGCAGCAGCAGCTGTCGGCCTGACTGCCCGCATTGCCAGATCACTTTGGCTTAAACGAGCCGACAACATGTTATCAGCGATTTTTCTATTGGTGTTTCTTCACATCGGTTTATGGATGGTTAGCTTTTGGAGCAGTTACGCAGTGGACGTAGCGCTTCATGGACGGTATGTATTCCCATCAATCGTAGCATTCGTCGCGCTAGTTGTCTCCGGGATGTCGGTGCTTCCACGATATATACCCAAATCGTCCTTAGCAGCCGCGGCCACAATTCCCATTATGTTGGCAGCAAATGGAGCCTATTTCGTGCACTCTATTCTCCCCGACGTTAATCGGTGATCCTGTGCAGATCCGCCGCAGCTTTGACTATCCTTTAGCTCAGATCGCTCTTGCACTCTCGGCCGTTGCGGCTCTTGCATGGCTGGTGATTCTTGGCGTTCAACCCGTGCATATGCCGCTTGGCGACTCTTCCAAAGGACGTATCCCAGCCTTCACGCAAGCTCTGAGCGGCGTAAAGGGTCAAACATTGACCGTCCCTTCCGATAGACTATCACGCATTGACATCTGGATGCGTACACAGATCCCAGCAGGGGAGCACATTCAGGTTACATTCGAGCTAATCGACGGCGTCGATAAACAGGACGTCTTAGCTTCCGGCATCGTCGTCTTCGATCGCACGAGAGCTCCCTGGCAAGCACGTGTAGTCTTTGATCCGGATCATGTCTCCCGAGGGGATCGGCTCTATCTGCGAATGGAGTCGGTGCTTAGTTCTCCGGAAGCCAGTATCCACTACGCATTTCTACGTGGAGACTTCTACCCGCCCGGCGAATTGCGCGATGACGATCTTGTGACATTCCCGGACCAGGATTTACGTTTTGATCTCTACCTTGAGCCAAGCCTGCCGAAGCCGCTTTCCTGGCTGGAAGCCGTCCTGAGCCAAACAGCCGCAGCGTCCGCCAGAGCGAATGGTCCTCCCGCGTGGGTCGTAGCTTCACTTACACTCATTGTTGGTGCGCTGACAGCAACATCGATCATTCTCAGCAGCCTCTATATGGCGTCTCATGCTTTCCCAGGTGAGTTACGCTTCCAAGGAACGACCGCACTAATCCTCATAATGCTTGCAATCATTTCGTCCATTTATGCTGGAGCCGAAGCTCCTATTGCGAAACTCTGGGTACATCTTAACTGAAATCGTACTATCCTAGACCTCACGGCGCACACGCATCGCTTCCGCCAACAAGCCAACACAGAATACTTGCACTCCGATCAAAAACGTCACACCTGCCAGAACGCCGATCCCTCCGATTCCCAGAATGACCCAACTAAGGACAGCCGCCAGTGCCAACGTCCACACACCGGCCGTAAGGACAGCAAACAGTTTGACGGGATTATGGCGAACCATAGCTTGAATCAGCACTTGGGTGATACGTAGTGTATCTCGCACGAAACGAACCTTAGATGAACCAATTCGCTTTGCGTAGTCGACAGGCACAAACGCCACCGCCCGAGCATCACTAATCATAGCCAACGTCAAGCCGGTTGTGAAACTGAATCCTGGACTTAGCATGCCAAAATACCCGACACAAGGAGCTTTTCTAAATATGCGGTATCCAGAGTTTACATCGGGGATGCGACGGCCGACGACAAAGCTCGAAAACACTCGCAAGCCCGTCCGCGCAAGTGCACGCACACCTCGACCACGGAACTGACGTCCAGTACGAGCTGCCACGACCATGTTGAAGTGCTCGGCAAGTCTGATTAAGTCTTCAATAGCCGATGGTGGATATGTTCCGTCTGCATCGCAAATCAGGACGTATGGGTACCGCGAGGCTACGATCCCGCGCCGGAGTGCAATTCCGTATCCAAGATTTTGCGGAGACCTTACGATTGTCGCACCCGCATCCGACGCCACGTCCGCCGTACGGTCCGAGGAACCGTCGTCAACGACAAGAATCTCAAAGGGCAGGCCAGTCGCTTCCAGCGCATTGCGGAACTCACACACAACATTGCCAACGGCCGATTCTTCGTTGTAAGCCGGCAACACAAGCGAAACACCCTCAATCACGGCCATTCGCCTCTCGACCGTCGATAAGGGTCATGTCGCCCGACCTATTACGATCAACGACTGACCGAACGGCGGCCTGATCGCAGATTCCAGCCAGCGAAGTATTGGCACAGCGATTCTGTCAAATGCACGCGCCTGAGCGTTCACCGATGGTGCATTGAGATCGTCGGTACGTAGAATCGACCCGTTCACATACCACGCGATGGCTCCGAGAGCATTCACATATCTAGCCCTGCGAATCTCAAATCCCGCTGAAATCAGCATCGTCGAGAGGTCGGACCGCGAGTATCGACGGAAATGCCCGGCCGCCTCATCAAGCGATCCATAGAGCCGGTTATGCGCAGGGACGATCAGCAAGAGATGGCCATGGGTTGGCCTTAGGATTGCGTGCATGTTGGCGATCGCAGTCCGCTCAGATTCGATGTGTTCGAGAACATTTGAACACAGAACCGTATCGAATTCTCGTGATGCCAGTTGTGTCGCGGTCGCCGGATCTGCAATGTCGGCAATCACGGCATCCAATCCGCGAGCCTCGAGCCGGCGTGCAGCAAACTCGAGTGCCGTTGGCGACTCATCCAGTGCCGTCACTTTCGCGTTCGCGGGGAGTAGCCGCGTCAAGTTCCCGCTTCCGGCCCCGACTTCCAGCACGTGCTTGCCCACAAAGTCCTCAATTTGACTGAACATCCAGGAGTGATATTTGGACGCGTGCATCAGTGCGCGAGTCATTGTCTCTAGGCCCGACGGTGCGCACTTGAACTCATTTGGAATGTCGCTGCGCCGCTGCCCACTTTGGCTCATGCGTCATCCAGCCAGCGTTCGCGCCACATCTGGAACATCAAAATAGTCCAAAGAGCCTTGGCATTGTTGCGAGTCCGGCGCGCGTGTTGGTCGAGTAGAGTCGCAACTTCAGCAGGATCGAAAACTCCTTCTCGTCGCAACCTTGCTTCGTTGAGATATTCGTAGACTAGGCTGCGGAGGTCTTCGTTTAGCCAAGCCGCGACAGGAATGCCGAAGCCCCGCTTGCGCCGAGTGATGATACTAGCTGGAAGCAGACCCGTCACTGCCTTGCGCAAGATGTACTTTCGCGTCAAGCCACGAAGCTTCAGGTTCACCGGAACACGTTCGAGATGCTCTAGCATATCGAGATTGAGAAACGGTACGCGTGTTTCGAGCGATGTGGCCATACTAGCGCGGTCTGTCTTGGCGAGAATATCGCCCTCCAGATAGAGCTTGAAGTCCTGGTAGAGGATTCGGTTCAGCGGATGCTCTGCACCGCTGGCTGCGGCCGTATCGGCCAACGCGGCTTCAAACTTGCCGTCGTCCGTTGCGCCCCTGACATCCGGATGCAAAACGGCAGCCTTGCTTTCGCCGTATAGCGCTCCAGTCCACATCTGGTGCTGATGCCACGACGGAGCGTCGGCTCCCTGGATGAATCGACGCAGAAGGAAATCGAATGCCATGTAGTGCGGCGAGGCCGGGAGTCTCGCCGCGGCACGCTCAACGATTGCACGTCGAAAGGGTGCGGGCAGCATCCTGTACAAAGGCGCCAGCCGATGGGCCTGCAGGGTGGAGTACCCAGCGAGCATCTCATCGCCGCCATCTCCACCGAGAGCAACCTTCACGCGCTCGCGTGCAAACCGACTGACCAGGTACGTGGGAACGATTGAAGGGTCGGCGAACGGTTCGTCGACAATGCTGGTAATCGTCGGCAGCGCTTCAATCAGATCAGCTGGCGTGACCCTAAGCTCATGGTGCCGGGTGCCCAAGTGCGCCGCGACGATGCGCGCGTACCTGCTCTCGTCAAATGACCGTTCGGCAAAGGAGACGGAGAAGGACCTGACGGGCTCGTCGGTCGCTTGCCTCATGAGAGCCGCCACGGTGCTTGAATCGATGCCGCCGCTCAGCAACACGCCAACGGGTACGTCGCTTACCATTTCCTGCTTGACGGCCCGTCGCAGCACGTCGCGAAATGCATGGATGTGGTCGTCCTCGCTACCGGGCAGCGGATCGCTCTCGGATCGCGCGAGCGACAGATCCCAATACGCCCGCTCACGAACGCGATTCATCGAAGCGGTCAGCACATGCCCGGGCCGGAGTTTCCGCACCCCACGCACAATGCTGGCTGGGGCGGGAATGTACTCGAGCGACAAATATTGGCCCAGCGCCTGATAGTCGAGCTCGCGCGGGACCAAGCCGCTGTTCAACAGTGCTTTGAGTTCGGAACCGAAGACAAGGAGGCCGTTGACGTGAGCGACGTAGAGCGGCTTGATCCCGGCTCGGTCGCGCGCCAGCACCAGTCGTGCCCGCTCTTCGTCCCAGAGCGCAATGGCAAACATGCCGTTGAGGCGGTTGACGAAGTCGTCGCCCCACTCCTCGTAGGCATGGACGATAGTCTCGGTATCCGATTTCGTTCGGAATCGGTGACCGAGGCCAGCCAATGACTCGCGCAGTTCCACATAGTTGTAGATCTCGCCGTTGAACACGACATGAACCGTGTCCGTCTCGTTGGACATAGGCTGATCGCCGCCCTCAAGGTCGATAATGCTCAGACGACGCATGGTGAGCCGCACCGGACCGCGAATGAATGACCCCTGTCCATCGGGTCCACGGTGGACGAGCGAATCGCTCATTGCCTTTAGCGCGGCACAATCGTCGGGCCGGTACCCGTCAAGCCGCAGAATGCCGGCGATTCCGCACATTTCAGGCGACCGCAGCTGCAAGCGCCATTGAGGACTCTGAATCCTGAGTCAAGGCACGATCACGGGCTGCGCAACGTGGGCTCGGCATCCCTTCGTCATGGATACGAAAGGCTGTGGGTCGACCATGCTTCTGGCGGATCCAAGAAACCAATCGCCGGATGATAAGCATTCGCCGAGAGTGCCGGAGGGACTTTTTGCGAGCCGTACTTGGGTATACGGTCCGCCAATGGCCGCCCTCGCCGTTCACCCGCGCCATTGCGAATCGCAATTGTCTGGTGCAGCCTGCGCCCTTGGAAACGACGCGCCTCCAGACTGCATGAATGAGTTCCCGCGGCGGCTTCGGCTCGGTGGGGTCACTTTGCCGCAAGCATCGGCGCACGGTTACGGCAAACACTCAAGCCGGCGGGTGACCCGGCAACGAGCGATGCGAACGTGACAGTCGACGCCGCCGTAGTTCCAGGCCTGCTGATTCTTGCGCTCGAGCTATTGACGCTTGCAGGGGTCGGCTACGTGGTCGCCCGAGTACCGCTCCGACAGACCGACGCTCGGCTGGCCCTGGCCCAGGGGCTCGTCATCGGGCCGGCGCTCTGGGGCATCTTCGTCAACTTCGCCCTGCATTTGCTCCCAGGGATGGCGGGGGCGGTCGCCGGCTGGGTCGCCATGTTGGTTCTGGGGGCCGGGCTTGCCTGGCGGGCGCCGTCCAGACTTCCCCTGCACCCGCGAACGGTGGCCGGGTTTGCAGCCGCGGCGCTGGCCCTGACGTGGATTGCGTTGGCCGGTCGGCAACTGCTCACCATTCCAGACTCCAGCATCCACCTGACGCTCTCCGCCGCTATTCGGGCCGGCATTCATCCGCCGGAGCTGTCGTGGAATCCGGGAGCTTCCGTGCCCTACCACTACGGCGTGGACCTGCTGATTGGGCTGCTAACGCCCCCGGCAGGTCCAGACATGGCCCTCACGACGGAAGCGTTGGGCGCCTACGTGTGGACCAGCTTCGCGCTGCTGGTCGTGACGACGCTGAGAAATCACGGCTCGTGGCTCGGTGCACTGATCCTCGCGCCGCTCGTGCTCACCGCCGGCACGTGGACGCTGGTCCTCGGCGCCCCGCCGCCACTCCTAAAGGCTCCGGCTACGACCGGCCTCGCGATGACCGGACTGCGTGAAGCACTGGCCGACGTGTATTGGCCAATGCTCCACCTTCCCGGCGATTGGGCTCCCTACTTCGAAACGCCGCCGCCAAACATCTGGACGCCTCCATTCGTCCTCGCCTACGCCCTGGGGCTTGTGGTGCTGGAACGAGTGGCGGCTCGCAGCGACGAGGGCTGGGCAGCACGTGGGACGTTGGCGCTCCTGATCGGGTTTCTGGGGCTTGTCGAAGAAACAGTCGCACTGACGGTACTCGGCCTCTGGGTGGTCCTAGCCGGCCTCGCTCTTGCGAAAGCCACAACCGGACGCATGATCCCGCTAACCGCCATCCGGGCCTCGGTCATCGGCCCAGCACTGGCATTGCTTGTGCTGGCCCTCGAAGGCGGAACACTCACCGGCATCTTTACCGGAGGTCTCGGGGGCAGCCTGTCGCTCGGTGCGCCCAGGGACATCGTCGAGTCCCGGATGCTCACCACCTTCCATCCTTTAAATGGGGGACTCGGGATCCTGGGTCTGGGCGCGATTCCGGTCGCGGGCGCCGCGCTGCTACTAGGCGGGCGTACGCGCCTGGCTCTGGCGCTGATCCTTGGTAGCAGCGTTTTCATGTTGGCCGCGCTGACACTTCGATTCAGCGCCTTTCAGTTTGACGTGGGCCGGCTGGACGGGCACGCGCGGAACTTCGCCCTGCTGGCGTTGCTCGTCGCCCTCAGCGTCCGGCTACACGCCCTCCGTCCGCGCTGGCGGTATGCCGTTGCTGGCGGCCTCGTCGTTCTGATCATCTGGCCCACCATCGCAACGCCGGTCCAGAAGATCCGGCTGGCCCTCGATCGCGGAGTCCAGCTTTCCAATGTCCGTCCCGCGCCACCTTCGGACTTTGTCGCATCGCTTCAGCACATGGGACGACATGTGCTGGATCCTTTTGCAACCGGGAAGATCGCTGATTACATCCAAAGTCAGTCGGAGGCGGATGCCCGCATCCTCTCGCCCAATCCAATCGCCATGTCAATCCAAACCGGACGTCCCAGCGCGTCCGGCTTCGCGGGCCACGTCCATCTGTTTCCGTTCACCGGCCCCAATTACGAAGACGCCATTCAATTCCTGGAGCCAGCGGCGATTCGGCGGCTTCGCTTCAGCTATGTCCACGCCACGGAGGCTTGGATTACCGGCCTGCCCAGTCGCGCCCAAGCCTGGCTGGCGGATCCAACGCTTTTTACCCCCGTGATTCGGGACGGTACGCACACGCTCTTTCGCATTGAACCCGCGTTTCTGGCAATGAATCCTTCGCCAACTCCACAGTCATTCGAAGCGCTTCGACTGGTCGTCGAACCGTCGGCCACCGTCCAGATTTCGGCGGGCATTCAGTCTATTCCGGCGCTGCGAGTCGCCGCGGCACTTCCACACACCAACCTCGTGGGATCGCTTTCACCATCAAACCTGTATCTCCTCACCGAGATTCCGATCGACGCGACAAGCGAGTCACCGCCCGACGTCGTCGTCGTGGCCCGCGATCGCGCCATGAATGCCAGCACGCACGCCTTTCCACCCGTCTGGTGGAATCACACGGCCATCGCTTACGCCACGAGCCCGGACGCCGCGGCCATTGCCCCACCGCCTGAGCCACAGAGCAACTTTGAAGTTCGTATCTCGGAAGTCCGCCGCACCGCGAACCGACTCGCATTTACGGCCACGTTCGTGGACAGCGCCCCCGATCGCTGGACGGGGCAGGACTGGCTGGTGATCGAGGTGGACCCCGGCCCCTGGTCGCTGCCCACAAGCTACGCTCCCAACGGGTACGCACTGGTGGGCGTGCGCTGGTATACAGGGCAGATTGCCCCGTCCGGCGAGCTTTCCAGACACCGCTACGTATTCGACGGAGACACCCAACAGCTAGCCGTACAAGACCCCGATGGGACAGTGGACGTCCTGCCAACATCTGGAGATCGACTGCCCCCAGGTACCTACGTGCTGGCAGTTCGGCTGCGACACAACCACCTGCAGGCCGCGATCGTTCCAGCCTTGAAGATCATGGTTACTGACAACAGCCGTACGTCGTACACGACATTCCGGGACTATCGCCGAGCCTCGGTCGATCCATGTCCAGAGCGGCTGCAAAACACCGAATCGTGCCGCCGCCTGGCTGCTGAATGACGGTCGATCCCTCAGTCCTCCCCGGCTTCGTGCTGCTCGCCGGCGAGTTGCTTCTCCTGTCCGCCGTGGGCTACGTATTCGCGCGCGTTGCCCTTCGCCAGTCCACGGTCCCGTTGGCCCTCGCCCAGGGTCTTGTCATCGGACCGGCGCTGTGGGGGCTTCTGGCCAACTTCATCCTGCACCTCATTCCCGGCCTTGCCGGCGCGCTCGCCACCTGGATCCTGACCCTGGTCTTGGCTGGCGCCCTGGCCCGCCTATCCGGGACCAGGCTTCGCGTGCCAGCCCGCACCCTCGCCGGCTTCAGCCTCGCCACGCTTGGCGTCTTCTGGGTTGCCCTCACCAGCCGGCAATTGCTGAGCATTCCCGACGAGGACATTCACCTGGCGATTTCGGCAACGATGCGAGCCGGGCAGTTCCCACCGGTGCTTTCGTGGATTCCGGACCAACGCCTTCCCTATCACTACGGCGCGGACCTCCTGATCGCGTTGTTGACCCCGCCCGCGGGCCCGGACCTCGCATTCACCACCGAGGTCTTTGGCGCCTTCATCTGGACAGGGTTCGTCTTGGTCGTCGCGACTGCCGTAGTGCGACATGCGGGCGTCAGCGGTCTGACTCTCGTGCCGCTCCTCGTTACGGCCGGCGCGTGGACCTTGATCTGGTACGCCGACGCCCCGCACATCCTGCAGGCGGCGGCGCCCGCCGGAGTCCCCGGCCCGGGGATCCGCGCCTCCCTGGCGGAAATCTACTGGCCATCTGTTTCGCTGCCCTGGACGTGGCCCGGGGAGGCATCGCCCCCGAACATCTGGAAGCCGCCGTTTGTCCACAGCTACGCGCTGGGCTTCATCGTGCTCGAACGGGCGGCCGCGGCGTACGACACGACTGGGCGCAGCCGATGGTCACTGGCGCTCCTGGTCGGATTCATGGGCCTGATGGCCGAAGAGATTGCGCTTCTCGTACTGGCCCTTTGGGTCGGCCTGGAGATCTTGCGGCTCTTGCACGCCCGGCCAATGCAGACCACGAATAGGCGCATCGTGCTGCGGGCGGCGGCCGGACCCCTGCTGGCGGTTCTCCTGCTTGTTCTCGGGGGCGGGGTCATTACGAGCATGTTGACCGGCGCGGAAGGAAAAGAGCTGTCGCTTGGATGGCACGCAGATGCGGGGAGCCGGAGGCCGCTGGGCGGCTTCGACTCCATTCCCGGCGGTGTTGGCATCCTCGGCCTCGGCGTGCTCCCCGTCGCTCTCGCAGCGGTGCTGCTCGCCAGGCGAAACCAGCTTGCGCTTTCACTGGCGGCTGCAAGCGGCGGGTTTCTGGTTGCCGCGCTGGTGCTGCAATACGAGCCGGCGGGTGAAGTCACGCGCCTGGACGGACACGCCCGAAACTTCGCGCTGCTGGCGTTGCTGGTGGCCCTGAGCGTCAGCCTTCCGCGCCTAAGACCTCGTTGGCGTTACGCCACCCTGGCGATCTTTGCGGCTCTTGTTATTTGGCCGACGATCATCACCCCAACCCGGAGCATGGCTCTGGCGCTCAGCCGCGGGGTGCAGCTTGCCAACGCTCAGCAGAATGAGCGGGAATTCAACGAGTGGGTCATGGGCCGAGCAGTCATCAAGCCCCTCCGTTCCGAGCGAATCGCCGCCTACATCCGCAGCCAGACCGCGATTGACGCCCGGGTCTTCTCTCCTCACCCGCACAGCATGACCGTCTCAACCGGCCGCCCCAACGCGTCCGGTTTCCCCACGCTTATCCACCTATTCGCAATCACGGGCGCCGAGTACGAGGACACGCTTCGTTTCCTGGAACCATCGGCAGTCCAACGTCTTGGCTTCAGGTATCTGCACGCCTCAGACGAGTGGGTCACGGGCCTTCCCAACCGCGCGAAGCAGTGGCTGCAGCGACCCGATCTATTCGAACTGTTGGTCCGTGAGGGCCCCGACGCGCTGTACCGGATTCAACCGGCATTCCTGCAATTGACTCCCGCGCCAGACGCCCAATCGTACGAGGACCTGCGGCGCCGCGTGCCGGTTGGCGCCACGGTGCACGTGCCAACCCCAACGAGTCCGCTGACAGCAATCCGCATTGCCTCCGTACTGCCGCATGCCCGGATCCTGGGCACGCTGGATCCGCACGTCCATTACTCGCTGACCAACATCCCAACCGAGCCCCTGGCCGGCCGCCTGCCCGACATCGTGGTCGTCGAGCGAGACATATCGTTTGACATCAGCACGCAGGAATTCACCCCGATCTGGTGGAACCACGCGGCGGTGGCCTACGCCACCGGGCCTGGACGTGAGGCCGCGGTCGATCCGCCTCCAGACTCAGAGAGCTACGTCACCGTCCGCCTCACGAACGTCAGCCAACAGGACGCCCGGATCAGCTTTACCGCCCACTTCGCGAACCATGCACCTGGCCAGTGGACCGGCCAGGACTGGCTGCTCGTCCGCGTGGAGGAAACCGACTGGCAGTTGCCCAGCGTGTTCGAGTCCGACGGATACACCCTGGTGGGCGCCCGCTGGTTCGGGGGGCAGCTATCCCCGAGTGTCCCCGAAACTTCGATCTCATACACACTTGACGCCGGAACTGGCCAGCTGGAAACGCAGGATTCGATCGGCGGCTACGCTGCCCTTCCGACGTCTGGCGACAATCTTGAGCCGGCTGACTACGTTCTGGTCGTCCGGCTCCAGCGGGAGTACTTGCAAGCGGCGGTCGTTCCTGTGCTAAAGGTCACAATTACCGAGCGTGGGCGCGTGTCATTCACGGTCTACGAGGGCGAACGCCGCGTATCCGTGAACGCCTGCCCGGAACGTCTACGAATCGCCGCCCTGGGGGCCACGCTATGCCGCACCCTGGAACTCCAAGTCTCACCGCTCGCTTCCAAGCAGTGACGACCTCGACAGCCTGGCCACGAGAGGCGAACAAGTGGGTAGCCGGCCATCAACGGGTCGGCGCGGCGTGCAGGTCGGCCACCAGCGCTGCCAGCCGGGTCCAGTCGATGAGCTGGGTCAGCCGCTCCAGGCGGGCGATGCGCCCGACCCGCGGCGGCAGCGACGCGTCGAGCAGTTCGGTCGCGTGGGTGGCCGGGTGCATAGCCAGGACTCTCAGCGATGGTCGAACTGGTTTCCACGATCCACCGCCCGCCCGGGTCTTGCAAAGGTCTCTCCGGGGAGAGTGGGCAGGGTGAGGAATCTTCCGGCCTCCCGGCCGGCCTCCAACCCCTAGTCGGCAACCAGCTTTCCCACGCAGTCCTCTCTCATATCGCTCGCCTCTCGGCTCACTCCTCGCTTTGCCGTCCTCTTGCGTACGGGCCGGTTTCTAACCGGCCTCTTCCTAGCACCGAACCACCGCGCTGCACCCACGGCACCCGCCATTCATGAAGATTTAGCGGTGACATGGCAGAGGTAATGAAGATTCCCTAATATCGCCCCTTCTAGCACCGGGATGACCTCCCTTCCCGACTGCATGAATCGTCGAGGCGGCGACGAAGGGGCGGATCATGTCAGTCACGTCTGTGCGTGCACACCATCGGTTGCGCGCTGTCCAACGCGACTTAACTGTCTCTATCGGCAACTGGCTCTTCGGCAGACCTTCTGCCAGCCAAGCCAGCCCGCGACGCATCAGTCGCGACCTCGGGGCAAAGCGCCAGGTCAGCGTCTTCAACGACGTGGCGCACCACTGTTGCCGGGTACGCCCCAGCGCTAAGCGCGACGAGCAAACGCTCGACGAACGCCGAGAAGCCATGCAGCGGATCAAAGCATGCCCGTGGCTGTGATCGCCTCTGGCCCTCGGCGTCTCGAGACCATCGACGACTGCCGACGTATCGCTGCCGATGGTTGCTTCCGCGACCCAGCTCAACCTGACCTCTTGCCGGATTGGCACCGGACCGCCGAATGACTCTCGACCCCACTGTGCTCCCCGGCCTCCTGCTGCTCGCAGCTGCATTACTTGCTCTATCCGCCGTCGGCTATGTCGTGGCGCGCGTTGCTCTGCGGCAGTCCAACGACGTGCTTGCGCTGGCCCAGGGGATGGTGATTGGCCCGGCGCTGTGGGGATTGATTGTCAATTTCGTTCTGCACGCGTTTTCTGGTCTGGCTGGCGCCCTTGCTGCCTGGGGCGTCACGCTTGCACTGGCTGCGGCGCTGGCATGGCGGGCTCGGGACAGGCTGCGACTAGCACCACGCACCGTCGCAGGATTCGTGATGGTTGCACTGGTGGTTGCCTGGGTAGTCCTGGCCAGCCGCCAAATGATGACCATTAACGATGTACAACTCCACCTGGGACTTGCCGCATCAATTCGAGCCGGCAGCTTTCCGCCGACCTTTTCCTGGCAGCCAGGTGTTCCGGCACCGTATCACCACGGCATAAACCTGCTCGTGGCTCTACTCGCCCCACCTTTTGGGCCTGATCCTGCGTTCACGACCGAACTCATGGACACGTATATGTGGACAGCCTTTGCGGTCGTTTTGACGGCTACGGTCCTCCGATCCGGTTCGTGGATAAGCGCCGTGATCACGTGTCCACTACTCCTGTCCTTCGGACTCTGGACTCAGTTGCCGTACACAGCTCCCCCCGGAATCGTGGACTTCGTGGTGCCGACGGGAATCCCGGAAGCTGGGCTTCGTGCTTCACTGGCAGACATTTACTGGCCCTCCGCTCCAACTTACTGGAACGCAGCCGCAGAAGCGTCACCACCGAACATTTGGCGACCGAATTTCGTACTGACCTATGCGCTGGCCCTTGTGGTGCTTGAGCGAGCCTCGACGCACCACCGCTTGCAGCCCGCCGCCCAAATAACTCTCGCATTCGTCGCGGGCTTTATTGGGCTCTTGGACGAATTTGTCGCTGTCATCGTCATTGGTCTGTGGATAGCCTTGGAGGCGTCTCGTTTGCTACGTTACTCAGACTTCAACTCCCTGCACCAGAAGCAACACGAAGGCAATGCCGATGGCGCTTTGCAACGGAAGAATGCACTGGGAACTATCTTGGGCCCTGGCTTAGCCGCAACACTGCTCGTTGCCGAGGGAGGAATAGTAACCAGCATTTTGACCGGAACATCCGACTCCGGTGTATCGCTGGCTTGGATATCCAACGCTGGCAGCCGTCGTCCTATTTCCGAGCTCGAAATATCGCCAGGTGGCGTCGGCGTACTCGAGGCTGGAACAATACCCGTGGTCGCCACCGCCATAGCGCTACGCTGGCGCAACAGACTAGTCATTGCTCTGGCCATAGCCAGCACCCTCTTGCTACTGGCCGCACTGACTATACGCTATGAATTTTCGAACTGGGACGTCGCACGCCTTGACGGCCACGCGCGTAATTTCGCGTTGGCGGCCCTGCTTATTGGCTTGAGCACCCGTATGCCGGACTTGTCGCCACGGTGGCGTTACGTCGTAGGCACGATGATCCTTGCCTCAATTGCCTGGCCGACGGCAATCGGGCCGGTACAGAACCTCCTCATGGCAGTTTCTCAGGGACCCCAACTGTCCAACGCCAAATCGCTGGCGGCCGAGAACTCACCTCGTTCGCAACCCTTCCGGGGCACGCGCTACGCGATGCCAGCTCAAATCTCGGCTTTGGTTTCCGATGTCATCCGCGAGCGACTCCCTGTCGACACCCCAGTTCTGTCGCCGTATCCGTCCGAGATGTCGATTCTCACCGGCCGTCCCAATGCCGCCGGATTCCCACGTACCGTCCAGTACCACGACGATCAAGGCCCGGAGTATCTTGACGCCATCCGATATCTGGAGCCCATAGCCATTCGTCGACTTGGTTTCAGCCATATTCACGCGCCAGATGCATGGGCTGCCAGACTTCCGGACCGGGCACAGCGCTGGTTGCGTAATCCTGCCTTTTTCGAGTTGCTGGCTTTCGACGACACTGAGGCTCTCTACCAGATTCTCCCTGCCTTCTACGGCCTCAAGTCGACTCCCCATCCAGAGTCTTTTGAGGCGCTGCGGCAGGCCGTGCCGACCGGCTCAACGGTATACTTCTCGGCGGTCCTAGAACCTCGGGATGCGACGCGCGTGGCCACCGTGCTCGCACACACGCACCTTCTGGGTAGGGAGATTCGTCCGCCATGGCACACCCGGCTTGAAATTGAGATGGCACCGCTCCACAAAGAGGTGCCTGACTTGGTAGTTACTCCTCTGCATCGCGCCCCATCAGCCTTTCCCTTTAGCGCCCGCCAGCCCGTTTGGTGGAACAAGAATCTCGCCATCTACGCTCCCGGCAACGTGATTCGTCCGATACTGCCACCGCCGTCGCAGGGGTTTGAGGTGCAGATTGAGAAATTGGACGTGACTGAGGACTACATTACATTTAGTGCCACATTCACTAATCGGTCTTCGGAATATTGGACAGGGCAGGATTGGCTCGTCACGTTGGCTGACGCATCGCCGTGGGCAATCCCACTTAGGGCTGAATCTAATCTAACAACCCACGCGGCGTCCTCTTGGTTTTCCGGCCAGATGATTCCGGGACTCGAGACTCTGACCCACACCTATAGCTTTGACGCACACAGGCGCACGCTTGCCGTGGCGCAGGACGATACACTTAGGAGAGTTCGATCCTCCGGGCAAAGGCTGGACCCAGGAAGCTACACGCTTGCGGTACGCCTACAGCGGTCCCATCGGGAGGTCGCGCTGATCCCGGTCATGAAGTTTGCGATTTCCTCGAGTGGCGACGTTTCCTATGAGACCTACGAGGGTCCGCTTGGCGCCTCATTGCGAACATGAACCCTCAAGCGATTCAAGCTACATGGGTCAGCGGGTGGTCGTGGTCTATGGAGCGTTGGACCTCTAAGTTTCTGGGATGAGTGTAGATTCGGCAGTTCTGCCCGGCCTCCTGCTGCTCGCCGCCGAGTTGCTAGCCCTTGCCGCCGTTGGCTATGTCTTCGTGCGCGTTGCGTTGCGCCAGCCCGACGATCGCTTGGCCATGGCGCAGGGCTTAGTAATCGGACCAGCCCTGTGGGGTCTGGCCGTCAACTTTCTCTTGCACATATTTCCCGGAACCGTCGGGGCGTTCGTCGGATGGATCTTCGTCCTGGCGCTCGGCGTTGGCATGGCCTGGCGTAGCCAGCTACGCATCCGGCCGCAACTTTCCACCGCGCTCGGCCTGGTGACCGCAGGCTCAATCCTCTTCGTGATCTCTTTAGCAGCTCGCCAGCTTTGGGGAATCCCCGAGTCCCAGATGCACTTGGGACTCGCTGCCCGCGTCCAGTCAGGTGGTTGGCCACTCGTCTTTCCTTACAATCCTGACCAACCGTTCATTTACCATTACGGATTTGATCTGCTCGTCGGACTCCTGACACCAAATAACGGCCCGAATTTGGCATTTGTCACCGAGCTGTTGGGCGCCTACGTATGGACCTCTTATGCGTTGGTCGTCGTCACCACACTAATGAGTCGAGCAGGCTGGCTAAGCCTGATTGTCCTCGCTCCGATTATACTCACCGCAGGCGCGTGGACGATGCTGATCGAATCCAGAGAGTTTGACATAGTGAGAATCCTAGTTCCGACAGGCTTCCCCGCCGACGGGGTCAGGGCCTCCCTTGCAAGCATATATTGGCCATCTGTGTCATTAGCTTGGGAAACAGCTTCTCAAGCAACCCCACCAAATATCTGGAAGCCGGCCTTTGTAATGTCATACTCGCTGGCATTGATTGTGTTTACATATGCAGCTCGCGAGCGTCATCGTACGTGGCCGCAAGCGGCAACACTGGCAACCACGATTGGCTTTATAGGACTCCTCAGTGAAGACGTCGCGCTGGTTGTGCTCGTCTTGTGGCTAGGACTTGAGGTTTTCGATCTGCTTCCGGGAATGGACTCCAAGTCAAGTGTGGCTACATTCATGCGACGCTTAAGTCTGCGAACACAAGGCGCGAATCTCGGCGAAGATACGTCTCACAACCGCTCTGGATTAAGCGCAACGAAGCAAATCAATATCTCCCACAGACCTATTGGATCTCAAGCATACGCTTTGGTGACATCAAGTGATGTTTTGCGTGCTCTATGTGGACCCGCGCTAGCCATCATCTTGCTGGCTATCGGTGGAGGTCCAGTTTCATCCTTCATCACCGGGTCAGCCGCATCAGGGATTTCCTTAGGATGGTTCGAAGACCCCAACACTCGACAACCCCTGGGATCCGTCATTTCGGTACTGCCTGGTGGAATCGGTCTGCTGGGTCTTGGCGTTGTCCCAGCGGCGATTGTCGCGCTGCTGATCCGTGGGAGACGACGGCTCATACTGGCGCTAACCGTAGGCACCCTGTCTTTTGTCTTTGTCAGCTTAACGCTCAAATATGAACCTGCACCTTACGATCTATTACGCATCGACGGTCACGCCCGAAACTTCGCGCTGCTCGGCTTCCTGCTTGCTATTGCTATCTGGCTCGGCAGCTTACGCGGACGCTGGCGGTATACCGCGGGAATCATAGTATTTGCGCTCATCACCTGGCCGACGGCGGCGGAACCACTCCGGATGCTTGCCCTTGAAGCAGGTCAAGGGATTGAGCTATCCAATGCTGGGACAAATTTCGAAAGATCAAATCTACGAGAGCACTTCAAGTCATCCCCATTGAGTGTTGGACGATACTCACGTCCAAGTCCTACATCCGATATCGTTAGAAGCTACATTCGCAAGAGAACGCCAGTCGACTCTCGAATACTCTCTCCACATTGGAACCTAATCACTTCTAGCACGGGTCGTCTAAATGCGTCTGGCTTCATGCGTTATTCCCACGCCGGAACCGAGCATGGACCAGAGCATATAGACGCGATTTCGTTCCTTGAGCCAATAGCGCTCCGACGTATGGGGACCACCCACGTGCACGCAACTGATGAGTGGTTTGCCCTGCTCCCCGACCGCGCACAACGCTGGCTCGACAATCCGCAGCTGTTCGAGTTGCTGGTTGATGGTGAGGCTGACCGCCTCTTCCGAGTCCTGCCCACTTTCCTTAACCTCAATCCCGCGCCCGACCCACGGTCGTTCGAAGCACTGCGACTGACGATCCCGGCTTCCTCCGCCGTGCGCGTGATGGGACTCACAACCGAGGATTCGCTGAGGATTGCCTCAACCCTTGCACACACGCGCTTGCTGGGAACGTTTCCCAAGGGAGACATCCACCTTCGCTCCGAAGTCAACAGCTATCCACCGGATAGCGCCCCTGCAGATGTCGTGGTCATCGCGCGTGACCGGCCTAGCCCATATGACCTCCGGTCCGTTCGTCCAATCTGGTGGAATCAATCAGCAATTGCCTACGCCACTGAGTCTTTGAGTCTCCCAGTCGTCGATCCACCACCTCAGCCGGATGCTGAATTCTCCCTTCGACTGTCGGAAGTTCAGCAGGCCGACGATCGAATCTCATTCAGAGCGACCTTCACCGATCACTCGCCGACAGCCTGGACAGGCCAAGACTGGCTCTTGATTTCAGGACGGGATCTTCCCTGGGCCCTGCCTACCGAAGATAACGGGATTACCGTCGCCTCTCTCGCATGGTTTGCCGGTCAGATTGCTCCCGGTGGCGAGTCCACTCACGTTTATGAATTTGATGCGCGCCAAAACCAGCTGGCGGTGCAGAAGGCCGACGGGCGTTTCGCGGGCATACAGTCGTCCGGCGATTATCTGGAGCCGGGCACGTACGTTCTTGCCGTGCGCCTTCGCTACGACCATCTGCAAGCCGCTATTATTCCCGTCTTGCGAATCGCGATTGCGGACTCAGGTCACCTGGACTACACGCTGTATGCGGGCGAGCACGCAACCCAGGTCACGCCCTGTCCTGAACGCCTGAAACACACGGCGTCATGCCGCGAATTGGCACCCCCAAGCTAGACATGGAGGTGCTGCTCGACTCACAGCTCTGGAATCTCCCATCGGACGATGTTGGCGGACATGACTGTTGTCAGGGTGCATCGTGAAAATTGACGTGACGGTGCTGCCTGGTCTCCTCCTGCTGACGGCGGAACTCTTGACCTTGGCCGCCGTAGGTTACGTCGTCGCGCGGGCCGCGCTCCGGCAAACCAATGACGCGCTGGCGCTAGCCCAGGGCCTGGTGATTGGGCTGGCGCTGTGGGGGCTTACGGTCAATTTCCTTCTGCACTTGTTCCCCGGTTTGGCCGGAGCTCTGGCGGGATGGATTGTGTTGCTGGCCATCGGCGTCAGTGTTGCGTGGCCACGCCGAAATAACCTGCGGATTCCGCCGCGAACGCTCGCCGGGTTCATCCTGGTGGCGCTGCGATCTTCTGGGTCGCTTTGGCAAGCCGCCAGTTGCTCATTATTCCGGACGAAATCGCCCACGCCACGCTGGCTGCCACGATCCGGGCCGGCGGATGGCCTCCGGTGTGGTCGTGGAATCCAGATCTTGACCTGGCCTATCACTACGGCATGGACCTCTTGATCGGGTTGCTGCGCCCGCCGATTGGTCCAGACCTGGGATTCACCACCGAGTTGTTCGGCGCCTATTCGTGGACCAGCTTCATCGTGCTCGTGGTGGCGCTGCTCTTGAGACGCGGATCCTGGGCCAGCGTCCTGACCCTAACGCCGCTGCTGCTTGCGCCCGGCGCCTGGACGCTCGTTTTCGGCGAGCAGCCTTCGCTCTTACGCGTGCCTGTTCCGGCAGGCATCCCAGCCGCAGGATTGCGCGCCGCGCTGACCGAAGTGTTTTGGCCGAGAGTCGAACTTCCGTGGCCGTCCGAGCAACACGGAGTACCCCCAAACATCTGGAAGCCACTGTTTCCGTTTGGGTACGCGCTGGCCATCGTGGTCTTGGAACGGGTTGTCGCGTTAAAGAGCAAGACGTGGCCGGGCGCTGTCGTGCTTGCACTTCTGATCGGGTTTCTCGGGCTAGTCGACGAGACGGTCGCACCAGTTGCCCTAGCCTTGTGGGTGGCGATAGAGGTCTGCCGACTCTCAAATCAACGGAGAGTCGGCCCGATCTCCCTCCCAGCCACACTTCGCACTGCCGCCGGGCCGGCGTTTGCAGCTGCGCTCCTGGCTGGAAGCGGCGGCGTCCTTACGGGAGTCCTGACCGGGTCCGGGGGCGGCGGCGCACTCGCCCTCGGCTGGCCCCTTGATCCACGTGACCGCGGCGCGCTCGTCTCGGTCGCCACGCAGCCGGGCGGACTTGGCCTCCTGAACATTGGCACGGCGGTCGTGGCCAGCGTTGCCTGCATGATTGCTTTTCGCAATCGGCTCGTGCTCCTGCTGGCAGGCGCAAGCCTCATGTTCTTGATTGGTGCACTCACGCTTCGATATGAGGCGGCTCCGCATGACGTCGCTCGATTCGATGGGCACGCTAGGAACTTTGCGCTGCTGGCGTTCCTTCTGGCGCTGGCTCATCGATTCGCGGCGTTGCCTCGACTGCGGAGCCTTGGCGCTGCGGTTGTGATGTTTGGACTCGTGACCTGGCCAACGGTGGCCGCGCCAGCGCGGAATCTTGGCCTGGCAATTGGTCACGGTGTTCAAATCGCAAATGCAATCTCCCAGGAGCCCGAGTTCGGCGACTGGTATTGGTACATGGGGCGGTACTCCCCTCAAGACCGGATACCCGACGAACTCATCTCCTGGATCCGCGAACACACGTCCGCCGAAGCGCGAATCCTCTCACCAGCACCACTCGCAATGACAATCGCCACCGGCCGGCCGAACGCCGCAGGCTTCATTCGATTTCCCCACGGACGGGCAACCTACGGCCCTGAGTATCTGGACTCGATCCGCTACCTCGAACCGGCGGCCATCGCAAGTCTGCAGATCGAGTATGTTCACGCGCCCGACCCATGGGTCGCCAAGCTCCCAGATCGAGCACGACGCTGGCTGGCTGATCCCGGTCTGTTCGAACCGCTGATCCGCGCCGGCACAGACTCTCTCTACCAGGTGCGTCCCGCGTTTCGCGGCATCGAAGTGCCGTCAGACGGCGCATCGTATGAGACGCTGCGGAAGACAATTCCAGAAGGGTCAGTGGTCTACCTTTCGGCAGCGACAGACCCTTTGAACATCGCTCGCGCCGCAGCAGCAATGCCAGAGTCCGAATTCCTAGATCAAGGAAGCCGGTACAGCTTGCGTGTTCGGGACGTCTCGCTGAGTTCGGACATTCGACCGGAACCGCTGGGCCGCACACTGCCAGACTTTGCCGTAGCTTCGGCCCGCCTGGCGCCTGCCATGCTGCCGCCCGAATGGCGGCAGCCGACCTTCTGGAACAACGAAATCGCCGTCTACTCGTTGAACGGCACGGCTGTGTCGGTCATGGCACCTCCGCCTCGCCCGTTCTGGGTTGAAGTTACCGACTGGCAGGCGACAAACGGCCGGCTAGCATTTACCGCAACTCTCGCCAATCAGAATGCCGAGGGTTGGACAGGTCAGGACTGGGTTGTTACACGGGCCGATTCCTCGCCCTGGGCATTTCCTGACAGCTGGCCGATCGACCGAACTCCCCAGTGGTTCGCCGGGCAAATTGCTCCACAGTCAGGGACGCTTGTGCATCGCTACGAATACAACCCTAGGGACGGCCAGCTGGCGCTACGGGACAATGGATCGAGCTTGGCAGTCCTTCCGTCGGCTGGCGAAGGGCTCGGCCCGGGCGTCTGGCTGCTGAGCGTTCGCCTGCGAGACGATTACCGTCTTGTGGCCCTGGCTCCAGTTGCCAGAATTTCAATTTCGGAAGGTGGAGACGCGTCTTACGAGGTCTTCCAGGGTGAGCTTGGCCTCCGTCCAACCTCAGGCCCGATAGATTCGCCTCGAGGTAGGTTTTGAGCCTACTCGACGGCAACGTGTGCCAGCTATCGTCGCTCTTCCAGACCCTGCTTCAAGGGTGCCATCCGAAAGCCCTTCACTTCCTATTCAGAATCCTCGCACCCGAGATCTCCACAAGCACTTTCGCGTCGAGCCCTTCTAAGTGACCGTCGATCCCAGCGTCGCTCCTGGGCTCTTTCTTCTCCTTGCGAAAATTCTAACCCTCTCTGCAGTCGGATATGTCGTGGCACGCGTGGCGCTGCGGCAGACGGACGATCGGCTGGCGCTAGCCCAGGGGCTGGTGATTGGGCTGGCGTTGTGGGGGCTGATTGTCAATTTCGTTCTGCACATATTTCCCGGTCTGGCCGGAGCTTTGGCGGGATGGATTGTGGTGCTGGGCCTCGGTGCCGGTCTGGCGTGGCGACAGCGCCATGACTTATCGGTTGCACCGCGAACGATTGCCGGCTTCGGCCTTGCCGTCACCGCGATCTTCTGGGTCGCGCTGGCCAGCCGCCAACTGCTGATCATTCCAGATGAAGTCCTTCACACGATGGTTCCCGCCACCATTCGAGCGGGCGGCTGGCCGCCAACGCTGGGCTGGAATCCCGACCTGGAGTTGGCCTATCACCACGGCCCGGATTTGCTCGTCGGGCTCTTGACTCCTCCAACAGGTCCGGACCTTGCATTCACAACGGAGATACTCGGAGCCTACGTCTGGACAGCCCTCGTGCTTCTCTCCGCAGCACTCCTCCTGCGAAGTGGCTCCTGGGCCGTCACACTGACCCTCTTGCCGCTCTTGCTCGCCCATGGCGCCTGGTCCCTCGTCTTTGGCGAGCAGCCCACGCTGCTACAGGTTCCAGTTCCGGTCGGGACTCCAGAAGCCGGACTCCGCGCGGCGCTTGGCGAGGTCTATTGGCCAGTCGTCGAGCTTCCCTGGATGTCGGAACAGCACGCAGTTCCGCCCAATATCTGGAAGCCTCAGTTTCCTCTGACCTACGCCCTGGCCCTGGTTGCGCTGGAACGTATCGCTGCCGGAGTCGGACGAGCATGGTCGGCGCAGCTTGCGCTCGCAGCCCTCATTGGCTTCTTGGGACTTGTGGACGAAACGGTCGCGCCGGTCGTGCTCATACTCTGGGGCGTCGTCGAAGCCCACGCCGCTTGGAAGGCTAGCCCGGAGCGGCACGTTCGCCTCCGAGCAATCCTCCAAGCGGAAGCCGGCCCCATGCTAGCCGCCATGCTGCTAGCGGTCGGTGGGGGAGTAATCACGGGAGTGCTCACCGAGAGTGCGGGGGCGGGCGAGCTGGCAGTTGCGTGGCCAGTCGATCCACGGAGTCGGGGCGCTGTCAGCTCAGTCCTGTCAGTTGCCGGGGGGCTTGGACTACTCGGACTTGGGTCCCTTGTAGTAATAACTTGCGCCGTAGTCCTGGCTCGACGCGACCGGTTGATTCTGCTTCTTGCCGCAAGCTTCGGCGTGTTTCTGACAGCAGCGCTGATCTTGAGGTACGAGGCCGCTCCGCATGATCTCGGGCGCTTCGACGGGCACGCTCGCAACTTCGCGCTTCTGGCGCTCATGCTGGCGCTGAGTCAGCGTCTAGCCGACCTCAAACACCGGTGGCGCTACGCCGCTGTTGTTTTGATCGCGGGACTTGTGACCTGGCCAACAGTCGCTGTTCCGGCGCGCAAAATCGGTCTGGCTGCAGGCCATGGTGTCGCGATTTCCAACGCCCAGCCTGGGCCGCGTGAGTTCGGCGTCTGGTACTGGTGGATGGGAAGAAACGTAATCAAGCGCTTCCCATCAGACCAGATCGACGTCTGGATTAGTGAGCACACCAGACCAGACGCGCGAGTGCTGTCCCCGATTCCCCACGCCATGACGGTTACGACCGGACGGCCGAACGCCTCTGGATTCGCGCAGTTCCTGCATCCACGGCCAGCAACAGGTCCCGAATACCTTGACTCCATTCGCTATCTGGAACCGGCGGCAATTAAGCGCCTTGGTTTCTCGTACATACACGCGCCAGATAGCTGGATCGACAGCTTGCCTGACCGCGCCAAGCGCTGGCTGGCCGATCCAGAGTTTTTTGAAGTGCTGGTGCGCGAGGATACGCAAGCGCTCTACCGAGTACGGCAGGGATTCCTGCAGCTTGATGTGCCACCAACTCCGGGTGCCTACGAGGCGTTACGAGAGGCCGTCCCGGACCAATCCACGGTCTACCTTTCACACGCCAATGGCTCGTTAAACACATTTCGTGCGCTGGCGGTGTTACCACAGTCCCAGCTCTTGGGCCTGCCTGACGAGGCCGCACTTCACATTCCGAACTTGCATCTGCAAGCAGACGTACGACCGACACCGCTCCGAGACGAATCCGCTGACTTCGTGGTGACCGCTGCGCAGCTTGGCCCGTCTATGTTTCAGCCAGGCGCGCGGCGCCCGGTCTTCTGGAACGAGGAGATTGCGGTTTACGCGCCGGATGGCGTCATCGCGCCGGTTCGGGAGCCTCCGGCGCGGCCTTTCACGGTTCGACTCAGGAACGCCGAGGAGAGTGGCGGCCGCTTGGTCTTCACTGCCACGCTTTCCGATTCCTCGGGCGAAGGCTGGACGGGTCAGGACTGGCTGGTGGTGCCGGCGGACGAGTCGCCGTGGGCGCTGCCGCGCATCCGCCCGACTGATCCGGCGGCGCAATGGTTTGCTGGCCAGGCCAGCCCGAGGCCTGGATCGGTGACACATCGCTACGAGTTTGACCCGCAAGCGGTGAGACTCAGCCTTCGGGACTCGCCGTCGGGGGCGGTGCAACTGGACTCGTCAGGCGATCGGCTGGACTCCGGGGTTTGGATCCTGGCCGTGCGGCTGCGCAGCGAGTATCAACTCGCCGGCTTCATCCCCGTCGCGAAGGTCGTGGTGACCGAGACCGGCAACGTGTCGTATGAGGCGTACGAGGGCGAGTACGGTGTCAATCCCTCACCACGCCCATCGGAGCCGTAGCAGCAGACGCGTCCCGCCGGCGCCACGGTCCCCCGGAAGTTCGGGATGGCAGTCCGACCCGCGAGATAGCGTCGAATCAGATCAACTGCTCGCGCCAGGTCGCGGGTGCGCGTTCGCTTCCGATTTCGAGGCTGTCTGGCAGATAAGTCGGCTCGCGCGCGCCGACCTCGCGCGCCCAGCGCACCATGGCCTCAACACCCTCGCGCAGCGTGGTGGTATTGCGGAAACCGAGGATCTGTTCGGCCGCGTCGTGCGCGCAATAGGCGTTCCTGACCTCAAGCGGTCGGCCCGGCATGTACTTCGGCTCCAGGCCGGCCGGCCACGGTCCGCCGTCAAAGAACACTTCGCGAACGACATCCGCCAGCTGGTTGATCGAAACGTCCTCCGACGAGCCAACGTTGAAGATGCGGCCGTTGGAGCGTTCACTGAGGCCACCGTCAACCATCACGGGATTCGTATCGCCGATGTACGAGTAGGCGCGGCGCTGTTCACCGTCACCGTATATGTGGAATGCGCGGCCCCGTAGCAAAGCGTTGATAAAGATCGCCACGACGTTGCGATACGGGTCCGCCAGGTTCTGGCGCTCGCCGTACACGTTATGCGGGCGAAAGATGGCGTAGTCAAAGCCGTGGACCGCCGACAGGTGCTCGGTGGCGGCCTCCATGGACGCCTTCATTGCCGCGTAGACGTCCTCGGGAAGGCGCGGCATCGATTCTTCAAACGGCGCCTGCTGCGCGCCGTACACGCTCATCGAGCTGACCAACACCATCTTCGATAGCCCGCGTTCGATGGCCGGGACCAGCGTGTTGAGATAGCCGACCACGTTGTTGTCCATGGAACTCAGCGGGGTGAACTGGCTGCGCCCCTCGGTAGCGTCGGCCGCGTAGTGAAAGATGATTTCGGGATTCGACGCTTCAACCAGTTCGGTTGCCGCCGCGCGGTCGGCCAGGTCGCACTCGACAAACTCGGCGGCCGGGTTGACGTTCTCGACGTAGCCGCCGATCAGGCTGTCGGCGGCGGTGACCTCGTGGCCGTGGTCAAGCAGACGGTCCACGGCGTGGCTTCCCATAAAGCCGGCCGCGCCGGTTACCAGCACGCGCATGGGCTGCTTCAGCGCACTCCGATCAGCGTGGGCGAGTCAGGCATTGTGGCGCGGACCGTCCGCCGCACCGCGTGGATTCTAGCCCAGGACCAAAAGCGGCTCGCTCATCCGACGGACCGTGGCAGCGCTCGCCACGGGTCTTGCCCGACGCCGTCCGTTGCGGATCGGCCAGGGAGCCCAGGGTGGGATTCGAACCCACAACCTGCGGTTTACAAAACCGCTGCTCTGCCGACTGAGCTACCTGGGCGTGGTTCGATACCGAGGGTACTTGGCCATCCGGCACGACGCTCTCGCGACGAGGAATCGAAACCGCCCGAACGAATTGCCCTCGGCTACGCCTGGCTGCGGATGAACGCGATGAAGTTCTGCAGTTCCTGCTCGGACATGTTGGGGAACGCCGGCATCCCGTTGCCGCCTTGCATGGCCTGCTCACGGATCCGCGAATCGGGCAAGTCATCAATCGTTCGCTTGCGAAGTTCCGGTCCGATGCCCCCACTCAGGTCGGTACCGTGGCAGGCGATGCAGCCCAGCGCCGTGAATTGCTTGCGGCCCTCTTCAGCGGCGCCGCTCAGGGAAGCGATGGCGACCGGAGTTTCGGTCGCGCCCGCCGCTTCCGTCGGCTGGGCGGCTGCCACGGCCGTGGGAACGGCCGTTACGGGAGTTACGGCCACAATCGCCTCGGCCACGCGCGGCGTGGGCGACTCCACCGCCGCCGCGGGTGTCCGATCCGGCGGCATGGTTATCTGCGCCACCGGGGGCGCAACTACGACCGCACTGGTGGTGGCCACTGGGCGGCTCTCCCCGCACGACGCCAGCACACCGGCGAGCAACAGCGAGACGGCCAGCGCGCCAAGCAGGCGGCGGCTGGGACTGAAGCCGGTCATGCGGTCACGGTCTCCTCGGGCGCAGGCGCGCCGTCGGTTGTGATTGTATTCACAAAGTCCGTTCGCCGCTAATCTTCGCGGCCAGCCCTGGCAGCCTACGAATGGCTATTCCTCGTCGCCCCGCAGTGCCGCGAGCACTGTCAGGTCCTCAAGCGTCGTGGTATCGCCAACGACCTCCCGGCCCGCCGCAATGTCACGCAGCAGGCGGCGCATGATCTTGCCGCTGCGGGTCTTGGGCAACGCGTCCGTAAACCGCAACTGCTTGGGGCAGGCAAAGCGACCAAGCACCTGCCCAACGTGCGCGATCAGTTCAGCCTGCAGTTCGTCGCTGCCCTCAATTTCCGCGCGCAGTGTGACGAAGGCCGAGATGAACTCGCCCGTGATCGGATCCGGCGCACCGACAACGGCCGATTCGGCCACTGACGGATGGCTGACCAAGGCGCTCTCAACCTCGGCCGTGCCAATGCGGTGGCCCGAAACGCTCAGCGTGTCGTCCACGCGGCCGATTACCCAGTAGTAGCCATCGGTATCGCGTACGGCGCCGTCGCCGGTCAGATAACGGCCGGGGAACTTCTCCCAGTACGTTTCGATCAGCCGCTCGCTGTCGCCGTATTCGCCGGGATGCCCCGGCTGGCCCCAGCCTTCCTTGTAGATGCCGCGAAGCATCGACGGCCAGGCGCGCTTGATGATCAGCAGCCCGCGCTGCCCATCCGGTACCGGCTCGCCGTTTTCGCCAACCACCGCCGGCTCCACGCCCGGAAACGGCAGCGTGGCGGAACCGGGCTTCAGGGTTGTAGCTCCGGGGAGGGGCGTGATGAGGACTCCGCCCGTCTCAGTCTGCCACCAGGTGTCCACAATCGGGCAGCGCCCGCCGCCGATGACCCGGTGATACCAGAGCCAAGCGTCAGGGTTGATCGGCTCGCCCACGGTGCCCAACAGCCGCAGGCTCGACAGGTCGTGCCCCTGCGGATGATGGTCGCCCCAGCGCACGAACGTGCGGATGGCGGTAGGCGCCGTGTAGAACACCGTAACCCGGTATTTCTCGACGAGTTCCCAGAAGCGGTCTTCCGCCGGATGGTTGGGCGCGCCTTCGTACATCACGCCGGTGATGCCGTTGGCCAGGATTCCGTAGACGATGTAGCTGTGCCCGGTCACCCAGCCGATGTCGGCCGTACACCAGTAGATGTCGTCGTCCCTGAGGTCGAAGATCAGCTTCGACGTCAAGGCGGTGTAGACCATGTAGCCGGCCTGGGCATGCACTACGCCCTTGGGCTTCCCGGTCGTTCCGCTGGTGTACAGGATGTACAGCGGATGCTCGGCGGGCAGCTGCGCGGGCGGGCAGGCGTCGGACTGACCGGCGATTGCGTCGTCCCACCAGATGTCGTGTGCGTCGTTCCAGCCAATCTCGTTCTTGCAGCGCTTGAGCACAATCACGCTCTCGACCGACGGGCAAGCATCGTCGCCCAGTGCGGCGTCCACGTTGGCCTTCAGGGGAATCACGCGTCCGCGCCGCCAGCCGCCGTCCGCGGTGATGATCATGCGGGCGCCGGCGTCGTTGACCCGATCGCGAATGGCATCGGCACTGAATCCGCCGAACACGACGCTGTGGACCACACCCAGGCGTGCGCAGGCCAGCATGGCGACGGGAAGTTCCGGAACCATGGGCATGTAGAGCACCACGCGGTCGCCGGGTTCCAGGCCCTGGGCCTTCAGCGCGTTGGCAAAGCGCTGCACATCCGACAACAGGTCGGCATAGGTGATTACGCGGGTGTCGCCAGGCTCGCCTTCCCAGTAGTAGGCCACTTTGTCTCCGCGCCCGGCTTCCACATGCCGGTCCAGACAGTTGGCGGAGATGTTGGTCTCGCCGTCCACGAACCACTTGACGAACGGCGGCTCGCCCTCTTGCAACTGTGTCCACGGCTTGAACCAGGTAAAGCCGTCGGTGATCTCCCGCCAGAAGCCTTCGGGATCCTCGAGGCTGCGCCGGTGAAGCTCCTGGTATGCCTCGAACGACGGGACGTGCGCGGCCGCCGCGAAGTCCGCGGGAGGGGCGAATAACTCGGTCTCCTGGGAAGCCTGATGCGTGTCCTGCGCCGCCGCCATTGATCACCCTCGCCGGTCTATCGGGTTGGCCCGAGCGGAACCGAGGCTAGAGAGCGGCCTCACACCCGTCAACCCAACGCCGCCGACACACCTGCCGGCTTCGTCATACCCACGCCCTCGCCTCACGCCTCGAGCTGCAGTTCACCCTGCTGTTATGTCAACGTACGTGGGGCTTGACCACGCCATGTGCCCGTCCAGTTGCGTCACACGCACGTGGTAGGCATGAACGCCGCCTGGCGGCGCGGAGTCGACCCACGACATTCCGGCGTCCAACGGACCGCCGTCATGCGGCAGCGCTTGCAGACGCAGGTGCGCCCCCAAACCCTTCGCCGCCACGAAGAGCGGACCGTCCTCGATCCCGGCCAGCGGCTGCGCCACGGTCAGCGGCTCGGCCGCGAATTGGATCACGGGATCCGTCACGTCAACCAACTCCAGCCACAACCCGTCGTAGTCGCCCGCCGTCTCGCTGGTCCATGCCACGCGATGCCCGTCGCCTCCGATCAAGCCCTCTTGCGGATGGTCGAAAGCGAACGGCGAGACGTCATGGATGCGTGCCCCCCGCACGGTCAACTCACCATCCCACCGCTGCTTGCGCCCGCGGGCGATCCGCAGGTTCCCGGTCCAGGCCACAAGCACCTGCGATGGGTCGCCGGCCGGCGTCCAGCGATGCACCGGCTCTCCGTCCCGGTAGACCGCGATCTCGATAATCGGAGCCGTGCCGTTGACCCGAACGTCAACCGGTACAGCACCCTTCGCGGCGGCTTCGGCGCCCATGCGCGCGCCCGCGACCTGCGTGTCAATCAGAATCCGCGCCCCAGTCGTTCCATGACAGTGACGCGAGTGCAGCCCGTCCCAGATCCCATCACGCGTGAGTGCCGACGCGCGAATGCAGGCCAGGCCGCCGTTCACCGGCATCTCATTGGAATTGGCCAGCGTCGCCGCCGGCCGTCCCATGTGATCGTCGCTGCCCGCCAGGAAACCCACCTTCACACCCGTCGCCAGCGCCTGTCGCAGGAACCACTCCGAAGTGCCGTGCGCCGAGTGCACTTCCACGACAGGCTCCAGCTCGGGATCTATCCAACTGAGCTCAGCGCGACGGCCACCCACGTGCGGCAGCAGCATCACGTCATCGCGTCCGCGAAACCGCGCGTAGAGTTCATCCAGATTGAGAGCATCCTGCTGGGGATCCAGCGGCCGCCGGTCGCCGATTAGCCAGTGCCCCGAGCGCCAGATGTCGCCGGCCTCCGGAACGCCCCTGAATATCACGTTTCGGTCGCCGCCCACCTCGGTGTTTCCCGACCACTCGTAGCCGTGAAAGCACACGAACTCGCCGTCTTCGTGGATTGCCTCCACCTCGCGCCGCAAACGTGCCCAGAACTCTTCCGTGATTTGAAAGTCGTTGCCCTGGTGACAGGTGAAGTCGGCGCAGGCGAGGTATCTGGCGTAGTGGAAATAGTCGGCTGAGGGGTTGGTTCCTACGGTCTCGCCGCTCTGCCCGTGCAAGTCACCCCACCAATGACGCTGAACCGGAAATTCGGGCGCAACCCGGATCGGATTGCTGGTGGCCCGCAGCCCGCTGGTCTGGTCCGTGACTTCCAGGCGGACGACACCGCACGCCTCTATCTTCAGATTTTCAATGGGGATTACCGGTCCCGCGCCAACTGCCGAGCCGCGCACGTCCTCGCCGTCACCGATGCCGACCTGTAGCGAGGCGCCGGGCAACTCGGTGGGATTCCCCCACACGTCCTCGAACCGCGCATGCACGGTAAACGGCTCGCCCGCCTTGACGTCGCTCGGGGCAATGGCCACCAGCCGAACCGCCGGCCCAGCATCAACCGGAAACGTAAGGAAGCCATCCAGATCCAGGAACTCCTGCGCGCCTTTGCAGTCAACGGAGACCTGGAACTCGAAATCCTTCACCACCGTCACGGGGGCACGGATGCCGGGACTTCCACCGGACGTGTCACCGAACGTCAGCTCCAGCCGGTCGCCCGGCCACAGCCCGCCATCGTCCGTATGAACGGTGACCGCCGGCACAAATGGCCGCCGATGCCCGCGCTCATTGAAGCGGGCCACCGGCCGCACCGTACCCTCCGACACCGTCCGAACCGCCAGGTAGCCTGGTGCCGCCGGATCTGCTAGCTGCGGCTCCCCCAACCCCGCCTGCGACCGCCACGAAACCCGCACGGCGCCGCGGTCATCCACCCCCGCCGCCCCGGCCGTGTAGATGATGCGAAACGTCACCGGCTGCCCGGCCACGCCCGGCCGGTCGATCTCCAGCCTGGCCGAACCAAGTATCCCGTCCGCGATGTTTCTAGTCACAATCTCCAGCCCCGGGCGCAGCAGAGTCTGCGAATTCTGCCTTGCCACGACCAATCGCAGAAGTCGGATGGCTGTTTGTTGAACCCTGCAATTGAGGCGACAATTCGTTCCCGAGCGGCATCTGAACCCGACAATCGTAAGTCGTGGGACAACTAAGACTAGTCAAGCAGCCTCGCCTCGAGGTCGCCCTCATAGACCTCGTAATGCACATCACCGGCTCCAGGGCGGAGCCGGATAACTCCAAGACCTAAGCGCGGCTGCAGCGCCATCAAGCGGATGCTGAGTGCGACCGGCAGTGGACAGGGCTCAGAGTTTCGCGCGTGCCCGTCAAGCCTCGAGACGTCCCGCGCAGGCTCATACTGCCAAACGAGACTTGCGCGCAGCATCGCACGGCTCCTGGCAACCAGGGCCGGCATGAGTCGCTCGCATCGGTCCAGCATCGCCGCGAACCTCGCGATCGGCAGCGGACCGAAGCCCAAGAGCACGATGCTACCCGCTAAGGCGTCGAAGAAACCCAGGGGCCCACGGTCACCCGCCGTTGTGTTTCACCCGAAACTCAGCCTCTCGGCATTGCCCGACGATCGCGCCACCATACGCGAAACCACCCCACCGCCGAGGTGGATTTCACGATCGGGCTGGTGAGGAGCTTGCGCCCGGCCACGGCCATCCAGAAGATGGCCAGCGTCGCGACGGTGAGTCCGGCGATCGTGCGTGGCGGCAGCCGCGGTGCGCAGAATCTGTACCCCTACCAAGCCCACCGCGACCAGCACCGCAAGTTCCAGCCCCAGCATCAGCAGCCCAAATTCGACCGTCACTCAAACAGATCCACTTCGGGTTTCCACCTTAAACTGTCAGCCGGAACGAAGGCAGGCCGCTTCGTGAAGCATGAATGACGCTTCGCGGGCTCGGCGATGGCTCAAGGAATCAGCGCGGCGCTCAGCGTTCCCTCGTAGACGGTGTAACTCGCCTCGCCCGAGCTCGAGACCTTAATCCTCATCAGCGGGATGTACGCGAGTTCCCACCAGTCGCCTCGCAGGCGTACGGCCAGCGTCCAGTTGCCCGGATCAAGGGCCGTACCGGAGGAAGGCGCCGCCGCGAATTCACCGTCGCCCTCCGCCACCAGAAGGCTCACCGCACGCGGGTCAAACTCAAACCGGCGTTCCGTCGTGCCCCTGCCGGGAACGACCTGGCCGCCGAACCATTGCGACCCGGCACGACGGCGTTCGTCCGCCTCGAATTCGCGCGGAATCGCCCAGGGCGAGGCGTCGGTTGACGTCACCAGCCAATCCTGGCCTTTCCATTGGTCGGGCTCCAGATCCAGGAACGTCGCGGTGAAGGCGATTCGACCATCGGCCGTCTGGACGTCGGACACCTCAACGCTGAACGGACGCGGCGGCGGCGGCATGATCGGATTGGCGGCTTTGCCTAGCGGATATATCGCAATCTCGTCGTTCCACCAGATTGGCTGGCGCCGGTCCAGGGGAAACGCGGAGGGCGCCAGGCGCGCGGATGTAACGATGAGATCAGGCGTGCGCTCGCCCAGTGGTTCGGTAGGAAAATGGGGTCGGCTGTGCCAGGTCGGCGTCGGTCGCGCACGACCGAGAAGCTGCGTGTGCGAAAGCACCACGGCGGCACGAATGGAGTTTACGGGTTCTAGAGCCGGCGAGAGGTACACCGTGGCGTCGGGCGACACCGCTTGCCGCAAACCCTCGAACGACTCAGGCGGCGGTGTCGTCTCCAGATTCAGGAACGCAGGCTGCACTCGGTACAGCGTATCGACGCCGTCGCGAATCAGCGGTTCGAATAAGTTCCGGTCTTGCAGCCAGCGCTGCGCGCGCTCCGGCAAATCGGCAATCCAGGTGTCAGGCGCATGGACGTAACTGACCCCAAGGCGTCGGACCGCCAGCGGTTCAAGAAAACGGATCGCGTCCAGGTACTCGGGGCCATGCACCGGCACGAATTGCACAAACTCGGCGTAGGCCGAGGCGTTCGGACGGCCGGTGACAATCGACATTTCGATAGGCGACGGCGACAGGATGCGGTCGTCGACGGACGTGCGCTCGCGGACGTATTCGGCAACCACCACCGACATCGGTTCACGCATCACGTAGCGGCCAATCAGGTCCGAGGGTGCGGCTGACGGATCGAGTCGCGCATTCGCAAGCTCGGGCCCGCGCCTAAGCGCAAGGCCAATGTTCTGTGCCGGTGCCGCGACCGTTGGCCACGTGACAAGGGCAACCAGCACCGCGCTGGCGGCATAGCGCCAGCGTGGCGAGAGCGCGGCCATTCGCACGCCCAACGCCACCATCAACGCCAGCAGCGCGAAGTTCCTTGCATGCCCGTCAAGACGAACCAGATCCAGCGAGTACTCGTAGCGCAGCGACAGCGCCGCCAGCAGCATCGAAAGACTGGTTGCCGCCAGAGTCAGAACCAGTCGTTGTCGCCACGCCAGCAGCAGGGCTCCGACGGTGACGGGCACGGTGCCCAGCGCCAGCACGCCTACGCCGCCCGACAACCGGGTGAAGTCGCCCAACGGACGCCGGCTGCCCGCGTCGGCGATCCAGCCGAGCGACAACCCCGAGTGTGACGAACTGGTCAGAACCCCGGTAATCGCGCCGCCGCCAATGGCCAGGAGTATCGCGGCAAGCACGGGTCCCGAACTTGCGCGCAGCATCGGCTCCCACCGCATCGGGCTGTGGCTGTCGCCGCCGCGCAATCGCCGAAGGATTGGAGCGAGATGTGAGCCGCGATGCAGCTCGTACAGTTCCAGAAGTCCCCACAGACCCAGTACGACCGGGGCCACGGTCTCGTCAACCAGCCCCAGAAAACCAATGGCCAGCGCCAGGGCGACATGCCCCAGCCACCCTCGCCTGCCGCGCGCCGCCACTCGCTCGAGCACCACAAATGCCACGGCATACGCGAGCACGAAGTGGGGCTTCCAGATGTTCGCCGGCGACCCTTCAACCGCGGTCTGCCAGGGATAGTCCACCGTGGGCCAGTACAGTCCCCACAGCGAAGCGCGTACGCCGGCCTCCGGGATGCCCGCCGGAATCGGGACCTGCAAGATGCCCGGCGGCGCCGTGTAGTGCAGTTGCGTCCACAGTCCAAACGACAGCAGCAGCGGGCAAATCACCAGCGCAGCGATCCGCGAGCCAAACCGCACGACCGTTGCGACCACGATCAGCGCCAGGCTGGTCCACGCGTATGCGTCGATGATCTCGGTCGAAAACGCCGGGTCTGGTCCCACCGGCGGCGCCAGCAGGGCCATCAGCAAGTCCGCCCCGTAGTGGTACGGCGCGGGTAGCCCCGGGTGCCAGGGAAACGCCGGCGGGTAGCCCCCGGCGCGGATTGATGCGGCCAGGCCCAGGTGCAAATAGGCGTCAACGATGTACATCAACTGACGGCTGGCCAGCACAAACCAGAAGAGCACCAGTGCAGCCATCACGAACCCTGCGACGGTGCGTGGTGCTAGTCGCAGCCTGTCCCGAGCCCGCCACGCCAGCGCCGCAGCCAGTGCAAGCGTGACGCCCCAGGCAGCAAGGGCGCCAGCCAAACCAGAAAACGCGTGCAGAACGAAATTGACAATCAATCCCCACAGCGCCGGACCAATCACCATCCCCTGGGCCAGCGCCAGCAAGTCGTTGGACTGCCGCAACGCCACCCGTGCGACCACAACACCGACAGCGGCCAACACCAGCAATTCCAGGACCAGCAGAAGCAGACCTGGGAGGATGGTCGGATCAACCGTCATTCACCCAGCGCCTTTCCGTGCCGTCCGCAGTCGGTCGTGTTGGTCTTGGCAAGCATTGGCGGCCGAGTCGGGAATCCTGCCGAGTGGGCGCTCAGCCCAGGAACAGGCAATATTCCCCGCCTCGGGGATTGTCCACGTCGGCCGGATACAGAAGATTGCGTGAGACGCCAAGCGCTCGCGCGGCGATAGCGCGATTGATTTCGGGCACCTGTTCCAACGCATCCAGTTCAGACAGGGTCAGATACTCCGCTCGGTCAACTTCGTCGCCGGGCACGGGCTCGCCAGCCTCCGGCCGCATGAGAAACACGACGTACGTACTATTCGTGGCATCCCGGCGGCTGCGAACCGCCAAGACTCCTTGGACAGAGGCTTCCACTCCGGTTTCCTCGCGCACCTCGCGCACCACAGCCGTATCCAACGTCTCGTCGCGTTCAACGAAACCGCCCGGGATTTGCCAGTTGCCGCGTCCATATCGCGAAGCGCGGCGGACGAACAGCACGGACCGGCCGCGGACCACGGCGCCGCCGACCCCGACGTTGTAGCCCTGGTTATATTGCTCAAGGCCCATCAGCGCGTTTGCCCCACTCGTGCTCGCCCACCCGCAGCCACCGATTATGGACTACGCGCGGCAACGCACACTCGGGTTGCCTATGTGGGGACCGCAGCCTGGCTACGTCGTCGACAGCCGACCATCCGCCGCGTTGGAGTCCACCACCCAGGCTCCCTAGAATCGACGTGGCGAACGACGCCATTCCAATCACTGGTCACCGAAACCATGCTTTTTGACTTTCAGACCCACACCTTCCTCAGCGATGGCGTTCTGTCGCCAATAGAACTGCTGCGCCGGTGCCATGTCTCGGGCTACACGGCCATAGCCATCACCGACCACGCCAGCCCGGCGAACGTGCAGAGTCTCGTCGAGGCCCTGGCCCGCGATTGCCGGGAGGCGGAAAGGGCCTGGGACATGGTGGCGCTGGCCGGCGTGGAGCTTACCCACGTGCCTCCGGCCGCGATCGACCGGGTGGCGCGTATGGCCGCGGAGGCCGGCGCGGAGTTCATCGCCGTTCACGGCGAGACCATTGTGGAGCCGGTAGCCGCGGGCACCAACCGCGCGGCTCTGGAGTCGGAATATGTACACGCGCTGGTGCATCCTGGGCTGCTCAGCCCAGAGCTAAGCCACGTCGCACGCGAGAACGGCAAGTTTGTTGAATTGTCGGCCCGACGCGGGCATTCCCTCACCAACGGCCACGTGGCCAACGTCTGTCGAGAGGCGGGAGCGAAGCTCCTCGTCAACAGCGATGCACACGAACCTGGCGACCTTCTCACCGAGGCGCTGGCCCGCCGCGTTGCGCGCGGCGCCGGCCTGGACGCCGATGAAACCGAGACGGTGCTCGTGGACAATCCGCTTGAGCTCCTGGCTCGGCTGGGTCGATCCATCGCGGAAGGCGCCTAAGCCTGATGGCCGATACCACGGTCCTGCGAGAGGACCCGCGGGCGGCGCCGGAACACGACGAGATTGCGGCGCCCGGACCGTCTGCCGCTCACGACGACGGACCCGTCGAAGTTGACCTGCCCGTGCTGCCCCTACGCGGCGAAACCCTGTTCCCAATCCCCGATACGGTGAATTCGTTCGTGGTGGGTCGCGAGCAGTCCCTGGCCGCGATCGAGGAAGCCTTGAGTCGTGACCGCCGCGTCCTGGCCATCAGTCAGCACGATCCCGACGCCGAGACCGTGACCTTTAGCGATCTGCACGAGGTTGGAACGGAAGCCAAAATCGCGCGCGTGCTCAAGTTGCCCGATGGAAGCACCAGCGTGCTGGCCGAAGGCATCCGACGAGTGCGAGCCATCACCCCGGTTTCCGAGCACCCATTCATCCGGGCGATTGGATGGGTTGTGGAGGAGCTGAACGAAGCACCGGCCGAAGCCCGGGATCTGATGCCGCTGACGCTGGAACTGTTTCACAGCGTGGTGGAACTCAACGACACGACGCCTGACGAGGCCTATATCCGCGCGATGAACGCGGAGACGCCCGGATTGCTGGCCGACATCGTGGCGGCCTCGCTCAACCTGGTGTACGGCACCCAACAGGAATTGCTCGAGATTCGGGAAGTCTCGGAGCGCCTTCGGCTTGTGCACACCGTCCTCGAGGAAGAGATTCGGGTGCTGGAACTGGAGCGCCAGCTCCGCGACGACGTGCGCGAGGAAGTGGACAAGGACCAGCGCGAGTTCATCCTGCGCGAACAGCTGCGGACGATTACGAAGGAACTGGGCGAGACCAGCGCGCAAAACACCGAGATCAGCGAGTTTCGCGACAAGCTGGAAGCCGGGCGCTATCCCACGGCCGTTATCGAGCGCGGACTCAAAGAGATCGAGCGTCTCAACGCCATGCCGCCGGGATCACCCGAAGCGAGCATGGTTCGGAACTACCTGGAGTGGCTGATAGAGCTTCCCTGGAAGAAGCGCACCCGCGACAACACGGACATCAAACGAGCGGCCCGGATTCTCGACGCGCATCATCACGGCCTCGACCGAGTCAAGGAGCGGCTCCTCGAGTACATTGCCGTGCGACGACTGGCGCGACAGTCGCGCAGCCCGATTCTGTGCTTTGTCGGTCCACCCGGCGTCGGCAAGACCAGCCTCGGGCAGTCGATCGCCCAGGCGCTCTCCCGAAAATTCGTCCGGGTTTCGCTTGGCGGTGTTCGCGACGAAGCCGAAATCCGCGGTCACCGAATGACATACATCGGTTCGATGCCCGGTCGCATCCTCCAGATGATGCGACAGGCGGGAACCGTGAATCCCGTGTTCATGATCGACGAACTCGACAAGCTCGGTGTGGATTTCCGGGGCGATCCCTCGGCCGCCCTGCTCGAAGTACTCGATCCCGAGCAGAACGCCGCATTCAGCGACCACTACCTGGAGATACCCTACGACCTCAGCCGCGTCATCTTCATTGCCACGGCCAACTCGCTGGATGGTCTGCCGCCGGCACTGATTGACCGCATGGAGGTCGTCGAACTACCCGGCTACGTGGAGGACGAGAAACTGGCGATTGCCGAACGATTTCTGGTTCCACGGGAGCTCGATCAGCACGGTCTGGAGTCGGACGCCATTCGCTTCACACGCGGCGCGCTGACCCGAATCATCCGCGAGTACACGCGCGAGGCCGGGGTACGGGGACTGACGCGCTCCATTGCGGCCGTGGCACGCAAACGCGCGCTGGCGCGAGCCGAGCGCAAGGAACGGAACTGGAACATTCGCTCCAGGGACGTTTCCGACACCCTTGGCCCGCCTCGATTCCGCTTCGGCGCGCCCGAGACCGAGGCGAGCGTCGGCGCGGCGACGGCTGTCTTCAATACCCCGGCAGGGGGCGACCTTTCGCCGGTCGAGGTCTCACTGGCGCCAGGATCTGGGCAGATCCTGCTAACGGGGCTGCTCGGCAGTGTGATGAAAGAGTCGGCGCACGCGGCGCTCACCTACGCTCGGGCGTGGCTCGACCGACGTGCCAGCACCGATCACGACTTCGCCAAGCTCGACGTGCACGTGCACGTGCCATCAGGCGCGTTGCCCAAGGATGGGTCATCGGCCGGCCTTGCCGTAGTCGTGGCGCTGATCTCAGCGCTGACGCGCCAGCAAGTCCGCCACGATCTGACGCTGACCGGAGAGATCACGCTGCAGGGTCGAATTCTGCCGGTCGGCGCCATTAAGCCCAAGGTCCTCGGCGCACACCGGGCGGGGGTTCGCACGTTCCTCTTGCCGCAAGGCAACCGGCAAGACCTCGCCGAACTACCCAGCTACGTCAGGCAGGACATTACCTTCATCGAAATCGCCACGGTTGACGAAGCGCTGCACAGCGCGCTCATAGACTTCAGATAGCTCGCCTGTCCGCCGCTGTCGGACCGTCTCGCGGGTCGCCATGCGGCTATGCTGACTCGCGGGCAGCGTTCGCCGCGCCCCTTCCCTCCCGGAATCGTTGATGTTTGGACCGTTCAACGCGCTGCTTGGGCTCTTCTCACGCGACCTCGGGATTGACTTAGGTACGGCAAACACCCTTGTTTATGTCAAGGACCGCGGCATTATGCTCGCGGAACCGTCGGTCGTCGCCACCGACACGCACACCTCACGCGTCTTGGCTGTTGGTGCCGAGGCCAAGAAGATGGTCGGCCGAACACCCACCAACATTGTGGCCACGCGTCCGCTTCGTGACGGCGTTATTGCCGACTTCGATACCGTCCACGCCATGCTGTCGTACTTCATTGGCCAGGTGCATGGCGAACTGCCCATCGCCGCGCGACCGCGCGTCATCGTGGGCGTTCCATCCGGTGTCACCGAAGTCGAAAAACGCGCGGTACACGAAGCGAGCCTGCAGGCGGGCGCCCGCGAGGTTTACCTGATCGAAGAACCCATGGCGGCCGCCATTGGCGCCGGGCAACCGATCCAGGATGCGAGCGGCAGCATGATCGTGGACATCGGGGGTGGTACCACCGAAGTTGCCGTCATATCCCTCGGCGGCGTGGTGGTCAGCCACAGCATCCGAATTGCGGGCGACGAAGTTGACGAGCAAATCGTCGATTACTGCCGAAACGCTCACAATCTCCTGATCGGCGAGCGCACGGCGGAAGGATGCAAGATTGCCATCGGCTCGGCTGCGCCGGGACCCCAGGAAGAAACCACGGTCGTTCGTGGACGCGATCTGCAATCGGGACTACCACGACAGGTCGAACTCACCGAAGGACAGATCCGCGAGGCGATCAGCGGGCCGGTCACCGAAATCGTCGAGAACATCAAGCTCGCCCTTGAAGCCACACCTCCCGAGTTGCTGGCCGACGTGATGGAACACGGAATCGCCGTGGCCGGCGGCGGCGCACTCCTGCGAGGGCTCGATCGGCGCATTGAGCAGGAAACGGATATCCCCGTGCACATCGCCAACAACCCGCTTGAGGCCGTAGTGCGCGGCACGGGCGCCTGCCTGCACAACCTCGAGGCTTTTCGCGAAGTGTTCGTTGCCGAGAACGCCGCGCCCTACGTGTAGACGTACACAGGATGCGCGGCGGACAGCGGTCGGTGCTCCTGCTCCTGGTTCTGGTTGTGGCTGCCCTCATTCTGGCCACTCTGCGAAACACGGGCGCCGGATCCGGTCTGGAAACAGCAGTCCTGGCCGCCATTTCGCCGGTTCGCTCCGCGCTGACAAGCGCCGCGTCTGGCGCCGCCGCCGCGATTGCGGACGCACAGCAATTCAACGAAGTGCGGAATGAGAACGCGGCGCTTCGCGCGGAAGTAGCACGACTGCGGTCAAGCGCGGCTGACGTTGAGGCCACGCGCCGAGAAAACGAGGAATTGCGAGCGGCGCTCGACTACCAGCGCGAGAACACAGAGTTCACACTGCTGACTGCGCAGGTCGCGGGTCGGGACAGCGTCGACACGCTCGATACCCTCATCATTGACCGCGGCGCGTCGGACGGCATTCAGATCGGCATGGCCGTACTCGCCGAAGGAAGCCTGGCCGGACGGGTGCGGAGCGTTTCGACGACATCAGCCAACGTCGTGCCGGTTCAGAGCACATCCAGCGTGGTGAATGCCCTGGCCCAAGGAGTCGACGGCGAGGCCGACGGCATCGTTGAAGCCGACGAAAACGGCGGTCTGCTCTTGACTCGGATTGAGCCTGACGCTCCCCTTTCAATCGGCAGCCTGGTCGTGACGTCGGGCCTTGGCGGTGGATTCCCGCGCGGTCTGCCCATCGGCCGGGTAGTCGCTGTGTTCACATCCCCTGAAAGTGTGTTTCGGGAAGCTGCGGTTGAGCCCTTCGTCAGAATCGAGCGCGTGGGGGTGGTTCAGATCGTGGTTGGGCGCTCACCGAGCTCGTCGTGATGGCCGCCAGAATCCCGCAGCCCCACCGAGGCTGGCGGGTACGCATCGGCACCATCGCTGCCACGCTGCTCATTCTGACGTTGGGCCTCTTGCAGACGTCTGTCTTTCCCTCCTTCGCCATAGCCGGCATTCGACCGTCGCTTGTCCTGATGGCGGCAGTAATTCTGGTAATGGTGAGCGAAGATTCCCGGGCGCTGTACTGGGGCTTTCTGGGTGGACTGTTGATAGATCTGCTCTCGGCGGCGCCAGTCGGCGTCAACATCCTGATCTTCACGTTGATCGTCTACATCGTCGGTGGCCAGGGGCATCGATTCGACCGAGTCAACGTGGTGTTTCCCATTTTGGCCGGTGTGGCTGCCACCCTGCTGTACTACCCCGCCGTGGTTCTGTCGCTGCAATGGCTGGGATTCGAATTAGACTGGGGAGAGCAAGTCTGGAAGCGCCTTCCGCGCGCCGTGGCGGTCAATGCGGGAGCAACCGCGCTGCTGTACCCGGTTGTACGTTTAGTGGACCAGTGGACTCGCCCGCAGAGCACTGCACGCTATCTGGGACGCGCGCGCGGCGGCCATTTCCGCTAACGACGGAGGACACGCTTGGAGGCGCATCCACGCCCGGCGGCCAGGACCGGGGCCGGACAGCCGCGCATCAGCGGCACCCGTCGCACGCTGCTCCTCGGCGGTGCCGCGATAGCCGGTAACACCGCGCTGGCCGCCCGCCTCTGGCAGCTTCAAGTTGTCGAGTCCGACACCTACCGGGTGCAGGCAGCGCAAAACCGCGCCCGTACGCGACCTATCCAGCCCCTTCGCGGGCTGATCTTCGACCGTAACCGCGAGCCGCTCGTCGCGAACGCTCCGGTCTTCAGCGTCTGGCTGCGTCCCGGCGATCTTCCGCCCGAGCGCGAAGGACCCGTGCTTGCCAACCTGGCTGTCTTGTCGGGCGAGCGCTTGGAAGACCTTCAGTTCAAGCTGAATCAGGCGCGGACGACCCCGGACACGCCCGCGCGGCTGGCGCGCGCCGTGCCGCGCGAATCGGCCCTCACAATCGAAGAACGCCGGCACGATCTTCCCGGAATCATCGTGCGCACGGGCACCCGGCGTGAATACGCGCATGGTGACGTGTTCGGCCACATCCTGGGCTTCACCGGACCAATCCCGGCCGAGGAAGTTGAAGGCTATCGTCGCCAGGGCGTGCGGTTCGACGAAGACATCGGCCTCGCGGGTGTTGAACGCAGCTTGCAGACCCAACTTCGCGGCCGGGACGGCGAACAGCGGCTGGAAGCTGATGCCTTTGGTCGCACGCTTAACGAGCTGTCGTTCAGACCGCCGCAGGTTGGCCAGCACGCCGTCCTCACCATCGCATTGAACGAACAAAAGGCCATTCGCGAAATCCTGGCCCGCCATCTCGCCCTCCGCGATCGCGGCGCCGGCGCCGCGGTTGTGCTCCGCCCGGACTCCGGCGACGTGGTCGCAATGGTGAGCCTGCCCGATTACGACAGCAACATCTTCACCCGCGGCGCTTCGTCCGAGAGCTTCGCGCTGCTGGTCAGCGACCCTCGCCGGCCGCTGATCAACCACGCAATCTCCGGCCTGTATCCCCCAGGCTCAACCTACAAAGTCATCGCCGCCAGCGGCGCCTTGGAAGCAGGTGTGGTTCTGCCGCAAAGCAAGATTCACTGCGGCGGGCGCTTGATCTTGCCCAGCGGCTGGGCGTTCGATGACTGGTTGCCCCAGGGCCACGGGCTCGTCGACCTCGAACGCGCCATCGCCGAGTCTTGCAACATCTACTTCTATAACGTCTCCGGCGGCAATCCCTATACGCGGCTTCAGGGACTTGGCAACCGCCGTCTTGCCGAGTTCGAGCGATCCTTCGGATTCGGCGAACGGACCGGAATCGATCTCCCGGGCGAGGCATCCGGTCTCGTCCCAACCTCGGAATGGAAGAACAAGAACCTGCAACAGCCGTGGGTAACCGGCGATACCTACCACGCGGCAATCGGCCAGGGCCTTGTTCAGGTGACACCCCTGCAGATCGCCAGCATGTACGCCGCCATCGGCAACGGCGGACGGGTCATGCGTCCGCGCTTGATCGACCGCATGCTCGACCAGCATGGCAACGTGGCCGAACGCACGGCGCCGCGGGTTCGCAGCGTATTGCCGATCAGCGACGACCACCTGCGCCTGCTTCAGTCAGGCCTCTACCGTGCCGTCAATGAACCCTCAGGCACGGGTCCGCGTGCGCGCTCGTCGCATACGGTCGTGGCCGGTAAGACGGGCACCGCCGAATACAGCGGGCTGCGCGATGCTGAAGGTCGCCTGCCCAGCCACGCCTGGTTTGCCGGATACGCGCCAGCTGAACAGCCGCAATACGCATTTGCGGTCCTCGTGCGCGACGGTGGCGAAGGCTCCTTCGCCGCAGCGCCAATCGCGCGGGACATCGTGGACTACCTGATGACCGGCGACATGCCGCCTCTGCCGCAGGAACGCCCAGACTTCATTTCACCGGATCAGCGGCTCTGATGCTGCTCCGACTTGCGCGCATCGAGTGGGCAATCGTCGTGTCGACCATCGCTCTCGTGGCATTCGGCGTCCTCATGCTCAGCACCACCGCCGATCCAGGCGCCAACGGCCTGCAGAACCAGGCGGTCCAGAAGGCCATCCTTGGCGCAGTCGGCCTCGGGTTTGCCTTCGCCATGGCTCAGATCGACTACCGCGCGCTGCACGGCGTGGCAGTACCTCTGTACCTCGCGGGGGTGCTCGCTCTGGTTATGGTGCTGTTGGTCGGAGACTTCGACCTCGGCGCCCGCCGGTGGTTTGAAGTGGGCTCGATCGTCATCCAGCCATCGGAGTTCATGAAAGTGGCGGCCGTTGTGGCGTTCGCGAAATACCTGGCCGATCGCCGCGGCTCGACGCAATCGTTCCGTACCGTCATGGTCAGCCTCGGACTCATGCTTATCCCGGCGGGCCTGATCTTCTTGCAGCCCGATCTGGGCACCGCCCTGATCTTCGGCGCCATCTGGATCGCCATGGTGTTTGTGGCCGGCGCGCGTTGGTGGCACCTGCTCATGCCGGTCGCGATCGCGCTCGCCGCCTTCCCGTTCGCCTGGTTCTTCGCCCAGGACTACATGCGGCAGCGCTTCGTGACGTTCCTCGATCCAAGCAGCGACCCGCTTGGCGCCGGCTACAACGTGCTGCAGGCGCGGATTTCCATCGGTTCCGGCAGCTGGTTCGGCCATGGCCTTGGCCAGGGCTCGCAGTCCCAGCTTGAATTCCTGCGCGTGCGGGATACCGACTTCATCTTCGCCATGCTCGGCGAGCAGCTTGGGCTCGCGGGAACGGTTGGTCTCTTGGCGTTCTTTACCTTGCTCATCGTTCAGGCCCTCGTCATCGGGCTGCGAGCACGCGACATGTTTGGCCGCTTGCTGGCAGTCGGCATTGCCGCCATGATCTTCACGCAGTCGTTTGTCAACATCGGAATGAACGTCGGGCTGATGCCGGTCACCGGAATCACCCTGCCGCTGGTGAGCCTGGGCAAGAACTCGCTGCTCGTGACCCTCCTGTCGGTCGGCATCCTGCTGAGTATTCACGCACACCGCGGAGCGGCCCCCTTCCGGCAGCAGTCAATGCACGTCGTTCGAGGATCTCTGCCCGCGGCCGGTCCGCGCGGCGGCCTGGGCAGGTGACCGGCCGCGCCCGGGTATCCGTCCCCGCGTCCTCAGGCAACCTGGGCGCGGGCTTCGACGTGTTCGGCCTTGCGATTGACGTGCGCGACGAGTACCAGTTCGAGCCGGCCAGCCGCGACTCCATCGAGCCGGCGGGCAAGTTCCTGAAACACGTCCCCCGCGATACCCGGCGAAACCTGGCCTTCCGTGCCTTCAGGTCGCTGGCGCCGGCCGCGGCCGGCCCGTACAGGTTGCGCGCGGTTCGCGAAATCCCGCCGCAAGGAGGCCTGGGCGGCTCGGCCAGCGCCATCGTTGGCGGACTCGTCGCCGCAAATCACGCCTTCTGTCGTGGGTTGGACGACGACGAGTTGCTGCGCCGCGCGACCGAAATCGAAGGCCACCCCGACAACGTGGCCGCAGCGCTGCTGGGCGGCTTGGTGTTGACAGTTCAGGCCGACGAAACCCTGCACGCAGTGCGCGTTCCATTTCCGAGCGACATTGGAATCGTCGTCGTTGTGCCCGGCTACCACGTGCCGACTGCGCGTGCGCGGGCGGCGCTGCCCACCCACGTTCCGCGAGCCGACGCAGTTGCCAATCTCGGTCGCGCCGCCATGTTGATCGCCGCGTTGCAGACGGGGTGCTATGCGGAATTGCGCGTGGCGACGCAGGACTTTCTCCACCAGCCCTACCGGGCCGAACTCAATCCCGCGCTCGAGCCCGGAGTCCAGGCCGCCCTTCGCGCCGGCGCCTACGGCGCTGCCCTCAGCGGATCGGGTCCAACGCTCATCGCATTCGCGCCCAAGGACCGCACCATGCGCGTCGCCGGCGCCATGGCCGACGCGGCAATCGATGCATCGTCAGGCTGCGAGACCTATGTGGCCAGCGCCGCCGAGACCGGTGCCGAGATGATGGAGCCGCTGGCCTCAACATAAGCCCGTGCGGTTCGTATACTCATGCTCGGCAGGGATGAGCCGCGTCTACTCACGACGCGGCAGCTGGGAGGCACCATCCGCGTGGACGGCGCGCAAGCTTGCGCTGGTACCGTCGCATCGCCATACCTCCGGTCACACCTCCCATTGACCGTCCGTTCGACGGCACGACAGTGAACGCGACCTTGCGCGCGTCCGACCCTGCAACAGTCCACGAGACAATCGTGGTCCTCGACTTCGGCGCCCAATACAGTCAACTCATCGCCCGTCGCGTCCGCGAGTTGGGCGTTCGCACCGTGCTCGCCCCCTGCAACCAGCCCGACGCCCTGCGAGAACCCAATCTGCGCGGCGTCATCCTCTCCGGGGGACCCACCAGCGTCTACGACGATGGCGCCCCTCAACTCCCGTCGGCCGTGCTCGACGCCGGCGTCCCGGTCCTGGGCATTTGCTACGGCATGCAGTTGCTGGGCCACTCCCTCGGCGGCTCCGTCGAACCCGCCGACGACCGCGAGTATGGCCCGGCCCGTGCCCGCATTACCGACAACTCCCACGCAATCTTCCGCGGCCTACCGAACGTGATCGACGTCTGGATGAGCCACGGCGACGTCGTCGCCGAAGCGCCGCCCGGTCTCCGCCCCCTTGCCCGCACCGAATCCGCAATGGCCGCCATGGGCAACGACAACGGCGTGGTCGCCGTCCAGTTTCACCCCGAAGTCCGCCACACGGCCCACGGCCAGCAACTGCTGCGCAACTTCGCCGTCGACATGTGCGGCTGTCGCGGCGACTGGATTCCCACCTCGATCATCGACGAGCGCGTGGCCCAGATCCGCCGCCAGGTCGGCGACGGCCACGTCATTTGCGGCCTCAGCGGCGGCGTCGACAGCGCCGTGACCGCCGCCCTGGTTTCCCGAGCCGTCGGCGACCGGCTCACCGCCATCCTCATCGATACCGGCCTGCTGCGAGCCAATGAAGCGGCCGAAGTGAGAGCATCGTTCGAGGAAGGATTCGACTTGCGCCTCGTCATCGTCGACGCCGCCGATGAATTCCTCGACGCCCTCCGCGGCGTCACCGATCCGGAGGCCAAGCGCCAGGTCATCGGCGAACGCTTCGTCCGCGTTTTCGAACGCGAAGCCGCCCGCATTGCCGACGCCGACTTCCTCGCCCAGGGCACCATTTACCCCGACCTCATCGAGAGCGGCGGCATCCACGGCACCGCCGCCGTCATCAAGAGCCACCACAATGTCGGAGGCCTGCCGGACGACCTGGAATTCGAGCTCGTCGAACCCCTCCGCGACCTCTTCAAGGACGAAGTCCGAACTCTGGGATCCCAACTCGGCCTCCCCGACCACCTCGTCTGGCGTCAGCCCTTCCCCGGACCCGGCCTCGCCGTCCGCATCGTCGGCGAAGTCACCGCCCCCAAGGTCGCCCTGCTCCAGCAGGCCGACGCCATCCTGCGCGCCGAAATCGCGGAGGCCGGCCTCGAACGCCAGCTCTCCCAGTACTTCGCCGTTCTGCCCGGGGTCCAAACCGTCGGCGTCATGGGCGACGGCCGCTCCTATGGCGAGTTGATAGCCCTGCGCGCTGTAACCACCGACGACTTCATGACCGCCGACTGGGCTCGCATCCCAAACGATGTCCTCGCCCGCATCTCCGCCCGCATCGTCAACGAGGTCCCGAGCGCCACCCGCGTGGTCTACGACGTGACCTCCAAACCCCCGGGAACCATCGAGTGGGAATGAGAATCCTCGTTGTTGGCAGCGGCGGACGCGAGCACGCCCTCTGCTGGCGCGTCCGCGCCGACCGCCCCGATGCCGACCTCTACTGCGCCCCCGGCAGCTCCGCCATCGCCGGCATCGCCACGACCGTCCCCCTGGCCGCGGACGACATTTCCGGCCTCGTTGACTGGTCCGTGACCAACCGCCCCGACCTTGTGATCGTCGGCCCCGAGGATCCCTGCGCAATGGGTCTGGTTGATCGCTTGGCCGAGGCCGGTATCCGCGCCTTCGGCCCCAGCGCCGCCGCCACTCGCCTCGAATCCAGCAAGGCCTGGACCACCGAGCTTCTTGACCGCGCCGGCGTCCCCATCCCGGACTCCGCCGTCTTCGACTCGCCCGGCGACGCCCACGACTACGTCGACGACTCGGTCGACCCCCTCGTTGTCAAAGCCGACGGTCTCGCCCTCGGCAAGGGCGTCCTGGTCTGCGACACGCCCGACGAAGCCCACGCCGCCATCAACGCCGTCATGGTCGAGCGCCAGTTCGGCGACGCCGGTTCGTCCGTCGTCATCCAGGAACGCTGCTACGGCCCGGAACTCTCCGTCTTCGCCATCTGCGCCGGTACCAGCTTCCAAATCATCGGCTCCGCCCGCGACTACAAGCGCGCCTACGACGACGACCGCGGCCTCAACACCGGCGGCGTCGGCGCCTATTCGCCCGTGGCGGACGCGGACGACGAACTCCTCCAGGAAGTCGCCGACCGCATCATCGGCCCCACCTTGCAGGCGGCATCGGATGCCGGCGGGCCCTTCACCGGCGTGCTCTACGCCGGCCTCATGCTCACCGAAGTCGGTCCCGTCGTAATCGAATTCAACATCCGCTTCGGCGACCCGGAAGCCCAGGTCATCCTGCCCACCATGCACGGCGATCTGGTCACCGCCATGCTGGCCGCCCTCGAAGGTGACGTCAGCAGGGTGGACCTTGCGCCCGACGGCACCGCCGCTGTCTGCGTAGTCCTCGCCTCAGGCGGCTACCCGGGTTCCTACGAGACAGGACACGAAATCATAGGTTTGGATGCTCTTCCCGCCGGCGCCCTGGCCTTTCACGCGGGCACCGAAACCCGAAACGATGGGATTTACACCGCCGGCGGTCGAGTACTTGGAATCGTTGGCACAGGGCCGGACGTTCCGGCAGCGAGGGAAAACGCGTATGCAGCGGTGGATCACGTGACCTTCCAGGACAGCCAGTGGCGAACCGACATCGCCGCCACCGAACAAGCGCCTGTCGGCCAGTCGCGAATGGCGGTGACTTCATGATCCCGCGCTACTCGCGACCTGAGATGGCCGCCGTCTGGGACCGGCAGGTCTATTTCGAAAAGCAGCGCGACGTGGAACTCGCGGCCGTCAACGCCTGGGCGCGCGCGGGCCGAATACCCGCCGAAGACGCGAAAAAGCTCATGCAGGCCAGCTTCACCCTCGAACGCATCGACGAGCTCGAGAGCGTCAACGACCACGAGACCAATGCCTTCGTCGACGCCCTCGCCGAATCCGTCGGTCCCGAGTCCCGCTGGCTCCACCTCGGTCTCACGTCCAGCGACGTGCTGGATACCGGCCTGGCCCTCCAGCTCGTCGACGCCACCGACCTGCTGGATCAGCGCCTGGCGGAACTTGACGACATCCTCAGCGTTCAGGCCCTCACCCACAAGTACACCCTCATGATCGGTCGCAGCCACGGCGTCCACGCCGAACCCATCACCTTCGGTCTCAAGCTCCTCATCTGGCTTGGCGAAGTCCGGCGTCACCGATGGCGCCTGGCGGAGGCGCGCGAGCACATCGCCGTCGGCAAGATCTCCGGTTCCGTCGGCACCCACGCCAACGTCCCGCCGCACGTCGAAGACTGGACCTGCGAGGAGTTGGGCCTGGGCGTGGCGCCGGTCTCCAACCAGATCGTCCAGCGCGACCGCCATGCCCACTTCGTCTGCACGCTGGCCCTCATTGCCAGCTCGCTCGACAAGTTCGCCACGGAGCTACGCTCCCTGCAGCGAACCGAAATCCGCGAAGCCGAAGAACCGTTCGAAGCCGGCCGCCACGGCTCGTCGTCCATGCCCCACAAGCGCAACCCCTCGCGCCTGGAACGCATCTCCGGCCTCGCCCGCCTGCTGCGGTCGCACGCCCAGGTCGCGCTCGAAAACGTCACGCTCTGGCACGAGCGCGACATCAGCCACTCCTCCGCCGAGCGGATCATCCTTCCGGACGCCTGCCTCGCGCTGGACTACATGCTCTGGCTGTTCAATCCCATTGCGCGCGACATGCGGGTCTACCCCGAGCGCATGGCGGCCAACGTGGAAGCCACCGGCGGCCTCATCTACTCCCAGGTCGTCATGCTCTCCATGATTCACGCCGGCATGTCCCGGCAGGACGCCTACGACGTCATGCAGGAACATGCCACTGCATCCTGGGAAGGCGGGGCCAGCTTCCAGGACGCCGTACGCGCCGACGCGCGCGTCACCGCCTTGCTTAGCGACGAACAGCTCGACGCCGCGTTCAGCCCCGCGCCCCACCTGCGCTGGGTCGACACGGCCTATGAACGAATGGGATTGGATCGCACGCCGGAACCGACTCCGGCGGCGGAATGGGAGGTCACCACCTCGTGAGCGCAACCATCACCGAGACCAGCCTCGCTGGCCTGAACCTGATCAACCGCGGCAAAGTCCGCGACATCTACGACCTGGACGACCGGTTGCTGATCGTCGCCACCGATCGCATATCAGCCTTCGACCACGTCCTCCCCGACCCGATCCCCGGCAAGGGAGCCGTCCTCACGGGTATGTCGGAGCACTGGTTCGGGCTGACTTCCCACATCGTGCCCAACCACCTCATCACCACCAACGTCGAGGAGATGGGCCCCGAGGTCGCTCCGCACCGCGACGCCCTGCGCGGCCGCACCATGCTCGTGCACAAGGCCGACCGTATCGACGCCGAATGCGTCGCCCGCGGCTTCATCACCGGTTCCGGCTGGGTGGACTACCAGCGCGACGGCGAGATTTGCGGTATCTCCATCCCCGCCGGAATGCAGGAAGCCGAGCCCTTCGACGAAACCCTCTTCACCCCCGCCACCAAGGCCGAGTCCGGCCACGACGAGAACATCGGCTTCGAGGACTTCCGTGCCATCGTCGGCGACGTAGCCGAACAGCTGCGCGACCTCACCATCGCGGTCTACGAGTTCGGCCGCGACTACGCCAAAGAGCGCGGAATCATCCTGGCCGACACCAAGTTCGAGTTCGGCTACGTCAACGGTGAAATCACCCTGATCGACGAGGTCTTGACCCCGGACTCCTCGCGCTTCTGGGATGTGCGCGAATACCAGGTCGGCATGTCGCCGCCCAGCTTCGATAAGCAGATCGTGCGCAACCACCTGATCGCCACCGGCTGGGACCGCGAACCGCCGATCCCCAGCCTCCCGCGCGAAATCATCGAGCAAACGTCCGCCCGCTACCGCGAAGCCCAGGAATTGCTGGCTGGATGACCGGCCAGCGCTTCCGGGTTCGCGTGGCCGTCCAGCTCAACGCCGGCGTCAACGATCCGCAGGGCCTCACCGTCCGCGGCAGCCTTCACGATCTGGGCTTCACTGAGGTGAACGACGTCCGCATCGGCAAGCTCATCACCATCGGGCTGTCGGCGGACAACGAAACGGCCGCCGCCGAACGCGCCGAATCCATGTGCCGCCAGCTCCTGGTCAACCCGGTGATCGAGTCGTTCGCAATCGAGGCCCTGGAGCCTGTCGACGGCAAGGTCGCGCAACCCGCGTGAAGGCCGCCGTCGTCGTCTTTCCCGGCAGCAACTGCGACGCCGATACCCTGCACGTCCTCGGCAACGTGGTCGGCATGAACGCCCGCTACGCCTGGCATGCCGACACCAGCCTCGATGATGTCGACCTGGTCGTGCTACCCGGCGGCTTCAGCCACGGCGACTACCTTCGCACCGGCGCCATGGCCGCCCGCGCGCCCATCATGTCGGCCGTGCGGGAGCATGCCGACGGGGGCCGTCCCGTCCTCGGCATCTGCAACGGGTTCCAAATCCTCCTGGAAGCCGGCCTGCTCCCCGGCGCAATGCTGCTCAACGACAGCACCCAGTTCCGCTGCGAGTGGACCCACCTCCGGGTGGAATCCACCGACACCCCGTGCACGTCCGCGGCCAGTAACGGCCAGGTGCTCCGCCTGCCCATCGCCCACGCCGAAGGCAACTACGTCATCGACCCCGACGGCCTCGCCCACTTGCACGACCAGGATCGCGTCGTCTTCCGCTACGTCTCCGCGTCGGGCAACCGCTCGCCCAAGACCAATCCCAACGGCGCCATCGACGACATTGCTGGCATCTGCAACCAGCGCCGCAACGTCGTCGGCATGATGCCCCACCCCGAGCGCGCCTCCGAGGCCGAGCTTGGCGGCGAGGACGGACGCGCCATCTGGGAATCGCTCCTCGCGGCGGCGGGCGCATGACCGCCACCTCCGCCCACCAACCGCCCAGCGACGAAACCCTGCGCGAAGTCGCTCTCACCCGCGACGAATATCACTTCGCCGCCGATCTGCTGGACCGCCCGCCCAACCCCGTCGAACTTGGAATTATCGGCGGGATGTGGAGCGAGCACTGCGGGTACAAGCACTCCCGCCCGCTCCTCTCGCGCCTGCCCAGCGAAGGTCCCCAGGTCCTCATCGGCCCTGGCGAGGAAAACGCCGGCGCCGTCGACATTGGGCACGGCCTCGCCATCGTCATGAAGGTCGAGAGCCACAATCACCCCAGCGCCGTCGAACCCTTCCAGGGCGCCGCCACCGGCGTCGGCGGCATCCTCCGCGACATCTTCACCATGGGCGCCCGCCCCATCGCACTTCTCGACAGCCTCCGCTTCGGTCCGCTCGATGACCGCCGCGGGCGCTATCTGGCCAACGGCATCGTCGGCGGCATCGCCTGGTACGGGAACTGCATGGGCGTCCCCACCGTTGGCGGCGAGGTCTACGTGTCCGGCGCCTATCGCGGCAACCCGCTCGTCAACGCCATGTGCGTCGGCCTGATTGAGCACTCGCAGCTCACCAGCGCCGCCGCCAGCGGAGTCGGCAACGAGCTCATCCTGGTCGGCGCCGACACCGGCCGCGACGGCATCCACGGTGCCACCTTCGCCTCGGTCGACGATCCCGAAGCCTCCCACCGCGGCGTCGTCCAGGTCGGCAACCCTTTCATGGAAAAGCTGCTGCTGGAAGCCTGCCTCGAAGTCCTGCAGACCACGGACGCTGTGCTCGGTCTGCAGGACCTCGGCGCCACCGGCCTTACCAGCTCGTCCGTCGAGTCCGCTGGTCGCGGCGGTACCGGTGTCGCCCTGCACTTGGAGCACGTCGCCCGGCGCGCCTCGGGCATGACGCCCTACGAAGTTATGTTAAGTGAGAGCCAGGAGCGCATGCTCGTCGTCGCCGCCCGCGGCCGCGCCGCCGAAGTTCAAGAGGTCTTCACAAAGTGGGGGCTGCACAGCGACGTCATCGGCGAAGTCACCGAGTCCGGCCTCCTGGAAGTCATCGACAACGGCCAGCCCGCCGCCACCCTGCCGATCGGAATGCTCACCGACGCTCCCACCTACACCTACCCAGTCGAGCGCCCCGCCTACCTGGATGAGGTCGGCCCGATTCACCTGGACGCCCTCCCCGAACCCGAAGACCCGACCGACGCTTTCCTGCAACTCCTCGCCTCCCCCAACATCTCCAGCCGCCGGCCCATCTACCGCCAGTACGACCACATGGTCGGGGCCAACACCGTCATCGCTCCCGGCGGCGACGCCGCCGTCCTGCGTATCAAGGACACCCCCCTGGGCGTCGCCATCGCCACCGACGGCAACGGCCGCACCACCTACCTCGACCCCTTCGTCGGCGGTGCCGCTGCTATCGCCGAGTCTGCTCGCAACGTTTCCTGCACCGGCGCGCGTCCTCTCGCCTTCACCAACTGCCTCAACTTCGGCTCCCCCGAGCAGCCCGCCGCCTACTACCAGCTGTCCCGGGCCATCGACGGCATGGCCGCCGCCGCCCGCGCGCTTGAGACTCCCGTCATCAGCGGCAACGTCAGCCTTTACAACGAGTCCGGTGGCGAGGCCATCTGGCCAACCCCGGTCGTCGGCATGCTCGGCGTCCTGGACGAGCTCGACCGCCGCTGCGGCGCCGGCTTCACCGCCGAAGGCGATGAAATCGCGGTCCTCGGCGCCGGCCGCCCCCGGCTCGATGGCAGCGAGTACCTGTCGGTAGCCCACGGCCGGGTCTCCGGCTGCCCCGAAATAAACCTGGTCGACGAGGTCGCCGTCCAGCGCCTCGTCCGCGAACTCATCGTCGCCCGCCTCCTCTCCTCCGCCCACGACTGCTCCGACGGCGGCCTCGCCACTGCCCTGGCCGAGTCCGCGTTCGCCGGCGGCCTCGGCGTCCGGGCTCCCGACCTGCCGATCCTCGGACGACTCGACGAGACCCTCTTCGGCGAGTCTCAGTCCCGCATCGTCGTCAGCTATCCGCCCCTGGCCGCCGCCGCCGTCGCCGCCGCCGCCGCTACCCTCTCGGTGCCAATTAGGCCGGTTGGAAAAGTCGGCGGCGACCGCCTCTGCATCGGCCCCATCGACGTCCCGCTTGCCCAGGCCGAGCCGGTCTGGTCCCAGGGACTCGAGCTGGCGCTAGCCGGACACGCCCCGCCCGGCTAACATGCGGCACGGGGAGCAAGCTGCGGAAGATTCTGCGCTGGCGCTGAGCCTGGGTCCGTCCTACGAACCGGCCGCCCCCGACGGGTCTCCGAATCTGCGTGAGGCCTGCGGGGTTATCGGCGTCCACGGTGCTACCGACGACGCCGCCGTCCAAACCTACTTCGCTCTCTTTGCCGTGCAGCATCGCGGGCAGGAGAGCGCCGGCATTGCCGTCGGCGACGGCCAGCGCCTCCACGCCGAACGCCGCATGGGCCTGGTCTCCCGAGTCTTTTCCGACCACCGCCTGGCCCGCCTCAAGGGACACCTGGCCATTGGCCACTGCCGCTACTCGACGGCCGGCTCCAGCAACGCTTCCAACATCCAGCCCATCCTGCGCAACACCGACATCGGGCCGATGGCGCTCGGCCACAACGGCAACATCGTCAACGCGCTTGACCTTCGCAACAACGCCGCCCTGGACGCCTTCCCTGACTCGTCCACCACCGACTCCGCCGTCATTGCCGACCTCATAGCCACCGCCCCCGGCGCAACCATGGTCGATCGCGTGCGCCGGATCGCACCGCGTCTTCAGGGCTCGTTCTGCCTCATCATCGCCACGCCCACCCAGTTGATCGCCGTCCGCGACGGTATGGGCAACCGTCCGCTGTCGATCGGTAGAGCCAACGGAACCCGCGTCATCGCCTCCGAGACCTGCGCACTCGACACCATCGGCGCCACCTTCGAACGCGACGTCGAACCGGGCGAGATCGTCGCTATCGACGACGACGGCATGCAGTCGTTCAAGCTCGAAATGCCCCAGCGCCATGCCGTTTGCGCTTTCGAGTACATCTACTTCTCGCGTCCCGACTCGATGTTGGACGGCGCAAGCGTTCACTCTGCTCGGCGCTCAATGGGCCGGCTGCTCGCCCGCCAGCACCCCGTCGACGCCGACATCGTCATCGGCGTCCCCGACTCCGCCACGGCTGCCGCCACCGGCTACGCTGAGGAGTCCGGCCTGCCCTATGGCGACGGGTTCGTCCGCAACCGCTACATCGGCCGCACCTTCATCGAGCCCACCCCGCGCCTCCGCAAGCTTGGGGTCCGCCTTAAGTACAGCGCGCTCCCCGACATCACTGCAGGCAAGCGAGTGGTCATGGTGGACGACACCATCGTGCGCGGCACCACCCAGGCCTCGCTGGTCCGGCTCCTTCGTGAAGAAGGCGGCGCCTCCGAGGTGCACGTCCGCATTACCGCACCGCCAATCCGCTGGCCCTGCTTCCTCGGCATCGACATCCCCGACCCTGATGACCTCGTCGCCCATAAGCTGGACGTGGACCAGATCTGCGCGGACATCGGCGCCGACAGCCTCGGATACCAGTCCACGGAAAACCTGGTGCAGGCCATCGGCCGCTCCAGCGATCGCCTCTGCCTGGGCTGTTTCACCCACACCTACCCGCTGGACGTGCAGCTGACCTTTGACAAGTTCCTGCTCGAGCGTCCCGAGAACATCGCCACCGCCATGGTGTTCCCGCGCGAGGCCACCATCGACCGCGTGGAATCCCGCACACGCTCCAAGGGCTGACCCGGCCGCCCGCGTGCAAGACAGCCCAACCTCCAGCTACGCGGAAGCCGGCGTTGACCTGGATCTGGCTCAGCGCGCCAAGGCCGGCCTGAGTTCAGCCGTCGCCTCCACTGCAACCCCTCTCACGCTTGACGCCTTCGGCAGCTTCGGCGGCGTGATCCGGATCCCGGCGGACATTCCCGATCCCGCCATCGTCGCCAGCATCGACGGCGTCGGCACCAAGCTCCACCTGGCCATCGAAATGGGCCGCCCGGCCGACGCCGGGCGCGATCTCGTCAACCATTGCCTCAACGACGTGGCCGTCCAGAACGCCCGCCCCATCGCCTTCCTCGACTACGTCGCCGCCGACCGCCTGGACCCGTCGGTCCTGACGTCGCTCGTCCAGGGCATGGCTTCGGCCTGCCGCGAGGCCGGCGTCTCCATCGTCGGCGGCGAAACCGCCCTCATGCCCGACACCTACGCTCCCGGCCGCTACGACGCTGTCGGCGCGGTCATCGGCATCGCCTCCGCCGCACAACTCCCTGACAAGAACTCTGTTTCCGTCGGCGACGTCTGCATCGGCCTCCCCTCCAGCGGCCCCCACACCAACGGCTACAGCCTCGCCCGCGAACTGCTCACCATCTACCACCGCGAAACCCCCATCGGCGACCAGACCCTCGAGGACGCCCTCCTCGCGCCCCACCTCTCCTATCTCCCCGAATTCGCCGCCGCCTTCGCCGTTCCCGGCACGCGCGTCGCCGCCCACATCACCGGCGGCGGAATCGCCGAAAACCTCGAACGCGTCCTCCCCGACTCCGTCACCGCCCTGATCGACACAGGCACCTGGTCCCAACCGCCGATCTTCGAAGCCATCGCCGACGGCCTCGACGTCTCCCCTGCCGAGATGTTCCGCGTCTTCAACATGGGCGTCGGCGCAATCCTCGTGGCCTCGCCCGAAGCGGCAGACCAGTTGCTGGCGGAACTGCCACACGCCCTGCGCGTCGGCGCCATCGCCGCCCACCGCCAGTCCCCCGTGGAGCTCACGCCCACGCCATGAATCTCGCCATCATGGCCTCCGGCCGCGGCTCCAACGCGGCCGCCATCCTCGACGCCATCGCCACTGACAAACTCGACGCCCGCGCCGTCGCCCTGATCACCAATCGCGAAAACGTCGGCGCGCTGGACGTAGCAAGATCCCACAACGTCCCCGGCTACCCCGTGCCGCGCCGCGCCTTCCTCTCCCGCAACGCCCAACAGCGCCGCATGCTCGAGCTATTGCAGACCTCCGGCGCCGACTTCGTCGCCCTGGCGGGCTTCGACGCCATCCTCCGCCCCTTCATCATCGCTGCCTACCCCAACCGCATCCTCAACATCCACCCGTCCCTGCTCCCCGCCTTCGCCGGCGGCATGGCGCCCGTACCGCAGACCGAAGCCCTTCGCGCCGGCGTCACCATCAGCGGCTGCACCGTCCACGTCGTAACCGACGATCTGGACTCCGGCCCGATCGTCGCCCAGGCCGCCGTCCCCGTGCTTCCCGGCGACACCGTCGACTCGCTCTCGGATCGGATTCTCGTGCAGGAGCATCGCGTTTATCCTTTGGCCCTGCGCTGGTTCGCCGAGGACCGCGTGCGCATCGAAGACGGACACGTCCACATCCAATCGGAGGAGAGTCAGGCCCTATGGCCGCACCCCGCGCCCTGATCAGCGTCTACGACAAGACCGGCCTTGAAGACTTCGCCGCCGGCCTCGCCGCCCGCGGCTGGGAGTTTGTCGCCTCCGGCGGTACCGCCGCCGCCATCGCCGCCGACGGGCATTCCGTCCTTGAGGTCGAAGACGTAACCGGCGCCCCCGAAATGCTCGACGGCCGCGTCAAGACCCTCCACCCCGCCATCCACGGCGGCATCCTCGCCCGCCGCTCTTCCGACCAACACGTCTCCGAGCTAGCCGACCTCGGCATCGGCGCCATCGATCTCGTCGCCGTCAACCTCTATCCCTTCGCCGCCACCCTCGCCGCCACCGACGACCGCAACCAACTCCTCGAGAACATCGACATCGGCGGCGTCACCCTAATCCGCGCCGCCGCCAAGAACCCCGACGACGTCTGGATCCTCGTCGACCCCGCCGACTACTCAAGGGTTCTCGAAGCGCTGGATCAGCCGGAGAGTGCGGATGCACTCCGCCGCGAGCTCGCCGCCAAGGCGTTCGCCCTCACCGCCTTCTACGACGCCCACATCGCCGCCTACCTGCATCATGACCTGGGTGAGACCTTTCCCGAACTGCTCACCATTCCCTTGCGCCGTCTCCAGAGCCTCCGCTACGGCGAAAACCCCCACCAGCCCGGCGCCTTCTACGCCGCCGGCGCCGCCGAACTCGGCGACAGCGAACTCGCCGGCGTCGAGCAACTCCACGGCCTCGAGCTCTCCTACATCAACATCCTCGACCTGCAAGCCGCCTGGGCCTCCGCCAACGACTTCGACGACATCGCGGTCTCCATCATCAAGCACACCATGCCTTGCTGCCTGGCAACCCACCCCAAGTCCCAGGTTGAGGCCTATCGTCGCGCCCGCGAAACCGATCCCATATCCGCCTTCGGCGGCATCCTCGGTTTCAATCGAACCGTCACCGCCGAAACCGTCGCCGCCATGCGCGGCCACCTCTACCACGTCATCGTCGCTCCCGACTACGAACCGGCCGCCCTCCGCCGCCTCCGCCGCCGCAAGGACCTCCGCATCATGCGTTGGCCCGCCTCCGCGACCCGCCCACCCCTCCACTTCGAAGCCGCCCACGTCTGGGGCATCGACCGCGGCTACCTCGTCCAGGCCCCCGACCGCGCGCCCCGCCCCGACCTTGAAATGCGCGTGGTCAGCAAGGCCCAGCCAACGGCCGACGACCTCGACCAGCTCCGCTTCGGCCTCAAGGTCATCCGCCATGTCAAGTCCAACGCAATCGTCCTGGTCAGGGACGGACGCCTAATCGGCCTCGGCAGCGGCCAGGTCAACCGCGTCAACGCCGTGCGCCACGCCGCCGAACAAGCTGGCGACGCCGCCAGCGGTTCCTACCTGGCCTCCGACGCCTTCTTCCCCTTCGCCGACGGCCCCGAAGCCGCCCTCGACGCCGGCGTGCGCGCCATCGTCTCCGTCGCCGGATCGCTCCGCGACCAGGAAGTCATCGACGCCGTCGACGCCCGCGGCGGCATCCTCGTCCTCGTCGACGAACGCCACTTCCGGCACTAACCCGGCCCCAATGTCCAGCACTGACCCACGCCCCCCGCTCCGCGTTCTCATGGTCTCGGCCGAGTTCGACCCCTTCGCCAAGACCGGCGGCCTGGCCGACGTGCTGGCCTCTCTGCCGAAGGCCCTCGCCCGCCGCGGCCTCGACGTCCGGGTCGCCATCCCCCGCTACGGCTCCGTTGACCTCACCGGTGTCTCCCGACGCCCCGGCATCGCCCGCTTCGACCTGCCCTTCAACGGACGCCGGGAACCCGTGCGCTTGGATGCCGTGGAGGTCAATGGCTTCGAAGTCCTGCTCATTGACAACGAGCATTACGTCAGCGCACGACCCGGCATCTACGGCTACCCCGACGACGGCCACCGCTTCACCTTCTTCGCCCGCGCCGCCCTCGAAACCGCCCGCGTGCTCGACTGGCACCCCGACATCATCCACTGCCACGACTGGCACACCGGCCTCATCCCCAACTGGCTGCGCACGACCGACCGCCACGCCCCCGAATTCGCCGACACCGCCAGCGTCTTCACCATCCACAACCTCGAATACCAGGGCCACTTCGACTCGTCCGTCCTCGAGACTTCCGGCCTCGCCCCCGACGGCCTCATCCCCCACCCCACCCGTGACGACCTCAGCAACGTCTTCGTCTTCATGGCCCGCGGCATCCTCTTCGCCGACAAGATCAACACCGTCAGCCCCCGCTACGCCGGTGAAGTCCTCACGCCAGACTTCGGTCACGACCTCGATCCCCTCCTGCGCGACCGCGAAGCCGACCTCCACGGCATCCTCAACGGCATCGACATCGAGGCCTACGACCCCGCCACCGATCCTCATCTCGCCAGCCACTACGCCCTCGAAACGCTCGAACGCCGCGCCCCCAACAAGGCCGCCCTGCAGCAGGCCGTCGGCCTCCCCGTCCGGCCCGATATCCCCCTCCTCGGCATGGTCACCCGCCTCGCCGAGCACAAGGGAATGGACGTGCTCCTGGCCTCCCTCCCCCACATCCTTGACCGCGGCGCCCAGTTGGTCGTGCTCGGCCTCGGCGAGCCCCGCTACGAGGAAGCCCTCTGCGAATTGGCCCTCGCCCACCCCGATCAGGTCGCCGCCGCCATCCGCTTCGACAACCCGCTCGCCAGCCGCATCTACGGAGGCAGCGACATCTTCCTTATGCCCTCTCGCCATGAACCCTGCGGCCTCGGCCAGCTCATCGCCATGCGCTACGGCAGCGTCCCCGTCGTCCGCGCCACCGGCGGCCTGGCCGACACCGTCGAGGACGTCGATCCATCCGCCGACACAGGCGTCGGTTTCGTCTTCCGCCGCTACGACGCCATCGGCTTCTTCGGCGCCGTCGCCCGAGCCCTCGAGCTTTACCGCATCCCCGACACCTGGACCCGGATCATCCGCCGCGGCATGGCCCGCGACTCCTCCTGGGACACATCCGCCGCCGCCTACGAACGCCTCTACGCCGAAGCCCTCGCCACCCGCCGCACCCAGCCCTCACCCGCCCTCGCCGCGGCCTCATAGCGGAGACCTCTGCCTAACGACTCTCGTCTGCTGATGAGCGGCCGCTCTTTCTCCCGCTCCCAGTGGGAGAGGGTTGGGGTGAGGGTCTTCCGGGCACCCGCCCTCAGGCTACGCAAAGGTCTCCAGCGGCCGACTAGATGGCCCCGGCCTCAGACCAACCGCATCCCCGGCTGAATCTCCAGTCGCTCCTCGTCCGCGTCCCCCCGCTTAATCGCCCACGCCCCCGCCAGCCCGATCATCGCCGCGTTATCCGTGCACCGCGCCGGCGCCGGAATGAAGAGCGGAATCGACGTCGCTCCTCGCACCTCCGCCCGCAGCCGCGCATTCGCCGCCACCCCGCCCGTCACGATGATCGACCGCGCACCCACCGCCCCGGCGGCATCCACGGTCTTCCGCACCAGCACCTCCACCACCGACTTCTCGAAAGCCAACGCCACCTGCCCCACCAGCACATCGCCGTCCGCGGCCCGCACAAGCTCATTCGCACCGCCCATAATTCGCGCCGATTCATCCGGCCCCAACCGGTCGTCCAGCAACCGCCGTACCGCCGTCTTCAGCCCGCTGAAACTGAAGTCGTTGGTTCCCCGCAACCAGGCGCGCGGCAGCATATAAGGCGTGTCCTCCACCCCCTCGGCCGCCTTCTGAATCGCCGGGCCGCCCGGAAACCCGAGCCCCAGCATCCGCGCCACTTTGTCAAAGGCCTCCCCCGCCGCGTCGTCCCGCGTCCGCCCCAGCATCCGGTAGCGCCCCGGACCATTCACCAGCACCAGTTCCGTGTGCCCGCCCGAAACAATCAGCGCCACCGCCGGCAACTCGGGCCCTTCGTCCACGTCCAGCCACGCCGCCGCGATGTGTCCTTCCAGGTGATTCACCGGAACCAGCGGAACCCCCAGCCCAAACGCCAGCCCCCGCGCAAACTCCAACCCCACCAGCAGCGACCCCGGCAGCCCCGGCCCCACCGTCACCGCCACCGCCCCAATCTCGTCGGTACGGACGTCCGCCTCCTCCAGCGCCGCCTCGCAAACCGAGTCAATGGCCTCCGCATGGATCCGCGACGCCACCTCTGGCACGATCCCGCCATACGCCGCGTGCGGCGCCACCTGCGCCTGGCTCACCGTCGCCACCGCCTCGCGACCCTCGCGCAGCACCGACACCGACGTGTCGTCGCACGACGTCTCGATGGCCACCAGCCAGCGCGGAATCCCGTTCGTCACAGCCGCGTCGTCCACCGCACTCGCCGCCGCAGTTCTTCTTCCCCGGCGTCCATCCGCTCCGCAAAGCTCGGGCTCTTCAGTTCCTCGCTCCGCATGATCAGCGCGTCCTCAAAGTCATCGCTGTAATACCGCGGTCGCACACCCCCATCGCTGAACCCGTACTTCCGGTACAACCGCTGCGCCCCCTCGTTGCTCATCCGCACTTCCAGCGTCATCCGCGTCGCCCGCGCCTGCAGCGCAATCCGCGCCATCTGGATGATCAGCAACTGACCCAACCCCAACCGCCGGTAGTCGGGATCCACTGCAATCGTCGTGATGTGCGCCTCGTCCAGCATCACCCAGACCCCGCAATACCCCACCACGTCCCGCGAGCCCGAGCGCCCGAAGGGAAAAATCGAAAGCGGAAACTGCCGCTGCGGTTCTTGCGCCGGCTCGCTCGTCCGCACCACCAGGTAGTGCGCCCGCTCATTCTTTTCAATCTCCCGGCGATACGCATTCCTCGGCCACGGCGTCGGAAAGCACGCGCGCTCGATCCGCCGCACCTGGTCCAGCTGCTCCATCCGCATGGGCTCAACCACGAACTCTTCCTCAAACATCGCCCCGCCCGCGCGACCGCCCTCCGTGTAGGGGCACCCCTTGTGGGCGCCCTCCTATTTCAGCTACGCAACCTCACCGATTCAACCGTGCGGCATACCACGAACCCACGGCCTCGCGCGAGTCGCGGGCGCCGCATACACCGGCTGCGCCCCAAGAGTCGCCGGCCCGCAGCCCTCCGTGAGCCGACGTTCCGCCAGCCGCACCAGCGCCCCCAGCACCGCCTCGCTGTCAACACGACAGACCTGCCGGCCACTGTCCCCCAACTCCCCGGCAATGTCCGCACCCAACGGCCCCGCCACGAGCGCGCCCGCCGGGACCGCCAATGTCAGTTCATCCGCATCCACTAGGCCGATCGCGCCGTCCGGATCCCGCGTCGTCACATACCACCGCCCCCGCCCCGCCGGCAGCACGATGGTGGCATCGCTGTCACCCGCCGCCTCGGCCACCGCCGCGGCCGTCGGGACGCCAACCAGCGGCACGCTCCTCGCCAGCGCCAGGCCCTTGGCAAACGCGATGCCCCCCCGCACGGCCCCAAAACGCCCCGGTCCCGTGGTCACCACCATCACGTCAACTCCGGCATCCGCCGCGAGTCCCGCCTTGCCAAGCACTCCCGCGACAAGCTCCGTCAGATCGGCCGGCCACCTCGGCGCACACGCCCAACCCAGCAGCCGCCCGCCCTCGCCAACCCCAAACGCCGGCTGCTCAAAGGTTGTATGCAGGACCGCAATCACGTGTGATCGGCCCCGCTCAAGCTCAGATGTGCAAGCACCCCGCACGCCTCGTCGCCATACGCCCGCAGTTCCACCCGCCGCTCGTCGCCTGATCCCAGCACAAGCTCCACGTCAATTCGCGCCGTCGGAAGTTCCTCGCCAGCATGCTCGGCCCACTCCACCGCCAGCACGTCTGCCTCCAGCACCACGTCCGACCACCCGATCGACTCCAGGTCGTCCTCGCTCTCGATTCGATACAGATCAACATGCGTCAGCCGGCGCCCGCCCGCCCCATACTCGTTCACAAAAGTGAATGTCGGTGAGGTCACGTGGTCCGTCACGCCCAGTCCTTCGGCAATCCCCTTCACCAGCACCGTCTTGCCCGCCCCCAGCGCCCCCCGCAGCGCCACGCACACCCGCCCACCGCACGCCACACCCAACGCCCGCCCAAGCTCGCGCGTCGCTAGCTCATCGTGAGACTCCAGCGTCAACCGGCACTTGGCCCTTACACCTGACGGCGACCGGCGATCGGTCATTTCGACCAGCAACCTGGCTCGGACCGACGCAAAACTAGACTGCGTCGCTCTTTCCCTCGCCCTCCGGAAACCTCTGCCAAACGCCTCTCGTCCTCGAAGGTGCGGCTACTCTTTCTCCCTCTCCCCGTGGGAGAGGGTTGGGGTGTGGGTCTTCCGGGCAACCTTCCGCGGGTTACGCAGAAATCTCCTGTGGGAGCGAGGAGGGCGAGAGTCGCCGCGCTCGCTGTCTCGCCAACCAACCGGACTCCCGGATCTCGGCCCGCCTGCGGATGCGTTCCAGGGCCTCCGCCGTTGCCCCGTCCAGACCACACCCCTAGAATCCACCTCGCCTCCGTCGGCCCCGACCGGCGGAGGTTTCGCGTGTACGGGAGCCTCGCGTCGTGCGTCGTCATGTTCTCAAGATCGCGCCTACCGGCTTCTTCGCCGACTACGGCTGCCACGTCCGCATTCTCGAAGAAGCCCGCGCCCTCCAGCAGCATGGCTATGACGTTACCGTTGTAACGTACCCCGGTGGCCAGGATCCACCCGGTCTCCGCGTCGTCCGCATCCCGCCCTGGCTTCACCGCGGCGCCCCCCGCGTCGGCTCCCACTGGCGCAAGCTCATGCTCGATCCGGCCCTGCTCGCCACCGCCCTCACCCGCCTTCCGTCCAGAGGCATCGACATCGTGCACGCCCACCTGCACGAAGGCGTGCTCATCGGTTGGCCTTTGGCTCGCATGCATGGCGCGGGACTGGTCTTCGACTTCCAGGGCAGTCTCACGCGCGAAATGCTCGACCACCAATTCATCCGCCCCGCCAACCCCCTGCTCCACGTCTTCTCCTGGCTCGAACGCCTTGCCAACCGCCTCCCCAACCGCATTCTCACCAGTTCCGAGAATGCCCGAAACTCCCTCATCGCCGGCTCAGGGATTCCCTCGGATCGCGTCGTTGCCGTCACCGACGGCGTCAACCTCACCCGCTTCCGCCCCCGCCAACAGGAAGACGACGCCGACCTCCGGGAGCTTCGCTTTCGCCTCGGCATCCCACCCAACCGCCTCCTCGTCGGCTATCTCGGCCTCCTGGCCCCCTACCAGGGAACCGACGACCTGATCCAAGCCGCCCAACTCGTCGTGCGACGCAATCCCGGCGCCCACTTCCTCGTCATGGGCTTCCCCAACGAAGACGCCTACCGCCACGCCGCCCACGCCGCCGGCCTCGCCGACCACATGCACTTCACCGGCCGCATTCCCTACGCCGACGCGCCCGAGATGCTCCGCGTCCTCGATATCGCCGTCGCCCCCAAGCGCTCCGAGTCGGAAGGCAACGGCAAGGTCCTCAACTACATGGCCGCCGGCCTCCCCGTCGTCGCCTACGACGGCCCCGTCGCCCGCGAACTCCTCGGTCCGGCCGGCCTCCGCGTCCCCGTCGGTTCCGTCGAGGGTCTCGCCCAGGCCCTGCTCCGCTACCTCGCCGACCCCGACCTCCGCACCCGCCACGCCCACACCCTCCGCCGCCGCGTCGAACGCCTGTACGGCTGGGACCGCCAGATCCAAGCCATCATCCGCGTCTACGACTCCCTCATCGGCGGCTCTTTCTCCCTCTCCCTTCCAGGGAGAGGGCCGGGGTGAGGGTCGATAGCGGCCCAAACTCCAACGCTCGGGCCGGTGCTCGCGCTCGCCTGATCGCTTATGCCAGCGCCCGTCATTGAGCGCCGCCTCCACCCATATACTCACCCTGTTGAGCCGCTCGGGCGACCAAGATCGAGTTCGACCCAACCCAGCCTGCACAATTGGTCATGGCAATCGTGCTCGTCCTGGCCTTCGTACTCGTTCCTCTGGTGCTGACCGCGGCCCTCACCCCAATCGCCCTCGCCCTCTTCCCCCGCTTTCGCTCCCGCGAGTCCAAGCCCCAATCCAGCCAGGTCGCCTTCGCCACCCGCACTAGCAGCCGCCTCCCCCTTGTCGGCGGACCGATCCTCGCTCTGGCGCTCACCATCGGTGTCCTGTTCCACCCTGACGCCCCCCTCTGGCCCCTCGCCGCCGTCGCCGGCTTCTTCGCCTTCGGCTTCATCGACGACCTCGCCAAGACCCTCCGCGGCCGCGGAATCGGCGAGGGCCTCTACTTCGCCGTGGTCCTCCTGCTCTCGATCGCCGCCGCGGCCCTGATCCTCAGCCGCGACTTCCACGATCTCGGAACCCTCACACCTTTCGCCTTGGCCACCCACCTCGGAACCGACGCCTGGCTGCCCCTCGCCATCTGGTATTTCGTCCTGATCCTTGGAACCACCCTCGCCGCCGGCTTTAGCGATGGCATGGACGGCCTCACGGCCGGCTCAGCCACCATTCTCATGGCCGGCCTCTGGCTCGTCGCCGGCCCGGTCACTGGCGTCTGGGCCGGCCTCACCGCCGCCGGCGCCGGCGGCGCCCTGGTCTGGAACCTTCCGTCCCGCTGGGCGCCCTCCGCCCGCGATCGACCCCGCCGCGCCCGCGCCTACATCGGCGACAGCGGAGCCCTCACCCTTGGCGCCACCATGGCGGTCGCCGCCATCGTGGCCGGCTACGACCTCCTCTGGCCCCTCATCGCCGCTCCGCTCCTGCTCGAAGGCTTCTCATCCATGATCCAGGTCAAAATCCTCATCCCCTTCATCCGCCGCCTCGTCGATCCCCGCGACCCCGATGGCGCCCCGCTCCCGCATCAGTGCTTTTCGCTTCCGCTGCTGGCGGTGCCCCTTCATTACCACTGGGAGCTCCTGGGGCTTGACCGGCGCTCCATCGTCCTGCTCTTCTGGGTCACCTCATTCCTCGCTGCCGCGGCCGGAGTCGTCGCGGTTCATCTCTCCGCGGCCGCTATCCCCGCCCTCATACTCTGCGGCGTCGTCGGCCTCGCCTTCTGGCTCAGCGCCATGTGGCTCCGCCCCGCCTTTCTTCATGTCGACGGCGAATCGGTTTCCGTCATGCATGGCCGCCCAATTCAGTTGGGCCCACTTCGCCTCTTCCGACGACTCGAGACCATCCAAGACCGCCGCTTGGCCGAAGTCGTCGTCCGCGCCGATCTCGCCGGTCAACCCAGAAACGCATACGCCCTGTCTCAATGGATGGCCGAGGCCCAACGTCCCTAGCGCCATGAAAAACCCTGACGTTCCCCACCATCTCCGTGTAGCCATTGCGGCCGGCCTCGGCGACGCATCCGCCTCCTGGCGCCCCATGGCCACCGACGGCCGCCACCGTCTCTGGCTGATCGAGTCCCGACCCCACCCCGTCGTCGTCAAGGGCTACCTGCCCGGCATCGACATCTACTACGCCCACCGCTGGCGCCGCGAGGAACGCGCCCTCGACCTCCTCCACCGCTACGCCCCGGGCCTCGCACCCCAACCCCTCGCCGCCGCCCACGCCCCCGGCCAATGGGCCGCCCTGGCCATGCAACATGTCGGCAGTCACTCCCTCGCCGACAGCCTGCCCACAGACTCCGACGCCGAACGTAAACAGGCCCTCGGCGCCGCGCTCCACGCCTACCGCCGCTTCCAGGCCGTCACCGTGCGGTTTGGTCCCATGCTTCGGGCCCTCGCCTACCAGTCCGACCTCGACCGCATCACCCGCCGCACCCTCGAACGCCGCTACGCCTCCGCCTTCGTCCGCCTGCCCGACCCCACCGCCAGCCCGGCTCCAACGGCCTCCCCCCGCCGCACCGCCCCCGACGCGCCCTGGGACCTCGTCGACACCCTCATCAAGCCCCTTCTCAACAGCCCCCGCCGCATCGTCCACAACGGCTTCTCGCCGCTGAACCTCATCTGGAACGACGACCGCCTCGTCGTCATCGACTGGGAAACCCTCGCCGTCGCCCCGCCCGAAATCGACTTCGCCGACCTCCTCACCTTCCCCGGCTGGGGATCGCCCGACCACGCGGCCCAACAGGCCGCCAACGTCATCGCCGACCAGGGCCTGCGCCTCGACACCTTCTGGTCCGCCGCCGCCGAACGATCCCTCACCTACGCCGCCACCGCCCACGTCCGCAGCCACCGCCTCCGCGCTTCCAACCCACCCCTCGCCAATACCTACCGGCAGCGCCTGCCCCGCTACCTCCACTGGTTTCACCTGGCCGCCGCTGAACTCATTCACGACACCCCCACCCGCGACCGCCTGCGCGCCACCGTCGCCGCCCTGCGCCCCGGCGCCTGACCGCCATGTTCAAGCTCTCTGACGTACACGCGGCAGCCGGCCAGCCATTCCCGCCCGACATCCGCGACCCTGACATCCCCGCCGCCCACTTCGACAGCCGCCGCATCCAGCCCGGCATGCTCTTCGTCGCCCTGCCCGGCGCCCGCGTTGACGGCAACGACTACATCGGCGACGCCCTCCACCGCGGCGCAGCCGCAACCCTGGGCAGCCGCGTCGACCCCGAACACCCCACCTGGCGCCAGGTAACCGCCCCCGACGCTCTCGCCGCCTTCCAGCAACTCGCCCGCGCCCTTCGCGACCGCTCCGCCGCCACCTTCGTCGGCGTCACCGGCAGCAATGGCAAGACCTCCACCAAGCAGGCCCTGGCCGCCGCCCTCGGCGCGCACGGCCTCACCCTGGCCACCGACCGCAGCGAGAACACCGACGTCGGCGTCCCCACCACCCTCTCCCGATTGCTCCCCGACCACCGCTTCGCCGTCATCGAAATGGGCGCCCAGGTCCGCGGCGAGATCGAGTCCTACTGCCGCGTCGCCGCCCCCGATGCCGCCGTCATCACCAGCATCTCCGGCGCCCACATCGGCCTCTTCGGCTCCATAGAGAACATCGTCCAGGCCAAGTCCGAGCTCCTCACCGCCCTGCACGATGACGCCCCCGCCGTCCTTCCCGCCGACAGCCGCTGGCTTCCCCAACTCCGCGCTCGCGCCCCCGGCCCCGTCCTCACCTTCGGCCGCGACCCGGCCGCCGACGTTGTCGTGTCAAGCCGGGTCACCCTCGACGGCACCACCGTCTCGCTCCAAACACCCGGAGGTTCAGGCCAGGTCCACGCCCCCGGAATCGCCGGCCCCATCGACCTCGTTTTCGGCGCCGCCGCCGCCACCGTCCTGGCGCTCGGACTGAACCTCCAACCGGCGCTGGACGCCCTGCAATCCTTCCAACCCGCCCCCCACCGCATGGCTCTCCGCCGCACCCCCGCCGGCGCCACCCTCCTCGACGACACCTACAACGCCAACGCCGCCTCCATGCTCGCCGCCCTCGACACCCTCGCCCAACTTCCGGTCGAAGGCCGCCGCATCGCCGTCCTCGGCGACATGCTCGAACTCGGCGACGAATCCAGGCGCGACCACATTCGGGTCGGCCACGCCGCCACCGCCGCCGACCTGCTCATTGCCATCGGCGAGGACGCCGCCGGAATCGCCGAGGGCGCGCAACAGGCCGGCCTACCAGGCGAGCGCGTCGTCCTGCTCCCAGCCACCCTCGAAGACCCCGATTCACTCAGCGCCGCCCGCGAAGGCCTTGAAAACTATCTCCGCGAAATCCTCGAACCCACCGACGCCGTCCTCCTCAAGGCCAGCAACGGCATCGGCCTCGGCCCAATCGCCGACGCCCTGACCCAATCCTAGCCTCGGGGGTGAGGCCGTCGCCGTCGTCGCCGGCGGATGCGCGGTGTCAATCCCCTCGAGGCAACGTCATTCTTTCCCCTCTCCTGGGAGACCTTTGCACAACGCCCCTCCCCCTCAGAGGAGACGCCGTCTTATTCCCTCTCCCTGGCAGGGTGTCCAGACCGGACACATGGTGAACAGGTGTTCGGAGACATGGTGAACACTTTTAAGCGGGCTCCCGCAGGTCGAGGGTCCCCAGGTCGTCGGTCAGAAAGCGGATCGCCCAGGAGCCGTCGGTGGCGGTCGGACGAAAGGCGACGGCCTGGCCGCGCAAGGCTTTGGGCAATCGCAGGTGACGCCCCTGGAAGGACACCCAGCCGCCGGCCTGGACCTTGCGCACCTGATCGTCGGGGCCATAGGGCAACGGCGGCAGCTGGGCCGGATAGGGCCGGGGGCTGACGTGATAGCGACTGGCGGGCACCGCCAAGGCCAGCGCCTCGTGGGGCCGCACCTGGTTGTACTCCTGGCGCCAGGCATCGAAGGCGGTCTGCCAACTGGCCAGATCGGGGCGCGGCGGCTGCCGCCCGAGGTCGCGCTCGAGGGTGCCGTGGAAACGCTCGTCCTTGCCGAGCGTCTGGGGGTGGTACGGCCGGCTGTGGCTGACGGCGATGTCCAAGCGGCGCAGCCAGACGGTCAGCGGGGTGTAGGGATGGGCCGGGTGGTTGCCCCAGGGACTGCCGTTGTCGACCAACAGGCGGTCGGGCAGGCCATAGCGCTGGAAGGCTGTGATCAGGTGGGCCTGCACGGTGGCGGTGCGCTGATTGGGACAGGCGACCAGGCCGAGGGCGTAGCGCGAGTGGTCGTCGAGGATGGTCAGCGGATGGCAGCGCCCGGGGCCGCAGGGCCAGCCCGCCTTGAAGTCCATCTGCCACAGGGCGTTGGGATAGGGATGCTCGAAGCGCTGCAGCGCCCGCGGCTGGCCGGCCCCCTGCGCCGGATCCAGCTGGTGGTGGCGGCGCAGGATGGCCGTGATGGTCGACGCGGCCGGCAGCGGCTGGACGCCTTGCCGAGCCAGCAGCACGCGCAGCTTGCGGCCGCCCCAGGTGGGGTGCCGCGCGCGCAGGGCCAGCACCGCCTGCTCGATGGCCGGGGCGGTCTGCGCCGGACTCTGGTGCGGCCGCCGCGAGCGATCCTGCAAACCCGCCGGCCCCTCGGCCGCGTAGCGCTGCAGCCACTTGTAGCCGGTCGCCGGCGCGATCCTGAAGGCCCGGCACAAGGCCCGCCGATTCGCGCCGGGCTGTTGCGCCAGCGCCACAAACTCCGCCCGTTGCTCCGTCATCGATCGATCCTCAAACGGCACCGGCCCATACCCTCATGGCTTGCCAATGTGTTCACCATGTCTCCGAACGGGTGTTCATGATGTCCCCGGTCTGCACACAGGGAGAGGGCTAGGGTGAGGGTCGAAAGCTTGGAGGCCCTCCCAAGCCCCGAGCCAACCACGCCGCCCCCGTCGCCGCCTTTCTTCCCCTCTCCTGGGGAAGAGACGAGGGGTCTTCCTGGCAACCAGGCCCGGGTTACGCAAAGGTCTCAACCCAGAGCAAAAACCCGGCCCTCGCCTACAACTCCAGGGGCGCGCTCCTCGTTGGCGCTGCCGGCGGCGCCTTTGCATTTCCCGCCTTCGCCGCCCGCCGCTGCTCCAGCCGCTCTTTCCTGGCTTCCTCGTCGCGGTAGTTGCGGATCCAGCCGGACGAAAACTCATCCATCCCATGCACCAGGTTCGCCGCCAGTACCGCGTGCCGCGTCTCCTTGTGCGTCATGTCCAGGATCGCCGCCGTTAGGCCCGCTTCGATGGCCATCAGTAACGCCGCGGCGTTCAGCGGTCGCCGGTTCGGCAGCCCGAACGACACGTTGCTCAGCCCGATGCTCATATTCATCCCGTCCTCTTCGGCCAGGATGTGAATCGCCTCGATCAGCCCGGGCCCATACGTGTCGCTCGCCCCGATCGGCAGGCATACCGGATCAATGATGATGTCTTCGGGCTTGACCCCGTGCTCGCCCGCCGCCGCAATCAGGTCCCGCGCGTTCTCCACCCGCTCGGCGGCGTTCTCGGGCATCGCCGCCCCGCCCTTCGTACACATGCCGATCATCGCCGCGCCGTGCTCCGCGATCGCCGGCAGCAATTCGTCCATGTACTCGGCCTCGAACGGCACCGAGTTGACGATCGGCCGTCCCTCCGCCACTTCCAGACCGGCCAGCAGCACGTCCACCGTGTAGCTGTCCACGCTCACCGGAACCTCAACCGCCTCCTGCACCGCCCGCACCGCGTCCCGCATCTTTCGCTCTTCGATGTCGTGATGCGGATCGCCCGTATTCACGTCAATTACCCGCGCCCCGGCCCGCACCTGCCGTTTGGCGTCCCGCTGTACGTACGCCCAGTTGCCCGTGTCGTACGCCCGCTGCAACCGCGGCTTATTCGTCGGGTTTAGCCGCTCGCCAATCGGCGTAAACGGACCCTCACGGCTGACCACAACCTCCAGCCCCTCACGACCTCGCAAAACAGTATTCACAGGACGTTAAACCTCACAGATGGCACGGGAAACCCAGGGCCAGGCTCGGGCGGCCAAAAAGCATACGCCCGCCACCTTCCCCCTTCAACGCCGAAGTCACTCAAAGGCCGATCCGCTATTGATCCCTCTCCGTGTGGAGACCCTTGCAAAACGCCCCTCGCCCTCGAAGCTGCGGCCCCTCTTGCTCCCTCTCCTGGGGGAGAGGGTTGGGGTGAGGGGGCTTCCGGGCAACCAAGCCCAGGTTACGCAAAGGTCTCCCGTGGGAGAGGGTTGGGGTGAGGGTCTTCCGGGCACCCACCCCAGGATTGCGCAAAGGTCTCTCCTGGGGGTGAGGCTCTTCCCCGCACAACAGCCCGGAAACTCGCAACCCTAGACAGCGGAATCCCGAAACAGCGCATCCGCCACCGCCAGCGCCCTCCGCGTCGCCCCCACGTCATGCACCCGCACCATATCCGCGCCCTTAGTCGCCGCCGCCACCGCCGCCGCCAGCGACCCTTCCAGCCGGTCCCCAGGCGCCTGCCCGGTCAGTTCTCCAATGAACGACTTCCGCGACACCCCCACCAGCAGCGGCAACCCGATCTCGCGCAACCTCTCCAGGTTTCGCAGCAACTCCACGTTCTGCGCCGGCGTCTTCCCGAACCCAATCCCCGGGTCGAAAATCAGCGCCTGCTGCGCAATCCCCGCCTCCAGCGCCGCATCCACGAGTTCCAGCCCCTCCCGCAACACATCCCCGGCCACGTCGCCATACCGAACCCCTCGATATTGTCCGCCCAACTCCGTGACTACCGCCCGCGCCCGCCGGCTGTGCATCAGCACCACCGGAACCCCCGTCCCCGCCGCAAGCTCGGCCATTTCCGGATCTTCCCGCAGCCCGCTCACGTCATTGATCGCATCTGCACCCGCCACGATGGCCCGCTCCGCCACTACCGCCTTGCGCGTATCGATCGAAATCGGCAATTCCAGGTCGTGCGCTCTCACCGCCTCGATCGCCGGCAGCACCCGCGCCAACTCCGTCTCGGCGTCCACCGGCGCCGCGCCCGGACGCGTCGATTCCCCGCCGATGTCAATCACGTCCGGCCCCTCGTCCACCAGCTCCCGCACCCGCCGCTCCAGCGCCTCCGGATCGGCCGCCACGCCGTCGCCGCTGAACGAGTCCGTCGTCGCGTTCAGCACCCCCATCACATACGTCCGAACGCCCCAGGCAAGCTCGCGCGTCCCAATCCGCAGACTTGCGGCTTTATTTACCTGCACAAGCACCCGCTGACAGGCGATACTGGGTACGACGCGACGGAGTATTGCACCAGGCTCAGGATCCCCCCTTGAACTCCAACCTTGAAACCCAACCCGTAACGCGCCGCAAGCTCCTTCGGCTCGCCGGCCTCGGCGCACCGCTTGCCTTCGCCCTCGCTGCCTGCGGCGAGGCGGTTGCTGAACCCGAACCAACGCCGGCGCCGGAAATCACCGAAGAAGCTTTGGGTGAAAACCTCGCCGCTCAGTTGCCCGCCATGCCCGAAATGCGCGCCGGCCGCACCGACCATCTCGAACAGCGCACCGAAACTGGTCGTCTCGACCGCGCCGTGTACTTCTCCGAGCTAACCCCCGGCCACGTCCTCAACTACTACCTGGACGAAATGCCCGCCCTCGGCTGGAAGGAACTTTCGCGCTCCGAACTCTCCGCCCGCGGCGGCGAACTCGAATACGAAAGCCCCAACGGCACCCAGCACCTCCTCATCAAGGTCGAACGCCGCGCCCGCGAAACCTCCTCCGCCGTCCTCGAACTCACCACCACCCGCGGCTAAGGCCAGCCACCCACCAACCGCCCGCCCCTCGAGCCCCGTTCGTGGTGAGCCGGGCCGGAGTCTTTCGGAGGCCCGTGTCGAACCACCCTGCGAATGCGCTCTCAAGCCCCGCAGGCCCTCGCATTCCCTCTTCTTCGCTCGCTACTCCGCTATCGCGGCTCCGCCACGTCATCCGCCGACATGTGCTTCACCGTCTGCCCCGTCGCCACGAACGTCCGGCTCACCTCCGGCTTCCCGTACGCCCACACGATCCGCATCTGCGTATCGCCGTCATTCCAGAACCGGTGATGCGCCCCTTCCGGAATCCAGACGTGATCGAACGGCTGCAGCGTCAGTTGCTCGCCGTCAATCTCCGCCGTGGCCACTCCCTCCACGCAGGTAATGCACTCCTCCGTGTCGTGAAAGTGCAGCGGCAGCCCGGCGCCCGGCGCCATGATCGTCATACCCGTCGAGACGTTCTGCGCGCCCTTCGCCCCGCTCATCAGCGGAATACTCCGCACCCCGCCGCCCCGATCGAACACCTCCGCCTCCGACTCCCGAAGCAACACTCGCCCCATCACACCCTCCCGCTTGAGACCCTTGCAAAACGCCCCTCGCCCCCCATCCGCGTCCGGTCTTGCTCCCTCTCCCTGTGGGAGAGGGTTGGGGTGAGGGTCTTCCGGGCAACCATCCCCGGGTGATGCAAAGATCTCCGCTTGCAATCGGATTTCCGCCAGCCTATCCAACCACCGCCAGCCGCCCTACCGCCACACCGCCGCCACAAACCCCCGCGCCGTCAGGTATCCCCGCGGCTCCGGCAACCTCTGCGCCAGCGCCCCCGCCAGCCGCATCGTCGCCGAAGCCCTCGGCCTCCGCAGCGCCGCCTCAAACTCTCGTCGCACATCCTCCGGCTCATCCCGCACCACCACCAGCCGCACGTGCAATCCCGGACCCCACGCCTGCAGCCCAAACCGCACCGACTCCAACCCCGCCGCCAACTCCGACTCGGCAACCAGCACCGTCACCCCATCCCGCGGCGAGTCACGCTCCACCAGCCCCATCAACGACCCCGCGCCCAGCCTCGTCAGCGCGCCCGGCGCCCCCGTCTCCAGCACCCGCCCCACAACCTCCGGCTGCCTCTGTTGCGCAACCTCCCCCACCGCCGCCAGCCCGTCGCCCAACCCCGGTCCCAACCAGAACAACTTCTGCTCGATCCAAGCCGCCGGCCCGCCGTCGACCTGAAACGGCGCCCGCCCCGCCGCCCCATCCGCCATCAGCCGCCGCGTCGCCCGTACGGCCTTTTCGAACTCCGCCTTCGGCAGCGCCTCCCGCACCTCCAGGAACTCCGGCAAATCGTCAATCGCCACATCCCCGCCCGGATACACCTCCACGTCAATCCCGAGGTCCGTCCACGTCAGCGCCCCGCCCCGGTACTCAACCGGCGTCGCCACATTGCAATACCAGTGCACCCCCGGCGCCTCCGCGTGCATCACGTGCGCCCACGCCCCGCGCCGAAAGCTCAGATCCTCCCCGTGATCCGAAATCCACATCTCCCGCCCCGGCATCTCATACGCCGTCCCCTTCGGCACATGCACGTCCAGCCGCTCGGCGCTCGACCGCGAAACCACCCCATTCACCTGCCACGCCGGCACCTCGGTATTCCACCGCAACTTCCGCAACCGGATCCGATCCCCAACCACCCGCGCAACCCAGTTCGCCATCATCCGTTCACGGTCAGCCTGTCCTGAGCTTGTCGAATGGGCCGAACTGCCCGGTCCTTTCGTGGTGAGCCGGACCGCCGTACCCGGCGGACCGTGTCGAACCACCTGTCAGCCACAGCACCCGAGATCAATCGGATCCCACGCCCCGCGCGTCCAACGCCTCAACCCGCGCCAGCGCCTCATCCCAAATCTCATCCGGAATCCTTGTCCGCGCCTCCCGCACATTCGTCTCGATCTCCGCCGCCGTCGCCGCGCCGCTCAGCACCGTGCTGATCCCCGGCCGGTCCAGCACATACCGCATATTCAGATGACGAAACTCCACCTCACGCTCCCGGCACCATTCCCACCACGCCGTCGCCCCGCGCACGTCCTCGTCCGGAAAGTAGCCATACCCCCGCATCTTTGCTGTTTCCCGCGGATCCCCCTTCGCCAGCAACCCCAGCATCTGCGGCGAGCCCAGCAGCACCCCCACGCCCGCCGCCGATGCCTTGTCGATCAGCCCCGCCGCGTGCCGCCGCACCAGGTTGTAATCCGCAAACGTCAGGATCACGTCAACCCGCCCTGACTCGATCGCCGCCTCATGAAACCCAATCGGCCGCGCCCCCAGCCCCACGTAATCCAGCAAACCCTCATCCCGCAGCCGGTCCAGCGCGTCAAACCCATCGCCAGTCGCAAACACCGGCTCCATCGTCGGCGGATCGTGAATCAGCACAATCTCCACCCGGTCTCGACCCAGCAGCTTCAAACTCTGCTCCAGCGACCAGCGGATATCGTCCGCCAAATAGCTATATCGACGCTCCGCGTGCGTCCCCACCTTTGTTGAGATCGTCAACCCCGGCGCCTCCACCTCCGCCAGCGCCATGCCGATCCGACGCTCACTCGGCGCATACAGCGGCGAGGTGTCGATATGCGAAATCCCCAACTCCAGCGCCCGCTGCACCGCCGCCACCGCCACCCCGTCCAGCCGCCGCGTCATCGCCTCCGGATCGTCCATCAGCGGATCCGTCCGCCCGCCGATAAACGCCGCCCCCAGGCTGATCTCCGTCAACTCCAGCCCAAACCGCCCCAACCGCCGCCGCGGAATCCAAGCCACCCCACACACCCCAACACTCAACGTCGCCGGATTCTAATCCCACCCGTCCCCGCTGGCCTTGGCCCCCGTTCGTGGTTAGCCCGGCAGCCGTCTTCGCCTGCCCGTGCCGAACCACATTCCGGCGTCCGCACGCTGCAACTAGCGCTGCGGTGTCGTCAGCTCCGGAAAATACGTCCCATAAAACCCGCGGTCCCTCGTCAGAAAACTATCCGCCGAAGCCAGCGCATGCGCCCCAATCAGGAAATCGGCCATAATCCGTGCCCGCGGCCCGCCCGCCTGCCGGTACCGCATCCAGCGCACCCCCGCCTCAAACGCGATCGCCGTATCGATCGGCGAGACCATGGCGCTCACCTCTCGCAGCGACGCGTCCAGCAACGCCCGGGTGCCAAAGGCCGGCACCAATTCCGCGTAAATCACGTCACAGACCAGAACCGCGCCATCGTTATAGGCGGATCTGAGCCACTCCCGCGATTGCGCGTGGTGCGGCGACCTGGCATTCAGAACGTCCAGCAGCACGTTCGTGTCCACGGCCGAAATCAACGTCCGCGAATCTCCTCGATGTACGCGTCCACATCCCAGTCGCCGCTCAGGATCCCTGAGATGCGGTCCACCGGATGCTCAGCCGCCGTCCGCTTCTGAATCAGCAGACCCTTCGCCGTCGGCACCACCTCCACCTCAACGTTGTGATGCAGCCCAAACCGATCCCGCAACCGCTTCGGAATCGTAATCTGCCCCCGCTCCGAAACCCGCATGACCCACCCCGTATGAAATACCTACCAAAAAAATCATACCCTGCCTATCGGCCTCCCCTCTTCCATCCCGGCGTACCCGGCCGGGACCCCGTACCCCAGTCACTTCCAGCGCACCCAAGCCACCCCTGGCAACCCTGCCTGACCATATACCCCCAACCTCCGCCTCTTCTCTCACCACGCACTCCTCTAAGCTCACTCCTTCTTCAGCCCCCCACCGCTCCCATGAACATCCACCAAACCACCTTCCCCCTAACCCCCACCGGCCCCCACCTCCCCGCCCTCCTCCTCCAACCCCACAACCCCATTGCCCTCATGCTCTTCGGCCACGGCGCCGGCACCCCCATGCGCGCCCCCCCTCATGCACCAGCTGGCCGAAGCCCTCGCCCGCCACCGCATCGCCACCTTCCGCTACGACTATCCCTACAGCCACCGCCTCCAAATCGGCTACAGCGAAGACCTCATCGATCCGCTCGAAGTCCTCCTCCAAACCACCCGTGCTGCCATCCAGGCCGCCCGTGCCCTCGCCCCCGACCTTCCCTTCTTCCTCGCCGGACGCTCCATGAGCGGCCAGGTCATGTCCCTCCTCCTCGCCCAGGAACCAAGCCCCCACATCCGCGGCCTCATCTGCTACGTCTACCCCACCCGCTGGCACGCCCTCCTGCCGGACACCATCAGTCATCTCCAACACGTCCCCGTCCCTATCCTCTTCATCCAGGGCGCCCGCGACCCCGAATACTCCAACCCCGCCCACCTCCAACCCATCCTCAACCAGCTGGGCCCCCAATCCGTTCGTGGTGAGCCGGCCCGCAGTCTTTCGAAGGGCCGAGTCGAACCACCCGGCAACAGCACTAACCCCCACGCAACCCTCCACGTCATCCCCGGCGCCGACCACTCATTCAACCTCCCACCCCACTCCCCCAAAACCCAACACCACGCCATCCAAGAAGCCGCCGCAGTCACCGCCGCCTGGATCCAAATCCACCTCCAAAAGCCCGAGACCTGACACTCGCTCGTCGGACCAGAGTCCTCGCCTTGTCTACTCCCCGCCGTCTCCGCTCTCACTCCTCGTCTTCCCCTCCTCACTCCGCTGCCCTCTCCGCTCTCCCCCTCGCCTTCACCACCTGCCGCGACCGCCCCCGCTCCACCACAAACACCTCCTCGGACCCGACGAACTCTGGACTCTGTGCCCCACGGGGGACCACTTCGACTTCCCACAAACTCAATTCCGGCGCGCCCAGCCGCTCCCATCGCCCATATGCGGTTTCGAGCTCCTCATACAGCCCCGAACCACCCCAAACCCGCACCCCGTCCCGCCTGATCAGCGCCGCACTGGCCCCGTCGTCGTCAACTAACCCCAACCCCTCCGGCCCCCGATAGGCGCGCCTATCGCACAGACACGCAAAAAAGTGGAAGTCGTACCAGGCGCTTGGCATCCGCCACCACTCCGCCTCCGTATCGGTAACCGGTGACGAATCGGCCAGCGCACGTTCCAGCGCCGGAAACAGCGGACGCACCGCATCCGGCGCCCTGCCATCCACATCAGGTGGACGCAAAGCCCACGGCCCCGAAGTCTCCAGGTCTCCCCGCATCCGCATAAACCCTGTCCACCCCACAATCCGCCCCGTCATCCGGCCTGTTGCGCCAAGCCGCAGCTTCACCAGCGGATGCGAACCCCCATGATCCAGCGGAACCAGCAACAGCCCGTCCGGATGCATTTGCTCCACCCAGTCCCACGAAATATCCGAGCACCCCACCGTCGCCACCACCCGATCGAACGGCGCGCTCGCCGCGTGACCCAGCGCTCCATCCCCGCAGATCACCTCAACCGCCCCATACCCCGCCCGCGCCAGCAGCCCCCGCGTCTGCGCCACCACGTCAGGGTCAATGTCAATCGTCGTCACCAGCCGCGGGTCCCCCACCACCTCCGCCATCAGCGCCGCGTTGTAACCCGTGCCCGCCCCAATCTCCAGCACCCGCATCCCCGGCTCCAGGTCCAGCGCCTCCAGCATCATCGCCACCACCGACGGCTGCGACGCCGAACTCATCGGACTCCCATCCGCGTCCCGGCGCGTAATCAGCGCCTCGTCCGCATACACCAACCCCAGCGCCTCAGCCGACCACCCGTCCGCCCCCACTTCATACGCCGAATCCCGCCCCACCCAAAACCGCTCCACAAACAAATCCCGCCGCACCGCCCGAAACGCCCGCTCCACCCCCGCCGACCGAACCACCCCCCGCCCCACCAACCCATCCACATACGACCCAATCACCCCATCACCCACCACGCCCCCAATCCCTTCCACCCACCAGCCGATTCGAGTATGTCCATCGCGCGCCAACTCATCCACATACGGTCGGGCCACTCACCCCGCAACACCGACAAACCGCCAGGTCGCCCCCCTTCGTGCTCCTTCGTGCCGTTCGTGGACCACTCCCATCCCCTCCCCAATCCCGGCGTCCGAGCCTGCCCTGAGCCTGCCGAACGGGGCCGGAACCCAGCAGCACCCAGGCAAGTCCACGGCAACGCGCCCTCGCTACCTCCCAGCACCCCAGGCGCTAGATCCCTCCGAATCCCCATCCCCGCCATCCCGTCCCGATCTCACCCAGGGGCGCGGTCTCCGACCCGCCCGTCGGCCTCCCCCTCCACTATCCCCGCATCTTCACCCTCTCCTGGGGGAGAGTCAGACGCCGACCGCGGCATTCGGTGAGGCCTCCTCCTCCCCGCCGCAATCCCGGCGTCCGCGGTGCATCCTCCTTGGCGTAGGCGCCGCGTTTCCAACCGGCCCCTTCCGGGCACCCAACCCCCTGCCCAACCCGCCCCGGGAAACAGTCAAGAGCCCGCCGTAGCTCGCCCTCGCGTCTAGTGCCATAAGGCCCGTTAACAGCTGGGCCCCGATCCCCGATCGTCCAGGACCTGCCCATAGGCCTCTTGACCGACCAAACGTAAAATGAGCATCAGGACACGTGCACACAGGGCGGATGTGCACGCCAATTTCCAACCCTGTCACACCTCTCACCAGCAAGCGCCCTATCAAGCCCCATGCCGTCCCGCCCCGAAACCATCCGCGAAGAAGCCGCCAACGTCCTTCTTGCCCAACTCCTCCGCGATCACGGTCTCTCAGCCCGCGCTGACCTGCTCCGCACCGCCCGCAAGCTCTTGGACGCTGGCGAGATACTCGTTAGCGGCGGGGGGGGGGGGGGCCAGAAGGCCAAGGTTACGAAATCCCCCTCTGCAAACTCAATGCCTTGGGTCAGATTGGCCCCGATCAGCGAAGGCTCGTTGACGGCTTCCAGAGAACCAGATCTGTCACTGCCTACCCTATGGTCCAAGGTCACGACTCCGATCAGCGAAGGTCAATGGTCACGTCACCAGACACCTACTTGGCGCCTCTCACAGAGCCCCGTGGCGGTCAAAGGCCAGGCTACGGTGAACGCCTTTGGCAATCAGCTGCTCAGTTATTGGTCGCCGAAAGACTTCGCTTGAACACGGCCAGGGTAACTGCCATGTGCGTCGCCACGCCCGTTCTATCGAATGTCTGGTGGCCAATCAAGATTGCCAATCGTCGCTTCGAAAGAGCCCTTGCAGTCTGGCTAAATGGCAGCCTCGGCTTACTGACCTTCCTCGCTACCCGCAACACCACCGAAGGCAGCTGGGTCAAGTTCAAAAAGGCGGACCTGAAGGAACTAGCCGTACTAGACATCCGCCAACTCTCAAGCACGCAGCAACAGAACCTCTCCCACCTATTTGACGAAATGACCAACGCCGAGTTCCAACGCCTCCCCGCCATGCACCACTGCCCCGCCCGCCGCCACCTCGACGAATCCCTCGACAAAATCCTCAACCTCCCCAACCTCACAACCCTCCGCCACCTCCTGGCCACCGAACCCACCATCTCCAACCACCGCCTCTAGTCACACCACCACTGAAAGTCTCAAGCGGTAAGCCGATAGCACCGATACAACACATTCCAATTGCTCATCCGGTGGCGAGTTTAGATTCGTGAAACGGGCGCACGACATTCACTTATCTTGTGCCTCGGACGACATCTCCAACTACTCTAAGCCATGTTGACTCCCAGCCGTAAATCGGTCGTGCCCTTTGAGTCTTGCGTCTTATATGCATTCAACAAATTCTTTGACCTTCTCACCGACATTATTTCTACAGAACGGCTCGAGCGTTAAATTGACACTATGGCGACTGCCCTTTTCCATCTTTATGGTCGAATGACCCGATGGCGCGACAGCTAGGCGGCATTCCATCTCTGGATGCTCGTGGAGTGAAATATGGACTAAAATGAATCCGTCTTCACTGATTGAGATTCCGGCAATGGGGTCTTCGAGGGTTTCGCACGGTGTTCTGATGTCCTGTTCGGCGAACCACGCTGCGGCAGTGACGGCGTTTCTGCGTTCTTCTGTTTCGTCAATCAGTTCGTGAAAGTCCCTCACCTTGTTTCGTAACGCCGTTACGCCTGCGTAAGCGGCAGTTTGAATGCGAAAGTCGCTGGGCAGCGTTTCAGAATCCAGCCGATGTGGTCGTACGATTGCACCCGGCTGCTCTGCCTGCTCTCGTATGGCACCAACGAGGTTAAACCACATCCTATGTCCAACAAGCGGATTCGGCTTCACGTCGTCGTGCCGTGCGGAGTCGTCTTCGACAGATTCCATCGTCGGGAAACCTGGAGGGCCGATACTGTTGCCATCCCCGGTCATGGTGTCCACCAAAGCGGGAGTTGCTCGTAACAAGTGACAATCGTGCTCAGGCTCCACATCTGCACAAACCATGAAGCGATATTTCCGCTGCGCTTGATGCGACATGCCCTTGGTGAACACTGACCGCCGGAACAACTCGTCCTCGGACTTCGCTCCGAGGAGCCATGACTCGACATCGTCCACGTATACGACTGGACCATGAAAGACGATCTGCAACGGGTGTTGGGTTCGGTGCGACGCTTTCCCTGGCAAGGATGAGGTCATCGGACCCATACCCGCCTGTGCTCCAATTTGCTCCGCCACCATACTTCCCAGCGCGCGGGCAAACTCGCGTGGCCGGTAGATGTAAGATACATGGTCATAGCCGTCATCCAAAGTTGCTTGCCAATCACTCCATTCTTCCGGAGTTGTGGGTGCGATGGAGGCACAAAACAGCCATCCTCTAGGTGTGTATCTCAATGTGTTGGTTTCGGAGACTGTCCTTTGCGTTCCTGTCGTGCTGGAACACCATCCGAAGCCAGTCAATTCTGCAGCTCGGTTCAAATCCTGATTGCGCTGCCTTGCTCTCTCCATGTCGCGTGGGTCGTCAATGGCGTCATGCAAAACTCTTGTTTCTGAGAAATATCCCTCCCCTGGGTCCCGTATCAGATTCTCGCCTTGACATCTGAATGCCTTAGGAGTGGTTATCTTTACGTTGTTACCGTGCTCGATCGCGTGCTCAAGGCGGCATCCTTTCACCAAGAGAGGGATGGGTGATCGGGGCGACGGGTGATGAAGATCAATGTAGATGGCACATACAAGGTTTCCCCAATGGTCCACATGGAAGCCTTCGTTGAAATACAATAGCTTTGAATCTATCGGCGTACTCTCCTGAATCGGTAGGCTAGCCTGCATCAGTGGCCCTGACCGCCGTTAGGTAGAACTATCTACGAGATGTGATGTGAAGGGACAGACTGTAAGGCTATTGCGTATATTATAGGCTACTTGATCGATCATGCGTCTAGGCCTTTTCTGTCCCCGCAAGCCGGCAGTAAGAAGGCTTGGGAGTGCGCCTTTGAAGGGGGAACGGTGAAAGGAGCAGACTCCCCGGAGCCGACGCACGCGACAAGTCCCGCCACACCGCCCGCCGGATGAGATCGCCAGCTTGGGCAAGGAGATTCAGCAGCGAGACATCCAGCGGCAGGTGGAGGCCGACCACGTTGGCGAGGTCGTCGCCATCGAGGTGGACGGCGAGGTCTTCGCCACCCATAACTCGAAGCGACTCGCCACCTACGTCTCGAACGCCCCAGACCGCACGACGTCTCCCGCGCCTTCGTCAACTCGAGAGCATGTCGACGGCCACGACAATACCCGTGGCAAGGCTCACCACCAGCATCAGCCGTACCGTCAACCGGGTTTCCTGGCTTCGGAGATCGCTCGTCAGTCGCAACTCCAGGGCCTTCAGGTCCGCCTTCGTCGCCAGGTGCTCGTAGGCGCCTTCCAACCGCGCCAGCCGATCGGCGTCGGATGTCATCTGTTACCCCGAGAGCCGGCTTTTTTTCGGCTGTGAGTTGGCTGTTGCACGCGGGCGCCCCTTCGTTGTGACGGCGAATTCGCCGACCCGATCTCAATCATCCCCGCTGCACGCACCGGGGCCGCCCCTTCGAAGCCGCCTCCACAGCCCATGTCGCGTCCTGCGTGGGCCTCGATCAGCCCCCCACGCCGGCCGCAAGAATCTGGTTTACGGCAATAGCCACCCCGGCCGCCGCGGCCGCCCCGGCTACCACCAGTCCTGCAATCCACTTGATCAGCCGCGCCTCCCGCGCGTGCAGTTCGGCCTTCATCTCGCCAAACTCGGCTCTCATCTCGCCAAGGTCGGCCTTCCACTCCGATCGCATCTCGCCAAGGTCAGACTTCCACTCAGTCCGCATTGCCTGGATGTCAGTTCGCAGCGAGTGAATGTCCGCTCTCGTCGCGAACGTCGGCAGCGTGGACTCGATCGCCGTCAATCGTCGCTCGATGTCGAGCGCGGACAGATCGGCCGTCATCGGTTTTCCCGAGAGCCTGTGCCGGTTCTGCTCTGGACCTGTTCTCGCACGTGGGCGCCCCTTCGTTGTGACGGCGAACTCGCCGACCCGATCTCAATCATCCCCGCTGCACGCACCGGGGCCGCCCCTTTGATGCTGCCTCCATTCTAGCCGTCGTCTCCCGTTCCGAGAGTCCACCCAGCCACAGCGTTGAGCCCGCCGCCACCCCCATCCCTGCCAGCATTGCCCGCCCTGCTTGCGTTGCTGGCATTGACATCATTGTCAGCACCTGCCATCCCCGGCCCCCGATCCCGTCCCTCGTCATCCCGTCGTCCGCGTCCGGGACCCAGCAGCAACCAACCACCAAACCGCACCTGGCGTCCCTGCTGAGCCTGTCGAACCACACCCCTGCCAACCCACCCTGACCCAGAGCTCCCAACCTCCGCCTCTCCTCACATCCACTCCCCCGTCTTGTCTCACTCCTCTGCCCTTGTATGTTCCCGAAGCTCTGGATTCGCCAGGGTGACAGTGCAGGGGCCGGGACAGACCGATCTGCCCTGGGTCGTTGGAGACCGTGGGAGAGCAGGGTCGTCCCGGCCCTGACGCTGGCGCAGAGCCCGAACAGGTG
>JAJDZU010000018.1 GCA_022824495.1 Chloroflexota bacterium | reverse complement strand
GCCGGGCTGTTGCGCCAACGCCACAAACTCCGCCCGCTGCTCCGTCATCGATCGATCCTCGAACGGCACCGGCCCATACCCTCATGGCTTGCCAATGTGTCCACCATGTCTCCGAACGGGTGTTCATGATGTCCCCGGTCTGCACACCCACGGGGAGAGGGGAAAGATCGGTGGCCCGGTTTGGGGATTCCGGTTTGGACGGGGGGTGATTGGGCAGACCCTGGCAAGTGGCCACGGGGGTGGGGTGGCAATTAGGCAGGCATTGAGCCGTTGTTGGGTGGGCTGCCAGCGTCCTGGGGGGTGGGGTCGCCGACGTCGGGCCAGCGTTCGTCGCGGGAGGGGATCTGGCCGGTGTTGAGGTAGATGACGCGCTCGGCGATGTTGGTGGCGCGGTCGCCGATGCGTTCCAGGTTGTGGGCGACCCAGAGGAGCCAGGTGGCGCGCTGGATGTTGCGCGGGTTCTGGAACATGAAGGTCAGCAACTCGCGGAAGACCTGGTCGTAGAGTTGGTCGACGTCGTCATCGGCGTGCCAGACCTCGCGCGCGAGGTCGTCGTTACGCTCGTTGAGGGCGGTGAGGCTGTTGCGCAACATGCCGATCGAGATGTCGGCCATGCGAGGGATGTCGATGAGCGGCTTGAGCGGCGGGTCGTCGCCCATTCGGATGCTGACCTTGGCGATGCCCTCGGCGTAGTCACCCATGCGCTCCAGTTCGGAAGCGACCTGCATGCCGGTGATCACGACTCGAAGGTCGCCGGCCATGGGCTGCTGCGTGGCGATGAGGTCAATGCATAACTCTTCGAGGGCCAGGTAGCGCTCGTCGATGTCGTCGTCATCCTCGATGATGCGGTGCGCCAGTTCGACGTCGCGGTTGCGGAGCGACTCGATGGAACGCTTGATGGCTTTCTCCACCATGCTGCCGATGAGCAGGAGCTCGTCGTGCACGTACTGGAGTTGGCCTACATACTCTTCGCGTGGCGACATGGATGGCCTCCTGCGTCCTAGCCGAACCGGCCGGTGATGTAGGCCTCGGTGCGCTCGTCGGCCGGGGTGGTAAATAGCTTCTGGGTCTCGTTGAACTCGACGAGGGTGCCGGCGCCGGATTCGGCCACCGTGAAGAAGGCGGTGCGGTCGGAGATGCGCGCGGCCTGCTGCATGTTGTGGGTGACGATGATGATGGTGAGTTGCTCACGCAATTCGCGGATCAGATCCTCGATGCGGGTGGTGGCGATGGGATCGAGCGCCGAACAGGGCTCGTCCATCAGCAGCACGTCCGGCTGGACGGCCAGGGCACGGGCGATGCAAAGGCGCTGCTGCTGGCCGCCGGAGAGGGCCAAGCCGCTCTTCTTGAGATCGTCCTTGACCTCGTCCCAGAGGGCGGCGCGCTTGAGGGAGGTTTCGACGGCCTCGTCCATGTCGCCCTTGTAGCCGTTGACGCGCGGCCCATAGGCGACGTTGTCGTAGATGGACTTGGGAAACGGGTTGGGCTTCTGGAACACCATGCCGACCTGGCGGCGGACCTCAACGGGGTCCACGGAGCGGTCGTTGATGTCCTTGTTCCGAAAGATGATGGAGCCGTCGATCCGGGCGCCGGGGATGAGTTCGTTCATCCGGTTGAAGCAGCGCAGATAGGTACTCTTGCCGCAGCCGGAGGGGCCGATGATGGCCGTGACCTCACGCGGCCGGATGTCGCTGTCAATGCTCTCCAGCGCCAGCGTGTTTCCGTACCAGAAGCTGAGGTTGCGGGTCATCAGAATCACGTCGGACTGCCCGTTTTCCGACGGCGACACCGCCACGTCCGATGCGCGCGTGTCGATGCGCAGGTTGATCACTGAAGCCTCCTCTGCATGCGGTAGCGAAGATAGACGGCGAGCGAATTGGCGGTGAGCAGCACGACCAGCAGGACGACGATGCCGCCGGCCGCCAGGCTGTGGAATTCCTTCTGGGGCAGCGACACCCAGTTGAAGATCTGGATGGGCAGCACCGTGAAGATGTCCAAGGGTCCGTTGGGATCGAAGGAAATGTAGGTGAGCGCCCCGATGGTGATGAGGGGCGCGGTCTCGCCGATCGCGCGGGCCAGGGCAAGAATGGTGCCGGTGAGAATGCCGCCCGAGGCCGACGGAAGCACCGTTTGGCGCACCATTTGCCAACGAGTTGCGCCAAGGGCGTAGGAGCCTTCGCGCAGCGAGTCCGGTACTGCCCGGATGGCCTCGCGGGAGGCCACGATGATGAGGGGCAGGATGAGGAGCGCCATGGTCATGGACCCGGCCAGTACGACTCGCCCGAGGGCGAGCCAGCGCACGAACAGGCCCAGGCCCAACAGGCCGTAGACAATGCTGGGCACGCCAGCGAGGTTGGCGATGTTGAGCTGGATGAAGCGGGTGAGCCAGTTGTCCGGGGCGTACTCCTCGAGGTAGATGGCCGCGCCGACGCCGAGTGGAAAGGCAATGATGGCCGTAAAGGCCAGCATCCAGAGGCTGCCGAGCAGGGCCGAGCGCAGGCCGGCCTGCTCGGCAAAGCGCGAGGGGTAGTTGCTGAGGAAATGCCAGTCCACCTCGCGAGCGCCATCCGTGAAGATGTCGTACAGCAAGGCGCCCAACATGACCAGGCCGAGCAGGGTCGAGAGGACCGCCAGGCCGTAAAAGAGCCAGCCGGACCAGCGGCGGCGCGCCTGGCTGGGCCGCCAGGCGTCCGCGGTTGGAAGGGCGGCGGTGGCTTGGGCGCTCATTCGTAGGCCTCCCGATAACGGCGGACCAGCAGGTCGCTGAGGAGATTCATGACCAGGGTCATCACGAACAGCAAGGTGCCGACTGCGAAGATGGTGCGGAACTCGATGCCGCCCTGCGGGGTGTCACCGAGGCTGACCTGGACGATGTAGGCCGTCATGGTCTCCATGGATCTCAGGAGATCGAAGCCCATCTGGGGCTGGAGGCCGGCGGCAATGGCCACGATCATGGTCTCGCCGATGGCGCGCGAGATGGAGAGGATGATGGCGGCGAGGATGCCGGACAGCGCCCCGGGCACGACCACACGGCTGACGACCTCGAACTTGGTTGCGCCGAGCGCGTAGGCGCCCTGACGCAGGTCACTTGGGACGGCTCGCAAGGCGTCTTCACTGATCGAAGCCATCATGGGCAGGATCATGAAGCCCATGACGATACCGGCGCTGGCGACGTTGAAGATCTGGGTCTGAGGAAAGATGTCGCGCAGGATGGGGGTCACGAACTGGAGGGCGAAGTAGCCGTAGACAACGGTGGGAATGCCCGCCAGAACCTCAAGGACCGGCTTGACGATGCCGCGGAGGCGGGCGGGGGCGAATTCGCTGAGGAAGATGGCGGTCAGTAGGCCGATCGGAACGGCCACGACGATGGCGACCAGGGCCACGACGATGGTGCCGTTGACCAGAGGGAGGACCCCAAAGCTCTTAGAGGCGAAGAGGGGGGTCCAGCGGGTGCCGGTGAGGAAGTCCACGATGGGGACTTCGCCGAAGAACTGGATGGTCTCGCCCAGGAGGGTGATGACGATCCCGGTGGTGGTCAGGATGGAAATGACCGCGCAGAGGAACAGCACGGCGTGGACGCTGCGCTCGACGAGCTTGCGGCGGAGCGAATCGCGACGAGAGCCGGCGAACTGAAACCCGTCGGGCTCGTTGGCGGCGGTAACAGCCGCCGGCTGTGCGCGCGGCAGTGATTTGACGTTATCCATAGCGCCTTCCTGACGAATGCCGCCGTGTGCCGTCGGATACCTTTGCACAATCCGCGGGCAGTTGCCCGGAGGGCTCCTCACCCCCGGATAGCGTCCGGGGCAGGCTCCAACCCTTTCCCCGAGGAGAGACCTTTACGTAACCCAGGGTTGGTTGCCCGGAAGACCCCTCACCGATTTCGGCCGAAGACGCCCGAATCTGCCTCTCCCCTTGGAGAGGGGAAGATAGGACGCCCGCTTGAGGAGATGGACACCGCACATCCGTCCATCGGGTTAGTAACTGTCTCCGAGGAGAGGGAGCACGAGTGGCCGCTCCTTTGAGGGCGAGGAGCGGTTTGCAAAGATCTCCCCCGGCGGTGGCCGGCATTTGAGCCGGCCACCGAGGGGCATGCCACGTTAGGTTTACGGTCCGGGTGGACCCGAATCGAAACCGACGCGGGCGGCGTTGGTTCGGGATACTACGCGCCCGCCTTCCAGGCTTCCAACACCGAGTTGGGGCTGGCGTTGACGCCTTCCATGGCGGTGATGGTGCCCGTCTTGCGGGTGGTGAAGCGCTCGAGCGCAATGTCGTACATCTCGGCGGGCAGCGGCACGTAGCCGATGTCGCCGACGAGGTTCGCGGCGTTCTTGAGGTAGAACTCCACGAAGGTCTGCACCTCGGGCCGCTCAGCGGCGACGGTGCTGACGTAGATGAAGATCACGCGCGAAAGCGGCGAGTAGTTGCCGGCCAGGATGTTCTCGGTGGTGGGGAACACGGGGCCGGAACCGCCGTCGACCTCGAGGGCCTTGAGGATGTCGGCGTTCTGCTCGTAGTAGGCGAGGCCGAAGAAGCCGACCGCGCCGGCATCACCGGAGACACCCTGGACCAGGACGTTGTCGTCCTCACTGGGGGTGAAGTCGCCGCGACTGGCGCCTTCCTCACCGTTGATGGCCTTGGTGAAGTAGTCGTAGGTGCCGGAGTCGGTGCCGGGGCCATAGAGCAGGAGCGGCTGGTCCGGCAGTCCCTGGCGGACGTCGGACCAGTTCATGACCTGGCCCTCGGCTTCGGGCGCCCACATGGTCTTGAGCTCTTCCGCGGTGATGCTGTCGCCGATCCAGTCGTTCTGCTTGTTTACGACGACGGCAATGCCGTCAATCGCCACCGGCAGCTCGATGTAGCTAATGCCGTTCTCGTCGCAGAGTTCCTGCTCGGAGGACTTAATGAAGCGGGAGGCGTCGGATACGTCGGTTTCCTCCGCGCAGAACTTCTTGAAGCCGCCGCCGGTGCCGGAGATGCCGACCGGAACGCGGACGTCGCCGAACTGCTTCTGAAACTCCTCAGCGACGGCCTGGCTGATGGGACCAACCGTGCTGGAGCCGTCAATCAGGATGGTGCCGGAGATCGGGCCGGCGGGCGGCGTGACCTCGACGATGACTTCCTTGGTGACAACCTTCTCGACGACCTTCTCGACCGGGACTTCCTTTTCGACGATCTTTTCTACCTCGACCGTCTGCGTTACGACCTTCTCGACAACCTGCGTCTCACCGCAGGCGGCAAAGAGAGCGGCGCCAGCGGCCGCCAGGGATCCGAATCCGGCTGCGCGAAGGACGCGCCGTCGGCTGAATGCACTCACGAAATGGCCTGCCTCTCCAAAAAAGGACGATGCGGTCAGATTCGACCGAGGAAACGTTAGGGGGTGTGCTTCAACGGGCGGCGCAGGAGGGTTAACGGGCGGTTAGCGTTGACTTAGCGGTCTGTAAACCTGAAAGACAGCTTTGCGTAACCCGGGCGTGGTTGCCCGGAAGACCCCTCACCCCAACCCTCTCCCCCAGGAAGAGGGAGAAAGAGCAGACGCAGCTCTACGCATGACAAGGGTTACGCGGAGGTCTTCCGATAGCTCGAGCCGAGAGGCGGCCACAACCCCGATTGCACGCCCCAAATAAAGGGAGTGGCCGCCGCGTGCGGGGCACGCGACGGCCAAAGAGGGGTGGGGAGGTTGTGGATCGGGGTGGCGCTATTCCCCGATGAGCCCACAACCCGTCTGGTTGTCGAGGTTGGAGGGCCGGCGGGAGCAACTGAGACGACGGTTGACGCAAGCGGCACGGGCGAGGCGCTGGGCGCTGGGCGCTGGCTGCTTCACGTCTTGGAATCTCCTGCGGCTCCGACTGACGTAAGGAACTGTACGGGGGCCGCCTGAGCAGACGGTTAGCCGGGGCGAACGCTGGTTGAACGAGTGCTTAAGCTTTCGCTTCGATCGGCCGGGGAGCGGGTTCGTTGAGCGGGAGGGCGACGCTGAATGTTGAACCACGACCCAGGCCAAAGGACTGGGCCCAGATGCGTCCGCCGTGCTGGCGGACGGTGTGGCGAGCAATGGACAAGCCGAGGCCCGCACCCGCGCCGCTGCGGGAAGGGTCGGCCTTGTAGAAGCGTTCGAAGACGCGATCGAGTTCGTCGAGGGCGAGTCCATCGCCGGTGTCGGAGACGCTGATGATGGCCTCGTCGTCCGTCCGGTGCGTGGAGACACGGATTGAGCCAGAGGGCGGGGTGAACTTGATGGCGTTGTGGACGAGGCTCATGACGACGCGGGCGGTGCGGTCGGCGTCGGCGTGGACGGGGAGCGGCTTGGTATCGATGGCTAAATCCAGCGTGACTTCGTGCCGGTCCGCCTGGGCACGGAGTCGGTCGGCGGCGGGGGCGACGACCTGATTGAGGTCCACCGTGGCCAGGTCGAGATCGGCCATGCCGGACTCAATGCGGGCCAGGTCCAGCAGCTCGGCGATCATCTGGCTCATGCGCTCGACCTCGACTTCGATGCCGTGGAGGAATTCGGCGCGGCTGACGGGGTCGTCGGCGGCGCCGTCCTGCAGGGTCTCGACCAGCGCACGAAGGGCGGTAAGGGGGGTGCGCAACTCGTGGGAGACGTTGGCGACGAAGTCGCGGCGGACGGTTTCGGTCTGGCGGAGGTCGGTCAGGTCACGGAGGAGCACCAGGCGCTGACGCAGGCCGGGGACGCCGAGCGGGACGGCGATGGCGTGGACTTCGCGTTCGGTGGCGCCGACGGTCAGCAGGCGGGCGGTGGGCTGGTCGCTGGAGGCGGGGGCGCGGATGAACTCGACGAGGTCGTTGTCGCGCAGAGCGTCGGCCAGGGAGGCGTGGCCCTCCATGCGAGGGCGTACGTCGAGCATGCCGGCGGCGGCCTGGTTGACGAGGCTGACGGTGTCGTCGGCCTCGACGATGACGACGCCGTCGGTCATGGATGCCAGGACGGTTTCGAGGCGGGCGTGGTCGTGTTCGAGGGCGCGGGATTCGGCCTGGAGGGCGTCGGTGGTGTCGGAGATGGCGCGGGACAGATCGTTGATTTCGGGGCCGCCGGTGCGTGGGAAGGGTTCAGGGCCTTCAGGGGATAGGAGGCTCTCGGTGGAGCGGCGGACCTGGCGGAGGGCGCGGACTTCCCGGTTCATGATGCAGGCGGTGAGGGCCGCGGCAAGGGTTCCGCCGAGCAGGGCGGCGAGGATCAGGGTTCCGGCCAGGCCCGAAGTCCCGTCGGGCGATGCCTGGATGGCCAGCACGACTCCGACGATCAGGACGGCAGCGAGCACGCCGGCCACCGCTCCCAGGGCGGCGCGGGCGCGCAGGCCGCCGGCGGGGCGCATCAGCCGACAAACCGGTAGCCGACGCCGCGGACGGTCTCGATGCGAGTGGGATTAGACGGGTCGTCTTCGATCTTGCGGCGGATGCCGCGGACGTGGACGGGGACGGTGCGGGTGTCGCGGGTGAAGGAGTCGCCCCAGACGTGTTCGAGGAGTTGCTCGGCGGAGTAGACGCGTTCGCGGTTGCGCATGAGGAACTCGAGGAGGTCGAATTCCCTGGGCTTGAGGCGGAGGGGCTGGTCGCGCAGGGTGACCTGGCGGGTGGCGCGGGAGAGGGTGAGTTCGCCGGCCTGGATGGAGTCGCGGGATGGGGCGTCGGCGTGGCGGATTTCTTCCTGGAGCAGTTCACGACGGCGCAGCATGGCTTTGACGCGGGCGATGAGCTCGCGCATGGAGAAGGGCTTGGTCATGTAGTCGTCAGCGCCGATTTCGAGGCCGACAACGCGGTCGATTTCGTCGTCGCGGGCGGTGAGCATGAGGACGGGGACGGCGCTGGTGCGGCGGATCTGGCGGCAGACGTCGAAGCCGTCCATGCCGGGGAGCATGAGGTCGAGCACGAGGAGGTCGGGCTGGTTGGCGAGGGCGAGTTCGAGGCCGCGTTCGCCGTCGGCGGCGGTTTCGACCTGGTAGCCCTGGCGGCGGAGGTTATAGGCAATGGTGCGGGCGAGGCTTGCCTCGTCCTCGACGACCAGGACCCGGGCCACAGTGTTTCTCCGCGCGCGCCCGACGCTCGGGCAGGCTGCTTCCGGTTGTCAACTATACGAAGGAGGGAGGCGGGCTGGCGCGAGGGCGGGGGCGGCGTTTAACGCGCGTTAATGCAGGCGCGGGATGCGTGAATGAAGCGAGGGCTGGAGGCAGCGGACACGGCGAGTTGCGATACTGCGCGGGTTCGCCTCACCGAGGGCTGCGCGTGGCACTTGCGAATGCCGATATCCGGCTGAGCCGCTTCAATCCGCTGCCGCGAATCCTGGCGTTTGACGATTTTGACGACGGGTTGCACGGCTGGTGTGAGCTGGTTGGGAATCACAACGGGGACCTGAACGAGCTACAGCCGGTGTTCAGGGACATGCGGCCGGCGCAGCTGAGCACCTGTACGTTTTTCGACATGGGAACGCACGGGGCGGTTGACGGCACGTATTCGATGAAGCTGGCGACTCGGCCGCGGAAGTTTCACCAGGCGGTGGCGATCAAGCGGTTGACGTCGGCGGCGGACGGGCTGGTGCAGTTCGAGGCGTGGTTCACGTATAAGGCGGAACAGACGTTTGGCGGCGACGATCCGGGGGCGCGGGCGTGGGATGGGAATTACCACCCGTCGGAGGCGCACTTCGGGTCGTTCACGCTGTGGAACGACATCTGTGAAGGCACCGAGCCGCGAGACCGGTATCACGCAGCGCTGCGGTACGAGAACACGAACGAAGAGGGGGAGTTCACGCAGCGGTGGCTGTACAAGACGGGGCTGCACCCGACGACGCGGATGCTGCGGGAAGGGTTCGACTCGAACCAGAACGACGTGCACGTGGCGAAGCCGGACATGTGGGCGCCGATTCCGGGGGGCAATCAGCAGCTGTGCTTCAACGAGGTGCCGACGAAGGTGAACTGGCACTACCTGCGGTGGCTGTTCGACTTGTCGACGCGGCGGAACACGGAGTTGCAGGTGAATGACCTGACGATGGATCTGCGGGACATCCCGGTGCTGCGGTTCGACGAGGGGTACTGGGGGATCAACCGACTGTTGAACCTGTGCATGGACGTGCGCACGACGAGCAACGTGCGGAATTTCCTGTACATGGACTCCGTCGTGATCTCGGCGGACTGGTAGGCGGGGATGCGGCATTCATTTACGGCGGTTATCGAGAAGAATGCGACGTTTCAGGAGGACTTCGAGACGGAGCCGTACGAGTGCGCGTGGGCCAGCGAGGCTCGGTGGTTTATTCACGTGGCGGAGTTGGAGGGCGATTGGGCCGGGCTGAGCGCGAGGGTGCAGGTGTCGCCGGATGGGTTGTTCTGGTGCGATGAGGGGTCGGCGTTCGAGCCGATGTCGGAACCGGGGATGTATTCGCTGGCGGTGCGGGACTTTGGCGGGTGGTTGCGGTTGGATTGCGGGCTGGGTGGAGAGGACGCCAGGGTGAGGTTGATGGTTTACCTGGTGCTGAAGGAATAGCGGGGGCATCCGATGAAGGCCGTCGTATATGACGAGGTTGGGGGTCCGGAGGTGCTGCACCTGGCGGATGTGCCGACGCCGGAGCCGGGCAAAGACGAAGTGCTGGTGCGGGTGCTGGCGGTGGCGGTGGACTTTATTCAGCTGCACATCCGGCATGGGGGAAGTGGGCGGATCGGATCGCCGAAAGAGCCGGCGTATGGGTTGGCGCCGCTGCCGCGGATTCCGGGAGGCACCGCCTGCGTGGAGGTCGTGGAGTGCGGCGCGGACGTGAACAACGTGACGGTTGGCGAGCGGCACCTGACGGGAGGGTTACGGCCTGGTTCTTACGTGGAGTACGGGGTGGTTTCGGCCAGCAGTCTTTCGTTGGGCACCCCTGAAGCGCCCGGACCTACGGCGATGCCCGCGAACTTCAGCCCTGTGGAGGCGGCGGCGTTCGACTACGCGCCTGTGGCGTACCACACGCTGCGGGTGGCGGCCGGACTCTCAGCGGGGGAGACGGTGTTGATTCACTCGGCGGCGGGCGGGACCGGGGTGCTGGCGGTGCAGTTGGCCAAGCACTTTGGGGCGACAGTGATTGGCGTGGCGAGCAGTGACGAGAAGCTGGACCTGGTGCGGTCGCTGGGCGCGGACCACGCGATCAACTCACTTGAGGCCGACGTGATTGAGGAGACGCTGCGACTGACCGACGGTGAAGGCGTAAACGTGGTCTGGGATCCCGTGGGCGGCGATGTGTTTGCGCAGAGCCCGCGCGCGATGGCCGAGGGCGGGCGGCTGGTGAGCCTGGGGTCGAATTCGTTTACGGGGACGGGGACGGTGGAGTTCTGGTCGTTCTGGGTGAAGAACCTAAGGCTGATCGGATGGGGTGGGCGGAGTAACGCGGAGGCGCATGCGCCCGAGATCATGCGGGAGCTAATCGAACTGGCGGAGGCGGGACGGTTGCGGCCGGTGGTGGGTGGGACGTATTCGTTTGGGGAGGCGGCGGCGGCGCATGCGGCGATTGAGGCGCGGGAGCCGATTGGGAAGGTTGTGCTGACTCCCTGACTTACGGGCGGCACCTTCCACCTTCGCGACGACCCTTCCTGATCAGAATCTGACGGGAGCGGCTCGTTTATAGCGAGTTTAGGCAGTTTATGGTTTTTCCATAAACCGGCTAAGTTTGCTATAGACTCTTTCATGGACCCGATTCAGAACCCATTTGCTCCGGGAGCAGGCACGCGGCCTCCGGAGTTGGCGGGCCGGGACGACCTGCGCGAGGCCGCGCGAATCTCGCTGGCGCGGATTCGGATTGGGCGTCCGAGCAAGAGCACGCTGATGGTGGGGCTGCGGGGCGTTGGCAAGACGGTGCTGCTGGACCGAATCAGGGAGGACGCCGAGGCGCAGGGCATGCATGCGCTGTCGGTGGAAGCGCCTGAAGACCGGTCGCTTCCGTCCATCCTGGCGCCGCCACTGCGTCAGGCCCTTCTGCGACTCTCCCGCCAGGCGGCGGCCCGAGACCTGGCGCAGCACGGATTGCGAGCGCTTGCCGGTTTCGCCAACGCGCTCAAGGTGAAGTACCAAGACATCGAAGTCGGGCTCGATTTCGATCCCGAACCAGGGCTGGCCGACAACGGGGATCTGGACACCGATCTCCAGGACCTTTTGCAGACCGTTGGTGAGGCGGCGAGGGCGGATGAAAGCTGCGTGGCGCTGATCATTGACGAACTCCAGTACGTGGAAGAAGAGCAGCTGGCCGCACTGATCACGGCTCTACATCGAGCGGCCCAACGCCAGCTTCCCGTGACCATGATCGGCGCGGGATTGCCGCAGGTGCGGGGACGGATGGGCCGGGCCAAGTCATACGCCGAACGGCTGTTCGAGTTCCCGGAGATCGCCGCTCTGTCGCCCGACGACGCCAAGCTAGCCGTCGCCAAACCTGTGATGGCGGAAGGCGTGCAAATCGAGCAGGGCGCCCTCGAACTCATCGTCGAGAAGACGCAGTGCTACCCATACTTTCTCCAGGAGTGGGGCAAGCAGACGTGGGATGTCGCCGATGCGTCGCCGATCACGTCAGCTGATGTCGAAACGGCGTCGATGCTGGCTGTCGCGGGCCTCGATCAGAGTTTCTTCCTGGTCAGGTTCGACCGGCTGACGCCTTCCGAGAAACGGTATCTCCGCGCCATGGCTGAGCTAGGCCCTGGGCCACACCGATCCGGTGCAGTTGCGCAGGTGCTTGGACGGCGCGCGACTTCTCTGGGACCGACACGAAGCCAGTTAATCAATAAAGGCATGGTGTGGAGCCCAAGTCACGGGGATACCGCGTTTACCGTGCCGATGTTCGACGAGTTCATGTTGCGCATCATGCCCGGAACCTCGTGGGCCCAAGCTTGAAGAGTCGAGCGCCGAGACGACGCCGGAGTCTCTGAGCCTAGCCAGATTCGGGCCGTCTACGGCCGGGCGACTTTGCCGACGCATTTATGCGCCCAGCGAACAACCAAGCACTCAACGAGCGAAGCCCGCCCCCCGAAGGCAAGATTGCCATGACTCCGTTTCGTGCCGCCAGCGCGAAGATCCCGTAGACATCACGACATGCTTACCCGGAGACAAACAAGCCTCAGTTTTCTTGACTTTCGGAACTCAGTCGGTTTCCTTCGACATCAAGGCGGCGCAGATTGTTCTGGCTCATCAATTCAACCGGTATGTCACCAGTCAACTTGTTGGACCTTAGATCTAACCTCCTCAGATTGGAGAGTTTTCCCAATTCCGATGGAATGCTGCCTGACAGCCTGTTGAAGCCGAGATCCATGGACTTCACACTGCCTAGACCGCCGAGAGCAGCAGGGATATAGCCTGTGAGGCGATTCTTGCCAAGACCCAACTCAGTCAAGTTCACGAGGGTTCCTAGCTCTTCAGGGATTGCACCTCTAAGTTGATTGAATCCCATGTGTAGTTTCTCGAGTTCGGATAGCCCCGCTAGCCAAGCCGGAATGGCACCGGACAGTCGATTGCCACGTAGGCTCAGTACCTTCAGCTTCTTCAGGTTCCCGATCTCCGACGGGATGACACCACGAAGGTGATTGTGTCCGACTCCGAGGATCTCGAGATGAATCAGCGATCCCAATTCGGCAGGGATTCTACCTTCCAAGTGATTGTTTCCAAGGCCAAGCTCTCGAAGTTTCGTCATCGATCTCAACTCGGTAGGAATCGGTCCGACCAGCTTATTGCTCCTTAGAACGAGCACCTCCAGCTTGGTGAGTGCGCCGAATTCCGCTGGAATCATTCCTGCCAATTCATTGCCACTGACATGCAACACCCTGAGGCTAGCAAGTTCTCCTAGGTTGGATGGGATCGCACCTGCAATTCGGTTGTTCGTGATGACAAGCTCTTCCAAGCTCTGTAGCGCACCTAAACTCGGAGGTATTGCACCCGTCAGCGAGTTGCCCTTGAGGTGGAGAGCTTTCAAATTGACAAGCCTGCCAAGTGACGCTGGAATTGTGCCGGTCAGGCTGTTGTCCGTCAGAATTAGCATCTCTAGGCTAACGAGGTTGCCCAGTTCGGGCGGAATCGAGCCAGACAATTTGTTGTCGGTGAGTATGAGCGCTTCCAACTCGACAAGTGCATTCAATTCTGCCGGAATACGTCCAGTAAGCCTGTTGCTCCGAAGACTGAGCGTCCTCAGCCTCGCAAGAGAACCCAGTTCCGTTGGGATAGATCCCGTTAGCTTGTTTCCTGTTAGAACTAGTGCCTCAAGCTTTTCAAGCGCACCCAATTCAGGCGGGATTACGCCTGTCAGTTCGTTGCCCGATAGACCGAGCACCCTAAGCTCTGAGAGCGCTCCACATTCAGACGGGATTTGGCCCGTTAGCTGATTGTTCGTGAGGATAAGCACTTCCAGTTCAGATAGTGTGCCAAGCTCCGGCGGAATTGACCCTGTCAAGTTGTTGGCCTTGAGAACTAGTTCCTTTAGGCCTGCGAGCTCACTGAGTTCTGTCGGAACGAACCCAGAGATTCCTAGCGATTCAAGCCGAAGTGAGATCACGCGGCCCGACTTGACGTCGATTTTGACACCTTGCCACTCACTCACTGGAACTTCGGCGCACCAGTTGAGCGGGACGTCACCGGCCAAGAAGTCGCGGGCTCTGAGAAGTACCTGGCAATCCTCCGTTGATTCCGGCTTCACATTCAGACCAAAGCCAGCGGTGTGAGTCTCATTCACCTTGGAGTCAGTCTCAAGAACCGCCCGACTTCGTTTCACGGCAACAACCAAGAACACGATCAAAACTGCTATGAATAGGATTACGACCCATAGGAGTGCGGGCTCCACTATCGCGAAACTCCGTAGATACGCATCTTCAAGCGAAACTTAGCCAAATCGACGATGACGCTGTTCGCAAACTGCCGGTGAAGTCCGACTTGCCGTTCCATGCACTGTCGAGCCGTGCGTTTGGAACACACCCTAAACGCTGCCGTCGATGATGATGTCGAGGAGGGTGGGGCCGGGGTGGTGGAGGGCGTGGGTCAGGGCGGGGGGGATGCGGGTTGGGTTTTCGATGCGTTCGGAGGGGACGTTCATGGCCTGGGCGATGGCGGCGAGGTCGAAGGGTTGGTTGAGGTCCATGCCGAGGTATTGGCTGGGGCGGTCGGGTTCATGGAGGACGTCGGCGAACCAGCGGCGCAGGTTGAGCTTGAGGACGCGGTAGCCGGCGTTGTTGCAGATGCAGAAAACAACCGGGATCCGGTAGGCGGCGGCGGTCCAGAGGGCCTGGACGGTGAGCATGGCGCTGCCGTCACCGATGACCGCAACGACACGCTGGTCGGGCGCGGCGAGGGCGACGCCCAAGGCTCCGCCCATGCCCCAGCCGATGGCGCCGCCGGCGCGTTCGGCCTGGACGCGGCGTCGCTGGTCGAAGGTGACGGCGGCGTGCAGGTCGGGGCGGCAGGAGATGCTGTCGTCAACGACGATGACGTCGGCGGGGAGGCCTTCGGCCAACGCGGCCATCATGGCAGTGGAGGGCATTGGGCGGGCGCCGTCCGTGGGTGGCGGTGAGGCGCGGCGGGCGGGGTAGCCAGCGGCCAGACTTTCGGCACGACGATTGGCCGCGTCGGCCTGCGTGGGCGTTTGGAGTTCGCTGACGGCGGCGTAGAGCTCGTCCAGGCCGATGCCGAGGTCCGACCAGAGGCCTACGTCGGTCGGTTCGACGCGTCCGATGGCGTCTTGATTTATGTCAAGGTGAACGAGGCGGGCATCGTCGGCCAGGATGCCGGCGGCGGGGGCGAAAAAGTCGTGGAAGACGCGGGCGCCGACGGCCAGGAGGACGTCGGTTTCGGCGAAGGCTTCCCGATAGAGCCCGACGTAGGGCGGGAGCTGGTGCATCCACTGGGGGTGCGAGGTGGGAAACATCATGGTGGGGTAGGAGGCGCCGTAGACGGGCGTGCCCAGGAGTTCGGCGACGCGGACCATCTGTTCCACCGCGCCGTACTGGGCGACGCGATCGCCGGCCAGAAGGGCGGGACGCTCGGCCGACGCCAGTAGCCGGGCGGCGGCCTGGAGTTCCCGCGGGTCGGGGGTGAGGACGGTGCTGAGGTCGCCGGAGGGGGCGACGCGGGCGTCGGTCATTTCGTCGAGGGCGTTCTGGGCGAGGGAGACGAATGTGGGACCGGTGGGGGGCGTCTTGGCTTCGCGGAAGGCGCGGCGCATGACGGCCGGGATCTGATCGGCGCTGGTGACTTCGGCGCCCCACTTGCTGAAAGGGCTGGCGAGGTCGACCAGATCGGTGCGGCCCTCGGCGACCTTACCTATAGAGCTGTTGGCGGCGGTGACGACCATGGGGGTGCCGCCGGCGAAGGCGTTGCACATGAGGCTGAGGCCGTTGGAGAGGCCGGTCTCGATGTGGAGGTTGACGAAGCCGGGCCGGCCGCTTTCGCGGGCGTAGCCGTCGGCCATGCCCACGGCGACGCCTTCCTGGGCGACGAGGATGTACTCGAGGTCCGGACGGTCCTCGAGGGCGTGCATGATGGCGCCCTCAGTGGTACCGGGGTTGCCGAAGATGTACTGGACGCCCTCGGCTTCGAGGACTTCCATCAAGACGTCGCGGCCGGGTCGCGTTGGCATGGGTCAGGCCTCCTCGATCCAGTCGTTTAGGGCCTCGGCGGCGTCGATCACGTACATCTGGCGGGTTCCTTCGTGGACGGAGTCGATGCAGACCTGGCGACCGTCACGGCTCCAGCGCGGATGCAGGTCGCAGCGGACCGGGCCAGCGTAGCGCGGCGGGGAGTGGAAGCGGCCAAGCTCCAGGGCGCGGTCGGAGTCTTCGTCGTAGACGAGCAGCCGGCGGAGGCCACCGGATTCCGGTTGGGTGTCCATGAGCACGTAGCGGCCGCCGGGACTGTAGCTGCAATGGCCGTCGGGCGGGAGGACGTTGGGTCCGACGGCGCGCGCGGCGCCGGTGGTCAAGTCCAGCAGCCAGAAGCCCATCGGCGCCGACCTGGACTCCGGGCTGTCGGGCACGTCCGCCGGTATCGCCGAGAACAGGATTTCGGTGGGCGAGCGCCAGCACATGTGCGAGGCGCGGGTGGGCCAGATTTCTTGGACCGAGCCGTCGTTGATGCGTAGCAGCATGAAGCGGGTGCGGAAGCGGGGAGCGCCGGGCGGCCACCAGCGGTGGACGAACATCGCGTGCGTGTCGTCCGGGCTGAAGATGAGGTGGTTGACCCAGTTGACCGCGCCGTGCATGGAGGGGTGTGGGCGCACGGATGCAATCTGGTCGAGGGACACCTTTAGCTCGGCGGCGCCGGTGTGCAGGTCGACCAGATAGATGCCGTCGTCGTTGGGATGGTCCACGCCTTCCCAGGGGTCGGGGAGGCCGGGATAACCGACCTCGGGGCGGACACGCAGCCGGGCGAAGTTGAGGCTGAGGGCGCGGCGTTGGTCGTGGCTGACGGCGGCGATGGGGCGTTCGAGGATGCGCGACGATCCAGACTCAATGTCGGTGACGCGGGCGACATAGCGATGGCTATCGCTGTCGTTGAAGACGATGGTGGTTGGTCCGTGTTCGGGCAGCCAGTGGAGCATGGCGCCCTGTTGCCAGGACCAAGTTCGAGTCGAAGCGACGGGGCGGAAGCGGCAGTTGTCCGCGAGGTCGATGGTACCGATGGTGGCCGGGTCGTCGGCCGAGGGGATTTCGACGTCGAGGTTTACTCGCTGCGTGAGCAGGTAGCGGCCCGAGATGTCCCAGGAGGGCATGTCGTAGTAGCCGAAGAAGTGGCTGGCGGGGCCGGTCGTGACCCGACGAACCTTGACGCTCCGTGCGGTTTGGATCTGGGCAGGCACCTAAGCAGTTCCGGTGCTCGGGCGGGCGAATTCTAGCGGGCCGCTGGCGCGATTCCTGAGGCTATTGCGTAGCCGAGGTTTGGTTGCCCGGAAGACCCTCAGCCCGACCCTCTCCTCCTTGAGCGACCTTTGCATGACCCAAGGTTGGTTGCGCGGAAGACCCTCACCCCAACCCTCTCGCACGGTGAGAGGGAGAAAGAGTAACCGCACTTTGGAAAGCGAGAGGAGTTGTTAGAGGTCTTTATTCGCCGTAGAGGGTGGTGCGCGGGAAGTAGCTGACCCAGCCGAACCAGTAGGCGAGGTGGCCGCCGAGGCGCATGAGCATCTGGTCGTCGGGGCCGACCAAGGCGTCCTCGGTGATGCGCCAGGGGCGTCCCTGCGCATCGAGCACCTGCTCTGAGCCCTCGGTGGGCTGGAAGGTTTGGTCTGTGCGCTCGTAGGCGCGGACTTCGGCGCCGGCGTCCCAGACGACCGGACCAGCTCTGCGATCGATGCCAACGCCCTTGAGGTCCGGGCCGCCGGCGATGACCACGATGGGTGTATCGCCGACCTGGTCGTTGACGACGCGCTCGCGGACGACGTCGGCGGTGGCGAGGGCGTGGGACTGGCCATCGATGTGGAGGGCGTAAATGCGGGCCTTGTCGGGCAGGCGCTGGGCGGGATCACCGGCGGGGAACATGGTCTCGGGGCTGGCGAAGTAGCTGCCGTAGGGGTTGCCGGGGGTGTAGTCGCGCAGGTGACCGGTTTCGAGGCTGAGCACCTGGGTGTCGGGATGGCGGTCGTGCCAGGCCTGCCAGGTGGTCACGACGACGGGCAACCGCTTGAGTTCGATTGAACCGTCGGCCAGCCTGCCCAGCACCGGTTCGCCGGTGAGTTGGTTCCAGAGGGTGTAGGTGGTGCGGTCGTACATGAGCTTATTGCTGCGCATGAGGAAGCCGGACGAGCCGAACTCGTAGGTGGCGTCGCCGACGCGGGTGTCGAAGAGCACGCCGGCGCCGCAGAGGGTGCAGTAGGCGAGGGCCACGGGGACGCCGCCGACGACATCGTTGGCCATTTCGTGCCAGTCGAGGATGCGGAGGGGATAGGCGCGGGCGTCGCCGTTGATCTCGACGCCGAAGACCAGCTCGGTGGGGGTGATGTAGTCAGCTTCGGCCGCCGGGAGCATGCGGGCGTTGACGAGGGCCGGGATGCCATCCAGGGCGACGCCGCCCCAGACGACTTCCTCAACGCGAATCGTGGAGGGCGCATCCTCGCGGAAGAAAGAGGGGAATTCTTCGTCGATGCGGCTGTAGATTCGGCCTTTCCAGGTGCGGAAGCCGGGCGGGGGTTCGAGGTCGGTGGTGGCGTACCAGGTCACCCAGTCGGGCCAGGGTTGTTCGGTGAGGCCGGTGAGTTGACTGAGGGCGCGAATGGCCGAGGCTCCCTCGCCGGGCAGGATGCCGATTTCCTGGGCACGGAGGACTTCGATCAGGACCGAGACGAAGCGCTGGTCGCCGCTGGCGCCGGCCTCTTCGATGGCGGCCTCGAGCTCGTCGAGGCCGGTCGTTGATTGCAGGGAGGTGAACAGGCGGGTGGCGAGGTCGTCCTCGGCGGCTGGTGCTTCCGACTGCTCCTCGGACTCCGGGCCGCAGGCGGCGAGCACACCGGCTATCCCCGCCAGGGCAATCGCGCGGCGCCGGGTCAGTTGTGGAGCCTTCATTCCTTGAATCCGCGTCGTGGTCGCTTGCCTCAGCTTAGGGGGTGAGGGCGCGGGCGTGTCGTGCGAAAGGCCACACGCACGGGGTCGGCGACGGCGCGTGCCTTAGGCTGAGCGGTGGATGGCAGGCACTGAGTGGATGGGGATCCGAGCATGCGGCTCGCGAATCGCGTCATCGGAATCACTGGGGGCGCCTCGGGGATTGGGCGGGCCTGCGCGCTGGCGGCGGCGGCCGAAGGGGCCGACCTGGCGCTGGGGGACATCGACGCCGACGGGCTGGCGGAGACGGCGGACGCAATCCAGGACCTGGGGCGGCGGGCGGTGACGCGGATCGTCGACGTGACTGCGGACGACGACCAGGAAGCGCTGGTGGAGCTGGCAGTCAGGGAGCTTGGCGGGCTGGACGGCTGGGTGGGCAGCGCGGGGACCGGTTCCGGCCAGTTCGCGCTGGAGCACACCCGCGACGAATGGCGGCGCGTGATGGAGGTGAACGTGGAGGGCGTGTTTTTTGGCGCGCAGGCCGCGGGACGGCACATGGTGTCGACCGGCAGCGGCTCGATCGTGAACGTGGCCTCGATGTACGGGCAACGCGCGGTCAAGCAGCGGGCGGCGTACTGTACGTCCAAGGCATCGGTGGTGATGCTGACGCAGGTGATGGCGCTGGAATTCGCCGAACACGGCGTGCGGGTCAATGCACTGGCGCCGGGATACACGGACACGCCGCTATTCAACGCCGGTAAGGAGCGGGACAGCGTTGAGATGGATCGGCTGATTGCGCACGTTCCATTCAAGCGACTGGCCGTGCCTGAGGAGATTGCGGGTGCGGCGGTTTTCCTGCTGTCGGATGAGGCCGGTTTTGTGACCGGGCACATCCTGACGGTGGATGGCGGGTGGGTCGCGCACGGGCCGCGCGAGTAGCCGCCGGGCGAGCGGCGAATGTCCGACGACATCTTTGACCTCGTTCAGGCGGGCGATGTGGCGGCGGTGACGGCTCGGATTGCCAGCGATCCCGGAGTTACACGCGCAAGGAATGCACAGGGACTTTCGCCCGTGCAGTCGGCGTTTTTCATGGGTCGGCACGCGGTGGTTGCCGCGTTGTTGGCGGCGGAGCCTGAGCTGGATGCGTTCGAGGCGGCGATTGTGGGCGACGTGGGGCAGTTGGCGGCGCGGTTGGATGAGAACCCCGACCTGTTGACGGCGTATTCGCCTGATGGGTGGACGCTGATGCACCTGGCGCCGTGGGCGGGGCAACCGGATACGACCCGGCTGCTGCTGGAACGGGGCGCGGACCTGACGGCAGCGAGTAAGAACCCGCTGCGCAACCAGCCGTTGAACGCGGCCGTGGCGGGGCCGAGTGCTGAGACTCGGACGGATTGCGTGCGGTTGCTGCTTGAGGCGGGCGCGGATCCGAACAACCGCCAGGTGAACGGGAATACGCCGCTGCATACGGTCGCGCACCTGGGCGACACCGCCACGGTGGAAGCGCTGCTGGCGCATGGGGCGGACGCCGGGGTGCGGTCGGACGACGGGAAGTCGGGGGCCGACTATGCGCGGGAGGGCGGATACGAGGAACTGGCACGACGGCTGGAGGCCGGCTGATCCGGCAGCAAATCCGCGTTCGACGCCTCATCGACATGAGCAGTCCAGACGCCGCATACGTCGCCTCGTTGCAGACGCGGGCGGAGGCCTTCAACCGCGAACTCTTTGACAACAGGTTGCCGCTGGCGAAGGTCAGGTTCCTGCCGTCCGCCGCGGTGCGGCAGCTTGGGTCGGTTCGTGCGAACGCGGACCGGTCGGCCTTTGACATGCGAATTGCCCGCCTGCTGGAGGGACCGGCCGGCGATGCCGCCGTGGAAGGTTCGCGGTTCAACCTGCGCGACGAGGTGCTGGTGCATGAGTTGGTGCACGTGGAGCAGTTCATCAGCGCGCCGGACGAGCGGCCGCACGGGCGGTGGTTTCGCGAGCGGATGCGGGCGATCGGGGCGCGTCCGCGGGCTTGTCCGACGGTGCAACTGGAGGTGCAGGGCCGGTGGCTGTACCGCTGTCCGGCCGGTCACGAGGTGACGCGCCTGCGACGCTATGGCCAGCGGCGGGTGAGTTGTCGACGCTGCGATCCGCGGGCCTACAACCCGAGGCATCGCCTGCGACTTGTAGGACAGATCACGACAGAAGGCGAAGCAGAGTAGATTAATGGAGTGAGCGTTTCCGGCCGTGGCGCTTCAATGACGAGTTCAACCACGGGCCGGAGGGCAGGAGGGCGCTGACATGTCGATGCGACGACGAATCATCTTGGCGGGCGGCGGCGTGGGAGCCATCGTGGCGATTGCGGTGGGCTGGTGGCTAGTGTCGCCACTATTCGTGACCAATGTCGTGGACGAGGCGTTTCCATTCGAGATGCCGGCGTCGGCGGCGATGGCGAGCATGCCGGCCGAAGAGAAACAGGAACTGAAGGCCGAATTCGACGCAGCCATGCCGAGTACCGAGACCATCGAGTCCCTGAGCCCGGATGACCGCGACAAGGTCCAGGAACGGGTGATGGAGGTGGCCGCGCAGATGCCGGACACGATGATGGACGAGCCGATGCCGGCCGGCCTGGCCGGCGTGGCGGTGGCGGCAATGCCTGCCGCGACTCCCGCCGCGACGGCGACTGCCGCGGCGACGGCAACGGCGGCGCCGGCTCCCACAGCCATGCCTGACTCAGGACCAGCGGCAGTGGCCATGGGGATGTTCATGGATGCCGACGACTTTCACCGGGGTTCCGGCTCGGCCACGATGTTCCGCGGTCCGGACGGCAATCACATCCTGCGGTTCGAGGACTTCATGGTGACCAACGGCCCGGCGCTGAGCGTGCTGATTTCAAAGGCCGAGGGAATCACCAGCAGCGAGAACCTGGGCGAGTACCTGGACCTGGGGCCGCTGAAGGGGAACGTCGGCAATCAGAACTACGAGGTCCCGGCCGGGACCGACGTGAGCGAGTACAAGACCGTGGTGATCTACTGCGTACCGTTCCACGTCGTGTTCGCCACCGCGCCGCTCGCCTAGCGAGCGGCCGCGGCGGGCGGGCGGGTCAGGCCGCTTCGACGAGTTCCTTGAGCTTGCGGAGTTGCTTGCGTCCCAGGTACCTGGTGAACCAGCTGAAGAGGAAGCCCATGATCCGGACGAACCGGGACGAGGAATCGACGTCGCAGACGTTGACGACCTCAGTGCCGCCGTCGACGGCGGTGAGGTGATACTCGACAACCATCGAGTAGGAGCCGCCGGTCACCTGCGAGCCGTAGGCGTTTGGCGGGTCATAGGTGGTGATTTCACCGTGGTACTCGGTGACCCGGCGGCCTTCGCGAATGCGCTGGGTGAAGGTGGTGCCGACGGGGTCGTCGGGGTCGAAGTCGGAGGTGTAGTCGAACGTCTCCATACCCTCCGCCCACTCGCCGCGACGTGTGTTGTCGGCGAGGAGGTCGAAGACAGCCTCGGGGGAGGCATCAATCCGGATTCGTGCGAGTTCCTGCATTGGCAGTCGCCGGGAAGAGGGGGCGTTCATTCTGGCATGCGGAAGGAGCGCGTAGAGTTGGTTTCGATACGGTGTACGTCAGACGCAGGACTCAGGCGTATGGACTCGGCGATTCCCGCGCAGCCCGCACTGTTGTGAAGAACTCCTGGGGGGCGGGGTCGCGCTACGCAACTCGGGGACTGGCGACGCTGCGGGTCACGCCAATCGTGATTGTGGCGATCATGGTGCTGTTCTCGCTGCCCGCGGCGGGGGTGATCTGGATTACCGCGGCCGACGTGCCCGAGGGATTCGGGCGGACGGCTGGGACGACGGTCTTGAACCTGTTGTCGGGCACGGTTGCGCCGGTGATGTTCATGAAGGCCGTGGCGGCAGCGCACGAGGGTCAGCGGCCCGGGCTGTGGCACCACCTGGACGATGGCACCCGTTGGCTGCCCAGGTATGTCTGGACCAATCTGCACACGACTGTGATCTTCTGGGTGCCGGTCGGGATCCTGACGCTGGGGCTGATCAGCTACCAGCGGACGGCGTTTGCGGAGTCGTTCCCAGGTGTTGTGGTATCGGTTCTGTGGATCGTGGTGATCGGGGGGACCGGGATTTACGTGCATTCGCGGACGTTGCTGGCACCGTTTATTGCGGTTCACGGGAACGTGCCGGGGTCGCTGGCGGCGTTGGAGTCGTGGCGGCTGAGCGGGCGCGAGTTCGGGCGAGTGTTTGCGACGTTCGTGATAACCGCCGGGCCGATCGCAGTGCCGCTGGCGGCGATATTCATGGGGTTCTACCTGACGTTAACTGGACCGGCGCTGGAAGTGTTTACGGCGACGCTGGCGGCGCAGGTGTGGATAGCGATCAAGCTGATCCGGCCACCGCTGGTGGCGGCGACGTATGCGCTGTACACGGAGATCTGGGCGAGTGAGCTGGCACGCCGGGGCCGGGAAGGCCACCCCGCGACGCCATCGCTGGTGCGGTGGTTGATCGACGTGTCGTGGTGGCCGCCGCGGATGGCGGCGGCGATGTTCCGGAGGCCGGTGAGCGGGCCGCTGTAGCGCCCGTGAGCGTGACAGAAAAGCGCCAAGGGGCGAGACTACGGACGACACGTTTCACGTGGAGCCGGGCCCGAAATGTCGCTGAGTAGCGAGCAATTGGCGTTCTTCAAGCGCGAGGGGTACCTGGTGGTGCCGAACGCGCTGGACCCGACGGGTCTGCAGCCGGCGATCGACGAGATCACCGAGGCCATTGACACGCATGCTGAGGCGGCCGTGGCGGACGGGAAGCTCAGTCACATCTACGCGGACGAGCCTTTCGAGACTCGGCTGTGGAAGATTCACCAGGAGTACGAGGACCTCTACTGGTCGGTGATCTACGGACAACTGCAGGGGCACGGGATCTTCGCGCTGGTGTCGAACGAGGAGTTGCTGGACGTCGCCGAGTCGGTCGTCGGCCCCGAGATTATCGGGTCGGCGGTATACCGGCTGCGGCCGAAGCTGCCGGGCCACTGGCACGGGGAAGTGCCCTGGCACCAGGACTCCGGATACTTCGAACCTGTCTGCGACGACGAACTGATCCTGACGGTGTGGGTGCCGTTTGTGGACGCGACGGTCGAGCGCGGGTGCCTGGAGGTGATGCCGGGCGTGCATAAGGGCGGGGTTGTTCGGCACACGCAACTGGAACCAGGCGAAGAAGGCCGGCGCTCGTATCTGGAGATTCTGGAAACAGACCTGCCCGGCGAGCGCGTGGTGGCCACGCCGGTCGACCGTGGCGGGGTGGTTCTGCTGACAAACCGGACACCACACCGCTCCACGCCGAATCGCAGCGACGTGATTCGCTGGAGCATCGACATCCGCTACCAGAGCGCGGATCTGCCGACGAACTTCCCGCCGTTGACGATGGCACGCAACGGAGCATCTGGTAACAGTGCATCGGCTGCCGACTCCCCAGTACCTGAGGCGACGCTGACCTGCTATCCGCCGGAGTCAGACTTCCTGGTGCGCAGCCGGTCGCGGCCGGACGCGGTGGTGCGGACCTGGGAGGAGTTCAACGTGGTTCGAACGGCCCACCAGCCGGCGGACAGCACAGTGCGCTGGGAGTAGCCCGCGCGCCGAAGGCACCGACTGGCACATCGGTTAAGGAGCAAGGCCATGCACTCTTCGGCTAACGTGCGCCGTCGAGAGAACCTGGCTCAGCGCAGCGCGATGAAGGAGGTGTATGGGGCGGGGCAGGACACGGTGAATCCGCACACGATCGTGCGGGGGCCGGATTGCTGGCACCTGTTTTATGGGGCGTGGCCGGGCCGTCAGAACTTAGAGAAGCGGCACGCGACGTCGGACGACCTGGTGGTGTGGACGAAGCAGGCGCCGGTGTTGCTGCAGGGCGGGCCGGGGGCGTGCGATCACGCGGAGGTCAGCGAGGCGAGCGTGATCGAGCACGAGGGGCGCTGGTACATGATGTACGCGTGCCAACCGCGGCCGGAGGCGAGCCGGCGGTTCGCGCTGGCGGTCTCGGACGACCTGTGGCACTGGGAGAAGGTGCCGGGGGACGGCTCGCCGGTGTTCATTCCGCTGCGGGAGTGGTCGGGGTGGACCGAGGACGGAGTGCTGGAGTGCAAGGACCCGTGGGTGATCGAGTACGAAGGCCGGTATCTGATGTATTTCGTGTGCCAGAACCGGTGGGGCGATTCGTGCCTGGCGCTGGCGGAGTCGGCGGACCTGGTGCACTGGGAGGACCGGGGGCCGCTGATGACGTTTCAGCGGATCGAGAACGCACTGCAAGGCCCCTCGGGGTTCGAGGTGCCGCGGGTGTTCGAGCGGAACGGCCGTTATTACATCTTCGTGATGAACTTCTGGGGGACGCAGTACGCGAGCGGGGACGACCCATTCCACTTTGGCGAGTGGACGGTGCTGGGGCCCTGGCACGGCGCCAGTGTGTTCAGCGATGAGCAGGATCGCTGGTTCATCACGCATGCGCTGCGGCCGTTCGGGCAGCCGTCGACGAGGCTGCGTCCGCTGATCGGGCCGCTGCAGGGGTTGTGTCTTGGGGGAATTGTGTGGAGTGAGGGGGTGCCGGTGCCGGTGGATTTGCGGAATGTCCTGGGGGACGAGTGAAGGAGAGGCGAGGAGTGAGGAAAGAGAAGTGAGGAGAGAGAGAAGACGCGGAGAAGGAGGAAGAGGGTCGGGGGGATCGGACGCCGGATAGGGACGTGGGAGAGGGATGGCGGAGGATGTGCTAGGCAGCGGGGCCAATGGGCGTCAGACTCGGGTGGGCGATGCCGCGCGGGATTGCGCAGGTCCGGAGGAGAGGATTGGTCCCAATGAAGGGCTATGTGGTCATTGACACCGAAGTCGTCGACCAAGGGGCGTACTCGGAGTTTGTGGAGAGAGTGCCGGCGGTCTTGGCCGCGCATGGCGGGCGATTCCTGGTTCGCTCCAGCGACGCCGAGACGATTGAGGGCGACTGGGCGCCGACGCGCCTGGTGATCCTGGAGTTCGGCAGCCTCGGAGCGGCGCGGGGGTTCGTCGACGCCGCCTATCACGGGGCGTTGGGCGAGGTTCGCCGGCGGGCGACGACATCCAGGATTGTCGTCGTCGAAGGAACCGACGCCGCGGGGTGAGGACGGGTCCGAACATGCCTGGTCGTCCCGGTTGATTGGCGGCAGGCGATTCCCGAAGCTGTCCGGGCTTAAGCACGACGCTGTGATGGGGTAGCGGTTGGCTGCGAGTAGCACCGAACAGCCCATCCAATACGAGCCCGAGGAGGCCTGCCCTCCGTTGACCGCCCTGGCGGTTGGCTTGCAGGGCGCCGCGCTGGGGCTCGCGCCGATCGTGCTGACGGTGGCGATCGCGATTCGAGCCGCCGGTCTGGACGACCGCTATCTCACCTGGGGCGTGTTTGCCGCGATGCTGATCTGTGCAGCCATCACCGCGCTGCAAGCGATGCAGCGCGGCCGATTCGGCGCCGGCCACCTGGTGCTTACGTGGCCCGCGGCGATGTTCATCGCGATCATGGTGGCGGCGGTTTCGGCTGGCGGGCCCGCGATGTTCGCGAGCCTGATGGTGGTCTGCAGCCTGGTCCAGGTGGGGCTGGCGTGGTGGCTGCCGACGCTGCGGCGGATCATTACGCCGGCGGTCTCCGGCACGGTGACGATGCTGATCGCCGTCAGCGTGCTGCCGATCGCGTTCGACAGCGTCCGGGATCTGCCGGCCGACGCCCCGCCGGTGGCGGGTCCGGTGATTGCCGGCGTGACATTGCTGGTCTCGGCGATCGTGACGATGCGGGCCAGCGGACGCTGGCGCCTGGTCGCGCCGTTTTTCAGCATCCTGGTCGGGTGCGCCGTGGCCGCCGGATTCGGCGTGCTGGAAGGGGACCGAATCGCCAGCGCCAACTGGGTTGGGATCCCCGCGGTGCCGGACTTGAGCTTTGATCTCACGCCGGGCCCGGAGTTCTGGGCACTCTTGCCGTCATTCGCAATCCTGACCCTGGTGCTCGGGATAAAGACCATCAGCGACGGCGTGGTGATTCAGCAGGGCTCCCGCCGGCAGCCGCGGGCTATCGATTTCCGCCAGATCCAGGGCATGGTCAGCGTCAACGGCCTTGGGATGTTGCTCGCGGGAATCGCCGGCACGCTGCCGCCGATGTCCAATTCCTCATACAGCCAGTCGCTGATCAATCTCACCGGCGTCGCGGCCCGACGGGTCGGCGTTGGCGTGGCGATCGTGACAGCGGCGCTGGCGTTTTTTTCCAAGTTTGCGGCTGTCCTGCTCACGATTCCCGGGCCGGTGTTGGGCGCCTACCTGATGCTGGCGATGGGCATTCTCTTCGTCAGCGGCTGCCAGACGATCATGCGCGACGGCCTGGACCCGAGGCGCGTGCTGGTGGTGGCGCTGGCGAGCTCGTTGGGCCTGGGCCTGCACGGCCACCCGGTGACGCGCGACCTCTTTGGCGAGGAACTGGGCGGGCTGCTGGGTAGCGGCGTGACGATTGGCGCCCTGGTAGCCATTGGAATGACGCTACTGCTGGAAGCGACGAACACCCGGCGCTCGCGGCTGGAGGTGACGCTGGACATGGCGTCGCTCTCGGCGATCGACGATTTCCTTGGCGGGCTAGCGTCGCGAATGGGCTGGAATGACGCTTCAACGCTGCGGCTGCGTTCAGCCGGGGAAGAGACGCTGGCCGTCCTGTTGTCGCAGGAGGAGGCAAGTGCGGGGACCGAACGACCGCGACTGGTCGTTGTGGCGCGGCCGCAGGACACGATGGTTGAGCTGGAGTTCGTGGCGACAACCCGGCACGAGAACATCGAGGACCAGTTGGCGTTTCTCAGCGATGAAGCCGGCCTGCCGACGGTGGAAGATCTCTCGCTGCGACTGTTGCGCTACCGCGCGAGCGCGGTGCGCCATCAGAAGTTTCACGGCGTGGATATTGTGACGGTGCAGGTGGAGGGGAGCGACTGATAACAAGGTCGAAAGGCCATTCGGTCGTTGTAGAGTTTGACGTATGAATGCACGAATTGATTCTCGGCAGCACGAGATCGCGGCTTTCTGTCGGCGCTGGCAGATCGTGGAGTTGGCACTGTTCGGATCGATTCTGCGGAACGACTTTGGGCCGAAGAGCGACGTGGACATCCTGGTGCAATTCGCACCGGCGGCTGAGCCATTGAGGAGAGATTGGCTGGCCATGGAGCGTGAGATCGCCGCGATCATGGGGCGGGACGTGGACCTGATCGAGCGACGGTCGGTTGAAGGCAGCCGAAACTACATCCGGCGGAAGTCGATTTTGGACTCGGCCCAGGTGGTATATGCGGCGTGAGGATGCCGCGTATCTGCTGGACATGCTGCTGCATGCGCGGGACGCGCGGGAATTCGTTGCCGGGCTGACGTTTCAGGATTTCGACTGCAGCCTTTTGCACCAGCGGGCTGTGATGAAGTCGGTAGAGACTATTGGTGAGGCGGCATCCAGGGTCGGCGCGGATACCAAGCGTGCGCACCCGAAGATTCCGTGGTCGGAGATTGTGGGCATGCGCAACCGGATCGTTCATGCCTACTTTGACGTTCGGCTGGACGTGTTGTGGCGGGTCGTTCAGGACGAAGTGCCGGTACTGATCACTCAATTGGAGCCATTGATTCCGCCGGAGGCCGAGTAGTCGCCGCTGCGAACAAGCTGCGGACGGCCAGCCGACGTGCGTCGTGCATGAGGCTCCGGCTACAGGGTGCCTGCTGCGTTCGATCAGGAGGTTTCGCCAGCCAGCGCGTTCGCTCCCGACAGATTCCTCAGGGCTGGAGCCTGGTTGCGAGGTCGCCGACCTGGATTGCGCCGGATTGGATGACGCGGGTGTTGACGCCGCGGAGGCGGAGGGCCTGTCCTTGCGGGGTGCTGATGAAGCGAAGGGCATCGTGACCGAAGCGCTGGGCGAATTTGGCGCAGCCGGTGTGGGGTTCCTCGGAGATTTCGATCACGGCTGAGCCGATGGCGAGTTGGGTTCCAGGTGGCAGGTTCTTCTCGCTCATGTCGATGTCGATGACGAGCTGATCGCCGGCGAGGGGCCAGCGGTCCTCGGTCCGGGCAATTAAATCGATCAGGCGGGCGCTGATGATGGTGACCTGGGCGGCGGGGTTGGGACCACCATCAGGAGTGCGGGTGCTGCCGCGGGTGAGCCAGCTATCGCCAACCAAGCCAGCGTCGACATCAAGCTTGCCCTCGGTCACGACCTCGCGCTGGTCGGCAGCGGGTCGCTGGACGATCATCCGGAGGGATCCGTAGTCGGCGGGCGACTGCCGAATGTGGTCGAGCCCGGCGTCAAGCTGGTCGACGGTGGCGTGCCTGGTCATTTCGGGCCAATTGTCCTTCCGACGTCGGGGCCGGTGCGCCGGACCATGCGGGGCGCCTCGTCGCAGCGGCCTCGGGCTGGCGAGAGTTGCACACGACGATAGCCGGATACTGAGCGGCGGCCAACTGGCGTCCGCGGATCAGGGTGAGGGCTTTGAGAGCGTTCGACGCGTTTGCGAATCCGGCGTACCGGGTGTTGTGGCTGGGTTCGAACTGTATTGCCCTGGGCTCGTGGGCGGAACGGCTGGCGGTGGGCTGGCTGGTGTTGGTGCAGACGGAGTCGGTGCTTCTGTCGGCGGCGACGTTCGGGGCTCGGAGCGCTCCCGGGATCATTGCCGCGCCGATTGGCGGGGCGGTGGCGGACAGGTTTCCGCGCAACCGGGTTCTGCCGATCGCGGCGCTGATCAGGGCCTGCGTGATCCTGCTGATGGCGCTGGTGGCGCTGCGGGGGTTTTCGAACCCGTGGCCGATCTTCGTGTTGATCGCGATCGAAGGCGTGGTGAACTCCTTTGAAACGCCGGCCACGCAGGGACTGATCACCGACATCGTGCCGCGGCACGGGCGGATGAACGCGATTTCGGTGCATTCCGTTGGCGGTCGCGCGGTGGGGGCATTGGGGGCGCTCGTGAGCGGGGTTACGGCGGAGTTGGTAGGCATCCCAACGGCGTTGCTGGCGGCGACGGGGGCCGTGCTGGTGGGCGGCGTGATCGTGCTGCTGGTTCCGAACGTGCCGCGCACGGCGCGGGAAGTCCAGGAGCCCATCAGCCGAATTTTCCGAGGCGCATTTGCGGGGCTGCGGTCAATGGTGCGGATGCCGACGGTGTCGACGCTGCTGGGACTGGCGATCGTGGTGGAGATATTCGGCTTTGCCTACCAGGCGGTGATGCCGGCCATGGCACGGGACGAGTTGCACGTCGCGGAGTCAGGACTGGGTACGTTGCGCTTCGCCACGGGTATCGGCGCGGTCGTAGGCGTGGCCGCGCTGTCCTTGCTGGGGGACTTTCAGCGGAAGGGACCGCTGCTGCTAGCGATCACGCTGGTATACGGGCTTGGACTGCTTGGCGTTGCGCTGAGTCCCAGCCTGGCGATGGCCATTGTGCTGGTGACCCTGGTAGGAGCGATGGCCGCCGGGTTTGACGCGATGGAGTGGACGCTGCTGCAGGCCACGGTGCCCGATGACATGCGCGGCCGGGTGATCGGGGGCTGGATATTCGCCATCGGCTTCGGCTGGGTGGGGCACCTGGCGATGGGGGCGGTGGGCGAGGCGGTTGGGGTGCGCTGGGCGATTGGCGGGGCGGGGTTGGTAGTGGTGGTGACGGGGCTGGCCGTGCTAACTCTGGCGCCGAAGCTGCGGCAAACCTGAGCCTCGGACGGGGCGGTCAGATCGATTCGGGAATCTCGCCCTTCGATGCCTTGAAGGCCAGAATCCGGTTCAGGCTTTCGGCGCTGAAGCCATGCTGGGCGGCTACGAGGAGGCCGTCCGACTCGGTTGAGACGCCGGGTTGCATTCGATAGGTGTAGCGCGCGGGATCCACCGAGTGGTCGAGCTTGCAAGCCATGAAACGCAGCCTGTCCTCGCCCTGCAAGCGTTGAACCAAGCCGTGGTAGTGCGTGACGAAGAAGACAGCGGCGCCCGAGCGCATGAAGGTCCGCAGGGCCAGTTCGGACACCACCAATCCATCCTGCGGCGAGGTGCCGCGGAAGAGCTCGTCGCAAAGGGCCAGGCTGCGGGCGGTGAGCTGTTCCACGAATCGGACCGCGCGCGAGCACTCGTGGGCGAAGGTGGATTCGCCCGCTTGCACGTCGCCCGGCCGGATGAAGTGGGAGAGGATCTTGTCGCGCGGCTCAAGCGAAGCCTCAGACGCGAGCACGGGAAGTCCGGCCTGGAAGAGCGCCTGTGAGATGCCGATGGAATCGAGGTAGGTGGTCTTGCCGTTGTTGTTGGCGCCGGTGATGAGAATAGTGGGTTGCCGGGGCGCGAATTCGACATCGCTGGGAACGCAGGCACAGTCGGTGAGGACTGCAAGTTCAGGCGGGACCAAACCCCGGATATGGGTCGGGCCCTCGGACGCCGGATTGACCACTGTCGGAAAAGTGACTGGGATTCCCCGCGACTCAAGCTTGCGAAAGAAGCGGACGGCGGTCGCGACCGCCTTGAGCGTTACGAGCAGGCGCTCGAAGCGGCGGATGGCCGGTGTGAACTGGCAGAGATAGTAGAGATTGTGATCGGAGCGGACCTTTTCGAGGATGCGGAACAGGGTGTTCTGGTCTTGCATGGCGCCGGTGGACTCGGCGGAGATTTCAACGTAAAGGGTTCCTTCCCCGACCGACGGCTTGAGGCTCTCCCACGCAAAGCCGAGTCTCGGCGCCCCAGGAATGAACCCGAGGGCGTTGTTGGCGATGACTTTGAGCAGCGGCTCACGCGATGTGCGACGAAAATAGACCGTGCTTTTGGCGACGCCAGCGGCTTCGTCAACGCCGATCACGCCCGACACATGGTAGGCCCGGGTGAAGATCGACTCTTTCACTACTCGAGTTAGCTGCCGAAAGATCTCGCTGTCCATCTGGTATTCGAACGCCGATCGACGCTGGGGCGCCGGATCCCAGGGGTTGAGTACGTCGCCGACGCCGAAGCCGCCGGGCGTCACGCGCTCCAGGGATTCGCCGGTTGATTCGTTGATCAGCGCGTAGGTGTAGTTGAGCCGACCCTGCTGGGTGCTTCCGCCCATCAGGCTTTCCCGCTTTGAGAGGTGTACACGTCCAGAAAGGCTGACTTCGAGGGCCAGCCGGGGGTTGAGCTTGCGCGTCGCGCTGGAGGCTTCGGCCGCGGCGTCGTCAAGGGCGCCGCGCACCCCGTCGAGCCATTCCGGGAGTGCGCCATCGAGCGCGGCGCGCAGGCTGGTGAGCGCCGCTGCGTAGGACTCAAAACGTTCGAGGTTGTACTGGTAACCGCCGCGCGATTCCTGATTGGCGTCGTAGGGCACGACGTCGAGGTGCTGGACCAGGTCACTGAGGGCGGGCCGGTCCCATAGCGTCCGAACGACGTCCTGCCGCTGGCGGATAGTGGCCGCGTCGGTCTCGAAGCCCAAGATCCAGATCTGAAGCGCCGAGCGAACACGTTCAGCGGCGGTGAGGGGATTGATCCGCGAACCGTCGGACTCGACGACTGCGATTGCGTCGATGAACGCGTCGAGACCGAAGTCCGTGGGAAGCGGAATGCTGCCGGGTTCGTGGACGGGCAGGTTGACGGGCAGTTTTCCGTGCCCGTTCGCTCTCGACGGTCTGTTGGGCTCGCTCATGGTCTTTGCGCTAGAGACGGAGCCGCCGAACCGGCTTCGCTACGCTTGCCGACTCAATGTAGCTGTCGAGTCGAAGGGCAACAGTACAGGTGACGGGCGAGACCGAGCAGCCGGCGGCAACTCGTCCACCTCGGGTGGGCCTGTATCGACCGCGGCGCTACGCGGCCGGGCGCGCCATTGAGGATGAGCCGGTGTCGCTCGACCGCGAACGGCCTCCCGGAAGTTCGGCGCCCCTCGCTTCGTTCGTGCTGATCCTGGCCTGGCTGGTCGTCTGGTCGATTGACGCTCGCAATCCGATTCCGGGATTTGCCGGGTTTGTTCTCGCCTTTGTCGTCCTTGTGATTTTTCCGCACGAGCGCATTGCGTTTGACCTGCTGGGCCGACGCTTCATCCTGCTGCCGGCCGCGCTGGCGTTGCCGATCACGTATGTGCTGCTGAAAGCGCGGGGCGTGGACAGCATTCTTGACACGCCGATTGTTCTGATTCTGATTCTTCTGCTCACGCCGCTGGTGCTCGTTCTGGTGCAGACGCGGGAGCGTGAAACGGCGCCGATACCGCTTCTGACGTTGGCCCTGATGCTTGCCTTGCCTGCGGCGGTGATCGGCTACGGCTTTGTCGACCAGCGGTTTGTGGGCTCCGAGCACGAGCCGCAGATCATCGACGATCCGTCCCTGAACAGAGTCTTCGGCATTGGGTCAATTGGCGGGAGCATCGAATCGGTCACGAGCGAGGCGGACGGGCATCCGGCATCGCTCCTCATCGACAGCGTGGTTGATGGGACGACGCGGGCGTGGCGCTCAACGGATGCCGGGTTGCCGCAGGACATCACGATTCGGCTGAACCCGGCGCGCGCGCTGGAGCGCGTGGTGCTGTACAACGCGAGCGAGGAGCCGTTGGACACATGGCCCCGACAGGTTGAGATAGCGATCGAGCGCGATGAATGGACGTCCGAGTGGGTACGTCGACAGCCGCTGCGACCGGACATCGAGAACGTGGTCGATTTGCCCGGCGAGGTTGTGACGAGGCTGACGATTCGGATTGGCGAGGCGTTTGGAGAGGGCGCCTACGTATCGCTGGCAGAGGTCTTGCTCATCGCGCGGTGACGCCACCCGACGGCGTCTTGCCGGGCCGGCGTGCGCCCAATGTCCGCTCGTTGAGACTGCTCGGAACAATCTCAGAGTTCAGCGGCGCGAATTGCGGGCCGAGAGATGCGTGGTTGAGAGACTCCCGGATCGTCCAGCTACCCGTCCAGTCGCGCTGGTCCGATCAATCGGCGTCGAAGTAGAAGTGTTTGAGGTTGACGTTGTGTTCGAGGCGGGCTTTGAGGCTGGCGAAGAAGTGGGTCCAGCCGGAGCACTGGTCGAAGGCGCTGGCCAGGCCGGGGTCGTCGCGGCGCCAGCCGGTTTCGCTGACGTGGACGACGGTGCTGTCGCCTTGTGCCTGGAAGGTGAAGCTGAATTGGGTTCGGTGGCCGACGCCACGGGCGGCGGGCCAGTTGCAGACGATGCGTTGGTTGGGGATGACTTCCTCGACGTGGACATCAATTTCCAGGTCGCCGAAGCGCCAAATGACGGTGATTCCCTGGGCCAGCGGGCCGCTGGAGGCGTCGGTGAAGAAGGTGCTGATGGCGTGCTGATCGGTGATGGCGTGAAAGACCCGGTGGACGGGGGCCTGGACGATGCACGTGAAGGTGAAGCCGAGGTCTTGCGGTTCGGCCACTCTCAGTAACTCCCTGGTGACATTGCGAATCTGCGGCAGCTGCGATGCAGCGGATTAGACGCGGGCGCCGAGCTCTTCCAAGCGCTGGGTGAGGTTGGTGAGGGCTTCGTTGGCTGAGAGGTCGTCGCGGATGATGCCGGCGTCGAGTTGGTTGACGAAGGCGCCCCACTGGGGTCGGTCGACGGTGACGTAGTTGGCGGATTGCATTATGTCAACGATCATTTGGGCGGCTTCGTCGCTGTAGCTGGGGAAGAGGCGCTGGAGCTGGTCGGGCTCCAGGCGCTGGGCGGGGACGTTGGCGACGCGCTGGGTGTTGCGGTCGAGCGCGCGGAGGGCGTCGTAGGCAACCCTGGGTTCCTGGGTGCCGTTGCCGATGCCCATCATCATCCAGACGCTGACGGGGGCGCCGCCGGAACCGAAGCGGGGGAAGGGGTAGAGGACGTTGTCGGGGCCGACGCTGCGGGTCATCCAGCCGAAACCGAGGCCGCCGAGGGACATGATGAGCATGGCGATCTGGCCCTGGGTGTAGCGGAACCAGAGGGGCCGACGGCTGCTATCAGCGCTTTCAGCGAGGCCGTAGGTGGTGGCGAGGTCGTAGTAGGTTTCGGCGATGGCCTTGGCGGGGTCCGAGCGCAAGGGAGCGAAGGTGCCCTGGCTGTCGGGGAGGGCGCCCAACGCCGACTGGAGGAAGAGGAAGCTGGGGGTCCAGCTCCAGAGTTGGTCGGGGGCTCCCCACATGGGTTCGACGTTGAGTAGAAGGCCGACGGCATCACTACCACCCGGGGCTTCGGGGTCGCCGTGCATGGTGAGGGCGGCTTCGACGAAGGCCTGGCCGTCCCAGGCGCTGCGAGGCGGAATCTGGTAGTCAGCCGCGGCCGCGACGTCGCGGTTGACGATGGTGATCCAAGGCGCGGCGGCGACGGGGAGGGCGTATTGGACGCCTTCGACCTTGCCGGTTTCAAGGATGCCGGGCCAGTAGGCGCCGGGATTGAAGGTGGAGTCGCTGGTGAGGTGTTCATCAAGGGGCAGGAGCTTGTTGCCGGCGACGAGGTTGGCGAGGTCCCACTGTTCGAGCATGACGAGGTCGGTGCGGGCGTTGCCGGAGCCGTCGTCCACGGTTGAGGCGTAGTCCCAGCGGTAGCCGAAATTGGAGGGCAACGGCGTGCGCGAGTACTTGTAGCGCTGCTCGGTGTCCTGGCGGGCGGCGACTTCGGCCGAAAGAAGGATGGGCTCGACGTCCCAGTTGCCGCCGGCAAAGGTGGGCAGGGCGATGGAGATGGGACGGTCGGCGCCGGCCTGGGGAAGGCTGCCCTCGCGGCTGGGAGCACGGTCGCCGGCGGTGACGACGACGGTGGGAGGGGGCGTGGCGGCGGCTTCGGCGCCCTGGGTGGTGGCGGCCTGGGTGCGTTGGGTGGACGGAAGAACGGGGGGTTGGATGGTGGGAATGTCAGGCTCGCCGCAGGCGGTAGCGAGGGCGCCGGCGCCGGCAGCCAGGGTTAGGCCGAGGGCGCGACGGCGGGTGAGGGCGCGGGGGGCCAGGGATCGGCGGTTGGATTCAGTTGGGGGCTGCATGGTCACAGGTGATACCTCCGCCGCCCGGGGTCCGCTGGTTGGTTGGGTCGGGACGCGTTGGCCGTCGCGGTGTTGCGAACGGCTTGTGTTTGGGCGTCTCTGGCCGGCGGGTGTCAGTACTACTGTATAACGCGATAGGGGTGGGTGGGGTTTGGTGGAGATTGGTCGGGATGCGCGGAGCGTATGGGAGATTGCCGGCAGGAATAGGAAAGGCTTCATCGCCCTCGGCGCGGCCAAGGAGCCTATCCGGTGCGTCAGTGGCTACGCCTGTTCTGTCACGCCGTGACGCACTCGCACGCGACGGCGGGTGACCACGATCATCTGGCCCTCGTGCATCTCGCCCGCGTAGTCGTCAAGGAGCCGACGCATGGCGGCGGCCTGTTTCGCAACGGGCATGTCGGTGAAGCGAATGATGCACGGATGCGGCAACCTGCGAACGAATGCCACTTCGCCGAAGTCCTTGTCCTCGGTGATGAGGATTCGCTGCTCAGCAAGCGCCAGGGCAAGCAGCTCAGCGTCGGAGGCATCGGGTGCCGATTCGGCTGCCGACTGAACGTCGTGGCCCAGGTTGGTAAGCGTTGTGCGCATGCTGCGAGAGGCGGCGCATGCGTCGAGAAGGAACTTCAAGCCTCGTGGATCGGGACGCGCTCGTGAACTCGTTCACCGGCTATGGAGCGGTGGGCAAAGAGCAGGCAGGCTTGGATGTCCGCTGGCTCCAGCACCGGGTATTCCTGAAGAATCGTCTCCGCGGTGTCGCCGGCGGCCAGCATTCCGAGCACGTGCTCCACGGCGATTCGCATGTCGCGGATGATTGGTTTGCCGCCGAACACGTCGGCGCGCACGGTGATTCGCTCGAGAAGCTCGGGATGCCTAGTCATCTGTCTCGGTCTTCCTGGGCTGGTGCTCTCCCGCACACGTCTGCACCTGTGAGCACACGAGTAGCGGGAAGGATTGCACGCGCGTTGGGAAGCGCCCGGAAACTTCGGGAAAGTGCCGGACAGGCTCTCGTGTGGCGGGCGCTGGGTGGGAGAGGGCGAGGGGCTGGATCTTGGCTATGTCGGGCTCGCCGCAGGCGGCGGCGAGGGTGCCGGTGGCGGATCCGACGGCCAGGCCGAGGTCGCGGCGGCGGGTGAGGGCACGGGGACCGTGAGTGGGTGGGGGAATTGGGTTGGTTAGTGCATGATCATTGGATATCGGCTGCAATCCTTCGGCCCTGCTCTTTTGAGCACGGACCGGGATCGTGGGTACACCTTGCCGCGCACTCCGTATCCGTCGCTGGTGGCATACCCGACGACCGACCGCTAGCCTAGTCGCAGGCGTCCGTCGAGGCAGGCAAGTTGGCAACACCGACCGCAAGCGAGCGAGCAAGCGTCCTCCTGGACGCACTTCCGGACGAGTTGCGGACCTGTGACCTCGACCAGACAGTGATCCCTCGGATTGCTCGCGACGAAGCCTTGATCGCAGCCATTGAGGATGCTCTCTATTCCATCCCGACACAGCACGAATTGGTGCTGGCCGACGCCCGCGACCTCTCAGGAATAGCTTCGCAGAGCGTGCATCTCGTCGTCACGTCCCCACCGTATTGGACGCTCAAAGAGTACGCGCCGTCAGAATGCCAACTCGGATCTATCGAAGACTTTGACGAGTTCCTCGCGGCCCTCGACCACGTCTGGCGAGAGTGCTATCGCGTGCTCGTGCCCGGGGGACGGGTCATTTGTGTAGTTGGCGACGTTCTTCTTTCGCGCCGACAGAACAACGGGCGGCACACTGTCGTGCCTCTGCATGCGGCGATCCAGCTTCGCTGCCGCGAGGTGGGCTACGACAACCTCGCCCCAATCATCTGGCATAAGATCGGGAACGCAGATTACGAAGCTGGGAGCGGTGGCTTTCTGGGCAAGCCCTACGAGCCAAATGCGATCATCAAGAACGATGTCGAGTACATCTTGTTTCAACGAAAGCCTGGCGGGTACCGAAGCCCAACTACAGAAATGCGGCTCCTATCGGTGATCTCAGCCAGCAACTACCAGCGTTGGTTTCGCCAAGTCTGGAGCGACGTTGCCGGTGTCTCCTCTCGATCACACCCTGCTCCTTTCCCCGAGGAACTCGCCGAACGACTCGTGCGAATGTATAGCTTTGTGGGTGATGTTGTACTTGATCCGTTCCTGGGAACGGGCACAACGTCGGTGGCTGCGGCTCGATGGGGTCGGAACAGCATCGGAGTTGAGATCGATCCTGAATACATGGCATTGGCCGAATCCCGCCTTCGCCTAGAGGAAGCAAATTTTTTTCGTCACTTAGACATCACGAGGCGATAAAGCCTAGGAGCGCCGAGTGCCCGAATCAACTCTGGACTTTCGGAACGCCGTAGCGCACTTTTGGGAGCGGAGGGGAAGAGCTACTGCGGCTGAAGACGTCGCGTATGCCGGCAGGCGTGCAGAGGTTGTCGGCGGCAAGCAGCTTGACGGCTTTCTCTATACACTTCGCGAAAAACTGATCTCCGCGGGAGTGTCCGAGTCTCACATTCACATTCGGCGTACGCTCACGTACCTGCCAGGGTTCTTTCGTCCGACGAAGATGTGGGATCTAATTGTAGCTACGGACAGCGACCTCTGCGCTGTCGTAGAATTGAAGGCTCATATCGGTCCATCATTCGGTAACAATGCAAATAATCGTGCGGAAGAAGCGATCGGCAACGCCACCGACTTGTGGCAGGCATACCGCGAGGGAGCATTCGCAGACTCCTCAGAGCCATGGCTTGGATACCTTCTGCTACTCGAGGACTGCGAAGAGGTCAGAAGAAGTGTTGCAGTTAGGGAACCCCACTTTGATGTCTTTCCGGAATTCAAGAGTGCTTCTTACGAACAGCGATACGAGATTCTTCTCCGAAAGCTCGTGCGCGAGCGTCTCTACTCCTCTGCCTGCCTACTGTTATCTGACTCAGATCATGCGGGCGATACGAAGAATTACCATGAGCCCGCCACAGACTTGAGTGCCGATCGATTCATTGCGGGACTACTGCGCCGTTGTACCCCAGTAAATCACAGGTGACTCTAAGCAGCGAATTGATCAAGAGAGTTTGCTCTGGTGAATAGATCGCCGAATTTGGAGCAATCGCTTTTCTGAGTAATCGTCATGGCTGGAAGTGGCCAGCGTCCGATAACCAATCACCGCTACATCCTCTAGGTCGCATGTGATCTTCAGGCAGCTATAGAGTATCAGCCGCCTTGCGATCAATGCCTCAACTACGGCCATTAATCAGAACAAACCCCGCCACCTATAGCTAAGCCACTATCCGCGCGATCATAGGTAGAGCACCGGACAATCTCTTGGCCTTCACTCTGCGTCCTAGTCATCACACGATCGGCTTAATTCACATCAGATGCCACCCCATCCGAGATGCTCAAACTGCTCAGCAATACTCGGTTCCAATTCTGAATACGGCAATGTATCAATCCTAGCCCAAGAGTTTTCTCCTTTCGACAATCTCATTCTAACCTCATCAAGCGGTACAATTGGCACATATCTGAGATTCCTGTGGTATTCTCTCTGAAGTACATTAGCGCCCTTATACTCACCAAGTGATTCGACCCATCTCCTCATTTCGGCAGCCTCGTCCGTAGAGCTTACTATAACCCACGGTAAGTAGCGATGGCTATCCGTTTGAGGCAGAAGCAACGGAACTCCATCGGTCAAGTATGTGCCGAGTCCAGTAACCTTGTAATCATTAACAGTGCTCCTCCATTCTCGCTCATGTGTCCAATCAAGCGGATATCCACCAAGACTAGATTTAGGTATCGGATTAAACGCTACCCATAAGAACTTCTCATGCTCCGGCAAAGAGCCCAAGAGATCCTCGTCGCCATAGACGACCGGTCTCCCACCGTACTCAAAGAGCCTGTCTTTTCGTACGGCGACAGCGTATGGCCTGTATCGATCAGGTAACGTATTGCAAGATTTCACAAAGGCGCTTAGTGGTTGCTCTGTAAAGCAGACTACCGGATGCGGACCTCGCACCGTACGTCTTGTACCTCGACCGAAGACACTAGTTCGCGGAGCGAATGAAGGTCTAAGATAACCACATTTAAGGATAGACTTCAATACTTCGAATGGTGACTTAGTTACTCCGTCTACACTCGAATCACGCGTCCAGTGTATCAGATAGTCGGAAAGGTCTGACCTAGACTGCTTGATCTTCAACCAGTCTTGTGTCATTTCATCAGAAAGGCACGGCGACCCATGGTTGAAACGGTACTTTCTTTGACGTGAACTCTTTAAGCCTAGTCTTGGCGGTTGCCTTCGTTCCAGTTCCCAGACTAGACTACCCGACCAAAACGGAATATATTATCGACGAACGAAAATGTCAAGAGAATGTTTGAAGGCCAAGCTGGATTAGCGTCTCGGTGTCCGATCTTGGCACATGACGAGGTATCTGCATCGGCTAAAGCTCGCCTCTGAAAGCACGTTCTGACTGATGTTGAGCACTGGACATAGTTCGTCACGGCCGAGGAATTCGTGTATGTCATCCGGGCTTCCTTGGAAACACTTAAGACTGAGGCTCTCGCTTTGTACGCAGAAGGCGAGTCTTGCCTGACCGGAAGAAGGGCGCTAGCTGACTGGATGGTGGTTGGTTGCTGGTCTGGTGAGTATGAAGCCCCGGTAACCGTGGCGGGCTACTTCGTTGCATTTTTGGCGGTAGGGGCCGACGCCGCCGGGGTAGGGCATGAAGACGCGGGGTTTGCCGGGGATGTTGGCGCCGAGGTACCAGGAGTTGGCGAGGACGTAGAGGGTGGTGTCGGCAACTTCGTTGACGTGGGCGACCCAGGCTTCTTCGGCCTGGGGGTCAGCTTCGGCGGTCTCTATACCTCGCTCGCGCATCCAGGTGATGAAGTCGGCGATGAAGTCGATGTGCTGTTCGATGCTGACGGGCATGTTGCTGAGGACGGAGGGGCTGCCGGGGCCGGTGATCATGAACATGTTGGGGAAGCCGGCGACCTGGAGTCCGAGGTAGGTCTTTGGGCCCTCGGCCCACTTGTCGCGTAGCGCCAGGCCGTTGCGGCCGCGGATGTCGATCTTGAAGAAGGTGCCGGTCATGGCGTCGAAGCCGGTGGCGAAGACGATGATGTCGAATTCGAAGCCCCGCTCGGAGGTTTGGATGCCGGTGGGCGTGATCCGCCGGATGGGAGTGGAGCGCAGGTCGACGAGGCGGACGTTGTCGCGGTTGTAGGTGGCGTAGTAGTTGGTGTCGAGCAGAGCTCGCTTGGCGCCGAAGGGGTGGTCGTGGGGGAGGAGCTTGCGGCTGGTCTCGGGGTCTTTGACGATCTGGCGGATCTTGTTGCGGATGAAGTCGGCGGCGGTGTCGTTGGCGGCCTTGTCGGTCATGACGTCGGCAAATGACCGGGCAATGAAGTCGTAACCGCCCAGGGCCCACTGCTCCTCGTAGATCTGGTTGCGCTCAGCTTCGGGGTAGTCGAGGGCCGAACGCTCGACCGGGTCGTGGGGGCCGCCGCCCTGGCCCCAGCGGGCTCTTTCGAGGATTTCCTGGTAGTTGGGTTTGACCTCTTCCTCGATGAATTGGCGGTCGGCGGCGCGGTGGCGGGCGGGGACGGTGAACTGGGGCGTGCGCTGGAAGACGGTGAGGCTCCCGGCCTGGCGGGCGATGACTGGGATGGACTGGACGCCGCTGGAGCCGGTGCCGATGACGGCGACGCGCTTGCCCGAGAAGTCGACGGGGTCGTGGGGCCAGGCGCCGGTGTGGTGCCAGTCACCCTGGAAGGAGTCCAGGCCCTCGATGTTGGGAACGTTGCCGGTGGAGATGCAGCCGATGCCGGTGATGAGGTATCGGGCGGTGACGCGATCGCCCTGGTCGGTTTCGATCTGCCAGCGGTTGGTGTCTTCCCGAAACGTGGCTCCTGTGACGCGGGTGTTGAACCGGATGTTGCGGCGGAGATCGAACCGGTCGGCGACGTGCTCGAGGTAGGCGAGGATTTCGGGCTGCTCGGGGAACTTGCCGCTCCAGGTCCAGTCCTGGAGCAGTTCTTTCGAAAACGAGAAGCAGTAGATGTAGCTCTCGGAGTCGCAGCGGGCGCCGGGGTAGCGATTCCAGTACCAGGTGCCGCCGACGCCGCTGCCGGTCTCGTAGACCTGGACCGAGAGGCCCATGACGTCGCGGAGCCGGTGGAGCATCCCGAGTCCGGAGAAGCCGGCGCCGATGACGACGGCGTCGAAGTCAGCGCCGTTGTTCAAGCCAGCCACTTGATTGCCTCTTCAGTTGCAGGCATTCGACCGGCTCGCACGACCTGGTTCAACGCGGTCCTACTGTACGCGCAGTCGGATGTCCGCGAGGCCGCAGGCGACTGGATTGGGTGGGTGTGGGGCTCCCCGGTCTAGCGGAAGCCGCGCATCTTGTAGTTGCCGCTGGCGTCTTTCTCGGCGCCCGGGAAGGAGTAGTCGTCGCGGGTGAGTTTCTCTTCGCCGCCACAAGCGGCGAGGGCGGCCAGCGCCGCAGTGGAGGCGGCGAGCAGGACGCCAAGACGGCGGCGGGAGAGTTGGCCAGCAGGGCGAGGAGCCGGAGCCTTCATTTGGATTCCTTCGTGGGTAGAGGCGGCATTGCGGCCGGCGGTGGGTACGACGCCCAATTTACTAGCCGAGGACTCTAACCGTAGTGGCGTTGAGGCCAAGGCGCGCGACTCAGCGGCTCACGGACAGCGCTACTGGGCGTTGCGCATCTGGTAGTTGCCGGTGCTGTCCTTTCTGGCGCCAGGGAACTCATAGTTGTCGCGGGTGAGTTCTTGCTCGCCGCCACAACCGGCCAGGGTGGCAAGGCTGGCGGCGGAGGCGGCGAGCAGGACGACGACGCGGCGGCGGGGAATCCGGCCGTCGGCGAGTTCGAGATTTCGTTGCAGGTCGGGTGCGGTCATGGGCTTGCGCTCCTGCGTGGGTGCGGCGATGAAGCCGGCGGTCGGTGCGACAACTCTAGACCCAACCATGGTCCTGGCAGATGACCTGGCCGGTGGTCTGGACGTTGTATTGGGTTCCCGTTGCAAGCGTGACCTGCTGGCCGGTGATCGACGAGCGTTCGGCGGCGAAGAGAATTTCCATGATGTGGCGACCCCACTCTCCGGAGGTTGGCGGTTCCAGGTCTTCCTCAATGGAGCGGGCGAAGGCGCGCCATTCCTCGGTCATGCCGGCGGGTGGATCCTCGAAGGGGACGCGGGTCCATTCGTTGCCCTGGCCGACGGCGACGAAGCGGTCGCCCGAGCCGCTAATGCGGATACCGCCCCTCGCGCAGATAATTTCGGACTGGTAGTTCGGCGCGCCATCGCGGTAGCCGATGGCGATGGCGATGCCGGGGACGCCGTTCTTGTAGTCGACGAAGGCGACACCGTAGTCGTCGCCGGCCTGGTAGTGGCTCTTGGTTCCAATGCGGGCCTTGACGCGGGCGGCCTGGGAGCCGACGAGCCAGGTGAGACGGTCGACCATGTGGACGCCGTTGGTCATCCAATAGCCGCCGCCGTGGAAGCGGCTGCGGTACTGGGGCCGACGGTTGACGTAGCCCCAGTTCTTGACGGAGTAGCAGACCACGGTGATCAGGGGGCCAAGCTCGCCGGAGTCGAGGATCTCCTTGGCCTTCATGTTGGGGCCGAGGAAATGCTGGGTGAGGCCGACCATGAGCTTGACGTTGTTGCGGCGGGCGGCCTCGATCATCTCGTCGCACTGTTCCAGCGAGAGGGCCATGGGCTTCTCGACGAGCACGTGCTTGCCGGCGTTGAGGGCGTCGACGGTGAGGCGGTGGTGGAGCTGATGGCCGAGGGTGACGGCGACGGCGTCGACTTCGTCGTCCTTGAGCAGCTCGGTGTGGTTGGGGTAGGCGCGGGGGACTTCGTAGCGGTCGTAGAAGGCCTGACGCGGGGCCTCGAGGAGGTCGGCGGCGGCGGCGATTTCGACGTTGGGCAGGGTTTCGATGGCGTCGCCGTGAGACCGGGAAATGCCGCCAAGACCGATGATTCCAACGCGGAGCATGACTGCGGCTCCCGGGTGACGGGCCGATGTTTCGTGGCCCGAATAGCCACTATATCCGGCTTGTTGATCCGCCCAATAGATGCGCAATGTCCAGCGGCGTACCCTGTAGGGCGTGCAGCCTCCGGTCAGGTCGCCGCCCGGGCGCATGGATGGGTCGAACGTGCATGCACCGAACGCCGACCTGATTGCCCACGCACTCGCACGGGAGTGAAGAGATGATGGCACCTGACCGGCTCAAGGCATCCGCCCTTCACGCCGACCCAGCAACCGTCGGCGTCCGGCTATCTCGTCGCCGGCTTGCCGTCCTGCTGGCCGTTGGTACCGCGACGCTGGCTATCGTTTCCGCCTGCGGCGAGGAGGAGAAGCGCAAGCCGGGCGGTTATAGCTTCCCCGGCGCCGAGAAGGACGGCGCGGGCCGGTTCAAGTCGTCGCAGACGCTGTAGCGGCTTCCGGCCAGGTGGAGGCGAGTCGTTCCATGGCTGCCGATGAGGGATTCGGGATTCCCGGGGTTCCGTTTCCGGTGGGAGTGGAGTACTACCGGGCGCCGACGCCGAAGACGGAGGTGTGGGACGAGGATCTGAGACGGATCCGGGCTTCGGGGATGCGGATCGTGCGCAGTTTCACGATGTGGAACTGGATGGAGCCGCGGCCGGGGCAGTACGAGTTGGAAGAGTTCGACCGGCTCTTCGACCTGGCAGAGAAGCACGACCTCTACGTATGGCTGGACATGGCGCTGGCGACGCACGGGGCGGGTCCGGAGTGGATGACGCGCGACTTCCCGGACATGCGGGTGGTCAACCAGCGGGGACGGGCTGCGACGCCGGTGGCGAGCGCGGCGATGCCGCAGGGCTCGCAGATTCACTGCTACGACCACCCGCTCTGGCGACAGTTCGGCGGAGCGTTGATCGAGCACGTGGTGACGCGGTACCGCGATCGACCGAGCCTGCTGATCTGGGGGTTGTGGGACGGGATTGCCATTTCGTCGGCGTTCAGCCGGCAGACCGATGGACTGCCCTGTTACTGCCCGCACACGCTGGCCCGGTACGAGGACTGGCTGCTGGAGCGGTTCACACTGGACGAACTGAACGAGCGCTTGCTGCGTCGCTTCCGGCGCTGGGAGGACGTGGAACCGCCGCGTTCGAACGCGAGTCCGGTGGAGATGCTGCTGTACCGGCAGTTCCACTACGAGAACCTGGCGGGGCACCTGCAATGGATGATCGACGAGACGAAGCGGCTGGACCCGGTGCACGAGACGCGAACGCACGGGGCGTGGTATCCGCGGCCGTGGGACGAGCGCTGCGCGGCGGTGGCGGATAGCTGGGGGATGTCGATGCCCTCGAGCAACCTGCTGACCGTGGAGGACCCGTACCAGGTCGCGGACCGGGCGTTCAGCTTCGACTGGTCGCGGAGCGCGGGGAAGCACGGGCGCTGGTGGAACGAGGAGATCTACGCGGGGATGTCGCCGGGCGGGGTGACCTGGAAGAAGCAGGCGGACCCGCGTGAACTGACGACGCTGCTGTGGATGACGCTGGCCTGCGGGGCGGCGGGGGCGATGTTCTGGCAGTACCGGCCGGAGTACATGAGCTTCGAGTCGCCGGGGTACAACCTGGCGGCGTTGGACGGGCAGCCGACCGAGCGATTCGAGGCGGTGGCGCGGGCGACCGAGCAGATCGACGCGCTGAGCGAGCACCTGCCGCTGGAGTGCCCGCGGGCCGAGGTGGGCGTGGTCTATCACCCCGAGTCGCAGGAGATGTTCGATTACAACGACGAGGACGATCGGTTCCTGGCCGACGTGCGGGGGACCTACCGGGCGCTGTGGACGCAGGGAATCACGCCGGACGTGATCTCGCCGCGGATGGACTGGTCGGGGTACCGGCAACTGTTCCTGCCGAACGTGGCGCTGATGGACGAGGCGACGCGGGAGAACGTGCGGCGGACGCTGGCCGATCCCGAGGGGCCGCGGCTGGTGGCAGAGGGCAGCTTCGGGATGTACTCGGCGGACGGGCAGTCGAGCTACGGGCCGCCGGATGTGTTGGCCGACGACTTGGGCGTGCGGGTGGCGGACGTCTCGGCGGTGACGGCGTACGACATCGAGCAGGGGCGGAACGTGCTGGAGACGCCGCATGGAACGTTGGCGATCACCTCGCCGTGCGGGTACGCGGTGCTGGAGCCGCTGGGGGATACGCGGGGAATTGCGACGCTGGAGGGTCAGACGGTGGCGGTGCGGAGCGCGGACGGGCGGTTTACGTGGTACGGGTTGACGCTGTCGGCGGGGTTCGGGGACGTGGGACAGCCGGACCTGGTTCGGGGGCTGGCGCAGGAGGCGGGCGTGACGCCGCTGGTGGCGGTGGAGGGCGACCGGGCGGTTCCCATCGTGCGGCGGTCGCGGCTGGGTGGGTGGCTGGTCTTCGTGTTCAACGTAGAGCGGGCTGAGGCTCGGTGCCGGTTGCGGCCGAGGGAACGGATTGGTGGGGCGAGGGACCTGCTGAGGGGCTGCGACATTGAGGTTGAGGAGAACGGGTTCGAGCTGGTGATTCCGCAGTGGGACGTGGCGGTGGTCCATTGCACGGACGAGTGAGGGGCTGTCTTTGAGCGCTTCGGACCTGTCGTCGTATGGCGTAGACGTGCTGCGGACGTCGCCGGACTACGTGGCCTATGTGCCGCGGGGCGGGGCGGCGAACGATTGGACGAATCAACACTTCTTGGTGGTGCGGTCGTGGAGCGGGGCGTTCCTGGCGGTGTGGACGATGGCGACGTTCGAGGGCAGGCCGGACCAGCGGGTGGTGTTCGCGCGCAGCGATGACGACGGGGTGACCTGGAGCGAGCCGCGGGTTGTGGACGGGCCGTCCGGCGACGACGGGCGGATTGCCTCGTGGGGGTTCCCGGTGCTGGCGCCGGCGCTGCGGCGTGTGTACGTGTTCTATACGAAGAACATCGGCGTGGTGGATGTTCGGGAGGACACAACCGGGCTGCTGGCGTACAACTACTCGGACGACGAGGGCAAGACCTGGAGCGAGCGGCTGAGCCTGCCGATGGAACGATCGGCGATCAGTCCAACGGACCCCGGCACGCCGGAGAACTGGATCTGCTACCAGACGCCGATCCTGAATCCGCGGGGCGAGGTGGTCTGCGGGTTCACGCGCTGGGCGAGCACCGCGTACCACGTGGAACCGCACCTGTTTCAGCGGCACTCGGAGTGCTGGTTCCTGCGGTTCGAGAACATCCTGACGGAGGCCGATCCGGCGCGGCTGCGGGTGAGCATTTGACCGAAGTCGCCGCACGGGATCCGCGTGCCGAAGCCGGGCGACCCGGAGCACAGCATTGCGCAGGAGCCGGCGATCCAGAACCTTCCGGATGGGCGGATGATCTGCCTGCTGCGGACGTTGACGGGGTATGCCTGGTGGTCGGTGTCCGAGGACGGCGGGGAGTCGTGGTCGGAGGCGGAGGTGCTGCGGTTTGCGTCGGACGGGCGGCCGGTGCCGCATCCGATTTCGCCCTGTCCGCTCTACCGGCTAAGCGACGGTCGCTACCTGCTGATCTTCCACAACAACGTGGGAACGGCGCACGGGGGCGACGGACCGCACGACTCGAAGCGGAACCGGCGGCCGGCATGGTTCAGTATCGGGACGGTGCGGAAGTCGGCGGTAGGGCAGCCGCTGGCGTTCAGCGAGCCGCGAGTGCTGGCGGACAACGATGGCGTGGAGTTGCCGCCGGAAGGTCACACCCAGGTCGCGACCTACGGCAGCCTGCTGGAGAACGAGGGACGAACCATCTGGTGGTATCCGGACCGGAAGCACTACCTGGTGGGCAAGATCATCGACGACCTGCTCACGTGACGGGCCATAGATCCAGAAGAGGCTGATCGCATGTCCAATACCGAGTCGACTGGATCGACGCCGTTGCTGCCGTTGAATTGGGAGCGGTTGCTGCAGGGGTTTGTGGACATCTTGAGCGTGGACAGCTACTGGGGAAACGAGGACCGGGTGGTGGCGATCATCCAGCCGCGGCTGGAGGCGGCGGGGGTGGTGTGCAGGCGAGACCAGATAGGGAACCTGATCTGTCACTGGCCAGCGAAGGGGAAGGACTCGACCCCGATCATGCTGAACGCCCACATGGATACCGTGCTGCCGACGCCGGAGATGACGCCGGTGGTGAAGGCGGACGCGGTGTATTCGGACGGTTCAAGCGTGCTGGGGGCGGACGACAAGGCGGGAGTGGCGGCGATCGTGGAAGCGGTGGCGATGGTGGACGAAGCGGGGCTGCCGCACGGGCCGATCGACCTGGTGTTCACGGTTGGGGAGGACGTGGGGCAGTTCGGGGCGGCAGCGTTCGATCCGAACGACGTGGAGTCGCGGGTGGCGTTGGTGCTGGACTTTGGCGGTCCGGTGGGCGTGATCTGCGACCAGCAAGCGGCGTCGTGCAATCTCAACGTCACGTCTCACGGCAACGCGGCGGCGGCGGCGCATCCCGAAGCCGGAAAGAGCGCGGTGAGCATGATGTCGCGAGCCATCGACCGGATGCCGCTGGGGCCGGTGGACGAGCTAACGGTGGCAAACGTGGGGCTTGTCTCAGGCGGGGAGGCGCGCAACATCATTCCGCCCGAGGCGAAGCTGGTGGCGCAGGCGCGGGCGCTGACGCAGGCGGCGCTGGACCGGCAGGTGGCGGCGATGCGCCAGGCCGTTGAGGACGCCGCGGCCGCTTTCGGGGGAAGGGCCGAGATCGAGGCGGAGCAGCGGTTCAAGCCGACCCGGTTCGGGCACGACCATCCGGCGCTCCAGGTGGCCTACGCGGGCGTCCAGTCGGCCGGGCTGGAGCCGCGGTTCGTGCACACGTTCGGCGGCAGCGACGCTCAGAACTTCAACGAGAAGGGGATCGACTCCGCGATCCTGGGCACGGGATACCAGGACATCCACTCGGTGAACGAATGGATGCCGCACGAGGAGTTGCGCAGGCTGACGCAGGTGACGGCGCAGGTGATCCTGAACGCCTAGCGGTGGCAAGCCACTTTTGCTGCGTTTTCAGCCTCGGCCGCGCCGCGGGGAAAGTGCGGCGCGGCCGTGTGGACTTACTGCGCGACGGCGGTGGCGACGAACTCGATGCCCAGGAGGACTTCGTCGCTGACGTCGGCGACGAACGGCACGTTCGGAATGATGAGATCGTAGGTGGACCGCAGGACGGTGGCTTCGGCCGTGCCTTCCAGTCGGTCCTCAGCGACGACGTTGACCGTGGCTTCGAATCGCGCTTCGGCGGTGATCTCGCGGATCTTGAGGTCGCCGACGATGGTGAAGGTGGCGGTAACGCCTACGGAGACCGCGTCGGGCAGACCCTCGAGGGCGGTGGGCGCAAAGTCCACGAACTCGTAGGCGGCTTCAGCGGACTGGAGGATGCGGGAGCGGGTGGCGCGGTCGCGGCGCTCCTCGTCGGTCATGAGGGTGCGCACGTTGATGCGGATGACGCCGACCTGCGAGGCGGAAGCGTCGGCGAAGTCGAGGATGATGTCGCCGGCGACCTGGTCGGTGCGGCCAACCACGCGGAAGGGCTCGCCGCGGAGGAGTTCGTCGATTTCGTAGCGGGCTTCGGATTCTTCGGGGACGATGCGGTAGAGGGTGGCGTCGCCGGTGGCCTGAGCGGCGGCAGGCGCCTGGGTGGCTTCAGGCTGGGGAGCGGCGGTGGCTGGAGCGGCAGTTGCCGGAGCGGCCGTGGCGGGTGCAGCCGTCGCAGGCGCAGCGGTGGCCGGCGCGGCCGTGGCCGGCGGCAGGGTGAGTTGGGGCGCGGAAATGGGCTCGCTGGCCTCACCGGTGCCGCCGGTGAAGAAGACCACGAGCCAGGCGACGCCGGCGACGGCGATGCCCAGCAGAACGGCGACCGCAGCCGCCCGAACCAAACGGTTATTCATCGGTTCGCCCATCGGGATGACCCGCCCTCAATGCGACGAAGCGTTGCGCACACCGCGTCGGCTGTCTGTAGTGATTGCTCCAATCATCGCAGGGTTCCGATTCGGCTGGGCCATCGGTTTGCCTGGCGGCATCGCCGGGGCGGCTGATCGTGGCGGTATGCGGGCTGATGGGGCTACAGCTCATTTGTCGGCTTCGGCGGCCGCTGCGGCTCGTGGCGATGATGTCGCCAATCGCGTAGGCGTCGACAGCCGCAACTCCACCGCTTAGTGTGTTTGGCGCTCACGGGCACGCTTGGTCGCCGCTTGTCTGACCTGATAAACAAGGCATCTTCCGTGGGGCGCCACTACCGGATATTCGTGGCGCTGGTGCTGGCAACGACTACGGTGGCCAGCACAGCGACTAGCGTCGCCGCCCAGTGGCCGACGGCGTGCGTGGCGTTGAACGACATCGTTGAGCGGCACCTGCGAAACGCTGGGCACGTGGGCATCTACCAGCGTGTCTTTGGGGCAGAGGCGGAACGGGCGTGCCAGTTCGACCATCGAGACGATGTGGCCAGAACGTTTGCCTGGGCGTTCGGGGAACCGAGTCGGACGGGTTCAGGTGACGGTGCTTCAACCGTCAACGTCCCCAGCGTCACCGGTGGATGGCCCGAGACCTGCGTTGAACTGAACGACATCGTGGAAGGACAGCTGGAGAACGAGCGGAACGTCGGGATTTACCAGCGCGTGTTCGGAGAGGATGCCGAAGCTGCCTGTCGCCGGGATCATGGCGACGACGTGCGCCGCGTATTTGCATGGGCAACGCCGTGCGAGATTCAGCCACCCTTGGCGTCGCGGGCCGAGTCACCCGCACCGACCATCTACCAGCTCGCTGGCACCAATGCTGCTCTACATCCCGTGTTGCTCTCACTTCCCTGGCTGGGCTGCTATTCCTACGGATGGCTTGCGGACGGGATCTCGGCCAACGACATGGAGTCGCTGGAAACCCTGCACACGATTGCCAGCCACAATCAAGAATTTGCCGTGTACACCGCGAATCTCGATTGGTTCGCGGACGGCGTGAATTACAACTACCCCGAGGTAGCCGAGACCAATACGCTCGCACAATTCATTTGGATCGCGCGTCTAAGCGACGATTTATCGTCGGTCGTAATGACCTATCCTTGTTATCTGAATCAGTCTCCTATGACGAGACAATTGGTATCCAGGGAATTGCCAATATAGCCAGGCGTAATCTCAGTATTGGAATGCAGGTGGCTAGTTCGCCATGGGTACTCGATGGGATAGAATATTACGAAAGTGAGACCCTCGGTAACTTGGCGACCTTAGTTGAGCTCGTTCCTGACATCGCGCAGACTCTGGTTCGATATACGATGGATCCCAAAGTTAGACCGATCGATGTTCAGATGCTCACAGGGATGTATGAGATCTACTACGCAACTTACGACACTGTCGTACCTAGCGAGCGCTACATTCGCGTCGTGAACGCACGATGGTTCAGAGATGGACTTAACGCACGTGAGCGGGAGTTTATCGTAGAACTAGCGATGGTCCAAGGACACGACCATTACTCGTTTGACGAGTTATTCGACAACTTTCCCTAAGGGTTTGGGTTCAACTCAGGGCATCTCAGACTGAAGGTTTTCCGGGTAGCGAGGACGCGTTGGTCGGTATCACCAACTGCCGCTGGCAAGACGACAGTGGGCGCATTGACCTGAGCCCCCCGCGCGGGCGGTTCGACAGGTTCGAGTAGTCAGGCTAGCGTGCAGGACGCCCTGGGGGATACCAGATCTTTGCTTCAGCGCATTGGAACGGCTGCAACCGCCTGGCGCTGCTGCCGACTCCTCGCGACGGTGGCGCTGGCTGTGGCCGCTGTGGCCGGCACGACTGTCACCGTGCGGGCGCAGTGGCCGACGGGGTGCGTGGAGCTGAACGACATTGTCGAACAGCACCTGGGGAACGTCGGCAACGTCGGGATCTACCAGCGGATCCACGGAGATCAGGCGGAAGCGGCGTGCCGGGCCGATCACCGTACGGATGTGCAGACCACATTTGCCTGGGCCTTCGGCACATCTTCGCCACTTTCGATCTCAGCCGAGACCGCGCCTTCGTCTCCAGCGTTTCAGCCAGTGGGTGGATGGCCTACGAGCTGTGTATATCTGAACGATGTGGTCGAAGCCCACCTGGGCAATGACCACCACGTCGGCATCTATACGCGGGCGTTTGGCGATCAAGCTGAGGCCCGGTGCCAGCAGGATCATGCGGAGGACGTACGCCAGACCTTTGCGTGGGTGGGGTTATGCGAAGCGGCGACCGTTGCGCGTGCGGCACGACCCGGCTACATCCGGGCATTCGATGCTGCCGGGCCGACTGTGAGCGACCTCGCCGCATCGAGTCGTCAGCTTGAGCGGCTGCTCATCGTCATGCCGTGGCTTGGATGTTTCACGTATCCATGGCTCGTCGATGGCATCTCAGATCCCGACCAAATGGCACTCAATGGTCTGCTCCTGACTGACGGCATCAACCGCGATCTCGCAATGTTCGTGGCGAGCGCCGACTGGTTTGCCGATGGAACAAACTCCACAGATATGTACAGCGGCGAAATGTACTCCCTCCAATACCTTCAATTGATAGCGCAGAAGAGCCAAAGCCTGGCCGAGCTTCTTCGATCCTTCACTTGGCTTCAGGACGATCTGACATTCGACGAGACAAGCACGCTTCGGAGTCTCAATCGAATCGCAGAGAGAGATTTACAGTTCACGCTTGACATGGCTCGTGCACCGTGGGTCAGAGATGGCCTGGTCGGTTACGAAGAGGACGCGCTTGGGTCGCTCGGTCGACTGTTCTTATCGAACCCGGATCTAGCCAGGCAGCTGTTAGCAAATACCGTTCATGCGCCGGTTTGGTCGAGCGATATTCGGCTTATCGGGACGTTGGAGGACTTTGCCAGCCACACTGACGCCAACGGGCACAGGACCGACCGGCACCACCGGATAATGAGCTCACCTTGGTTCACGGACGGCCTAGATCCTCGAGAACGAGCATTAGTCAATGCCCTGAGCGTGGTGGGAGTGAACGACCACACGGTGGACATCGATCTTCAGATCGATCACAATTCCCTCTTCAACCGCCTGCTCGAGCAACAGCACACCAAGTCATTGACATTCTCGCTTCCACTGACTGGACCGTTCAGAATCTGGGTGTTCGACGATAAACCGATATCCGAGGATCTTAACATCCTCAGTACCTTCGCCCAGGGACTGCGTGGCGCGGAGCGAATCGTGAATACGGCATTGCCGTTCAATGACCTCGTGATATTGATGACGCGAGGGCCTACAGGAGACTTCGGGAGAGAGGAGCCCACGTCTCTCACTGGCATTCTAGGCTTGTGGCCACGGACGGTTTTGGTGAATCAGGATGGAATTATAAGGATCCATGAGACTCGGACTAATCTGATATACCAGATTGTAGCGAGCCTCTATTTCGATGAGAGCGCAGGTCCGAATTACGCATACTATGATCATCCTGATCCCAGAGCTCGCCTGCTTAATCCGAAGTGGCTGGCACGCAGCGCCCAAGAGTTCATCAACGCATTCGCTAATGACTCGCAGGGATCGCGTAGTTTCGCGGATCAAAACCACGAGTGGGAAACGGAGGCTCGATCGAAGTGCGCAGAAGCAGGACAATCAAACATATTTGAGCTTTCGCTGCAGAAGAGTACTGTGCTCTATAGTCGAGCAGAACCACTTCGGCATTGCGCGGACCTTTACGGGAGGATGCTGCTCTACAGGCTCTTAACGACGCTCGGCGAGGAACGGATGTCGCTGGCCATGCGTGACCTTCACATCCTTGCGGAACGAGATGGCGAGAGGAAGAACGCCGAGGGCATTCTGACCCCAAGCGATAAGGACATTTATCGTACGTTTCTCACACACACGCCGCCGGATTTGCGTGATGAGGTTCGGCACTGGTATCACCACATCCATGGCGGTCCGTTCGTTCACGATCTGAACTAAGCCCGAGTCTGGCTCTATGGTCGAGGCGGGACCCTGTCCGAAGCAGGCGTAGCTAGGGTTCGCCGAGGGCGTCGGCCTCGAGGGGGCCTCTGGGGAGCGTGTTGTAACGGAAGGCAGCGTCGAGGACGCCATTGAGCTGCCGGCGTCGGGTTCCGGCGTCGACAGTGTCGGCCGTGGGCCTGGCGGTGGCCTGCCAGTACTGGCGGGCGGCAACGCTATAGCTGCTCAGAACGTTGAGCAGCTTCTGGTGGTAGGAGACTGCGATTCCCGGCGGCGTGAGTGACTGCAGATTCTGCTCGGTCGCTCGTGCAAGTTCGGCCAGACCCAGCAGCGCCACCAGCCGCCGCTCATCACTGACCGTTCCGCGCCTATGGGCCACGTTTATGAGACTGACGTAGGCGGCGCCACTCTCGAAACGGCGGCGCAGCCGGTCGCTAGCTTCGGTGTAGGCAGCAAGGGTGGTTTCGACGGGCCGCTGCGTTGGGGGCGGCACCGCGGAGGCACCCAGCGCTCGACCGGCTCGCCGCACGGCCGAGGCGTCAATGTCGGGTGCCGTTGGCGATCGCGTAGACGGGCCCGGGGTCGGCCGCTGCAGAACTGAGCGCGGTGTGACCGCTCGCTGATCTCGGGTCGACGCGCCGGGTGCTGCCGTGCCCAATACCGCCAGCAGCGCGACGGCGGCTGCAACGACACCAAAGACCATCAGGGCGGCCAGGGTTCCGCCGGGCAGCGGCAGGCGGCGACCGGCGGCTCGCCGCGCCATCGCCATGCGCCTCAGCACGTCGTGCTACGCGGTCGCGACACCGGCCGTGGCGACGGGCTGCTGGCTTTCGAGCCGAGCTATGAATTTTTCGGCTTCCATTGCCGCCTGACACCCCTCGCCAGCGGAAGTGATCGCCTGGCGGAAGTAGTGGTCCTGGGCCTCACCGGCCACAAACACACCCTCCACGTTGGTGTGCATATAGCGGTTGGAGATGATGTAGCCGTCCTCGTCCATCTCAAGTTTGCCCTTGAAGATCTCCGTGTTGGGGTCGTGGCCGATGAAGATGAAGAGGCCCTCGGTGGGGAAGTCGGACTCTTCGCCCGTGTGAACGTTCCTCAGGCGAAGCGACTGCACGGCCTGATCTCCCTGGACGCCGGTGACGACGGTGTCCCAGATGTAGTCGATCTTGGGTTCGGCACGGGCGCGGTCCTGCAGGTAGGGACCGGCGCGCAACTGGTCACGTCGATGGACAACGGTGACCCTGGAAGCAAAGCGGGTGAGGAAGAGCCCTTCCTGGAGGGCGCTATCGCCGCCGCCGACCACGGCCACGGGCTGGTCTTTGAAGAACGCGCCGTCGCAGGTGGCGCACACCGAGACGCCGCGGCCCCAGAGCTCCTGCTCGCCGGGAATGCCCAGCAGGCGGGGACTGGCGCCGGTAGCAACGATGACCGAGCGCGCCTCGTAGGTGGCAGCCCGGCCGGTGAGGGTGAAGGGCGGACCGTCGAAGTCGACCTCGGTGATGTGGTCGTAGACGATTTTGGCGCCAAAGCGCTCGGCCTGACCCTGCATGCGCGCGGTGAGGTCGGGCCCGGTGATCTCCTCGAAGCCGGGGTAGTTCTCCACGTCGTAAGTGGTGGCGATCTGGCCGCCCAACGCATCGCCGGTGAAGACCAGCGTGGAGAGGTTGGCGCGCGCCGCGTAGATCGCGGCGGTCAGCCCGGCCGGTCCCGAACCAAGTATCGCGACATCGTGCATCCGGTCCTCCCGTACCTGACGCTTGCGGCAAGCCTGGCGCCTGCTCACGTAGCATCGTCGCATGATCGGGGAGCAGATTCCGCGTAAATCCTGACACACCGGGCTGACTCGACTCGCATGTTTACCGAACCCGAAGCCCGCGGCGTGAGCCGGCGGGACGCGCTTCAGGTTGGCCTGGCGGCCGGGGCCGCGCTGTGCCTGGCCGCCTGCGGCGCGCCGATCGTGGTGGAGCGGGTGGTGGTGGTCCCCGAGCTGGTGGAACGCGAAGTGGTGGTGGAGCGCCCGGTTTTTACCGAACGCGTTGTGTTTGTCGAAAAACCGGTCATCGTGGAACGCGAGGTTGTCGTGACGCGTTTCGTTACCCCGCCGCCGACGGCCGCGGCGCGGACCGAGCCGGCGCCGGAACCGGTGACAGCGACACTGCACGCGGCCGTCAATCCCGCATTGGCGCGTGGCGGCCCGCCGGACCTGGGAGCCATCGGTTCCAGTGTCGATCTCAAGCTGGAGGTGCTGGACCAGGGCGGTGACCATCCCGGCCGACTGCTGGCGCGGGCGGCGGCCGGAGACCTGCCGGACCTGCTGGTTGGAGTCCCGGGCGGTCTTGTGACGGCGCTGGATGCACTGGGCGCGCTGGCGCCAACGGATGCAGCGCTGGGCGGGGACCATGGGTTCCTGGCGGAGATGCTGGCCCTGGGTCGGCGCGAGCGTGGGATCGTGGGATTGCCCATGGGCGGGCATCCGACGTACTTGCTGGCCGGTCGGCCCAGACTCGATCTGGCCGGGATCGCCGAGGTGGGATCCACCTACGAGACGCTGGGGCAGACCGCGCGGCGGCTGACCGATCCCGAGACGTATACCTACGGGTTTGGCGTGATCGCGGGACTTCCGGAACTGGAAACGGTGGCAGGGTCGGCCGGGACGTTTCCGGCAGACGCGGCGGCCGTGGATGCCTGGCAGTGGTACGCCGATCAGTGGCTGCGCGAGGGCACGGCACCTCCTCCGAGCGCCTGGGACGGCCAGGGCGCGGCGGGGGAGGCAGTGCTGGACGGCCGTGTGGCTCTGACGGTTGCGCATGGCCGGGCATTGTCGCGGCTGGCCGCGCTGCCGCCGAAGCGGCGTTCCGAGTGGGAAGCGCTGCCCCTGCCGACCTGGCCTGAGGCCGAGCGTCGCGTCCCGATGGCGGCGGCGTTTATCGCGGCGGGACAGGACGAGGGCGGAGCAGCCGCTGACGCAGCCGTTTCCCTGGCGGGCCTCGCGCCCACGATCAACGCTGGCCCCGCGACCCCGGCGTTGACGCTGGCGTTGAACGACGGGGCAACTCGGCTGGGGCTGGAGTTGGACACCTTGCTGGAGGCTCGCGGCGCCTGGAGGGCGCCGATTGTGGAATCCGCGGACTGGCAGGCCCAAGCAATGGACCTGGACGTTGCCGTGCATCACAGCCTGACCCTGGGCAGGCCCGTTGCTGAGGTGGCGGCCAAGCTGCAGGCTCGTGCACCCGGAGCGAACTCGGCCGGCTAGCGCATCCAGGCCGCGGGCGGGGCCGTCAGTAGGACGAGTCGGCGAGTACCATGGCCCAGACGCCACTTCGCGAACCGACTACCCATGCCTGCCGTCGCCATTCCCTGGGATCCCGACCTCTTCGAGATCGGGGCGTTTCGGTTTACCTGGCACTCGCTGTTTTCGGTGCTGGGCATCCTGGCGGGTATCTGGGTGGCGCAGCGTCTGGGGCGTCGGACGACGATCTCCAGCGATCAAGTCACCACGCTGGCGCTGTGGGCGGTGGGCGGTGGCATCGTGGCGGCGCGGTCCCTGTTCGTGATCGACAACCTTGACCTGTTCTCGAGCGATTGGGGACGAGTCTTTGCGGTAAACGACGGAGGAATCACCGTCTGGGGCGCGCCGCTGGGCGGCGCGCTGGCGCTGTCGCTGGCCGCCTGGTGGATGAAACTGGACGTGCGCAGCGGATTGGATATCGGCGCGCCCGGGCTGATCCTGGGCATGGGTATCGGCCGCATCGGCGACCTGATCAACGGCGAGCACCACGCCCTGGCCACCGACTTGCCGTGGGCGGTGTATTACACGCACCCCAACGCCATCGGCCAAACCACGCCCGTGCATCCGGCCACGACGTATGAAATGTTGGGCGACTTTGCGATCTTCGGCATCGCCATGTGGCTGGCCAGCCGGTACATCGGTCGCTTGTACATCTTCTGGACGGTGCTGGCGGGCTACGGAGGGATGCGACTCGGACTACAGTTTCTGCGTATCGACCAGCAGGAAATCCTGTGGAGACTGCAACAGTCGCAGATCATCGGGGCTTTGGCGCTGCTGGCCTTCGCGGCATGGGTTGTGAACCGTGCGCGAGTCCGCTGGTTGGCTCGTACATAGCAGACGGCGACGCCCGTTGCGCCTGAACGTAGCGCGGGCGCTCACCGGCATTGGCCCGCGGACCAAGCGCTGGCGGGCAGGGGCGGTCGCAGGACTCGTCCTGGGAGCGATCTTGGTTGGCGGTTGCGGCGAGAGACCGCGACCGGAACCTGAACCGCGCAACGAGATTACCGCATCGCAAACCGGGCTACGGCCACGAATGTCCAGTCCAACGGCTCTGGCGGCAGCGGCACCAGCAATAGAGACAACAGCGACCGCATCACCGACTGCGACTGGGGAACCATCGCCGACGGCTATTACGTTGTCGGCACACGCGACCGGCGGCCGCGCCGAGCCTCGTTCGGTAACGACGGCTCCGGGATCAGGGCCGCCTGCAACCGCGATATCCAGTCCGGCGCCGGAGGCATCCGAGAGGTCCGAAGCAGCTCCCGCGCCAACACCGGCAACCCGGTCCAGGCCGACGCCGACAGCGATCGAAACGCGGGCCGCCACTCCGACGGTAACGCCGGCACCGGCAGTATTCACGAGCGTGTCGCCGGGCAGGGACCACACGTGCGGACTGGTGTCCGGGGGCGAAGTGCATTGCTGGGGTCCGAACAACGACGACGGGCATTTGGACGTACCCCCCGATGTCAGGTTCAGTCAGATTTCGGCCGGAAACCGATTCACGTGCGGGATTCGCGCGGACGGCGGCATCACCTGCTGGGGCAATAACAACCACATGAAGCTTGAAGCGCCGGAAGGGAGGTTTACGGCGCTGGACGCGGGCTGGGATCACGCCTGTGCGCTTGGAGCGAACGGGCCGGTGTGCTGGGGATGGAATGCCAACGATCGAGCAACTCCACCACTCGACGCGCCGTTGATCGCGATCGGAGCCGGCGCCGAGCACAGCTGCGGGCTAACCATTGCCGGTGCTCTGCTGTGCTGGGGCAAGAATGACAACGGACGTGCGGATAGCCGGCCAGGGCCGTTTCGAGACCTGGCAGTGGGTACCGCGCACACGTGCGTTCTCCGGGGCGACGGCACAGCCTTTTGTCAGGGCGAGAATGCGCAGGGCCAATCGGACAATCCAACCACGCCCTTCAGTGCAATTGCCGCCGGCGATGACCACACATGCGGAACGCGGCCTGAAGGCACGCTGGAGTGCTGGGGCGCGGAAAGTCAGATCAGCAATGTTCGCCTGACCGCGCCAGACGGGATCTTCTCGTCCGTGAGCGCCGGATATCGACAGACGTGCGCCCTGAATAGCGAAGGCCTGGCCGCTTGTTGGAATCACCCATTCGTGACGGTACCAACGCCGCCGTACGACAACCTGAACTTTGAGGCTGCCGTTCCGGACTACGAGCAACAACAGCCGGTGGAGGCCTTTCCGTGGCCTGGCGGCGGGCTGTTGATTGCGGACCTAATCGGTCAGATCGCCGTGTACGAGGGTGGTTCGGAGCCTCGGCAGATCCTCGACATCACAGACAAAATTTCGACACGATCCGGTGAGAAGGGCTTGCTGGGAGTGGCGCTGGACCCTGACTTCGAGTCTTATCCGTATCTGTACGCGTACTACACGGCCCGCAGCGACAAAGAGGGAATTGAGCCGGGCGCCAGGCTATCGCGCTTCCCCGTCGTCGATGGACTGGCGACGCGTGACGACGAACTCGTGATGCTGGAACATCCGGGGCTGTACAACCTGCATCAAGGCGGCAGCCTACGGTTCGGTCCGGACGGAATGCTCTACCTGGGCATCGGCGACGGCTTCGAGTGCAGCGAATGCGCTCGCTTCACGGACACCTTGCTCGGCAAGATCATCCGGATTGATGTGCGCGGGGCGACCGCTGAGCAGCCGTATCGCATCCCGGACGACAACCCCATGGTCGAGGATCCGGATAGCAGGCACGAGATTTGGGCCCTGGGGTTACGCAATCCATGGCGGATGGCGTTCGACTCGCAGACGGACGAGCTATGGGTAGCCGACGTCGGCGCGGGGTACGAAGAAGAAGTGTCAATCATCACCAAGGGCGCACATATGGGTTGGCCGCTTTATGAGGGGTTTCTCTGCCGGCGAGGCCTTCCGAGTGACTGTGACGAGGTGGCGACCACAAAGCCGCCAATCGCGGCGTACAACCATTCGCACGGCTGCGCTGTCATCGGTGGCCTCGTGTACCGCGGGTCGGCGATGCCGTTTCTGAACGGCGCCTACTTGTTTGGCGACCTGTGTAGCGGGCGCATTTGGGCCCTGGTGGGCGACGGGGCGGATAGCCGCATCTTTCTTGAACTCGCGAATCTTGATGCGCTGATTGTGTCATTCGGCATCGATGAAGATGGCGAAGTGCTAGTGCTGGGCTTTGGGGGGTATATCTTGAGACTTGTGGAATCCGAAACGGGCATCGCCACACCCAGTGAAGTCATTCCGCGAATCATCACTCCTGCGGCACACGCGACTTGAAGCTTCACTTAGTCACTCAACTACACCCAATTGCCGCCTGGCCGGCACGTCAGTCAGTGGTCTGGACAACATCTCATCGCCGCTTCCGCCACAACAGCACCAAGAACGTCAAGCCCTCAGGTCATTTCGCACAGACACACACCAAGCGTCACCATGTCACTAGGGCCGCAAGGGTACGTCGCGCCACGGACGTAGCACGACGGACAACAGGCCAAGCAAGACGGTAAGGACCAAATCGGCTAGCAGAACAAAATGGGAGGGTGTATATCTGATTGCGTCAACAATGACTCGAGCGCCTCGTCCTTCCCACTGACCCAGAAACGACAGGTCATTGGCCCAGCGCGTTGGCTCGGAATTGATGATGACTGAGCTGTTGGGAATGGAATCGCTACCGGTAAGGCCGAGAAATACCTGCGCCGACGGCGGACCAAGTACTCCAGCGGTCAGGAGAAATATCCGGTCCCTGCAGTCCGGTATTGGCGAAAACCTGAAGCCTATCGGTACGTCGTTCCAGTCAGAGTTTCGAACGACGGCACTACTCTCACGTACCGGCCGATCTTGACCGAGCGGGGTCAGCCGCAGGAAGATCTCAGCCTGATCAGAAGAGTCTGCCTCTACGTACGACCAAACATTGATAGTCGACAAGAATGGATGTTGAACTTCGATCTCTTGCTCTAACAGGGATACTGGTCCTGTGTAGTTGTTCGGGGGGCCCGAGCCCCACTCATACTTGTATGTCGGCAACAAGGTGACTATTGCAACCACTACGGTCATCGTGCAGCCGACGGCAAGTAGACGACGCCACGGCTGTGGTCCCGCGTCTAGCCGGAGGCAATAGAGCGAACCAGCGAGAATCGCTACGAGAATTGCGGCCGACATGATCTCGGATCCATCCTCGAGAAACAGCGGCCAAGCACTTCGGGCCGGATCGTACAGATAGAAGAATGTATCCCTGGCAACGGCTGCAAATCCGAGCAAGACTGAGATTCCAGCCAGGATACGCAAAGTAAGACTGCCTCATACGATTGCCCATAAGGCATAGGCAGCTAGTGCAATCAACGGCACGGCCACTGGCGCTGCCAGAATCATCCAGTGGAAGTGGGGAGCAATCTCATCAACCGGAATGGTCCCATCGAGCTGGTTCCGGTAGGAATCGTCAGTTTCGAGAATTGCAGTCACAGCTCCCAGGAACGCGAAGCTTGTCCAACCGGCTCTCCAGAGCCAGCGGCGACCGACGGGCGGGTGTCGAAGATGTGCCGCCGCCAGAACGAAGACTGCCACCCACAAAGCAACCGAATATGCATTGCCGAGGGAAGTGTCAAACTCAGAGTTTAAATGATCCAACCATACACTAAACCAGGGCCAGCGCAAGCCCGAATAACCCGTGACCGGCAGAAGATCCAAAAGACTGTTAAGTGCAAGAAATACCGTTGGGATCCAGACGCGAAAGTTCGTCAAATGTCGCCTCATCAGCTTGCCGAAAGTGCGTGTCGCATAATACCCGCCGGATGTGCGACCATGTTTTCGTCAATTGGTTCGGCGGCTCTTTGGTTTCGCATGCGGCAATGTCGCCGACTTGTCGATCGGTTCGTGAATGGCCAAGCGGCGAAATCCTCTTGAACGGAGCGCTTGACTGATTCGCATGATCGCGGCGGGACGGCTTCGACGCCGCTATCGGGGTTTCCTTGCAATTGGCGGTTCGGCCATTCTCGGAGCGCTGCTGCTTGTAGCCTGTGGAGATTCCCCGCGTCCCGCGCAGACGGAGGCCGATCAGACGCCGAAGGTTCAGCAGAAGGGGCTGCGTCCGCGCGCGTCTGCGACCGCGGCGACGGGAGCTCGCACAGTGACGACGGGCGCCGCTCAAATTGCAGCCAACACGGCCGTCCCCGGGTTCATCCAGGTAGCCGCCGGGGAGAACCATACGTGTGCGCTGCGTGGCACTGGCCAGGTCGAGTGCTGGGGCGACAACGATCATGGGCAGCTGGACGCACCGGAGGACGTGCGGTTTCAGCACATCACGTCGGGGTGGCGGTTTTCCTGCGGGATTCAGACCGACGGCACCCTCAACTGCTGGGGTCGCAACAATCATCAGCAAGCCGATCCGCCGGACGGCACGTTTCAGTCGCTTGACGCTGGCTGGGACCACGCCTGCGCCCTGAGCGGCACGACCGCCACATGCTGGGGCCGAAATGCGAACGAACGGGCGACACCGCCATCGGGCGTCGAGTTCACGGCCATCGGGGCCGGAGCGGAGCATAGCTGTGGGCTGTCCAGCAGCGGCAGCCTAGTCTGCTGGGGAAAGAATGACGACGGGAGATCCGACTCCCGAGATGGGCCGTTTCGCGCGCTGGCCGTAGGCATAGCGCACACGTGTGCCTTAGGCAGCGACGGTACGGCCTTGTGCCAGGGGCAGAACTCAGCCGGCCAATCTTCGCCCCCTGGCACCTCGTTTGATCAGATCAGCGCAGGATCGAATCACACGTGTGGATCTCTTTCTAACGGCTATGTCGAGTGCTGGGGAGGGACAGATGAGGCAGCCCAACTCATCCTGTTTGGTCCACCCGGCCGCCTGCAATCGATTAGCTCCGGATGGCTCAGTTCGTGTGCCACCAATCACCATGGCCAGGTGGCATGCTGGCCTGCGGTATTCCGGCATCCAAGGCAATCTCCCTATGACGGACTCCTCCTTGCGGACGTATCTTTAGGACACTCCTTCTCTGAGCCTACCGAGGTGTTTCCATGGCCGTATGGCGGAGTCGCAGTTGCAGACAGAACTGGAACTCTAGCTTTGCTAACTCCAAAACTCTCAGTTGTTCCCCTATTTGACCTTACCGATGTAGTCAACTCAGTACACGAAGAACGAGGCCTAATCAGCGCTGCAATCGACCCACAGTTCGGGGAGTTCAACTACATTTATCTATACTTCACATTGACCGATCCTGGTAACGATGATATTGCCTTTGGACGGCTGTCCAGGTTCCCAATTGCTGATGGTCACCTGATACGTGAGCAAGAGCTCGTAATACTTGATGTCAGCCGGGAGGCAGAGCGTGCCGCCGTGCACTACGGCGGGGCCGTCAGGTTTGGATCAGACGGAATGCTATATCTTGGGACCGGAGACGCTTCTTGCTTTGAATGCCCTCAGCGATTGGACAGCTTGCACGGAAAGATTCTTCGAATCGACGTACGCGGAGCAACGGTCGGAAGACCGTACAAGATACCGGACGACAATCCAATGCTGGAGACGCCAGAAGCGCGTCCTGAAGTCTGGGCGTTGGGCCTCCGCAATCCGTGGCGTATGGCATTTGATCCACACGACGACCGATTATGGGTAGGCGACGTAGGGCATTCAAGCTACGAAGAGGTCTCGATCGTCAGGGCAGGAACTAACCTTGGCTGGCCAATCACTGAAGGTCTCCACTGCTTTAAACCGGATGCTGGTGCCGTAGAAATCTACGACATTTCAACGTCAATGCCATGCGAAGGAACCGAAGACTTCACCGAGCCAATCACTTCCTATGAGCATGCGGGGAAGTGCGCCATCGTCGGAGGAATTGTATATCGTGGGACAGCGATTCCGTGGCTGTACGGGACGTATCTATTCGGAGATTTCTGTAGTGGGCAAATCTGGGCGCTTGATGGTGATGCCGAAACTGGTTGGGGCATGATCGAAATCGCCGACCTCGACAAGCCGCTCAGTTCGTTCGGGACGGATGCGAACGGCGAAGTGCTGGTGCTGACATTTGGCGGACCCGTGCTTCGGCTGATTGAAATTGAGTCCGAATATGCTCCGGCGGTGACGCACGTTCCGACGGCTACGATCGTGACTCTTCCGCATCCGGCAGATGCAACCGGCAGGCCCTGACAGATTTCGCTGCTGTCCTGGCCGGTGTAGGCCGCGAGTCAGAGTCCGCCGATTGGTGTCAAGCGATTACTGAATGCCGCAGTGATGTGCGACGATGGCCGGATGATTCACGCTAACGGCGCGACGTTCCCGTTTGCGGCGATCGTCGGCCAGGATTTGATGCGCCTCTCGCTGGCGCTCAATGCGATCAACCCCAGCATCGGCGGGGTTTTGATTCGTGGGGAGCGGGGGACGGCGAAGTCGACGGCGGTGCGTGGGCTGGCGGCCGTATTGCCCGAGATCAAGGTGGCCACCTGCACGTACGGGTGCGCGCCCGGCTCGTTGAACGTCTGCGAGGAGTGCCGGGAGCGGCGCCTGAACGGCGACATCGAGTACACGACCCGGCAGGTGCGCGTGGTGGACCTGCCGGTGTCGGCCACCGAGGACCGGGTGATCGGGACGCTGGACCTCGAAGCGGCGCTGGCGCGGGGCGAGCGCAAGTTCGAGCCGGGGCTGCTGGCGGCGGCGCACCGCGGGCTGTTGTACGTAGACGAAGTCAACCTGCTGGACGACCACCTGGTGGACACGCTGCTGGACAGCGCGGCCTCGGGCACGAACCTGATCGAGCGCGAGGGCGTGCAGTTCCGGCATCCATCCGAATACATCCTGGTCGGGACCATGAACCCCGAAGAGGGCGACCTGCGGCCGCAGCTGCTGGACCGGTTCGGGCTGGCGGCCGAGATTCGTGGGGACACGCAACCCGCCATCCGGGCTGAGATTGTGCGGCGGCGGATTGCCTACGACGCCGATCCGGCGGCGTTCCTGGCCGAGTGGACCGGGGCGAGTGCGGAACTGCAAAAGCAGATTGTCCGGGCGCGCGAGTTACTGCCTTCAGTGGACGTGAGCCCCGAGATGTTGTCGCTGATCATCCACATCGCTATTGCGATGGGGGTGGACGGGCACCGGGCGGACATCGTGATGCACAAGACGGCTTCGACCATCGCAGCCTGGGAAGGCCGAACCGAGGTGACGCGCGACGACGTTCGGCGGGCGGCCGAACTGGCGCTGCCGCATCGGCGACGACGCGATCCATTCACGCCGCCGCACCTGGATCCGGACGAACTTGACCAGGCCATCCAATCCTTTGACGCCTCGCGCCAGGCCAGCGGCAGTGACGCCGCGGAGGCGGGGATGGAAAAGCGGCAGATGTCCGCGACCGGCGAGGAGACCGTGGCGTCGTCGGACCAGAATGCCGGATCGCCGACCCAGGCGGGCGCAGAGCGGCAGATTGACCCGGACTCGGTGCCGGAGTCGCCCACCGTGGCGGCACAGGAACGGCTGCCGATGACGCGGCCGCGTTCGGGCCGTCGCACGCAGCACGAGGTACAGGGCCGGCGCGGACGCTCGGTGCGCAGCCGGCACATGAAGCCGAACGATCCGCCGGACGTTGCGCTGCTGGACACCATCCGAGCAGCCGCGCTGCGCGGAATCGGCGACGGAACGCCCAACATTACGCAGGACGACATCAGGATCCGGCGGCGCATGCGCAAGGTCGGCAACCTGATGCTGTTCGTGGTGGACGGCTCGGGCAGCATGGCGGCGCAGCGGCGGATGCAGCTGACCAAGTCGGCGGTGCTGTCGCTCCTGGCGGACGCCTACCAGCGGCGCGACCGGGTAGGGCTGGTCACCTTCCGCAAGACGGACGCGCACGAGACCGTGCCGCCGACCAACAGCCTGGACCTGGCCCACGCGCGGATGCGCGAACTGCCCACGGGCGGGCGCACGCCGCTGGCGCAGGGACTGGACCTGGCGCGGCGGGTGATCCTGCGGGAACGGGCGCGAGATGCCGAGACGAAACCGATCGTAATCCTGCTGACTGACGGCGTCGCCAACGTCGGCCTTGAACCCGGGTCTGACCCGATCGACGACGCGATGCGAGCGGCGCGGCGACTGGCCCTGGACCGGATTCCGGCGCTGGTAATCGACGCCGACCGGCGCCGAGCACGACTGAGCCCGCTGCCGGACCTCGCCAAGTCGATGATGGCGGCCCACGTGCGGCTGGACGCGCTGGCGTCGGGCGAACTGACCAGCCTGATCCGGCTGGCTACCGCCTGAGCGGAGCGTACTGAATAGGCGGATAGCCCTCCGCCACGGCAACGATGTCAGACGGGCCGCCAAAGCGTGTGTGGGTCTGCGGGCTATCGGGCTCCGGCAAGACGACCGTTGCGCGCCGCCTGGCGACGGTTCTGGACGTGCCGCACGTGGAGCTCGATGCGCTGCACTGGCGCCACCATCCCGACTGGGGCATGCCTTCGGACGACGAGTTCCTGACCGACGTTCGGCAGGCCACGGACGGCGACGCCTGGGTCGTGGAGGGCAACTACACGCGGTCGCGGGACATCTTCTGGCCGCGGGTTGAGCTGATGGTCTGGCTGGATCTGCCGTTGAGGACGGCCTGCTGGCGGGTTTTTCTACGAACGCTGCGGCGAGTTCGGAGCAACGACGAGTTGCTCTGGGGCGTGCAGCGGGAAACGGTTCGGAATGCGCTATTGACCTGGGACGGGCTGGTGCTCTGGAACCTGCGGGTGTTTCGGCGGCGGCACCGGACGTACAGCGGGCTCGTGGAAGAGGCCGGAGCGCGCGGGACGGAGGTCGTGCGGTTGGGCAGCCAGCGCGCCGTCGACGCGTGGCTGGAGCAGTTCGAGCGTCGGATCGCGCCCTAGCGTTGAAACTCTACGCTGGCTGACCACGTTGAACGGGCGGTATAGGCTGGGCGGATACCCGCGGCCTATGCGGCCCTCGGGTCTGCAGCCGGTGGGCCGCCGATGAATCGAGCGCGCCCGTGAAGATCCAATCGGTTACCCCGCTCACGTTCAATCCCGAGGTCTACTACGGCCGGGGGTCCTTCAACTACTGCTACGTCAGGATCGAGACCGAGAACGGGTTGGTGGGGTACGGCGAGTGTTCGCTGATGCCCGGGGCCGTGGCCGGCGCGGTGGAGACCATCGGCGACTACCTGCTGGGTCGCGACGCGCGGCGGGTCGAACAGATCTGGTCCAGCATGTACTACATGTGGCACAACGTGCGCGGCGGCGTGGTCTACATGTCGGCCATGAGCGGCATCGACATCGCGCTGTGGGACATCAAGGCCCAGGCGGCCGGACTCCCCATCTACGAAATGCTGGGCGGACCGATCCGGACGCGGCTGCGCTGTTACCGGGGGATCGGCGGGGCGAGCACGGACGAGTTGGTGCAGAGCGCCCAAGATGCCGTGGCCGACGGCTGGACGGCGATGAAGTTCGACCCGCTGTCGACGGCCGGGTATTACCTGTCGCCGGCGCAGTTCGAAGAGGCCATCGCCAGGGTCGGGGCCGTGCGGGCGGCGGTGGGACCGGACGTGGACATCATGGTGGAGACCCACGGCCGGCTGAACTTGGCGATGATCCGCAAGCTGGCGGAGGGCATCGGCGAGTTCAAGCCGATGTTCCTGGAGGAGCCGTGCGGGCCGGAGTACACGAAGGCGATGGAAAAGCTCTCGCAGGAAACCACGGTGCCGCTTGCCACCGGCGAACGGCTGTACACGCGCTGGGGGTTTCGCGAGCTATTCGAGCGCGAGGCCGTGGCCTATGCGCAGCCGGACATCGGGCATTCGGGCGGCATCTCGGAGCTGCGCAAGATCGCCAGCATGGCGGAGGCTTACGGTATCGCCGTGGCGCCGCATAACCCGTTCAGCCCGCTGAACTTCGTGGCCTCGGCGCAGGTGGACGCGTCCACACCCAACTTCCTGATCCAGGAGAGCGGCAACTTCGGGATCGAGGGGCTGCTGAAAGAGCCGGTGCGGATCGTGGACGGGCATTACGACCTGCCGACGGGGCCCGGGCTGGGCGTGGAGCCGGACGAGGACTTCATTGCCGCGCATCCGCCGCGACCGGTGGAACCGGAACGCTGGCGGGAGCAGTCGATGGGTAGGCCGTATACGTTTGCGGGCGGGATCGACAGCCAGTAGCAGCGGAGCACGGCGGCACCGATCCATCCGAGGGGCGACCAGCGAGCACCGCGCAGCGGGAGGACCAGCATGGCGGCGATTCGGATGGGGATCATCGGATGTGGCAACTTTATGTCAACTCACATTCCCCGGCTGCTGGATATCGACGACGTGGAAGTCGTGGGGCTGGCCGATCCGAGCGCAGCCTCGATTGCACGGATGAAAGAGCGGAATCCGGGGCTGCAAGGCGTGCCCGAGTTCGCGTCGCACCAGGAGCTATTGCGCGAAGCAAAGCCAAGCGCCGTCGAAATAGGCTCCCCGCACGCGCTGCACTTCGAGCAGATCGTGGACTCACTTGACGCCGGCTGCCACGTGATGACCGAGAAACCGCTGACCTGCACGGTGGCGGAAGGCGAGGAGGCGCTGCGGCGCCGCGAGCGCGCAGGGACGATCCTGATGGTGTCGTACCAGCGGCGCTACTCGCCGGCCCATCGCTACATCCGGCAGCAGATCCAGGCGGGGGCCATTGGCCGCATCCAATTCGTAACCGGCTTGCAGCATCACGGCTGGTACTGGGAGCAGCGGGGACAGTGGCGGCAGGATCCGGAGCTATCGGGGGGCGGGCAGCTGATCGACTGGGGCAGCCACCTGATGGACTACGTGATGTACGCCACCGGGCTGCGGATCAGCGCGGTGATGGCGCACGAGAACCGCTACGACCTGGACGTGGACGTGGACATGACCATCAGCGCGCGCTTCGAAAACGGGGCCATCGGCAGCATTGCGCACGTGGGCAACGCGGCGGCGGCGGCGGCGGAGGACATGGGCTTCTACGGCAGCGAGGGCACGCTGCTGGTGCGGGGCGTCGAGTACAACTCAGTGGACGAGTTGCGGCACTACGACGCGAAGCAGGAACTCGTGGAGATCGGCGAGTTGCCGGCCCAGTCCAGCCCCGACCACAACTTCGTGAACGCAATCCTGGGGCGGGACCAGGTCCGCTCCGGCGGCGAGGGTGGGCTGGACGTATTGCGAGTCAACGAGGCGTGTTGGAAATCGGCGCGGACTGGGCGCGAAGTTGCCGTGGGCTATTGAGACGGCCGCTGAATCTCCGAGCTAGGCAGCGTCCGCGTCAGCGACCAGCCGACTGAGCGTCGCCGACCCGGCTACACCCTCCGCCGCAGCCGTGGATTGGCCAGTTCGTCCAGTCCATGGCTGATGAGAAACAGCCCAATGAACAAGAGGACGATCACCACCATGGGCGACAGCCACCACCACCAGAGGCCGCGAATCACGGCGGAGTGCAGTTGGGACCAGTAGATCGTCATGCCCAGGGTGTTGGTGGTCTGGGGGCCGAGGCCCAGGACTTCCAGGCCGATGGCGAAGAGGATGGCCGTGGAGACGGCGGCAACGAAGCTGGCGCCCAGGTAGGGCAGCATGTTGGGCATCAATTCCTTGAAGATGATCTCCGGCCCGGACATGCCGTTGAATCGGGCGATGGGCACAAAGGCACGTTCGCGCATGCTGAGGACCTGGGAGCCGATGGCGCGGGTGGTACCGGGCCAGGCCAGCAAGGCGATGATGATGGCCATCGACTCGACGGTGACCTGCCGGACCTGGCTGGCGACGGTGATGAGGATGAGCAGGGCCGGAATGGTGAGGGTGATGTCAGTAATTCCGCGCACGGAAGTTCCGATCGGGCCGCGGTAGAAACCCTGAATAAAGCCCAGGGCCGAACCGATGATGAGGGCCATGAATCCGGCGATCAGGCCAATCTTCACCGTCTGCGGCGTTCCCACGACAATCAGCGCCAGCATGTCGCGCCCGAAGCTATCGGTGCCCAGCGGGTGATCCAGGCTGGGCGAGAGGTCCTTGGAGAAGGCCGTGGTGCGGGTAGCGTCCTGGTCGATGATGAAGGGCGCCAGCAGGCCGAAGACTACGATCACCGTGATGATGGTCAGCCCGGCAACCAGCGTGGGGTTGCGGCGGCCATAGGAGATCCACTCGCGGCGGCGGCTCCAGGTTTCGGGCGAGCGCGACTCGGTCGTCGCGGGGGCGGCGTTAGCGGCGGACATAGACGATCCGGCGGTCTACGAACGGGTAAATCAGGTCCAGAACCAGCATGGCCAGCGCCACCGAGACCACCAGCACAAACACGATGCCCTGGATCAGGAAATAGTCGGTGTTGCGGATGGCGCGCCAGAGAATCCAGCCCATCCCGGGATAGTCGAAGATCACTTCAACCAGCACCGAGCCGGCAATGATGCCGCCGAAGGTGAGAGCCAAACCGGTGACCTGGGGCAGCATGGCGTTGCGCATGGCATAGCGCAGGAAAATTCGCAGGGGCGAGAGACCCTTGGCCTCGGCCATGATCATGTAGTCCTCGCCCATGTTGGTGACCATCATTCCGCGCATACCCAACATCCAGAACCCGGTGACCGACAGAACGATGGAAAGCGCGGGCAAGATGCTGTGGTAGAGGACGTCAAAGGCGAATTCCGGGGCCAGTTCAATCTTGGCCCCGGTGCTATAGGCGCTTCCCAGCGGGAACAGATTCAGAGTGAACGCAAACGTGAATATGAGAATCAGCCCGAGCAGGTAATACGGAATAGCGGACAACGGCATCAAAATGGGTACAAGCCATTTCACCCAGCGTGAAGATCCCGGCCAGCCGAGCAACGCGCCCAACAGGTTTCCGACAACGAACGCAATCACGGTGGAGGCGGTAAGCAGCCCAATCGTCCAGGGCAGCCGCTGGGCGATGAGCCGTCCGATATCGGCCGGGAAATACGAGATCGAGGGTCCGAAGTCGAAGCGCGCCACGTTCCACAGATAGGAGAAGTACTGCTCCACCATCGGCCGGTCCAGGCCCAGCCGTTTCTTGTAGGCCGCGACTACCTGGTCCATGCCCGAGGTACGGATGCCCAGCGTCTCGAGCTGCGCGAACTGGGCCTGGATGGGGTCGCCGCGCGCCAGGCGCGGGATGACGAAGTTGATCGAGGCCGCGACCCACACGACCAGCAGGAACATGCCCACCCGCCGGAGCAGGTAGCCCAGCGACACAGGCACAGCCTCCTGGCACGACCGTCCGCGACCCGGCCGGCCGTCGAGCAGCCGAGGGGGCAGTGCTCGCCGGACCTGTTGGAAACCGGGCAATTCGGCGACGAATCTCCTTTGAGTATAGGGAGCGAGCCGTCAGCCGGTCCACTTGCGGTAGGCCAAGGGCCGACAATCAACATCGTGCGAATCCTGAGAATTCGGCCTCTTAGGACTTGACACTCGAAAGGCCGACGCAGACTATGCAAATGTGCTGTCGCCGGACCAATTGTCGGCGAATAGTCGGGGAGGAAGGGCAAATGAGTCCTATCGACAGGCTGAGTCGACGACGGATATTGCAGCTGATGGGCAGCGGCGCAGCGGCCGGGACGGCTGTACTGCTTGCCGCCTGCGGCGAAGACGAAGAACCAGCACCGACGCCAACGCCGGCCGCGACGGCCATGGCGGAAGCCACGCCAGAGCCAACGCCGGAACCAACGCCTGAGGCCACCGCGGCCCCGACGGCCGCCCCAACGGCGGCCCCGGCAGCGACCCGCGCTCCCACGCCGGCCGCGACGCCTGAGCCGACCCCCGAGGCCATGAAGGAAATGATGGGGGCGACTGGTCCGCGCGAAAACGTGCCGCGTAACCGGACGGTAATCGCCGAGAACATCTCAGGCCGCAACGCCAACCCCGAGGTGTTCAACCCGTTCAGCAACAGCATGACGATGCACACGGGATCGCAGCAGTTGGCGATCGAATCCGTGATCTACATCAACCTGCAGACCGGCCAGGAAGAGCTCTGGCAGATCGACGGGTTCGAGTACGACGAAGGCTTCAACGGCGTCACGATGAGCGTGCGCGAAGGCGTGGAGTGGTCGGACGGCATGCCGTTCACGGCTCACGACATCGTGTTCACCCTGAACTTGCTGCGCGAAGGCACCGCCGACCTGCGCTGGGCCGTGGACGTTCAAGAGTGGGTCAAGTCGGCCCATGCCGACGACGACATGACCGTGCACATCGAGTTCAACAAGCCCAATCCGCGGTTCATGTCGCAGATGTTCGCGACCCTCTACTGGTCGGTCTACATCGTTCCCAAGCACATCTGGGAGGGTCAGGACCCGGCCACCTTTACCAACTACGACCCGGACAAGGGCTGGCCTGTCTTTACCGGTCCCTACACGCTGACCTCCACCACGGAGCTCGAGACGGTCTGGGACCGCAACGACAACTGGTGGGGCGCCAAGGCCGCGCCGGCCATTGGTGGGGTGGACCGCCAGACGCCGCTGGCCCTGCCGAAGCCCGAGCGGGTGATCTTCGTTGGGGTGGAGAACGCCGAGAAGCGTGCCGCCAAGGCCATTGCCAACGAGCAGGACACCTTCTGGCACATGCCGCGCAGCGTCTACGAGCAGGTCAACCAGGAGAACTCCAACATCAGGGCCTGGTTCCCCGACCTGCCATACGCCTACTTCGACCCGGCGCCGCGGCACCTGGCTTTCAACCTCAAGGCCCCGCCGTTTGACAACGTGGACGTGCGCTGGGCGATCTCGTACGCGGTCGACCGCGAGAAGATCGTGGAGTTCGCCTACGAAGGGATTACCACCGTCACCGACGTGTTCTTCCCGCACACGCCGGCCATGGACGTTTTCTACCAGCACGCCGCCGACCTCTTTGAGAAGTATCCGGCCAAGGAGTTCAACCTCGAGAAGAGCGCTGAACGCATGGAGGCCGCGGGCTACTCGAAGAACTCCGACGGTCTCTGGGCCGACGGCGACGGCAACACGGTGGTGATGGAAATCCACGTGCGCGGTGGAGAGGAAGACCAGCAGCGCGTCGCGCCGATCCTGGCGGATCAGTTGCGCGTGGCCGGCTTCGACTCGACGTTCAAGATCACCGAGGCGGGCGCCTTCTTCGACGGCATCGCCCGCGGCGACATCCTGACCAACATGCAACTGGTGGGTGGCAACACGGTCAACGTGGCCGACCCATGGGGTACCTGGCGGCTGCTACACAGCAGCCACTCGGCGCCCATCGGCGAGGTTGCAACCGGACAGCGGTCGCGCTTCGAGAACGCTGAGTTCGACGCCATCGTGGATGCCATGGCCGGATTGACCACCAGCGACCCGGAGATGAAGAGCCTGTTCTACGACTCGATGGAGATCATCCTCCGCGAGATGCCGATCGTGTCGTTGGTCCAGACGGCCTTGTTGACACCCAACAACTACACGTACTGGAGCAACTGGCCCGACATCGCGAACGACTACCAGGCGCCTTCGCAGTGGTGGGGCAACTTCTACCACAGCATCCTGACGATCGAGCCCACGCAGTAGCAAAGACCTGATCGGCGAGGGGCTTCCCGGCTGCGGGGAGCCCCTCGCACGGGTACCATCGGATCAAGGAAGTCTTCGTCCGAATTGTTTTGGACTGCCTACAGCGCGGTGGAGCGAATAGCGTCTCGCGGGTGGGCAGCCGCATGGAAAGGATGCGGGCCGCAAACCCATGACACGCAGCACGTTTACCCGCCGCCGGATGCTGGCGGCGATACTGGTCGCGGGAGTTGTCGGCGTTGCCTGCGGACCTTCACCAAGCGCCTCGAACGAATCCGGGGACTCGACGGGGTCATCGGACACATCGGGATCGACGACGGAGCCCACCAAGACGCCAACCCTCGACTTCTTCCGCGCCGGCGGCCGCAACCCCAGCTACCCAACGCCTACTCCGCAGCCCATCCCCGGGCAGCAGCAATCCTGATACGGCCGTGGCGGCGGGCGCGCGTGCCTGACCTGATGCCACTTCCGGGACGCCACCGTTGAACAACGGCGCGGTTCTATCCGTCAACGACCTGCGGGTCTACTACGACACAGACGCGGGCACGGTGAAGGCTGTTGACGGTGTCAGCTTCGACCTGCGGCCGGGTGAGCGCCTGGGGCTGGTCGGCGAGTCCGGCTCAGGCAAGAGCACCATGGCGCTGGCCCTGATGCGCCTGCACAAGCCGCCCGCACGCATCGCCGGTGGCGAGGTGCTATTGGACGGCGTTGGCGACGTGATGAAGTTGGACGTCGACGGGCTGCGGCGCATTCGCCTGGACCGGATGGCGCTGGTACCGCAAGGGGCGATGAATTCGCTTAACCCCGTAATGCGGATCCGCGACCAACTGGCCGACGGCATCCGGACCCACGAGCCCGGCGATACGCGCGACGATCTGGCCGAGCGGATTCAAGCGCAATTGGGCCGTGTGGGGCTGGACGCCGAGGTTGGCGGCAAGTTCCCGCACGAGTTGAGCGGCGGCATGAAGCAGCGCGTGGCCATCGCCATCGGCACGTCGCTAAGCCCCTCGGTGATCATCGCCGACGAGCCCACCAGCGCGCTGGACGTGGTGGTGCAGCGGCAGGTGATGGAAACGCTGCGCTCGGTGCAGGAAGAGATTGGCGCCTCGGTGCTGATCGTGGGACACGACATGGGCCTGATGGCGCAGATTGCCGACCGGATGGGCGTGATGTACGCCGGCAAGCTGGTGGAACTGGCGCCCGTGCATGACCTGTTCACCAATCCGCAGCATCCCTACACCAGGCTATTGATAGAGAGCGTGCCGACGCTTATGGCCAAACGCGCGCTGGCCAGCATTCCGGGCGCGCCGCCGACGCTGATCAACGTGCCACCGGGCTGCCCGTTCCATCCGCGTTGCCCGAGCGCCTTTGAGCCGTGCGACTCGGAGGTGCCATTGCCGACCGCGCAGAACGGCCGCGTAGTGTCCTGTCACCTGTATCCCGGAGAAGCCGCATGACGGCCTTCCTGGAGATGGTCAACGTCAGCAAGGTCTTCTCGGCCGGGATCATCCGGCGGCAGCACACGGTGGCCGTGGACGACGTGACGATGACCATCGACGAGCAGTCGCCGTCCATCCTGGCCGTGGCCGGCGAGAGCGGCAGCGGCAAGACCACGCTGGCGCGGTTGCTGCTTGGTGTGATTCCGCCGTCGTCGGGCGAGGTGATTTACCGCGGCCAGTCGGTGGACGACCTGTCGCGCGAGCAGCGCCGCACGTACCTGCGCGAGATTCAGCCGATCTTTCAGGATCCCTTCGAGTCCTATAACCCGTTCTACAAGGTGGACCACGTCCTGACCGTGCCCGCGCAGAAGTTCCAGCTGGCCGCGACCAAGCAGGAGACCAGCCGGCTGATCCACGAGGCGCTGGACATGGTCGGCTTGCAGCCGGCCGAAACGCTGGGACGGTTTCCCCACCAGCTGAGTGGCGGTCAGCGCCAGCGCGTGATGGTCGCGCGGGCCATGCTGCTGCGGCCGCGCCTGATCGTGGCCGACGAACCGGTCTCAATGGTGGACGCCTCGCTGCGCGCCACGATCCTGGAGAGCATCCGGCGCATGAAGCAGGAGCTCGGCATCTCGGTGGTCTACATCACGCACGACCTGACCACCGCCTACCAGATCGCCGACAACATCCTGGTGATGTACAAGGGGTCGGTGGTGGAGGCCGGGTCGGTGGAACAGGTGATTCGCGATCCCAGGCACCCGTACACGCAGTTGCTGGTGTCGTCGATTCCACAGCCCGATCCGTCGCTGCCCTGGGGCGCGGAAGCCGAGATCGCCGGCGACCCGGAGTCGATGGAGGTCGCGGCGACGGGCTGCAAGTTCGTGGATCGCTGCCCCGTCGCCTTCGAGCCGTGTGCCGGCCAGCGTCCGCTTCTTTTCCACGAACACCCGTCCCGCGCGGCGGCGTGCTTCCAATACGACAAGTCGCCCGCGCTCGAAGGTCAGAACCTCGACGTCGTCTTCGAACCGCAACTAAAGTCACAGTCGTCGGCGGATCCGCAAAAGTCGGCCACTATTAGAAATCCTCCTACCAGTGAGGGCGGACTTTGAGAAGCTAGGTGCACAGCTTAATTTCTTGGGGCCATAGGTAGTTATAACTACCTATGGCGATTGCCTTGGCTCGGAAGCCATGAGCATCCCAAACCTTGAGACGACTGTCGGTCGCTCGACACGACAATGTTGTAAGCTTCAGCGTCTGTGAATCTAGCGAGGGACCAATAGTGCGACGTTTGGCAGCGTTGATCCTAACCATTGCGGCCACTATTGCAGCGTGTTCCTGCAATGGTTCCAGCGACACGACAATGGAGACGATCGGCGTCCGAACCTCGGAGCCGACGACTACGGTGGAACAGGAGACTCCTGTCGCCTCCGACTCCACGACCACCGCTTCTCCAGAGCCTCAAGCTGCACAGTCTCCAAGGCCAAGAACCCAGACCGTTGCCGAGATCTCCCCACGGGCCAATCCCACGCCCCCAGTCGCTCGCCAAGTCTCGCCAACACCGACACAAGCACCTGCTCAATCGCCATCTCCCGAACCAACGCCAACAGAAACTCCAGAGCCGTCGCCGACCCAGACTCCACCGCCAACTCCAACTCCAACTCCAACTCCAACGCCCCAACCAACTCCAACTCCAACTCCAGAACCCACTCCCACTCCTGAACCGGTGGGTCTTGGTCGCAGTAATCCACATCCGTACCAAAGCGTCGTTGAGACCAGCCAATGGCTCATCGAGGCTATTGAAGTCATTCGCGGCAACGAGGCTTGGCAACGAATCAAGGATGCCAACTCATTCAACGAGCCGCCGATTCTAGGCACCGAATATGCGTTGATTCTCATTCGTGCAAAGTATACGGGCCAAGGAGAAGGCAACATTGATCGCGGGGACTTCCGAATTACTGGTACGCGTGGAAGAGCAGATCGCGCAGCTTCAGTAGTTAACCCGGATCCAAAACTCGATTACACGATGCAGGCAGGCGGCGAAGCGGAGGGCTGGATTACGTTCGAAGTTGGCGAGTCAGAATCACATTTGATACTAATCTACGATGCAGGATCGGCAGGTGACTTATTCCTAGCTTTAGAACAGGATGCGAAGATCTCAGTCGACAAGCGTTCACTGTCTTCGCCGAATAGTGCGGGACTTTCACGTGCAACTCCAGCGGAGGTCAATGAGACCGTAGTGAACGAGGAATGGGCGCTGAGTATTCAAGAGCAAGTTCGTGGAAGAGCTGCGTTCGATGCACTAGTCGCCGCTAACCAATTCAACAATCCACCGCCAGACGGATTCCATTACATTAGTTTGTTGGTTCAAGTTCAGTCCGTGTCATCGGCGGAACATCCAAACTCAATTGGTCAGTTTGACTTGCAGTCTACGGGGGATGCTCGTGTCCTCTACAGCATCCCAACAGTAGTTGATCAAGAGCCGGTGTTTGGTTTCCATCTATTCCCAGGAGCCACAGCGCAAGGCTGGGTTACGCTACTTGCTCGTACCGATGAGACGGGGCTAATGCTGCGTCTCGATAATGGTGGGGAACGGTTTCTGGCTCTTGATGACGCTGCCGGCGTTCCCGCCACTAGCACTCCCCTCGCCGAGCCAACCGATGTGGGCATCGAACGTGATTCGCCAATTCCTCTTGGGGAGGTAGCCACGAGTGACAAATTCGAGGTCTCCGTTCTCCACGTAGTGCGTGGAGAGGAGGCATTCGCCATGGCCCGTAACGCCAATCAGTTCAACGATGAACCAGAAGAAGGGATGGAGTATCTTCAAGTTCGCGTCGCAGTTCGAAATGTTAGTGCCGGAGATGACTACATCTTAGTTGACAGTAGCTGGTTTTCAACAATCGGTAGCAGATCCATCATCTGGGACAATCCTTCGGTTGTAAAACCCGAGCCGAGTCTACGTGCGCTTCTTTATTCTGGCGGTGTGTGGGAGGGTTGGGTAACTCTCCAAGCAGCCGTAGACGAGACCGATGTGCTTCTCGTATTTGAGCGACCGTTCGGCGGCGGAGAGAGGCGCTACTTAGCCCTCTCTTGAGCCCACCTTTCCTCACCAACTTGGGCGGGCGCGGCGCGGTGGACGCACGCGAAAAGGCTGGAGGGGCCGTGGGAGACGTACGGCCCGGGTGTGTTGGACCTGGATGATTCGTACTTTGCCAGTCGCACACTCGTGGCGTCGCCTGACGTTCACATTGACGAGGAGAATCGGCAGATCCGCATGTACTACCACGGCGTGGTTGAGCGCGGCGTACAGCGTTCGCGGGTGGCGCTGAGCGAGGACGGGATCAACTTTGAAGCTCGCAAGGAGTTGCTGGGGAGCTCATACTTCCGGGTGTTTCAGTACGGCGGATTTCACTATGCGATCGGCATGCCGGGAGTGTTCTACCGATCGCGCGACGGGCTGACGGGGTTTGTCGAGGGGCCGACGCTGTTCAGCGAGTACATGCGGCACTGCGCCGTCAGGCTCCAGGGCGACAGGCTGAGCGTCTTCTACTCCAACGCCGGGGACTGTCCGGAGCGAATCCTGGTGTCCGAGATCGACCTCATCCCGGACTGGATGGAGTGGCGGACGTCGGCGCCGTCAGTTGTGCTGGAGCCGGAGACGGATTACGAGGGCGCGGATCTGCCGCTCAAGCCATCGCGGCGGGGGCTGACGGAAGTGCGGGTCCGACAGCTTCGGGATCCGGCGATCTTTGAGGAGCAGGGCGAGACGTACCTGCTTTACTCGGTTGCGGGCGAGTCAGGCATTGCCGTCGCCAGGCTCCACGACAGGTAAGCCCGCCTAGTCCAGCCTGACCTCTCGGCCGCTGTCGGCGGAGGCGTAAATGGCGTCAACGACTTGCTGGACGCGGAGACCATCCTCGCCGGTTGACCTCGGCCGGCCGCCTTCGCGGACGGCACGCACGAAGTCGGCGACCGCCGCGTGTTGCGGCCGGGCGACGGGCGGAAAGTTCTGGTGCACGCGGTCGACCCAGGAATCCGATTCGGCGCTCAGGATTCGCAGCCGAGTCGCTGACGCTCCGCCGCCGCCCAGGATCGCATCTGCTCCGGCCCGGTCGCCGGCGACCCAGATCCGGTGGTACTCGTCGTCGACGATGTTCAGGCCCCAGCTGCACTCCAGCGAGATCGTGGCGCCGTTGTCGCAACGGATGAGGGCAAGGGCGAAGTCGTCAACGTCGATGTCCTCGTAGTTCCAGGGACCCCAGGGGTTGTAGCCGCCGTCGGCCTGGTTGCCGATCTTGAGGTAGGTGGCGCCGGACACGGAGACGGGCCGCGGCCCGCCCATGAGCCAGAAAACGGCGTCGATGACGTGCACGCCAACGTCGATGAGCGCGCCGCCGCCGTTGAGGGCCTTGGAGTGGAAGGCGCCCTTGGTGCGGGGCGCAAAGCCGCGGCGACGGTTCCAGGCAGCGCGGACGAAGTAGATGTCGCCCAGGTCGCCGCGTTCGATGACCCGCTTGAGGGCAACGGCCTGGGGGATGAAGCGGGTCTGAAAATCGACGGCCAGGATGCGGTTGGCGGCTTCGGCGGCCTCGACCATCTCGCGCGCGTCGGCCGCGTTCAGCGCCAGCGGCTTCTCGCAGAAGACGTGCTTGCCGGCCGCCAGCGCGGCCAGGGTGGCGGGATGGTGGATCGGATTGGAGGCGCAGACGCTGACGGCGTCGATCGAGTCCAGGCGCAGCATCTCGTGGTAATCCCGGAAGACGTGCGGGATGCCGAAGTCCCGCTGCACGATCGCGAGCGCGTCCGCCGAGACATCGGCCGCGGCGACGATCTCGCACTCGTCCGAAATCGCCTGATAGCCGGGAATGTGGGCCAACTGGGCGATCTGGCCGGCGCCGATGATGCCGATGCCCATCCTCCGGCTGCTCACCTGCTCCTCCGTGATTCCCGGACGCAGCTAGACCTCGGTCAGCGCACGCGGAGTCTCGCCTACTTCAGCGGCGAGAACGAGGCCGGGTCCATGAAGGTGCTGGTGACTCCCGCCACGATGGGGCCGTCCTGTTCGGAGTCGGCCTCGATGGCGGCCCAGGCCGGGTCCTGGGCGAAAGCCTCCCACTGACGCTGCTGATCCTCGAGGCTGTCGTAGACGTTGATGTAGATCAGCCGCGGGTTGCCGTCCACGACTTCCGTCCAGACACCGGCGATGTCAAAGCCGTGCTGGCGGAAGACTTCCGACGCGCGCTCGAGACGGGCCAACATGGCGGGCATACGTCCCGGCAGGATTTCGTATACGCGGAGTTCGTAGAGCATCGGATCAACCTCCCGGTTCCAGCTGTCCCACCCGCCGCTTCACGTTGACACCGATTCGATCCGCCATTTCATGCACCTTCGCAAAGTTGTGGGCGTACGACGCCTCGTCGGGCAGGTGTTCGCAGTAGCAGGGGGTGTTGGGGTCGAGTTCGTTCAGCCGTTGCAGGTAGGTGGCCAGGTCCAGCGTGCCTTCGCCGATGAGCACCTCGTCCCACTTGAGCGTGAGGTGCCCGTAATCCCATTGCAGGTCCTTGACGTGGGCGGAGTAGACGTAGTCGCCCAGCAGGTCAAGAGTGCGGTGGATGAGCGAGGTGGTGTCGAAGTAGGTGTCCATGGCGATCATGTTCACCACGTCCATTTGGAATCCGACGTAGGGATGATCCACGGCGTCGTAGAACTCGCGGATGTCCTCCGGCTGATAGAAGAAGCTGTGGTTGAAAGGCTCGATCAGGAAGCGCGTGTGTTGCAGGTCCAGCCCGTCCATGACGCGCAGCACGACTTCGCGCAACTCGGCCTTGTAGGCGTCCGTGAACATGTCGGGATGCGCCGTGAGCAGGCCGCCGGCGGGATCCTTGGTGCCGGGCAGGATGTGGAGGCTGCGGCACTGCATGGCGTCGGCATGCAGGAGCCCGCGGCGGATGTCGCTGATCCGCTGGTCCGCCAGTTCCCGGTCGGCCACCACCAGGTTGTCGTTGAAATTGGCCTCGCCGACCATGATTCCGAGTTCACGCGCTCGTTCGCCGAAGGCCGCGCATTCGTCGCGGCTCCGGGTCCACAGGGCGCCGGGTGCGCCGATGGCGGAGAGGCCGTAGCGGTCGAGCTGAGTGGCGATGTCGTCCAGGTCGTCGATCGAGTCCGGTCGCACGAAGCGCAGGTTGGGCGGGGTCTCGGGCTTATAGGTGGGGTCGCGGCGCAGGGCGACATTCGGCTCGAAGATCGGGTAGAGGCCGCCGAGTCTCATCTCGCGAGGTCCTTTGCCGACCGTGCCACGGAGGATCGAGTCGCCGTCGCCTACGATATCCCACCATAAGACCGTCCGCTGGTGAAGGCCGACGCCAATGCAAGGCGGAGACTCCGTGGCTGAAGCAGGGCTGCCACCGGTTCGCGTAGGGCTAATCGGCTGCGGCCAACACGCCAGCCACTGCATCCATCCCAGCCTGCCCTACCTGCCCCAGTTGCAGGTCGTGGCGGTCTGCGACCTGGACGAGTCTCTTGCCCGGGCCACCGCGGGGCGCCTGGGCGGCGCGGCGGTGTATACACAGACCGAGCGGATGCTGGCGGAGGAGCAGCCCGAGGCCGTGATTGCGATCGGTCCGCCTTCCATGCAGAACCCGGTTGGCCTTGAGAGCCTGGCGCATGGCTGCCATCTCTTGATTGACAAGCCGCCCGGACTCTGCCCGGCCGACGCCCGCCAGCTGGCCGAAGCAGCGGACGCTGCGGGATTGATCGGGCAGGTCGGCCACAACCAACGGCACTCGCCGGCCATGCGCACGGCGCGGCGGATCGCCGCCTCCCCGGAGTTCGGGGAACCGACGACGGTCTTCGCGAAGTACTGCGGCGAGATTCCGACCGAGCCCTTCTGGGGCCTGGAGCCGCTGGTTCGCGGCCTCCTCTACTACCAGGCGGTGCATCCGGTCGATACCTCGCGCAGCATCCTGGGCGAGATCGATACGGTCACGGCCTACCAGGTTCAGAGCGGCAGCGTTCCCGGCGGCGGCCCGATCGTGGTGATGCTGGAGTTCGTCAACGGCGCCCTGGCCGTGCTGGACCAGAACACGGCCACGCCCTACTTCCAGGTGCGCACCACCATCACGGGCAGCGCCGGAACCAGCGTGGACGTGGTCGACATGGACCGGGTCACCTATCTGCAGCGCCCCGAGGACACCGGCCACCGGCGCGTGGAACCGGCCGAACCAGAGTTCGGGTTCTTTTACGAGGTGATGCCCGGCCAGACCTGGCAGGTCCCCCGGCAGTACCCGGCCGAAAAGGCCTGGGGCTACGTGGACCAACTGGCGACCTTCGCCGCCGCCGTACGAGGCGGCGAGCCCGCCAAGCCCACGCTCTGGGACGGGTACCAGAACCTGCTGGCGCTTGAGGCCATCTCCCGCAGCCTGACTACCGGCCGGCCGGTACCGATCGACGAGATCCGCACCGACCTGGGCTGAGCGTTCGTCCCTAGAAGCCACTGGCCAGCGGCAATTGGATAGGCGCCGGTGGCGGACTGAGTGGCGGTATATCGCGGCGACCTGGGCCAATGAACTCGCGGAGAGCGTCGGCCCGAGCCTCCAGGTCATCGTCCATCACGTCGTCCACATACGGAAACGACGAGGGATACAAGTCGGCGTAGAGCGGTTCCAGGTGCGGGAAGTATCGGCGCAGGTTCTGCAGGAACCAGCGCTTGGGCTCCGGCTTCAGGTGCAGCATGCGCACCCCCACCCGGCGCGCGCCGTGGTCGCTAGCCAGCCGCATCAGCTCGGCGATGGCGGCGTCGGAGTCCGTAAGGCCCGGCAGCACCGGGGCCATGTTGACGCCCACATCCAGGTTCAGGTCGGCTAACTCGCGAACCACCCGGAAGCGTTCGGCCGGCGGCGGGACGCCCGGCTCGATACGACGCGCCAGGTGCGCGTCGGCAATGGGGATGGAGAGGGTAACGCTGGCGCCCCCCGCGCGGGCCAGGTCCTGCAGCAGGTGCCGGTCGCGGCGGATCAAGGTGGACTTGGTGATGAGGCCGATGGGCGAGCGCGCCGCCAGGAACTCGCGCAGGCAGGCCTGCGTGAGCCGCAGGTGGCCCTCCACCGGCTGGTAGGGGTCGGTGGCGGCGCCAACGGCCACCGTTTCGCGCTTCCAGCGCGGCGAGCCGATCTGAGCCCGCAACCGTTCGGCAACGTTGACTTTGGCGAAGATTACCCGCTCGAAGTCGCGGCCGCCGTTGAGATCAAAGTAGGTGTGCGTCTCCCGCGCGTAGCAGTACCAGCAGGCATGACTACAGCCACGGTACGGGTTGAGACTCCACTTGAAGGGCATGCCGCGGACGCGGTTGAGCGCGTTGCGGCAGGTGATTTCGCGAATGTCCAGTCGCACGGCAGACGCCTTTCAGGGCCCCTGCCCGCCAGCAGTATACCGAACAAATCACGAACACAGCCCCTGAGGGTCCCGTCGCCCGCGGAATAGTCAGCGGTCGTGGAGCGGTCCTACACGTCCGTCGGCGCCGCCTGCCTCCGGGCCGCATACGGGTTGTCTCGGCTGCGGAGGGGAAAGTGGACGGTCTGCTGGGTAAGTCCGGCCTCGTGGACGGCCATGACCATCTCGACTATCCAGCGGCCGTCGATAGCGTCACAGACCGGCCGACGGTCCTGTTCAACGGCCTCAACCAGGTCACGCGTCATCGTGGTGTGCAGCAATTGACGGATGTCGGCCGTGCCTTCGGTGTCGCCCAGGCCCTCGGAATCCATCGCCGGCGCCGGGACAGCCTCCCAGTTGCTTTCCACACCCGGATCCAGTTCCGGTCGCCGGTTGATCAGCAGCGGTTGGCCGGTTGTGGGACCGCCTCGTAACGAGATCAGACCTGAGGTGCCAACTAATTCGATGCCCATCTGGCGGTGCATGCCGCGTCCGGTTCGGACGGACGAGAACGTGCCGATGACTCCCTCATCGAACTGGTACGTGGCGAAGATCTGGTCTCCAGCGATCAGCCCCAGGTTCTCGTTACCCTCGCGCGCGTCCGATAGCCCCACGGGTCGTGCGGACTGCATGACGCTGGCGGTCATTTGGCTCGGGTCGCCCGCGAGTTGTCGCATCAGGTCCAACTGATGCACGCCCAAAACTGCCAGGTCTTCGGCGCCGCCCCGGCGCTCGTCGTTCTTGCCGGTGGCGTGCATGGCCACGAGCCGCCCGATTTCGCCGGCGCGGACCATCTCCCGCATGCGCAGCACCTTGGGATCCACCCGCCAGTTGTGGGCAACCTGGATCCTGGTTCCGCCGCGGCTGGCCGCAGCAGCGATGGCGTCGCCTTCGGCCGGAGTTCGCACAAAGGGCTTTTCGCAGTAGATACCCCTGGCCCCGGCCTCGATGGCGGCCAGCATCATCTCGGCCCGCAGGTGCGGCTGCCGGTTGCAGACGGTCACGAAGTCCGCCGGCACGCTGCGAAGCATCCGGCGATAGTCGCCAAAGGCGTGCGGGGCTCCCAGCTGCTCGGCCTTGGCCCGGGCCACTTCCTCGTCGACGTCCGCCACGGCCACCACGTCGACCTCCGGAATCAACTGCCAGGCGAGGTCCAGATCGTGCCCGTAGTTGCCCGCCCCGGTGGCTCCAATGACAACGGCCGTATACATCAGGGGTGCTCCAGTCTCAGCGCGCCGTGCGTTGGCAGCAGCATTGTGCCGGCATCCCTTCCCGCCCGGATGCCTTCACGAGCACTGCCCCGCAGCAAGGGCCGCGGAGCAACTCAGACGTCCGCCAGCGCCGTCTGCCGGCGCGCCGCATACGGGTTGTCCCGCACCTGGAGCGGAAACCGGACGGTCTGTTGGGTCAGGCCAGCTTCGTGAACGGCCAGGACCATCTCCACCGTCCAGCGGCCGTCGATAGCGTCGCAGACGGGGCGGCGCTTCTCTTCCACGGCGCGCAGCAGGTCCAGGGTCATGCTGGTCTGCAGCAACTGGAGTTCGTGCGCCGTGCCCTCGGTGTCGCCAATGGCGGCGGCATCCAGGTCGGGAACCGGCACGGCCTCCCAGGTGCTGTCCACACCGGGATCGTCGCCCGGGCGCCGATTGATCAGCAGTTCCCGGCCGCGCTGACCGTGGCTGCGCATGGAAATGATGCCCTCGGTTCCGACCACCTCGATCCCGAACGCCCTGTGCATGCCGGATCCGGTGCGGACGGAGGAAATAGTGCCGATGACCGCGTGGTCGAACTGGTAGGCGGCGAAGAGTTGGTCGCCGGCGATCAGGCCGATTTTTTCGTTGCCCTCGTGCACGTCGGGCAGGCCGACGGGTCGTCCGGACTGGAACACGGCGCCGCTCATCTGCCTCGGATCGCCGGCCACCTGGCGCATCAGGTCCATCAGGTGAACGCCCAGCACCCACAGGTCCTCGGCGCCGCCGCGGCGGTCGTCGTTCTTGCCGGTGGCGTGCACGGCCACCAGCCGCCCGATCTCACCGTCCCGGATCATCTCGCGCATGAGAATCACGGCGGGATCGATCCGCCAGGTGTGGGCCACCTGGATCTTGGTGTGGCTGCGGCTGGCCGCTGCGATCACGGCGTCGGCCTCCGCCGGCGTGCGCACCAGTGGTTTCTCGCAGTAAATCCCCTTGGCCCCGGCTTCGATGGCGGCGTGGATCATCTCCGCGTGCACGTCCGGCTGCCGGTTGCAGATGTTCACGAAGTCCGGCTGCACGCTGGACAGCGCTACCCGGTAATCCCCAAACGCCTGCGGCGCCCCCAACTCGTCCGCCTTCGCCCGTGCCGACTCCTCGTCAACGTCAGCCACGGCCGCGACTTTGACCTCCGGCACCAGCTGCCACGCAAGGTCCAGGTCGTGCCCATAGTTACCCGCGCCCGTCGCTCCGATGACTACTGCGGTGTACATGAGGTTTCTCCGAAGGCTCGTACTCACTGATTAAGGCGAAGCATAGCGCCGGTGGGTAATGTCGGACGCTGCAAGGTGCCGCAACTTGACCGTGCGTATGGACGTACTCGCACAGGGCGCCGAGACCCGACTACGGTTACCGGACACGGCTGCCCCGGAATCCGTGACTACGCGCGGTCGGCTGCAGGCTCAATCTCATCCAGCCTTTCCCCAGTTTCAATTGGAAGATCTGCTACGCGCTGTTTCCAGGTCAGACGGCCTTGCGTCGGGTGAAGCGGAGGCCGGACCAAGTCTGGTCGATGGAAGCGATCTTGTAGTCGACAAGACCGTTGGCGAGGCCGGCTTCGCGGACCACGCGCTCGGATAGGTCGGACTTGACGCCCGAAGCCTTCTTGGGCCAGCAAATCCAAAGTCCGCCGGCGCCCGCTTGCTGGCCGTAGCGCCGGACGCGCCGCCGAAGCTGACGACGCGATCCGACGAACCAGACGATGAGATCGCAGCGTCCCTGGACGCGGCGACGGAGAACCACGTTTGCTGGGAGTTGGCCGAGAATCTCTGGGAAGTCGTTAGGCGCACTTGGAATGGCGACGGCGTAGCCAGGTTTGATGCCGAGCTTGCGAGGCAGCGGGGTGCCTGAGTATCCGGCCAGCGCGGACTCGGGGACGATGGGCTGGGGCGACGGCCTCGCGATCGCTGCACGGAGTTCAGATTGGATGTTGGGCCAGTCGGTGTAGACAGCATCGGGAAGCAACTGGCGAACTCGCTGAACTTTGGCGGAGTCGCCACTGACGAACACGAGAGGGACGCTTCGTGTGGCCCTGGCTTGGCGCATGGCGACGCCGACATCTCGGCCCTGGGACGGCAGTCGGCCGAGGTCAATGACGAGGGCATCGGGCGGGTTTGCGCGCAGGACGCGCAGGCCGGCCGGGTCGAGCTGGGAGTAATCGACGTGGAACTCATCGTCTGGGAAGCGCGCGGCGCGTTCGGCGGCTTCGGCGGCATTCCAGTGAATCAGGCGGATTCTGGCCATGGGAGGTGCGTGTCGGTGACTTGCAGACTGAGGGAGTCGGCATAGCCCGCGCTGTGGCAGCCGCAACCTACGGCTATGCAACGCGTGGTCATTCCATGACGGGTAGCTTCGGGCTGCAGCGGTTAACCCGTCGTCCCAGGCGCCGCCAGGCCGTCCGGATCGGCGTCGTCGGGGCGCAGGCGCCAGATGTCGCGCACCCAGAGCGGCACGCCGATCCCCACCACTGCCGTTGCCAGACCACCGAGCAGGATCGCGGTCGGGGTGCCCTGGGTTTCTGCGATCCAAGACAGGGGCAGAAGGCCGAGCGGGGACAGACCGAATGTCATCATGCGCAGGGCCATGACTCGTCCGCGCAAAGCATCGGGCACAAGCAACTGCAAGGCCATCTGATTGACGGACATATAGACAGACTGGCTGAAGCCCATGCAGGCCACGACCGCGGCCGCGGCCGCGAAGGAGCGCGTGAACGATAAGAGGATCAGCAGCGCGGCGTAGGTGAGGATCGCCGCCACAAGGGCGCGGCCCTTCTCGCGAAACCGCGAATAGGTGACGACCAGGGCCGAGCCCACGAGGGCGCCCACACCGAGGACTCCAAGCAGGAGTCCGAACGCTTCTGGTCCGCCGGCAAGGTCCTTGCGGACGAAGGCTGGTAGCAAAGTCATCAGCGGCATGCCGAATAGGGAAGGGCCCAGTGCCAGCAGCATCAGCGCGAACATTACCCGGGTGCGGGCCACGTAGGCGAAGCCCCCGCGCATGTCGGCCCAGGTCGAGCTCCTCGGGCGCGGCGAGCGCGGCGGTGGCACGACCCGCAGCATATTGACGCTGCTCCACACATAGCCGCCGACCTGGACGAAGTAGGAACCGGCGATACCGACCGTGGCAATGATCTGGCCAGCCAGGGATGGGCCGATGATGCGCGCCGAGTTGAGGGTAGCGCTGTGCAGGCCGATGGCGTTGGCGAGATGTTGGCGCGGAACCAGGCCGGCCACGAGAGCGGTTCGGGCCGGCACATTGACCGCGAACATGGTGCCGACGACGAGGGACGAAACAGCCAGATGCACGACATGCACACGGTTGGTGACCACCAGGATGGCGATGGTCAGCATCAGGCCGGCCAGGATCATCTGCGCCACCAAGACCATGCGACGCCTGTCGAGCCGGTCGGCCAGCACGCCGCCCAGAGGCGAGAGCAGCAGCATCGGGATGGAACGGAAGAATGCGAGCAGGCCCAACGTGAACTCGGACCCGGTCAGATCGAGCACCAACCATCCTTGGGCGACCTGCTGCATCCAGAACGCCACCTGGCTGCCAGCGTTGGCCTGCCACAGGCGGGAGTACTGCTGGTAGGCGAGGGCGGGCGCCACACGGTCGCGCAGGCGAATCAGCGGCCAGAGCAGAGAATCGATGAGCGGCGATCCGATCAGCGGTTGCAGCCCGAAAGCTTCGGGCCCCGGCGGAGTGTGGGGGATGAGCGGTGACTTGGGCAACCGGCGGCTAAGCCGGCGCCGATGCGTTTCTCCGCCTTCGCGCCCACCCATGCCAACTGGCGGTCCGCGTTGCTAGTCTGCCCGGGTTGCAAAACAAGCAGCGCATCTGAGGAATCGCGACGACGTGTCACGAAGTGGTCGGGCATTCTTGGTCGCGATCGTGGCCACTCTCGCTGCGGCGGTACTGTCCCCCACGGTACACGCGCAGTGGCCGACGACGTGTGTCGATCTGAACGACATCGTAGAAGCCCATTTGGGCAATGACGGCAACGTCGCCATCTACCAGCGCGTCTTTGGCGACCAGGCGGAGCAAGCCTGTCAGAACGACCACCGCGACGATGTGCGCGGAGTATTCGCCTGGGCATTTGAAGACTCGACGCGGGCAGATTCGGCCGAGTTCCCGGATCTGGCTTGGCCAACGGGCTGCGTTGAACTGAATGACATAGTCGAGGCGCACCTGGGCAACGACGCGAATGTGGATATCTACCAGCGTGCTTTTGCCGGTGCTGCCGAGTTCGCCTGCCGAGGCGATCACCGCGACGACGTGCGAGGCGTTTTCGCCTGGGCCTTTGGCGGTACGACGGTCGCCGTCAGCCAAAACCAGCCCGAATCAGGAGCGGAGGGTTGGTCGTCAGTCGCGGTCGGCGGATTTCACAACTGTGCGATTCGGACCGATGAAACGGTCGCGTGTTGGGGGCAACAGGCGGACGCTGCCGGGGTCAACTTCGGCAAAGCGGATCCACCCGCTGGGAAGTTCCAGTCAGTGAGCGCAGGGCTCGATCACTCCTGCGGCGTGCGCTCGGATAGCTCGGTTGCCTGTTGGGGGTCGAACATCGCCTTTAGAGATCAGCATGTCGGCCAAGCGACCCCTCCAGGGGGCACGTTTCAGTCGGTGAGCGCCGGGTATTTTCACACCTGCGGAGTAAGGACCGATGGATCGGTCGCGTGCTGGGGTGAAAACGGAGCCGGCGAGGCCGTCCCGCCGGCAGGCACATTTAGATCAGTCAGTGCTGGGGCAAACCACACCTGCGGCGTGCGAACCGACGGAACGCTCTCCTGTTGGGGATCGAATCGCCAAGGACAAAGTTCTCCCCCGACCGGGAGTTTTCAGTCAGTCAGCGCTGGACTCCATCACACGTGCGGAGTGCGTGATGACGGGACTTTGGCGTGCTGGGGGTCGAACGTCGACAACTGGAACCGTGTTGTCGGTCAGGCCACTCCGCCGGCGGGGACCTTCCAGTTGGTGAGCGCCGGTCTGCACCACACCTGCGGCCTGCGGACGGATCGCACGGTGGCTTGCTGGGGCTCGAACACTGAGCGAGGACTCGATCATGTTGGTCAAGCAATGCCGCCCGCCGGCGAATTCGCAGGCGTCGATGCCGGGCACAGCCACACCTGTGGACTGAGGACTGATGCGACCATCGCCTGTTGGGGATGGAACGGCTACGGCCAGACATCGCCACCTGCTTAGCTTCAAATGCGAGGCAGACGGGTTGCCGTGCTGCTTCGGCGGGGGCGACGACATGTCCGCTTCGCAGCTCCCCGGGCAATGCGTCTCGGGCATCCAGGCGGCGGCTTCGGACGAGCCCGATTTCTCCACGACGTAGAGAGCGCTTGAGAAAAGAGCCGCGCTGCTGGACTTCTCGTCAGACCCGAGCAGCCAGGTGCCCGGCCGAGGCTGCGGCTTGATCCGTTGTAGGCGGACAGTTCTCATTGCGTGCGAATCGCTGGTCGCTGCCTTGGCCCCGGTGACGCCGGCCATGGCACAGTGGCCAAGGACCTGCTTTGACACTAGAGACGTCGTCAAAGCGCACTTGCGGAACGACGGGAATGTCGGGATATAACGGCGATCCTTCGGGCACTACGCCCAGCAGTGCTGCCCGAACTGGGCGACTGCTCCCGCGAGGAGGTAGCCGCCTTGGTCAGGGTCGCGCCCTTCAACCGCGACAGAGGCGCCCGGCGCGGGCGCCGCAGTTGCGGGGCCGGGCGCGCCCGGGTGCGCACCGCGCTCTACAGAGCCGCGCTAGCTGCCGCCCGCATCAACCCCGGCCTGCACGCCTGATTCCAGCACCTCATCGCCGCCGGTGCGTCGGACGAGAGACCTTCAGCGTCCCCACGCCAGCGTCTGCACCCGCAAGCGACCCTGCCAGCCCTTGATGACAGCTCATGTAAGCCACTCTTCGCGGCCATCATGCACACGGCGCGTCAGTGCGCATTCACGCGACGGCTAGTATCGAGTCATGCGGCCCCGATTTGACGGCGATTGAATGCGGTACATCCGCGCCACTCTGATTGCGCTGAGTGTCGGTTTGGCAATGGCACCCCAAGCGTTCGCTCAGTGGCCGACGACATGCGTTGAGCTCAATGACATTGTCGAAACGCACCTCGGCAACGATGCCAATGTCGGCATCTACCAGCGCGTGTTTGCCGACCAAGCCGAGGAACGGTGCCAGAGCGATCACAGGATTGATGTGCGAGGAGTCTTCGCATGGGCCTTCGAGGAAACGGGAGCGACGACGCTGAATCTGCCAGCACAGGTCTGGCCATCCGACTGCGTGCAGCTCAACGATGTTGTCGAGAATCACTTGGGCAATAGCGGCAATGTCGGGATCTATCAGCGTGTGTTCGGCGGGGAGGCCGAGTTCGCGTGCAGGACCGACCATCGAGACGACGTCCGACGCGTGTTTGCCTGGGCATTCGATGTCGCCACAGCCACAGCCACAGGGCAGCCGATTTCCGTGGCCGAACTGGTGCAGCGACACCAGGACGCTGTTCGCTATGTCCGGACGGCCGACGAGGCCTGCGCAAGTGCCTTCGTCGTGAGTCCTGACGGCTACCTCGTCACCAACAGTCATGTGATCGCCGGGACTCGCCATGCGACCGTAGGGACGCACGACGGACGGGAGCAGCAGGCGACCGTGGTTGCCGACGATCCGGAGTCAGACGTAGCGCTGCTCAAGCTGCCGGGCAGTGGACATCCGTTCGTGCCGTTTGGTAGCTCCACAAGCCTCGGGCTCGGGGAAGACCTCGTGATCCTCGGCTACCCGCTGTGCTTCGACACGCTCACAGTTACCCGTGGAATCCTGTCGGCACGGCACCTGGACTGGCTGCAGACCGATGCGGCGGCCAACCCGGGAAACAGTGGTGGACCCGCATTCAATCTGCGCGGTGGGGTCATCGGCGTGGCGACCGCCAAGCTGGGAGGCATCGATAGGGTTGAGTCCGCAAACTTCCTTATTCACGGCGATCTTGTTCGCCAAATCGTCGACAACTGGATCAACCGCCACCGCGCCGGCAACCTTCCACCGCTCCCGGAACCGCAGCCCCTGCCGCACCCATCGGAGCTGATCGAGGCCGTCGGGCTGGCCACGGGTTCGGGCTGTACGTCCGGACCGGATCAGCCTGGCACCTGGCAGGAATCACTCCAGGGCGATCCGATGCCGGAGTACTTCTGCGTCGTCTACCAGGTGAAGTGGTGGCCAGCCGATTGGAGTGTGGAGTCTCATTGGACGTGGCCGGGGGGCGGGACCAACTCAACCGATCCGAGGCTGTGGTGCGAGCCCATTCGGAACCGGTGTGAGGGCGGATACATGAAGCTGGCCTGGCATAACCCGGACCACGTCTCCGCGGACGTGGGAGGGACGCTGGACGTCGCACTGCACGTCAACGGAGATCACATTCGAACCGACCGGTTTTGGGTGACTTAGAACCAGGGCGGCAATCCTAAGCCGACGGCGCCGTTGGCAACTGCCGTCAATTGGTCAATCGAAATGCCGCTCTGTGGCGGCCCGGCACTTCCTTCGGTCTAGCACAAGTTGTCGCGGACCACCGACGACTGGCTCACCGTAGCCAAAAGCACCGTGGTTCCCCTGCTTGTCATTTTGTGGCGGAGCGCTGGCGCGCCTCCATGCCCATATGGCCGAGACGGACGCGAGTCTCTGGGCCGACGAAGCCAAGCTGTATGCGCGCATGAAGGTCGACACAGCCACCATAACTGCGCGACTGAATACGCCGACGCAGGGCATCATCTACTGTTCCGCTGCTCGCGTTTCACCCGCTGCCGTCAGGATCGCCGATATTGGCCAAACCACCAAGGGCAACTGGGGACAGCCAGCCAGTCTGATCGGACGGCCACGTCGCGGATTCAGGCCCTGGCTGCTTCGAGGTCGCGGCGGAGGTCGCTGATCTGGTCGCGGAGAGCGGCGGCTTTTTCGAAGGCGAGGCTGTCGGCGGCGAGGCGCATCTGGCGTTCGAGGTCCTTGATGGACTGCGCGAGTTCAACGCGGGAGAGGTCGCTGGTGCGGCGGAAGCCGATGTCGTAGGCCGGTGACTCCTCGGCGGCCTGGGCCAAGCCGTCGTGGCCGGCTTCCTGGGCGACACGCTCGGTGAGGTCGCGCAGGCTCTTGACAATGGATGCGGGCGTGATGCCGTGTTGCTCGTTGTAGACCACCTGCAGACTGCGCCGCCGGTAGGTTTCGTCAATGGCGCGCTTCATGCTGTGCGTGACCAGATCGGCGTACATGATGACGCGGCCGTGCAGGTGGCGAGCAGCGCGGCCGATGGTCTGAATCAGGGAGGTCTCAGAGCGTAGGAAGCCCTCTTTGTCGGCGTCCAGGATGGCGACGAGGCTTACCTCGGGCAGGTCAAGGCCTTCCCGCAGCAGGTTGATCCCAACCACCACGTCGTAGACCCCGCGGCGAAGGTCGCTGAGGATTTCGACGCGTTCCAGGGTGTCGATTTCCGAGTGGAGGTAGTGAACCTTGACGCCGATCTCGGCCAGGTATTCGGCGAGGTCCTCGGCCATGCGCTTGGTGAGGGTGGTAACGAGCACTCGTTCGTGGACATCGACGCGCTTGTTGATTTCGGCGATCAGGTCGTCGATCTGGCCTTCAGTGGCGCGCACTTCGATAGCCGGGTCGACCAGGCCGGTGGGGCGGACGATCTGTTCGACGATCTGCTCGCTGTGCTCGTACTCGTAGGGTCCCGGCGTGGCGGACATGAAGACAGCGGTCTTCATGTGCTGCTCGAACTCCTCGAAGGAGAGCGGTCGGTTGTCAAAGGCCGAGGGCAGACGGAAGCCGTATTCCACCAGCGCCTCCTTGCGGGCGCGGTCACCGGCCAGCATCCCGCGTACCTGGGGCAGCGTGACATGGGACTCGTCGACGACCAGGAGGTAGTCCTCGGGCAGGTAGTCCAGCAGCACCCACGGTGGGTCTCCGGCCTCGCGGGCGTTGAGGTGGCGGCTGTAGTTCTCGATGCCGGTGCAACTGCCGGTCTCGCGCAGCATCTCCATGTCGAAGTTTGTGCGCTGGCGCAGGCGGGCGGCTTCCAACACCTTGCGGCGGGCTTCGAGCCGCGCGAGTTGCTCGTCCAGTTCTTGGCCAATGGCTTCGATGGCGCGCTGCAAGCGCTCGATGGGGGTCACATAGAAGCGTGCCGGGTAGATGGTGAGGCTGGAGAGCTCTTCAAGGATTTCGCCGGTGAGCGGCTCCAGACGGACCGCCCGTTCGAGTTCATCGCCAAAGAACTCCAGTCGAAGCACGAAGTCGTCGTATGGCGGGTAGACCTCGAGCACCTCGCCGCGTACTCGAAAGCGCCCGTGTTCGAGGCTGGCCGAGGTGCGGGTGTATTGGAGGCCGACCAGGACGCGCAGCAGGCGGGTGCGGTCGTATTCGGCGCCGACTTCCAGCGACAGGCTCATATCGCCGTAGTCCTCGGGCGGGGTGATGCCGTAGATGCAGGAGACGGTGGCGACGACGATGACGTCGCGGCGTTCGAAGAGTGACCGGGTGGTGGAGTAGCGCAGCTTCTCGATCTCGGCGTTGATGTCGGTCTCTTTCTCGATGTAGGTGTCGCTGCGGGGGATGTATGCCTCGGGCTGGTAGTAGTCGTAGTAGCTGACGAAGTACTCGACGGCGTTGCGGGGAAAGAACTCCTTGAGTTCAGTGGCCAGTTGGGCAGCGAGGGTCTTGTTATGAGCGAGCACCAAAGCCGGACGCTGGATGCGCTGGATGACGTTGGCGATGGTGAAGGTCTTGCCTGAGCCGGTCACGCCCAGCAGGGTTTGGGCACGGTGGCCGTCCTGGATGCCGTCAACGAGCTGGTCGATAGCCTGGGGCTGGCCGCCGGCTGGTTGGAATTCGGCGGCGATCTCAAAGCCCGCGCGGATGCCGCTCTTGGGAAGGGTGGCCATAGTCAATTGATTCTAGGATGCGCAGAGGGAGAGGGTGCACACCGAGTCAGGGCACTAGCGAACCGCGTCCTGAGCCATCTCAGCCATGAAGATCATGAAGACTCCGAACGCTGCTCACGAAGAAGCTCGCCGAAGGAGCTATTGCGCCGTGCCATCGCCGGCGAACACTGCAACACTTGACGATGTAGTGCGACGGCTTGGGTCGCATCCCGATGTCGAAGGCGCGGCCCTGGGGGGATCCGCTCAGCACTCGCAACTGACAGCTGCGAGCGACCTCGACCTGCTAATCGTGGTTGTAGAGAAGTGGTCGAATCTGCGGGTTGGCGTGACGTGGATCGAGAGCCGAATGGGCGATCTGCTGTTCGCGACGCCCAACGAGGTCGAATCCATCGCCCACGCCGAGCAGGCGCTGGGCGCCAATGTATGGATACGGCGGTTGGCAGCGTTTCTGGCCAGCGCGCGAATCCTTGTTGACCAAGGCGGAAAGCTGACGCGGGCACAGAAAGCGGCTCGTCGGTGGCCAGACGCAGCCTTCGCACCGACGCGAAACGACGCCTACCGCGCCTGGCACAAGATCAACTATGACCGGCAGTACAATCGACGCATGCTGGCATCGGACGATTCCGACTACGCGACGGCTCTAGACGTTCGGTTGCTCTACGGGCTCGACGATGTCTTCACTGGATACTTCGCGATCCGGAATTTGCGGTGGGAGGGCGAGAAAGCTGCCGTGCGGTATCTGCGCGAGCACGATCCCGCGTTCCTCAAGCTGTTCAGGCGATGCTTGGCCGAGCAGGACCGTGATGCCAGATTCGTGCTGTACGAACAGCTGTGCCAGGAGGCAACGGCGACCGCCGGTGGACTCTGGCTCAGTGAACCAACCAGTGCTCACCTGCGCGACCCCAGTTCGGCTACTCCGAAGGCTCATGCCGAGGCGTCGGCGTTCGTTCGGTCGCTCGTGTGTGGGGACTAGCGCCCGGCGCTATGCGCGACTTCAAGCCGCCGAAACTACAGGCAGAGTCTCAGGGGAACGTGCTGGCCGAGCGACGAGTTCGTTTGGTCTAGTCGTCCGTCAGAATCTCGCGCAAGCGCTGGCCGATGATCTCAGGTTCGCCGGGTTGCAGGTTGGCGGAAGCGGCTTCGACGAGGCCTCGTGAGGGGTCGAAGCGGACGACGATGGGCGGATCGCCGGCGAGAAGGGCGTCGACCACCGACTGAACGTCAGGGCCCTGCCAGTCGGGCTCGAAGCCGATGACCGCGGTGGGGACGAAGTACCGATCGTCGTCGAACTCGACGGTGGCACGAACGCCATCCAGTTCGCCGACGTCGTCGACGATGATTTCAACAAGCTCGTGGAAGTCGCGGAGCATTTCTTCCTCGTCCGAGTCCATGTAGCTGCGGAGGGCGGCGTAGAGGCCGACCATTTCTTCCTTGGCGATCTTGGACGGGCGGCCGATGGCGTGGTTGGGGCTGTTGTTGAGATGGGCCGCTTCGAGGAGATCGGCGCGGCCGTAGAGCAACCCGGTAGCCTGGGGACCGCGGATGACTTTGCCGCCGCTCATGGCGACTAGGTCGGCGCCTTCGCGAATGAATCGCCGGAGGTTGTCGCGCGGCGGGACCGTCATGGAAGCGTCCACGATGACCGGGACGCTGCGTGCGTGGGCGATGTCAGCCACCTGCGGAAGGGTAAGACCGCCGCGCGGGTTACCCGGTGCAAAGAGGTAGGCCACGGCGGCCGTTCGGTCGGTGATCGCCGCTTCCAATTCCTCGGGCAGGCAAGAGACGACGTTGCCGACTTCGACGAAGCGCGCGCCGGTGAAGCCGTACATGTGGCTGTAGGGGCCGCGATGGAGCTTCTGGATGACGAGTTCATCCTTGAGTCCGGTCGTCTCGGGAATTCGCCGAACGGCAGCGATATCAGTCCCGGTCATGCAGGCCGCCATCGAGATGACCATTCCGGCGGCCGCGCCGGCAACGACCATTCCGGCCTCTGCGCCTGTGACCTCGGCGATGTATGCGCCAATGCGTCTATTGAGGGTGTCGAGGGGTACAAAGGCACGTCCGGCCTCGGCCATTGCTTCGAACGTCTCCGGCAGCATCAGCGAGCCGCCGTGGGCGGTGGTTGGACCGCCGGCGTGGATGACGCGCGGCACGCCGAGTTCGTCGTAGATGCGGTTGGCGGGGAGGGTTCGAGCCATGAGAACTTCCGGCACAAGCGGCCAGTGTTGTATAGCACGTCGAGAACCGGCGCCGGTATATAGTTCGCCATCTAAGGTTTCCCACCGAAAGTCGACAGCATGAGCATCGACAGCCTCTATCCAGGTCTGGTGACGCCACTGCCTGTGAAGGTGGGCTATCACCCCTTCGTTGACTACCGCTTCATTCACCCGGGGCGCGCGCGCTGGGTTGATGACGACGGCCGGCCCCACGGCGCCTGGGGGCTGACGAATCCGACGTCGCTTCACGCCGACTTTCCGGCCGTGCCTCGCGGGGTTGAACTGCGGGCGGAGCCGGGGGTGCGGACCGAACCGGTAGTCAAAGCCACTGAGCCGTGGGAGAAGCTGGTGTGGTGGCCGAAGGTGATTTTCGACGGCGGTCGCTACAGGCTCTGGTATGAGGCCGTTCCGCCGGATCACTGGGATCCGGAGATCGGCCCGAAGTTGGCGTGGCCAAACCCGGTGTTTGGCGGGTTGCTGTGCTACGCCGAGTCGAACGACGGTTTCAACTGGACGAAGCCCAGTCTGGGGATTGGCTCATGGGACGGATCCACCGACACCAACATCTCGCTGGGGCGAGAGACCGTAGGGCCGATGGGGCTCCACGGTGCCAGTCCATTCATCGATCCGGAGGCGGAACCTGAGGCTCGCTACAAGATGTTCTGGTACGGCGACGCAACGCCCGAAGTCGTCGAAGCTGCTCGGCGGGAACGTCCCGAAGCGGTGGACCCGCGGACCACCGACGATAGCCACGTGCGGGCGATGTATGTGGGCACCTCGCCAGACGGGCTGAACTGGACCGTGCAGGACGAGCCGGCGGTGGTGTTCTGCAGCGACACGCTGCAGGTTGTGGAGTGGGACGCGCTGCGCAAGCAGTACGTCTGGTACGGGCGCGGCTGGTCGTGGGGCCGACGCACAATCACGCGCGCGGAAACAAGCGACTTCAGCCGCTGGCCGCTGCCGCAGGACGTGCTGACGGCGTCGCCGACGGCGCCGGAGCAGACGGACCTGTATACCAACGGGCAGACGCGCTATCCAGGTGATCCCACGACGCACCTGATGTTTCCGACGCTGTACGACCGGGCGACGGATCAGACAACGATCGGCATGGCGACGAGCGTGGACGGGGTTGCCTGGAGCTGGACGCCAGGCAATCCGGTGTTGCCGATCGGGTCGCCTGACGGCGTCGACGGCGGGAGCATGTTTGTGGGGATTGGGCTGGTTCCGCTGCCGGGCGACCGGTTTGGGCTGCCGTACGCCGGCTACAGCTATCCGCACAAGTTCCCGGCGAATCTGGCGGACAGCGGGATCTGCTGGTGTACCTGGACGCGGGGCCGGCTGGCGGGGATTCACGCGGCGACGGACGGCGAATTCTGGACGCCGCCGGTGCGACTGTCCGGCGGCGGGCTGCGGGTGAACTGCCGGGTGCAGCCGGGTGGGAGCCTGCGCGTTGGTGTGACGGACGAGGAGTGGTCAGAGATTCCGGGGCTGGGCGTGTCGGATTGCCAGCCGGTTACAGGCGACCAGTTAGACGCCACGGTGACGTGGAGCGGCGGCGGTCAGCCGCCGGTGGATCGGGCGGTGTCGTTGCGCTTCAGTCTGCGGACGGCTTCGGTGTTTGGGTTCGAGGTCGTGGGAACGAGTTAGGTAGACATCGAGGCGCCTAGAATGGCGTCGCCGCCTCAGCACGAATGAGCGGTTGACACATGCGGACGTTGCGCCGGGCGAGCACATCGGAAGCCGACGCCGAGACTGTGGGTCGGCTGATGCTGGACGCCTTTCCGAAGACCTTCACCTACGTCTTTGGGGAGCGCGACCGGCAGGCGGCGCGGGCTGTGGGACATGGCTTGCGGGCGTTTGGGTCGATGCCGAACGCGTGGCTGGCAGAGCGCGAAGGCGTGTGCGAGGGGCTGGTGTTGGTTCGTTGGGACAACAGGTCAACGCCGATAACAGGGCTGCGGGCTTTCCTGGCGATGGCTCGGGTTCTGGGGCCGTGGCGGGCGCTGTGGGTGGCGTTTCACATTCCGCCGCTGCCGCCGCACTGGCTACACGAGCATGAGGCCTATATCAGCGCGCTGGCGATATCGCCGCCGGCTCGGCGACGCGGGCATGGCTCGGCGCTGCTGGATCATGTGATCGATCTTGCCCGAGAGCGGGGTTACCACCAGGTGACGCTGCGGGTGGAGGCGGATAACGCCGCGGCGCAGGCGTTGTTTCGGCGGCACGGGTTTGTGGAGGATCCGCGGCGGATGCAGTGGGTGTTCAACCTGGTGCGGCGGCACTTTGGGGAGATCATCATGACGCGGCGGCTGGAGTCCCCCACCGACTGACGCCGCCGAGAGGGTCAGTCATCGGAGTCGCGGCGGCCGGCGAGGTTGCCGAGCATCTGGGTGAACTCGAGCGGGAAGATGAACTTGGAGGCGGGGCTGGCGCCGAGGGCCTTGAGCGTATCGAGGTATTGCAGGCGCATGGTGTTGTCGTCGATGCCCCGAGCTGTTTCGAAGATGCGCTGCAGAGCATCGGCGAAGCCCTGGGCTCGCAGGACAGCAGCCTGCTGGTCGCCTTCGGCCTGCAGGATTTCGGCCTGCCGGCCACCCTCGGCCTTCAGGATGGCGGCCTGCTTCTGACCCTCGGCGACGGTGATGTCGGACTCGCGCGTGCCTTGAGCTTCCAGAATGACGGAGCGGCGCACGCGCTCGGCCGACATCTGGCGGTTCATCGCATCCTGGATTTCACGCGGTGGATCAATCTCGCGGATTTCGACGTTCGTGACCTTGATGCCCCAGCGCTCGGTCTCGGAATCCAGCTTGACGCGGATGGACTCGTTGATGCGCTCGCGCTGCGAGAGCACCTCGTCCAGCGCGATGTCGCCGATTACCGCCCGCAGCGTGGTGGTGGCGAGGCCGACAACGGCCTGGTGATAGTTCTCGACTTCCAGCACGGCGCGTTCCGCATTGTTCAGATCAACCCGCATGTAGACGAGGAAGTCGATCTCGATCGGCGCGTTGTCGCGGGTGATGTTGGTCTGACGCGGGATGTCCAGGACTTCGGTACGGGTGTCGAGGCGCGTGATCTGGTGAATGATGGGAATGGCGAAGACGATGCCCGGGCCGAGCATTCCTTCGAAACGTCCAAATCTGAATCGGGCCAGCCGCTCGTAGTCGCGGATGAAGTTGATGATTGCCATTGGTGCCTCCCTGGCTACGCGCTCGACGGGGGCTGCGTCGCCCCCAGTTGGTCCGGATTGGGCTCTGCGTCCGCAGGCTTGACCATCAGCGTCGTGCCGTCCACGGCGGTTACCTCTACAGCGTAACCCTCCTCGATGGCGGCGGCAGCGTCGTCCTTGGTTTCGAGGCGGGCGTGCCAGTATTCGCCGAGCATCTGGACTTCGCCTTCGGGGGCCAGCCGGCGGGTGACGTGGGCGCGGGTGCCGACCATGGACCGGCGGTCGAATGGGCTGCTGTAAGGAGCGGGTTTGCCGGTCTTGGCCATGACGATCAGAGTGGCGGTGAGGGCCGCAAGGATTGCTCCCATTGCGATGAGGACCCAGACGCTGACGGTGAGCGTCTCGGCACCGGGGAAGTCCAGTTCGACGGGGCGGAGCGCGCCACCGGCGAGGAGGATCGCGGCGAAAACGAAAGTGACCAATGCGCCCGCGCCGTAGACGCCGGCGCCGGGCTCCTGGAATTCGAGGAATAGCAGGCCGAGGGCGATCAGCAGCAGGGCGACGCCGAGCCAGTTGACGGGGAGCTGGCCGAGGCCGACGAAGCCGAGACCGAGGGCGATGGCGCCGGTGACGCCGGGGATGACGAGGCCGGGGTTGGCCAACTCGATGAGGAGGGCGATGCCGCCGACGGTGAGGAGGATGAAGGCGAGGTTGGGCGAGGCGACGACGGAGAGGAAGTGCTCCAGGAGGGTGCGCTCGACGGGCTGGATGGGAGCGTCGGTGATCTGGAGCGGGACTTCGTCGCCGGCGGTGGGTACGAATGCTCCGTTGATCTGGCGGAGGAGGTCGGGCAGGTCATCGGCGAGGACGTCGGCGAGTCCGAGGTCAAGGGCCTCGGCGGCGGAGTAGGAGCGGGCTTCGGTGATGGCGGCTTCGAGGGCCGCGGGGTCGCGGCCGCGGGCGTCGGCGATGCTGCGGGCGAATGCCTGGGTGTCCTCAAGAACCTTGGCGGCGAGGGTTTCGGGGACGTCCTGGCCGGTGGCGTCGATGGGGGAGGCGGCGCCGACGTTGGTGCCGGGGCTCATGGCGGCGACGCCGGCGGCTGCGAGAACGAACATGCCGGCGGAGGCGGCCTGGGCGCCGCGGGGGGTGACGAAGACGGCGACGGGTACGGGGGACTCGAGGATGGAGCTGACGATCTCGCGGGCCGAGGCGCTGAGGCCGCCGGGGGTGTTGAGCTGGATGACGAGGAGGGCGGCTTCGGCGTCGGTGGCTTCGGTGATGGCGCGGTCGACGTAGCGGGCGGCGTTGGGGTCGATGAAGCCGTCGAGGTCGATGGTCATGACGGCGGAGGTCTGGGCCTGGGCGGTGGGGAGCAGAAGGAGCGCCAGGAGGGAGGCAGCCAGGATGAGGCGGCGGAGGGGGGTGAGGAGGTTGGGGCGAGTCACCGGGGTCCTCCGGGGCGGCGGGGTGGTCATCCGATTATCGGCGGTTGGGGTGGGGGTTGCGCGCGTAAGAGTTTTTTCTAAAAAACTCTTGAGGTGATTTGGGGCGCTTTTTTGCTGGGTTTGAGGGGCGGCTGGGGATGGGTGATGCACTGATCGAGGGCGCCCGGACGATCCCTCACCGATTTCGGCCGAAGACGCCCGAATCCCTCGGCGGGCTCGGGACAGGTTCTGCCTCTCCCCCAGGCGAGGGGAACGAGCGGCCGCAGCTTCGAGGCCGCCGGGTGCGGCGCACCCGGCGGTTGGGGAGATCGGGCCGGGGTGGGGGCGGGTGCGGGGCGGCGGAGG